>NZ_BCWP01000023.1 GCF_001592265.1 Curvibacter delicatus NBRC 14919 | reverse complement strand
ACGCTGCCTGAAGGAATGAACACTATGAAATTGATAGCTGCCAGCGCCCATTCGACGGCGCCCCAAGGCCAAAACGTGCTTGAACTCGCGAACGATGCCGATCCGCGCGCCGTTTCGCTGGCCGGTGTCGACCGCATCGACCTGCAGTTCCCCAAGTTCACCGACGGCCGCGCCTTCAGCCAGGCCTTCCTGCTGCGCCGCCGCCTCGGCTTCACAGGCGAGATCCGCGCCACCGGTAACGTGCTGGCCGACCAGTTGCAGCAGATGGCCCGCAGCGGCTTCACGTCGGCAGTGCTGCGCGCCGACCAGGACCTGGCCATCGCCGAGCGCCAGCTGGCACGGTATGCCGAGTTCTACCAGGGCGATGCCGTGCAGGCCAAACCCCATTTCCTGAAAGCCGCCTGAGATGAGCGCCATCAGCACCCTTGATATCGAACAGATCAACGCCCAGCATGGCCGTGACGCCACCGCACTGGTGAAGTGGGCGCTCGGCCTGGGCCAGAAGGCCATCGTCACCACCAATTTCCGCCCCTTCGAGGCGGTGATCCTGCATCTGGTCACGCGCCTGCAGCCCGATGTGCCGGTGATCTGGATGGACAACGGCTACAACACCGAAGCCACCTACCGCTATGCCGACGAAGTGACCCGTCAGCTCGGGCTGAACCTGCGCATCTACCTGCCCCTGCGTTCGCGCGCGCACCGCGAGGCGGTGGACGGCCCGGTGCCGGCGCTCGACGATCCGCGCCACGCGGCCTTCACCGAAGAAGTGAAGCTGGAGCCGTTCGCCCGCGCGTTGCGCGAGACCGCCCCGAGGGTCTGGTTCACGGCGCTGCGTGCCACGGACAGCGCCGTGCGCGCCCAGATGGACCCCGTGAGCATCAACCCCGACGGCCTGATCAAGGTTGCCCCGCTGTTGCACTGGTCGTCCAAGGACCTGTACCAGTACTGCGAGCTCCACGGCTTGCCCAACAACTTCGACTACGTGGACCCGACCAAGGGCGAAGACCAACGCGAGTGCGGCCTGCACCTGACCCACTGAATAACGGAAGAAGACCCTGCCATGAACGCCCGCACACAACACGAACTACTGGACACGCCTGTGCACCATTTGAGCAACGCACACCTGAATGCGCTGGAAGAGGAAACCATCTTCATCCTGCGCGAAGTCGCCGCTGCCTTCGAGCGCCCGACCCTGCTGTTCTCCGGCGGCAAGGATTCGCTGGTGCTGCTCAAGTGCGCTGAAAAGGCTTTCGGCGTCGGCCGCATCCCCTACCCGCTGCTGATGATCGACACCGGCCACAACTTCCCCGAGGTGACGGCCTTCCGTGACCAGCGCGCCCGGGAACTGCAGGCCGAGCTGATCGTGCGCAGCGTGGAAGACTCGATGGCGCGCGGCACCGTGCGCCTGGCCCACCCGGGCGAGAGCCGCAACGTGCACCAGTCGGTCACGCTGCTGGAAGCCATCGAGGAATTCCGCTTTGACGCGCTGATCGGCGGCGCGCGCCGAGACGAGGAAAAGGCCCGCGCCAAGGAACGCATCTTCAGCCACCGCGACAGCTTCGGCCAGTGGAACCCCAAGGCGCAGCGCCCGGAACTGTGGACGCTGTTCAACACCCGCTTGGCCCCGGGCGAGCACTTCCGCGTGTTCCCGATCTCCAACTGGACCGAGCTCGACGTCTGGCAGTACATCGAGCGCGAGCAGATCGCCCTGCCCTCGCTCTACTACACCCACCCGCGCAAGGTGGTGGAACGCCGCGGCCTGCTGGTGCCGGTGACCGAGATCACGCCGCCGCGCGACGGTGAAGAGGTGGTGGTGCGTGACGTGCGCTTCCGTACCGTGGGCGACATCACCTGCACCTGCCCGGTGCCGAGCCTGGCGGCCACTGCCGGCGACATCGTGATCGAGACCCTGGCGGCCGAGGTGAGCGAACGCGGCGCCACGCGCATGGACGACAAGACCTCGGACGCCTCGATGGAGAAACGCAAGAAGGACGGGTATTTTTGACACACCCCCAGGCTTGCCCACTTCGTGTGGCCGCCACCCCCCTTGCAGGGGGCGGCACCAGCGGCCCGGCGAAGCCGGTTCCGCGGTGCCCCTGGGTTGGAAGCACTGCATTCGGAAAGAGATTCTTATGACAACCGCTACAAAATCAATAGCTGCTACCGCATATTCCACGGTGCCTTCCGGCAAAAATGACACGCAATCCGCGCTGAAGTTCATCACCTGCGGTTCGGTCGATGACGGCAAGAGCACGCTGATCGGCCGCCTGCTGGTGGACACCCGCGCCGTGCTGCAGGACCACTTGGCTGGCGTGCAGCGCCAAGGCGAAACCGATCTGGCCCTGCTGACCGACGGTCTCTCCGCCGAACGCGAGCAGGGCATCACCATCGACGTGGCCTACCGCTACTTCAGCACCGAGAACCGCAAGTTCATCATCGGCGACGCCCCGGGCCATGAACAGTACACGCGCAACATGGTCACGGCCGCCTCCAGTGCCGACGCCGCTGTGGTGCTGGTGGATGCCACCAAACTGGACTGGGCCAAGGCCGGCCTGGATCTGCTGCCGCAGACGCGGCGCCATTCGCTGCTGCTGAAACTGCTGCGTGTGCCGTCCATCATCTTTGCCGTCAACAAGCTCGATGCCGTGGCCGATGCGGCCCTGGCCTTTGCCCACATCCGCAGCGCCCTGCTGGCCTTTGCCGAAAGCGCCGGCTTGAGCGTGACGGCCACCGTGCCGGTCTCCGCCCTCAAGGGCTGGAATGTGGTGGATGCCCCGGCCGAGGCCAACTGGTGCGGCTACGGCGGCCCGACGCTGCTGGACATCCTGGAGCAGTTGCCCGTGACCGCCGCCGACACTGGCCTGCCGCTGGCATTCCCGGTGCAGTGGGTGGAGAAATTTTCCTCTTCCAGCGACACCAGCCAGGGCCGGCGCGTGTTCTGGGGCCGTGTGGCTGCCGGCGGCGTGCAGGCCGGCGATACGGTGCGCGTTTTCCCCAGCGGGCAGAGTGCCACCGTGGCCCAGGTGCTGGACCACGTGCGCCAGCCCGGGGCCGTGGCCGCTGGCCACAGCGCCGGCATCGTGCTGGACCGCGAGGTGGATGTGTCGCGTGGTGACTGGCTGCTGGCCGGTGCCGACAGCCAAGCCGGTGATGCCGGCCTGACGCCCAGCCGCGAACTGCTGGGCACCGTGGCCTGGCTCGACGACGAAGCGCTGGTGGCCGGCCGCGTCTACTGGGCCTTGCATGGGCACCGCTGGGTCAAGGCCAAGGTCAAGCGCATCGTGCACCGCCTGGACATCAACACCCTGGCCGAAGAAGACGCCAGCCAGCTGGAGCCCAATGCCATCGGCCATGTCGAGCTGGCACTGCAGGAGCCGATTGCGGCCTTGCCCTTCGCCCGTTCGCGCGTTCTGGGCTCACTGATCCTGGTGGATACCGCCACCCACAAGACCTCCGGAGCCCTCCTTTTGCATTGACTTATCTCAACAACCCTGCCCCCGACAAGGACGACAATCGCCAGACTTCCCAAAACCCAATAAAATCAAGGGCTTCTTCCCTTTTTCCTCCAGAACTACAGCATGACCCACGTCGTCACCGAATCCTGCATCCGCTGCAAATACACCGATTGCGTTGATGTCTGCCCCGTCGACTGCTTCCGCGAAGGTCCGAACTTCCTGACCATCGATCCCGATGAGTGCATCGACTGCGCCGTCTGCATTCCCGAATGCCCGGTCAACGCCATCTACGCCGAAGAAGACGTGCCGTCCGACCAGCAGCACATGACCAAGCTCAACGCCGAGCTGGCCAAGCTGCCAACCTGGAAGAGCATCACCAAACGCAAAGCCGCCCTCCCCGATGCGGAAGAGTGGAAAGACAAGACCGGCAAGCTCAAAGAGCTGCTGCGCTAAAAGCATGGAACCGAAACTCAGTCAAGAAGTGATCAAAACCGCCCAGGCCCACGAAGGCCCCATTGAAACCGACGCCGTCATCGTCGGCGCTGGCCCGGTGGGCCTGTTCCAGGTGTTCGAACTCGGCCTGCTCGAGATCAAGGCCCACGTGATCGACTCGCTCGCTTATCCCGGCGGCCAGCCGATGGAGCTCTATCCCGACAAGCCGATCTACGACATTCCGGCCGTGCCGGTGTGCACCGGCAAGGAACTCACCGATTCCCTGCTCAAGCAGATCGAGCCCTTCGGCGCCACCTTCCACCTGGGCCAGGAAGTGACCGTGGTGCAGAAGCAGGACGACGGCCGTTTCTTCGTCGAAACCTCCAAGGGCACCCAGTTCCTGACCAAGACCATCTTCATCGCCGCTGGCGTCGGCGCCTTCCAGCCGCGCACACTGAAGGTCGAGGGCCTGGACAAGTTTGAAGGCTCACAGCTGTTCTACCGCGTCAAGAACCCGGCCGACTTCGCCGGCAAGAACCTGGTGATCGTCGGCGGCGGCGACTCCGCGCTCGACTGGACGCTGAACTTCACCGCCGAAGGCCCGAACAAGGCCGAGAGCGTGATCCTGCTGCACCGCCGTGACGGCTTCAAGGCGGCTCCGGCCAGCGTGGCCAAGATGAAGGAACTGTGCGACGCCTACGAGATGCAGTTCATCGTCGGCCAGGTCACCGGCTTCGAAGAGACGGACGGCAAGCTCACCGCGGTCAAGGTCACCGGCGGCGATGGTGTCACCCGCGTGGTGCCCATGGACGTGCTGCTGGTGTTCTTCGGCCTGAGCCCCAAGCTGGGCCCGATCGCCGACTGGGGCCTGGAGATCGAGCGCAAGCAGCTCGTGGTGGACACCGAAAAGTTCTCCACCAGCGTGCCCGGCATCTTTGCCGTGGGTGACATCAACACTTATCCGGGCAAGAAGAAGCTCATCCTGTCGGGCTTCCACGAATGCGCCCTGGCCGCCTTCGGCGCCATGCCCTTCATCTTCCCGGAAAAGAAGGTCCACCTGCAGTACACCACCACCAGCCCCAAGCTGCACAAGGTGCTGGGCGTGGAAACGCCGGTGTTCGACTGACCCAGGTCAACATTCGCCGAAACAAGTTAAGGCCCGCCTCAGAGCGGGCTTTTTCTTGGCTCTAAAATTCGCCTGTGCTCACAAGAGCACATTCGCTGGGGGTGTTGCCCCGCCTGAAATAGGTGGGCCGCGACTGAGACAGTCCCTTTGAACCTGACTGAGGTAATCCTCGCGCAGGGAAGCAGGCTCAACAGGCCGCGTATCGACTCTTGATGCGCTTTGGCCCCGCCGCCCGCCGCCCCTGCCTTTGAAACGATTGTCATGACGCGTGCGGAAAAGTCATCGGGGCGCAGACAAGGTCTGCATCGCCATCGGCGCATAACCGTGGTTCAGCGGACCGTGGCCGTGACCGGTGCGCACATCAGCGCCTGCAGCAATCGCGCGCAGGATATAGGCCCGGGCCCGGGCCACGGCAGTGGCCAGATCCAGCCCCAGTGCCAGATGGGCGGCAATCGCAGACGACAAGGTGCAGCCGGTGCCGTGGACATTGAGGCTCTCGATGCGCTGCGACGCCAGGCGTTGCGACGGCTGGCTCTTCTCCAGCAACACATCCACCACGTCGGTTCCTGGCAAATGGCCGCCCTTGAGCAGCACGCTGGGTGCCCCCAGCGCCTGCAGCTCGCGTGCCGCCGGCTCCAGAGCGGCAATGCCCTCGATCGGATGGCCCAGCAGCAGCTCGGCCTCGTCCAGGTTGGGAGTGATGACGGTCGCCAGCGGGAACAGCTCCTGCACCAGCACCTGCACCGTTTCTTCTGCAATCAGGCGGTCACCGCTGGTCGCCACCATCACCGGATCAAGCACCACCTGCCGGAGCCCATACTGACGGATGGCCTGCGCCACCACCCGCACCACCTCGGGCGCGTGCAACATACCGATCTTCACCGCATCAACGCCGATGTCTTCCACCACCGCTTCGATCTGTGCCTTGAGGATCTCGGGCGGCACGCCGTGGATGGCGCGCACGCCCTGCGTGTTTTGTGCCGTGATGGCCGTGATGGCCGTCATGCCATAGCAGCCCAGCGCGCTGAAGGTCTTCAGGTCGGCCTGGATGCCGGCGCCACCGCCGCTGTCGGAACCCGCGATGGACAGCACACGCGGGTAGTGTTTTTCGTTGGCAGAAATCGTTGTGTTCGTCATGACGAAAATTATCAGGGTATTTTGAAATGACCACTTCCCCTTCCCGCCCCTCCTCTGTCGTCCTCGGCGCCGGCCTGATGGGCCGGCTGCTCGCCTGGCAACTGGCTCGTGCCGGCCATGCCGTCACCGTGTATGAAGCCGGCGGCGCCGATGCCCAGGGCTCGCCTGCCCGCATCGCGGCCGCTATGCTGGCCCCCTTGGCCGAATCCGCCGTCACCGAGCCCAGCGTGGTGGAAATGGGGCGCTACGCGCTCACACGCTGGCCCGAACTGCTGGCGCAGCTGTCGCAGCCGGTGTTTTTTCAGCAGGACGGCACGCTCATCGTCTGGCACCGCCAAGACGCCGCCGACGCCCAGCGTTTTGCCCGCCTGCTGCAGGCCAACCAGGAAAAGGTGCCCGCCTTGCCCAAGATGCAGGCGCTTGATGCTACCGGCATGGCCGAGTACGAGCCTGCGCTGGGCAACCGCTTCACACAAGGCCTGTACCTGCCGGGTGAAGGCCAGCTCGACAACCGCCAGTTGCTGGCGGCCCTGCTGCACGAGCTGCAAACACTCAAGGTTGACCTGCACTGGAACAGCCCGCGCGCCCCGCAGGACTTCGCCCCCGGCACGGCAGGCCAGCCGGACTGGGTGTTCGACTGCCGCGGCCTGGGTGCACAAGCGCAATGGCCGCAGTTGCGCGGCATCCGCGGCGAAGTGGCGCGCATCCATGCCCCCGAAGTCACCCTGCGCCGCCCCACACGCATGGTCCACCCGCGCTATTCGATCTACATCGCGCCAAAGCAGGACCACGTGTTCGTGATCGGCGCCACCGAGATTGAGAGCAATGACCTCTCGCCACCGAGCGTGCGCTCCACGCTGGAACTGCTGAGCGCGGCTTACGCCGTGCACAGCGGTTTTGCCGAAGCGCGCATCCTGGAGATCGCCAGCCAGTGCCGCCCCACCCTGCCGGACAACCTGCCGGCCATCCGTCAGCTGGGGCCCCGCAGCTTGCAAATCAACGGCATGTACCGCCACGGCTTCATGATCTCCCCGGCCCTGCTCGACGCCGTGCTGGAACTGGTGCACGAGCAGCGCACTACACTGGCGAACTCACTCGACCTGCATCTGGAAACTGTGCCGACCTGAATCCATGAAAGTCTTCATCAACAAGAACGAGTACGAACTCGCCGACGGGGCAACGCTGCTCGATGCCATTGCGGCCATTGAAGCCAAGCCGCCGTTTGCGGCCGCGGTCAACACGCAGTTCGTGCCCAAGACGCAGTACGGCGAACATCGACTTCAGCCGGGTGATCGCGTTGACATCATTGCGCCTGTCACCGGTGGATAAAGTGGCACACCCCCAGGCTGCGCGCACTTCGTGTCGCTCCTCCTCCCCCCTTGCAGGGGGCAACGCCAGTGGCCCGGCCAAGCCGGTTCCACGGCGTTTCCCGGTTGGGTTCTTCCACACATATGCCATCGCAAACCACATGGACTGCTGACATGCAAACCGCCCCCATCCAAGACCCATTCATCCTATACGGCGAAACCTTCCACAGTCGCCTGCTGCTGGGCACCTCGCGCTATCCGTCGCCGGCCGTGCTCGAAGCCGCCGTAAAACAAGCCAAGCCGGCCATGCTCACGGCCTCGCTGCGCCGTCAGACGGCGGCCCCCGGTGAGAGCGGCAACGATTTCTGGAACTTGCTGAAGGCGTTGAACGTGCCGGTGCTGCCCAACACCGCCGGCTGCCACAGCATCCAGGAAGCCATCACCACGGCACAGATGGCGCGCGAGGTGTTCGAAACGGCCTGGATCAAGCTCGAGCTGATCGGCGACGACTACACCCTGCAGCCCGACACGCTCAACCTGGTGGAAGCCGCCAGTTGGCTGATCAAGAACGATTTCAAAGTACTACCCTACTGCACCGAAGATCTTGTGCTGTGCCAGCGCCTGGTGGATGTGGGCTGCCAGGCCGTCATGCCCTGGGCTGCGCCCATCGGCACCGGCAAGGGGCCCATCAACCCCTATGCCATGCGCGTGCTGCGCGAACGGCTTGACGTACCGATGATTGTGGACGCGGGCCTGGGACGCCCCTCTCATGCCTGCCAGGTGATGGAATGGGGCTTTGATGGCGTGCTGCTGAACACCGCCGTCGCGCTGGCGCAGGAGCCCGTGACCATGGCCGGCGCTTTCGCCGCCGCAACCCAGGCCGGACGCGATGCATATCGCTCCGGCGCCATGGCCGAACAAGAGTCCGCCCAGCCGAGTACGCCGTTACTGGGCACCCCTTTCTGGCACCACGCATGAACCTCGCCGTGAACGCACTATCCCTCGAGGCCGCGGCCATCGTCGCCGCACACCAGGCCGCCCTGGCCCTGCCTGTCGAAAGTCAGGCTGCCATGACCTACGGCAGCACTGACCCCGTCTATCGGGCTGCCAAGCAGGCCTGCAAGGCTATGGGCTTTGTCGAAATCGATGCTGAATGTCTGGCCCAGGCCTGGCAAGCCATGACACGTCGCACAGGCCGTTTCGACGCCAAGGCCTGGCCCGAGGAGCCGGCCGACTTTGGCATGCGCCCCTGGCCTCGCGAGGATGCTTTTGCCCCCTGCCCGAAAGCACTGGGCCTGTACGCCGTACTGCCCGATGCCGCCTGGGTGGGACGGATGGCTCGCGCCGGCGTGCCCACGGTCCAATTGCGATTCAAGTCGGATGACGCCAGCGCCATTCAACGCGAAGTTCAGGCCGCGGTGGACGCGGTACGAGGCACCGATGCACGCATCTTCATCAACGACCACTGGCAAGCCGCGATTGCCGCCGGCGCCTATGGCGTGCACCTCGGACAGGAAGACATGGACGTCGCCGACCTCGCCGCCATCCGGGCAGCCGGCCTGCGCCTGGGACTCTCCAGCCACGGCTATGCCGAAATGCTGCGCGCCGACCGCGTCAGCCCAAGTTACATCGCCATGGGTGCGGTGTTCCCGACCACGCTCAAGCGAATGGCAACGGCCCCGCAGGGGGCTGGCCGATTGCATGCGTACGCACGCCTGATGCGCGACTACCCGCTTGTTGCCATTGGCGGCATTGATGCCAGCAAACTGCCCGAAGTGCTCGCCAGCGGCGTGGGTTCCGTGGCGGTGGTACGTGCCATCACAGGTGCCGACAACCCGGAAGCGGCAGCAGCGCAACTCCAGTCGCTGATGACGCCGCTCCGCTCGGATCGATGAGCCAAATTTTTTCGTCTCACTTGCGAAGCCGACAAAAATGACGCTATAATTTAAGTCTTGTTCCTCGATAGCTCAGTCGGTAGAGCGCCGGACTGTTAATCCGTAGGTCCCTGGTTCGAGCCCAGGTCGAGGAGCCAAATTTGATAAGCCCTAGCACGTAAGTGCTGGGGCTTTTTCATTTCTGATCGCGACTTAAACGTGACAAAGAAATCACGTTTCGTCCACGTCCTCCACGCTCAATTCGAGACGCAGCGGACAACGGATTCTTCGCTGCAGAATTGGCATCGCGGTCCACCACGCTCTCGACTTCCAGCGGCTCAGGTCCCTCAGCTCGTTTCAGGTGCAGGCATCACCTCACCACTGATCGTTGAGGTCGTCGTTGGATGTTGCCTGCATTTTGGGCAGCCCTTGGGAGGCCAAGGCTGGCGTGGCTCATCCGAGTTATCAGGCAAGATATCCACAACTTTAACCACGCACAGCGGGGACAACTGACGGTGTATTTTGGAACGTACAGACAACAAAAAAGGACTTGGCTGTTAAACCAAGTCCTTTGAATTTTGGTGGGACGTGCGTGACTCGAACACGCGACCAACGGATTAAAAGTCCGCTGCTCTACCGACTGAGCTAACGTCCCATCAGGGCCTTGGCAAAACATTTTTTGCTGTTTTGCCAAGCCTCAAATTATAGCGTTTTTTCGACCCTCTCTTCAAGGAAGAACTGAAATTTCGTTCATCACCCATCCTGCCGCACACTGCCCAAAAGTGGCCGTGACAGACACCAGTGAGCCATAGCCACTGCAGTTCAGCGAGCCGTCACCTTCAACGGAGCAGGAAGCATCAGGCTGCCTGACGGACTCGCGACTGAAGACACAGGCGACGCCGATCTTCTTCCCATCGCGTGCTGCACCGTGCTCACGGCGCAAGCGGTAGCGCAACTGGGCCAGCAAGGGGTCATGCGTGGTCTTGCTCAGGTCTTCAATGTCGACCTGGTGCGCCAGGCGTTTGCCGCCAGCAGCCCCCACGGTGATGAAAAGGGTCTTGTGCCGCAGTGCCCAAGCCGCCATGGCAGTTTTGGCGCGCACCTGGTCACAGGCGTCGATGACGGCATCCACACCTGCCGGCAGCAAGCCAGGCCAGTTGTCAGGCTCGACAAACTCCTCAATGCACTGAACCACACAATCCGGGTTGATCTGGGCGATGCGGTCGCGCATGGCCAGTACCTTGGCTTGACCGAGTGTGCTTTCCAGCGCGTGAATCTGACGGTTGATGTTCGATTCGGCCACATGATCGAGGTCGATCAGCGTCAGACGCCCGACCCCGCTGCGCGCCAAGGCCTCTGCCGCCCAGGAGCCGACTCCGCCGATGCCAATGACCGCAACGTGTGCGGCGCGGATGCGCTGCGCGCCGGCGAGGCCGTACAGACGCGCCAGCCCGCCGAAGCGTCGCTCTGCATCCATGGCGCCCAATCAGGCGACGCGCTCAAGCCGCCACATCTGATACTTGAATGCGGCGATTGCGCCCGCCATGATGGCGGCGACAGCTACAAAACTTGTAGCACCCAAGGTGGAGATACCCGTCAAGCCCTGGCCAATCGTGCATCCCATCGCGGTAACGCCGCCAATGCCCATGAGCACAGCGCCGACCAGGTGGTTGGCCAGATCTTCGGTGCCGCGGAATCCTTCCCAGCGAAAGCTGCGGCTGGCCAGCGCCATGATGGCGGAACCGACGATGACACCCGCCACCGAAACAATCCCCACTGACAGGACCTTGCTCTTGTCACTGAATAACATCAGCCAGTCCAGCGCATAGGCAATCGGCGCCACAAAGCTCATGGATTCGGAACGGCCGGAGTTGGTGGCCAGAAAGACCTCATCAAGCGTCTCCGGATGTTCGGCAACAAAACCCAGATGCCCGCTGACCCACCACATCGCGACAATGATGGCACCGATACCCAGGCCACCCAGCAGGTTGTCCAAACGGCAGAACTCGCGTCCGAGCAAAGCCCAGATGATCAGCGCACCGCCGATGAGCAGGCCCAGCGCCAAAGTCATCAATGCGGGCGACACACCGAAAGCTGCCGCGGCGAGATGCGGCAGGTTGGCGATGGAAGCAAACTCGATGAAGGCTTGGTCTACGCTCGCCACGCGCACGACGGCCGTGATGCCTTTCATGGTGGCAAAAGCCGCCAACCCCATGACCAGCAGGACCACCAGCGACTTCAGGCTGCCGCCACCGACACGAACCAGTGTCTTGCTGCCACAACCAGAGGCCAGCACCATGCCGAAGCCGAACAACGCACCGCCAACGGCCGCGGAGAGCCAGAGCCAGCGGTTCGACGCATGCAGGGTCTTGGTCGGATCGATGATGCCGGCGTAGGCCAAGAGGGCAAAACCAGCCATGGCGACACCGGCTGCCAGACCCCACTGGCGCATGCGCGTCCAGTCGCCCATGTTGACGACATCGCTGATGGCCCCCATGGTGCAAAAATGGGTGCGCTGCGTGATGGCGCCAAAGATGATGGAAAGAACAAAAGCGGCGATCAACACCTGCGCGTTGAGCGCGGACAATTCAGAGACTTGCATCCCAGAATTTTAGGCGATCTTGCTTCCTGGGCGCGCCCTACTTGAGTCGGGCCAGACGGTCTTTGGCGGCGGCCGCGGCCTCGGATTGCGGATAGGCCTTGACCAGCTCGTCCAAGGTCTTGCGTGCCCCGCGCAGGTCTTTCAGCTCCACTTGGCAGTTGGCAATCGACAGCACGGCTTCTGGCGCACGCAAGTGATCCGGCGCCTGCGTCAGCAGTGTGCGGAAGTTCTGCACTGCTTCCTTGTAGTCGCGTGTCGCGTAGCGGGCATTGCCAAGCCAAAAGTACGCTGATGGCGCATAGCCGCTTTGGGCATAGCGCTTAGTGAAGTCAACGAAGGCCGTCTGGGCCGCGGCGAAATCCCCCTTGCGGAAGATGCCAAGTGCAGCTTCGAAATCGCGTTTTTCGGCCGGCTCGGCCATGAATTCACGACCATCCAGCGAGACCTTGATAGGTTCGAACTTGCGCAGGCGTTCGTCCACCCCTTGCATCACGTCACGCTGCTGGCGCTGCAACTCCGACACACTGCGTGCAAGCTGCTCGTTCTGCCCCTGCATCCGGGCCAGATCGGCGCGCAGGGCCTCGATCTGGTTTTGCAGATCCAGCATGCTGCGCCGCATTTCCTCGCTGGAGCGGCGCGCGTCTTCCTGGCTGCTGCGCAGATCAACAATGGCGCGCCGGGCCTCATCGTCCTCAAACAAGCCGGCCTGGGCCGTGCAGGCGGCCCAGCCCAGCAGCAGCGCGCCTGTCAGTCGCGTATATCGGGTCACAGCCGAATCTCCTGCCAGTTTCAGCGGTAGCTGATTTCAGCGCGACGGTTCTTGGACCAGGCCGCTTCGTCGCTGCCTTGGACAGCAGGCTTCTCCTTGCCAAAGCTCACGGCCTCGACCTGGCTGTCTGCTGCGCCAAGCAGCACCAGCGCACGGCGCACGGCCTCGGCACGCTTTTGCCCCAGAGCCAGGTTGTATTCACGACCACCACGTTCGTCGGTATGGCCCTCAATGGCCACCTTGCGATTCTTGTCCGCCTTGATGTGGCGGGCATGGGCTTCGATCACGGATTGGAATTCCGGCTTGACGACATAACTATCATAGTCGAAATAGACGACACGCGGCCCCGCCGGAGCAACGCCGAGCTTGCTTTTGTCGAGATCGACGGAGGCAACGCCGTTCTTGCCGGCAGCATTGGCATCAGCGCCGTCAACGGAAGCACCGGAGCGGTTTTCAACGGGCACATCGTCAAGCTTGACAGAAGAGCCGCAACCAACCATCAACAAGGCTGCGCCCAAGATCAAGGCATATTTTTTCATCGACATCTAAAAACTCCTGTAAGTATGTTGGATCAATCGGTTAATTCTGCTTCTGGAACGGGCCCCAGTCCGGCTCCCGAATGTCCCCGCCCTGCCCGGCCAATCGGGCCTTGAGCTTGCCGTCCAGCGTCGTGGTCATCAGTGCTTCCCGGTCGTGCTGTTTGGTCGCATAGACGATCAAGCGGCTGTTGGGAGCAAAGCTGGGGCTTTCATCGGCACTGGTTTCCGTGATGGGAGTCGTGCTGCCGCTGGCAAGTTCCATCACATGCAGCTTGAAGGCGCCGCTCACGCGGGAAATGTAAGCCAGCCAGCGGCCGTCCTGGCTGATGGAGGGCGAAATGTTGTAAGTGCCGGTAAAAGTCACGCGATCAGCTGCACCGCCCGAGGCCGGCATGCGGTAAATCTGCGGGCTGCCCCCCCGGTCACTGACAAAGTAGATGCTTTTGCCATCGGGCGAGTAGACCGGCTCGGTGTCGATGCTGGACGACTGTGACAGACGCCGTGGCTCACCACCTGCAGCAGCATCAAGACCATAGATCTGTGACACGCCATCACGACTCAAGGTCACGGCCAGTGTGCGGCCATCAGGCGACCAGGCGGGCGCACTGTTGGAGCCACGGAAATTGGCCACCAGCCGACGCCGGCCAGTCGCGATGTCATGAACATAGACCACCGGCTTGCGCGACTCGAAGGATACGTAAGCCAGCTGCGCGCCATTCGGTGACCAGGCCGGCGAAATGATCGGCTCAGGGCTGGTCAATGCTGCCTGGGCATTCTCACCATCGGCGTCGGCAACCCACAGGCTGTAGCGTGCCCCGGCCTTGGTCACATAGGCAATGCGGGTCGAGAAGGCGCCCTTGTCGCCTGTCAGCTTCTCGTAGATGAAGTCGGCAATCCGGTGCGCAGCCAGCCGCAGGTCCCCCACGGTCACGGCATAGCTCTGGCCGCCCAGGTCCTGACCACGGACCGCATCCCAGAGGCGGAAACGGACGTCGTAGCGTCCGTCAGCCAAGCGCGTCACACTGCCGGCTGCCAGGGAGTCCGCCCCTTTCTGGCGCCAGGGGGACATGTCGGGCCGAGCATTCTCGTCCAGACCACTGCCCGCGGCATCGATCAGGCGGAATTGACCACTGCGCTCCAGATCGGCCTGCACGATGGCACCCACCTTCTGCGGCGAGGTGTCATCGCCACGGAAAGGCGCAATGGCAATTGGCAATTGGGTCAGACCGATGCCGGACACCTCGACACGGAACTGGGCCAGAGCCGGCAGAGCGATCATGCCGGCCATCAAACACAACAAGGAGCGTTTCAACATTTGTCTATTATCCCAATCTTGTGATCACGGCATCGTCATGGATACGCTGCTGCGAATAACCCAAGGCAGCCCGTACCACATCGGACTTCTCTCTCTCTCGTACGGTTTGGGCATTCTGCGACTCATGGTCACGCGCTGCCTCCTTGTGCCAGAGGTGATACACCTCCGTGGCACAAAAGCCATTCTTGCGCGCAACGCCGCTGTGGTGAAGACGCAGCACGAAGTCGGCATCCTCATGCCCCCAGCCGACAAAGGACTCGTCAAAGCCGTCGACCCGCTCGAAATCCGTACGCCAGACGCCCATGTTGCAACTACGGATGCCCTTCCAGGTGAAGTCGCGCTGCACCCGCCCCGACCAGTCGGGCAAGCGCAACAAGCCGGTCAGCTTGCTGGCGTGCCCTGCCAGGCGCTGCCTGAACCAATAACGCCACCCGCGTCCACTGACCCGCTCACGGCCACTGACCACCTGCTGCGTCAGCTCGGGCGAAAGCAGCACGCGGCTGCCGTTGACGAAAAAACCGGGTTGGGCCAGCCATTTATGCCGAGCGATGAAATCAACCTCAGGCACGCAATCACCGTCAAGGAAAACAATGTATTGGCCACGGGCAGCAGCGACGCCACGGTTGCGAACACGTGACGCGGTAAAGCCGACATCGGGATGCCATACATGCACGACATGCAGATCCTGCGCCACGGCGGCATCAAGAATCGGCTGTCGATGCGCGTCACGAGAGCCATCGTCGGCGACGATCACCTCGAAGCGTCGATCCGTCTGACGTGACAATCCGTCAAGCACCGCGAGCAAGGCGTCGCAGCGGTTGTAGGTCGTGATCACCACGGAAATCAGGTCAGAAGCATCCATTTTGAACTAGACTACGAGGCTGGCAACGCGCTCGCAGCGCCCTGCATCACCCGCACAGGCCGCCGAATACTACCATCCCTGATGAGCAAAATTTCCGTCTACATCATCGCCTACAACGAGGCCGAGAAAGTCACGGCCACCATCGAAAGCGCCCGCTGGGCCGATGAAGTGATCGTGGTCGACTCCTGGAGCACGGACGGCACACCTGAAATCGCCACCCGACTGGGGGCCAAAGTGGTCCAGGTTGAATTCAAGGGCTTTGGCGACCTGCGCAACCAGGCCATTGCCGCCTGCACCCACGAATGGATCTTCAGCATTGACGCCGACGAGCGCTGCACACCCGAAGTAGCGCAAGAGGCGCGCGCCATTGCAGACAATCCAGAATCGCTGGACGTCTATCGCGTTCCCCGTCGTAACTATTTCATGGGTCGGTGGATCAGGCACTCAGGCTGGCATCCGAACTTCCGACAGCCGCAGCTGTTCCGCAAAGGCTGCATGAGCTACGACCTCAAGCCCGTTCACGAGGGCTACGTCCTGCACAGCACAAAACCCATCGGCACCCTGCAAAACGCCATCTGGCAGTTCCCGTTCAAGAACATGGGCGAGGTTCTGCACAAGGCGAACCGCTACTCGACTCTCGGGGCCGAAAAAATCAAGCACAAGAAAATTTCCATGGGCACCGCGCTCGCCCATGGTCTCTGGTCTTTCGTGAAGCATTACATCTTCAAACTGGGTTTTCTTGATGGCTGGGCCGGATTCATGATTGCGCTGGGCAATTTCGAAGGTACCTTTTATCGCTATGTGAAGGCCTTGGAAATTCAAAAAGGCGATGAGTGGAAAGCGCCGGCTTCCCCGGCGACCAGGTCCTGATGCAAACCGGCAACAGCGCGCTTTATTTTCGGCTGCTGTCTTATGTGCGGCCGTACTGGAAGGCATTTGCCTTGGCTGTTGTGGGCATGGCCGGCACCGCCGCAACAGAGCCCGTGTTTCCCGCCATCATGAAGTACCTGCTGGACAACGGGTTCAAAACACAAGATGCCCGCATGATCTGGCTGATTCCGTTGGGCATCGTGATTCTGTTCTTTGTCAGGGGCATTTTGTCGTTCTGCACCAGTTATCTGATGACTTGGATATCAACACGTCTTGTGGCTGATCTACGTCGACAGATGTTCGCAAAAATATTGGTGTTGCCGACACAGACGTTTCACGAGCATTCATCTGGCAAGTTGATCTCACGGCTCCTGTATGACGCTGACAACGTCAATCAGGCCGCTACCAATGTTCTTGTGTCTGCCGTACGCGAAAGTCTGACCGCAGTCGCCTTACTTGCCTACCTGATTTATCTCGACTGGAAACTCACGCTGATCACGCTTGCCATCGCACCACTGATTGCACTCATTGTGAAGGGATTCGGTCAACGGATGCGTGCCGCAAGCCGCAATAGCCTGGAGGCCATGCGCACCATTTCACACACCATTGAAGAATCTGTCGCCGCACACAAGGTGATCAAAGTCTATGGTGGCCAAGCGCAACAGACCGAACGGTTTTACAAGGATACCGAGCGCTTCCGGCGATCCATGATGCGCGAGGCCGTCCCGTCCTCTGCCATCACTCCGATTACCCACATTGCGGCATCACTGGCCATCGCCATCATTACATTTCTGGCCTTGAGTCAAAGCACAGGACAGGCCGGCGCTTCGGCGGGTGGTTTTGTTTCATTCATTACCGCAATGCTGCTGCTGATATCCCCTATCAAGCAACTGACCACCATCAGCCCGCTCATGCAACGTGGGCTGGCCGCTTGCGAAGGCGTATTCGAACTGCTTGACACCCCTGCAGAACAAGATGCGGGGAAAGGTGAATTGCGCCAAGTCCACGGTGAAATCGAATTCAACCATGTCAGTTTCAACTATCCAGGCTCTGAACGGCGGGCGCTGATTGACATCAGCTTTCGCGCTTTAGCTGGACAGACAGTCGCTTTGGTTGGCGCCTCCGGCGGCGGCAAAACAACCATCAGCGCGCTGATACCCCGTTTCTACAGGCCGACAACAGGTCAAATTCGCATTGACGGTATCGACATCAATGACGTGACCCTGACCAGCCTCCGCCACAACATCGCACTCGTAAGTCAAGACATCGTTTTATTTAACGATACAGTGAATGCGAATATCGCTTTCGGCGCACGTGAGATCTGCAGCCGTGAAGACGTCATCGCAGCGGCCAAAGCAGCCAACGCATGGGACTTCATTCAGCAGATGCCTGAGGGATTGGACACCTTGATCGGCGAAGACGGGGCCAAACTCTCTGGGGGACAGCGTCAACGTATCGCCATCGCACGAGCCCTGCTCAAGAATGCCCCCATCTTGATCCTCGACGAGGCCACTTCAGCACTGGATACAGAAAGCGAACGCCAAGTACAAGCCGCCCTGGCCACACTCATGAAAAACCGCACCACGCTGGTGATTGCCCACCGGCTCAGCACCATCGAGCATGCCGACAAAATCTTGGTGCTGGATCATGGCCGTATCGTGGAGAGCGGCACACACGCTGAACTACAAGCCGCAGGCGGCTACTACGCCAACCTCAGCCGGATGCAGACATGAACATCCCCATCCTCATGTACCACCAGATTGACGAGCCACCTGCACGGGGCGCCCCATTGCGGGGGCTGGTGGTATCTCCGCGTTCGTTCTCGCGCCAGATGATGCTGCTCAAGTTGATGGGTTACAAAGGCCTCTCCATGACGGCCCTGGAACCTTACCTGACAGGGGAAAAATCGGGCAAAGTTGTCGGACTGACCTTTGACGATGGCTACCAGAACAACGTACACCATGCACTGCCCGTCCTCAGCCAACATGGGTTCACCGCCACCTGTTATGGCGTCAGCAGCATGATTGGCGGCACCAATAGCTGGGACCGTCACCTTGGCATTGCCGAGAAACCGCTGATGACCGTGGACGACTGGCGCACCTGGCGTGATGCAGGCATGGATATCGGCTCCCATACGCGCACACATGCCGCTCTGACCAAACTGCCACCAGACGAAGCACGTGAGCAGATTGCCTCATCCAAACACGAACTGGAGCAGATCGTGGGCTGTGAGGTTCGCCATTTCTGCTACCCCTATGGCTGGTTCGCACCAGAACATCGCCACATGGTGCAAGAAGCCGGCTACGTCACCGCAACCACCACACAGCGTGGACGCGTGCATGCCGGTGACGATCGCTACACTTTGCGTCGCATCATGGTGGCCCGCGCCACGCACCTTGGCCTGTTTGCCGCCAAGGTGATGACCTGTTACGAAGATCGGCGGGCATGAAGCCTTTTGCGCTTTATTGCAAAAGCTACAGCACCGACCTCCGGCGGCTGATTCGCCTGGCGCAATCCATCCAGCGTTACAACGTGGAGCAACTTCCTTTCTACGTTTCGGTGCCGCAAGCCGAGTTGGCCCTGTTTCGCGAGCACCTCGCCGGGCTGGATGCAGAATTGCTGGCGGACGAGGAGATCATCAAGGCCTCACCGCGCATAGATCCGATTCAAGTACAAAGCATGCTCGGCAGTGTCTCCCAGCAGGTTGTGAAATCCGAATTTTGGCGCCTGGGGCTCTCTACGGCTTACCTGTGTCTGGATTCGGATGCCGTCCTGATTCGGCCGTTCGGCCTGGCCGACTTCATGACCCCAGACGGCACACCCTATACGATGCTCGATGAGGCGCACGACTTGCTAGAAGATGCTATGCGTCATAAGCGAGAACGTGTAGTAACAGCCTTCACAAAAGAAGCCGACCAAGTGCAGCAGCTCTTTGGACGTGCTGGTCGACGCTACAGCTTTGGCCCCTTCCCGTTAGTATGGCATCGCGCTGTTTGGGAAAGCCTGGATAGACTTTTTTTGCAGCCACGAAGCATGAACTTTGCCGACGCAATTGCCTTGGCCCCCATTGAGTCTCGCTGGTACGGCGAAGCCCTGCTTGCCTACCGTGCCGTGCCACTCCTGCCCTGCCAAGCTCTGTTCAAGGTCTATCACTACGCCTGGCAGTTTGATCATGACCGACGCGCCGGAATCACCTCGCAAAAATTAGCGCGATTCTATTGCGGCGCGATATATCAATCAGCTTGGGAACGTGAGATGGATTGGCCAAATGAAGGCGGTCACTTCTTCTCCCGCTTGGGCCGAAAACTGAGACGAGCCGCTGGCCGCATTTGATCATTCGAAATCACATGACAGAGAAAAAATTTTATGCAGCAGTGCTTCTATTTGCAGCTGCTGGTCTGCTTGCAATATGGCCATTGCCTAACACCATAGGTGTTCGTCATCTTTTATTGCTGATCGGCTTCCTCGCATCTTTGATGATACTGACCAAGAATGCTTGGCAGCTGAAACACCTTTTTGCTTGGCCCGTCTACATATTTTTTTCATTCTTCATCTGGCTTGTCTTTCACTTTCTCTTCTTGTCAGGCAACCACGAGGAACAATGGTACGAATTGACAGGCGACTGGCTTCGGAACTTCTTGGCTGCCAGCATAGGCCTCGCCTTAGGTCTCGTACTCTCCGACCCCGCTCATCACTTGCCCTCTCGCGTACAGCGAGTCCAGCAAACCATACTAATTTGGGGCCTCGGCGGAACAATCACCATATTTTGCATCCGATACGCCTATGAAGTCATTCAGACCGGTCAGTGGATTCATGCAAATTTCTTCATGACACCATACTTAGGGAAAACACCTCTTGTTATCTTCGGCAGCTTGTTTCTGCCCGTCATGTTCATCAAAATCCTATCAGCACTTCGAAGAAGTGAACACCCAATTTGGTATCTGTATGGCGTGCTTGGCTTATTAGCCACAGTGCTAACGTATTACTTTGCCAACACCAAAAATGGTTTCGCGATGTTCGTACTGCTTTTTGGCTATTTTTTGTTTCATGTCCTGACCAGCAACACTCATATCAAGACACACCGCACTGGCATTTATATCCTGCTGTTGGCATGCCTGCTCATCTTTGGTTACGTAGTTAAAAAGCATTTGGACAACAATCCTGCTTGGCCCAACCTTCTTGCCGACTATAAGATCAGTTCTCAAATTGAAAAACATTCCAATTGGAAAAATCAAATTTCACCAGTTCCATCGAATGAATACGGCATTCCCGTGAATGGAAGCACTTATGAACGTGTTGCGTGGGGCTACGCTGGACTCAAGCTTCTTCAGGAAAATCCGTGGGGTTACGGACTGATCAACCACTCGTTCGGTGCTCTGGCCATCCAGAAATGGACAGATTTTCGCAAACCAAACGGCAAAAACCGGGGTGCGACCCACAGCGGCTGGCTAGATTTCGCTCTTGGATTTGGCATACCCGGCTTACTATTACTTTGGATACCGCTTTTAGTAAGTTACTGGCGTGCTAGGCAGCGTACCGACTTCTGGAGTGTGTACGCCGTCTGGACAATCCCTGTGATCGCCATTAGCTATTTGACCACTGAGGTCTGTAGCGACCACTTCATTGAACTGCTATTTTTCATGACCGCCATGTTCAGTGGTTTGACGCTCTCTAGCGGCCACGAAGCCAGCGGCGCAAACGTCGACTGAACTTGAAGTCTTTTGCCTCATGATCTGAATACAGGCGGACCAAAGATCCTGCCTTTAAAGCAACATCCTTCCCCCGACCGTGCTCAAATTGAGTATATAGCCGTTCAAGCACCGCAAAGATATTGTGCTCGTACAAGACTCGGCGTTTTGCTTCCTGTCGCTGATTTGCGCTAGATTGGTCCAACTCTCCTTGCAATACGTCCGTAATGATTGCGATAGCTTGGTCCGGTTTGTTCAGGTCAATTCGGACATAACTGCCGGCTGGAAAGTAATCCTCTAGATTTTGGCACCCGCTGTAAATCGGAAAACAGCCACGCAGAAGAGGGTCGGCCAATTTCTCAGTCCAGTAGTCTGGATGCACCGAATTCTCCAAAGCAATATGAAAGCGATAGTCGGCAAGTGCTTCGTCCTTATCGGAGATTTCACGAAATCCCCGGCCATAGACATCAATTTGGTCTCCAAACTCCTCTTGAAGCCTCTGAACAAAAGCCAATCTTTGTCTATGACCTCGCGTCACCGCCTTATTGGAGCAAACAACTGAGCACAGTTTGGATTTTGGCGGATTGCCTTTTTCAAAATCGGCAAAACGCAAAACCGGCACATAAGGACCACCTGCTCCCTCAAATCGAACTCCAACAAACCAATTGATGGCGACTTGGGTGTAAATGGCACCGGGGTGATGTATCTTCCGCTGTGTTGTTATGACATGCCCAAACTGGTCGAGAAATTTGGGCTGGTATTGGTAAAAACTCTCTGGTTCACCCGTGATGAAGATACGCCGTTCACGAGGAATCCGGGTAAACAGACTCTTCTGCGTCCACCCTTCATAAATGACCAGCCAGTCCATTGGCTTGTCTGGCTCGCGCTCAATTTCATACTGCGTACTCCCCCAAATGCAGGTGTCATCAGGGAGCTGTCTTTGCCAGGGCCACGCTGGTCCAGAACTACTTATGAATTGAACAATTCGTTTAACCATGTATTTACGGCAAAAAAACAAGAACCAGTACATGCAACCGTGAAATGAAACGCCTATCGCTTAAGTTTGATCAACGTATCAAAGTACTGACGCGCCAGCTTATGCGGAAGAATGGCCAGCAGTCCGATGTTGACCCTGTAATTGCGATCCAGATCAAGTCCTATCTGTTTCTGTATACGGGTCCAGCACCACCATGACATCAAACCGTGATGAGGCAACTGCTGGTACAACCAAGCCAACATGAAACGAAAGTCTTGGACGGTGTACTGTGAATGGCACTTGGAAAAATCTGCAACTTTACGAGCCGCCTGCGTCAAATCATTCAGACCAATTGTCCCGCTGCTGAGACGCCTTAAAAAGGGCTCATCCTTTAAAAGGCTTGCACAATACAGACCCCGAATGCGACGTGACGCGAGGTCCAGTCTCTCACTTTTGGCCCGACTTGCTTGTTGCTGGTGCAGTCGATAACGCACAAGACTCTCCGGCAAATTCGCCAAGCGAACGCCCGTCGATGCCAACCGGGTCCAGAGATCATAATCTTCGGCAACCTGAAGGTTTGGGTCGAAATGGTGCGCTTTGAGAGCCGTCGCTCGCGCCATGACCGTGGATAAGCCAAAGCAATTGCCTCGCATCAAAGCCTTGCGAATCTGTTCGTCCGTCTCCGGATTTTGAATAGTTTCTCGGTCTTGTGTATCGAAACAGGTAAAACCGCTGCCGCACAGGCCGATATCAGGATGCTGCATGAGAAAGGACAGTTGCAACTCAAGCCGCTGAGGCAAGCTGAGATCATCCGCATCGCAAAAGGCGATATAACTGCCTTTGGCCAGGTCAATACCATGATTGCGGGCTGCACTGACACCGACATTGGTCGTGAGATGAACGACTCGTAGACGCTCATCCTTGCTGTCATTCAGGACATCCTCGAGTCCATCAGACGAGGCATCATCGATCAAGACAATCTCGAAATGCGGGTAACTTTGTGCGTACAAAGACTGAAGCGTCTGACCTAGCCATTTGGCGCCGTTGTGGACTGGAATGACGATTGAAATGAGTGGCTGATCGTCGACACCAACACCGAAATTCATATCTTGATCCAATGGCTCGGTACCACATCAGTCGTATCGGTGGAAGAATCAGCGAACCAGCGGCTGGGAGCATAAACGGATTGTTCAGGACTCTGGCAACGCCAGGCACCCCACCAACTAAATGAGCTGTTAGCAATGACGTGATGTCGGCATAGGGACATCAACTCCATATCGATATAACCCATGTCCACCGGATTGGCATCTACATAGTGGGTTGGAACATCAAGCTTAAAGTTGGCCCGCGCCCAAGAAGGTTCATCTGAAAAGACGAAAACATGAATCTCAGGGATGCGCGCCTTGAGAGCCGCGATAGCGGCTTGATAATAATCCATACCGCACAGTCCATGAAACTGCGCTGCAGCCGCATTATGAACGTAGTCCCCCCGTCGTATGTGGAGTGCCACGCTAGGTGTGCTACGAATCAGATCCAGCAGCTGAATATCCGCTGACAGTGGCGCGATCAGTTGGATATCTTGCAACAAACGTTCACGATTCCAAGCAAAGTATTTCTCTGACTGCCAATAGCCGACCAGATAAGCTGGCCGAGATATCCTGCCAAACCTTGCATCAAACGCGAAGCTGACTGGCCAGAATACAGGAAACGAAAAAACAGAGGGCGCGAGTTGTGACAAATTGGCTTTGAAACGCCCCAGACGGGACGAGCGCCAGTCTGGCAAGCCTTCCAATAACTCCGGAGTGGCAACTGACGCACGAACACGATAAAGGTCAAGCTGAAATGGACGATCACCGTTGTGATCGAGCCCGCGCAAGTCCAGTGCCAGTTCGCAACCCAGCCGATCAGCCAGGGACCGAGCCGCAGCATACTGAAAAAGCTGGTTACCCAGACCACCTTCTATTCTTGCAATAACTTGCTTAGGCCACATGGCGCATCACAATGACTTGATTTTTGACCATTCACGATGGCGATCAGATCTTTTTGAATGTGTAGATTCCACAGCCATATTCAGTTTCAACCGGAACGGCAGAAATTGGAACCTCCCTGTGCAAGTTACCCGCATCATCAACAAAGGAAAAGCTCAACATCTCTAGGGCCGTCTCGTTCTGCCAGTTCAAGATGCTGTCGGGCCTAAAAACTCTATGGGCGTTGAAATGCAGCTGATCAGAATGACTGATAGGAAAACTGATGTACAGCGTCCCCCCAGGCTTGAGCATTTTCAGGAGGTTTTTGAAACCCGTCAGATGCCCCGAGGGGTTGATCGGATCGCCATAACGTCCCAAGCCAAAATGCTCAATCGCATGAAGACACGATAAAGAATCACAGATGGCCGGCTCAATTTCATCGGCATTCATCAGATCCATGCGTTTAAAGCGGATATTGTCATGCCCAGTGTTATGGAGTTCACGGACATCAATCACCTCAATCGGTCTGAATGAAGCAACGTGAGCGACAAAACCGTCTATCCGAGAACCGATGTCAATGTGTCGAGTCGGGTTATTTTTACTGATATAGCTCGCGACCAACAGATCTTGGTGAAAGTAGTGTCCGGTTGCAGAACCTGCCTGCTCTTTGTAGTCAGAGTAAATTGGAAAAAACTTATCGACTTTACCGCCGGCTTTTTTAAATGTCAGGTATTCCTTCAAGAATCTGATTTTGTACTTCAATGACACGGACATTCCTTGCTGTTCATCTGCTTAAGCACGTTGACTTGCCAACATGTCTTCATATGCCTGCTGCAGGCCCTGCTCCAAATCAACCCTGGCACGCCAACCCATGGCAATGAGTCGACCGGAGTCCATCAGCTTACGAGGGGCACCATCCGGCTTGCTGGCATCAAAGGTAATACGCCCTTGATAATTAACCACGCGCGCCACGGTAGCTGCCAGTTCAGCAATCGTCACATCAGAGCCGTACCCCACATTGATGTGGCTGAGTTGCGGTTGCACCTGTGCTGCGTATTCATGTGGTGCCAATTGCATGACAAAAACACTGGCGGCAGCCATATCGTCCACGTAGAGGAATTCCCGGCGCGGCGTACCCGAGCCCCAAATGGCGACTTCAGGTGCGTGAGCCACTTTTGCCTCATGAAAGCGGCGTAGCAGTGCAGGAATGACGTGACTGTTTTCCGGATGGTAGTTATCGCCCGGGCCATACAGATTGGTCGGCATCACGCTGCGGTAATCGCGGCCATACTGGCGGTTATAGCTCTCGCACAGCTTGATGCCGGCGATTTTAGCCACCGCATAAGGTTCATTGGTCGGTTCAAGCTTGCCACTGAGCAGCGCATCCTCGCTCATCGGCTGGGCAGCCAATTTGGGATAAATACAGCTGGAGCCGAGAAACAGCAGCTTTTGCACGCCATGGACATGCGCCGCATGAATCACATTGGCCTGCATCATCAGGTTCTGGTAGATGAATTCGGCCGGATAGGTATTATTGGCGTGGATGCCCCCGACTTTGGCTGCAGCGAGGTAGACCTGATCGGGGGTTTCTTTGGCGAAAAACTCATTCACTGCGCACTGATCCGTCAGATCCAGCTCTGCATGCGCTCGAGTGATGATGCACTTGCCGTCGACACCCTGTGTCAACAGGGTCCGCACAATGGCACTGCCGACCATGCCACGGTGACCCGCCACAAAAATCCTGGCATTGCGTTCCATGACGTTTATTTCTCCCGAGAGACTGGAACCGTATAGCCATGGTGTTTGAGCAACGCGTGCTGACGAGCCTGCTCCAAATCGTATGCCACCATTTCTTGCACCATTTCGTCCAAGGTGATTTGTGGAATCCAGCCCAAGTCCTTCTTCGCCAGACTGGGATCACCCAGCAAGGTTTCCACTTCAGCCGGACGGAAATAATGTGGATCGACACGCACAATCACATCACCGATCTTGAGTGCCGGGGCTTTGTCGCCTTGGATAGCGCTGACAACGGCCTGCTCATTGACGCCCTGTCCCTCAAAACGCAGCACAATGCCAAGTTGAGCAGCCGCCTTTTCGATAAAGCTGCGCACGCTGTATTGGATGCCAGTGGCAATCACATAATCTTTGGGAGATTCCTGCTGCAGCATCATCCACTGCATGCGCACGTAGTCTTTTGCATGCCCCCAATCGCGTAGCGCATCGAGGTTGCCCATATAGAGGCACTTGTCCAGTCCAAGGGCGATGTTCGCCAAGCCTCGTGTGATTTTGCGCGTGACAAAGGTTTCACCACGACGCGGGCTTTCGTGGTTGAAGAGGATGCCATTGCAGGCATACATGCCGTAGGCCTCGCGGTAGTTCACCGTGATCCAGTAGGCATAAAGCTTGGCTACACCATACGGGCTGCGCGGATAGAAAGGCGTCGTCTCCTTCTGCGGAATTTCCTGTACCAGGCCATACAGCTCGGAAGTAGACGCCTGATAGAAACGCGTCTTTTTTTCCAACCCCAGGATGCGAATGGCCTCTAGCAGACGAAGGGTGCCGATTGCATCCACATCTGCGGTGTACTCCGGGCTTTCGAAGCTCACCGCGACATGGCTTTGGGCACCCAGGTTGTAGACCTCGTCAGGCTGGACCTGCTGAACGATACGAACCAGGTTGCTTGTGTCAGAGAGATCGCCGTAATGCAACACAAAGTTGCGATGATCAATGTGCGGATCCTGATACAAATGGTCCACACGGGCGGTGTTGAAAAGGCTGGCACGACGCTTGATGCCATGCACGATATAACCTTTTTCCAGCAGCAGCTCTGCCAGGTACGAGCCATCCTGGCCAGTGATGCCGGTGATGAGTGCAACTTTGGGTTGGGTCGTCATGAATTCTTGCGTTTCGCGAAATAGTAGGATTGTCGGTCAGTTTTGAAGTCAGTTCCGAGTGAGCGTTCCGGCCCACCCAAGCAGTTGGCCTACTGCCGCTTGGGTGGTATAGGGGCTGAGCCGGTGGTTGTCAGGCAAGCCATCAACACGCCAACGATCAAACATTTCCTCCAGCGCATTGGCAAGTTCAAGAATCGCCGCGCCAGCTGCATTGTGATCTTCGCCTGTCCGTATTGCCGGATGCCCCTGCCCACGCAACATGCCGACCATTTGCGGATTCTTGTGCACCACGGCCAGAATCGGGCGCTGCATCCACAAGTACTCGTAGAGCTTGGAGGGGATGTACTCTGCACAAATCGGCTCCTCCCCGTGAAGCAGCAACAGCACATCAACGGCGCGCATACGTCGCAATATCTGCTCGCGCCCACTCAGCCCCGTTTGAGGATCTGCCTCAACCCGGCCGAAATGCCGCACGCATGCACGGACAGAAGAGGATGCAATTTTGTCGCTGGAAACAGGATCGAGCGGTCCACCGTAGACATGCAGTTCCGTCATCGCCACCAGATCTGGCCGTCGCGCCTGCAACAATTCCAATGCATCCACGATCGGACCCAGATGGCGCGTGGCCGAAAGCGATCCAAAATGTCCGATGATGAATTTCGCCCCAGGCTGATAAGGCGGCAACACCTGGAACGGCGGATCAATGCCGGGCAGCATCATCTTGCCACGCTCGCCCAACTGCGGATGGCGCCGACGTGCGCTCGCCAAGGCCTGCTCGGTAAACCAGATGGCAATGTCCGCGTCGGTGCAAATGAGCCGCTCAACCTCGGCCTGCATCTTCTGCTGCGGCGTTGCGGGCTCGGTACCCGGCATCACCAAGGGGTCGTGCACCTCGGCCAGCCAGGGCATGCCGGTGGCACGCTTCAACGCCCGGCCGGCCAAGTGCGCGGCAAAGGCGCCCCCGGTGGAGTAAATCAGGTCAAAAGGCTGGCGACGCGCCAGCGCCCGCCCCTTCAGATAGGCACTGAGCCACCAGGACCAGGAGCTTTCCACCGGCCGCAGCAACTTCTCGACCAATATGCCTGGCAACAGCAGCAACGACGCCAGGACCATCAGGGCACGGTACAGCACGCCGCTGCCAAAACGTCGACGCAGCACATGCCGCAATTCAAAACGCAAACCAGCCGGCCCGGCGGGCCAGAGCTGGTGGTGTTCGACCACGGTATCGTGTGTGCCAGAAACACCACTGAGCACCACCACCTCAATCCCGGCTCGCCGCAGATGAGGCAATTTGTCGGTGATCGTCTGGCTGGCCGCCCGGCCATCCATGTTGAAGGCATGGGCGAGAATCAGCCAGCGTTGCTGGAATGGTGCGGTCATGAAGAGACAGAGGAAGCAACCTGCTGATACAGGCGCTCGTATTGTAGGGCGGCACTCTCCCAGGAATGCGCCAGCGCAAACACCCGTGCCTGCTGCCCCAACTGTTGCGCCAGCAATGTGTTTGTCAACACGGAATTGATGCGATCGGCCAGACCGGTGGCGTCACGTGGATTGCCCAGCAACAAGGCCTGCACGCCATCCTGCAACTGGCGTGAAATACCGCAATGGGCCGGACCACTCACCACCACGGGTAACCCGTGTGCCATGGCTTCAAGCACCACCATGGCAAAGCTGTCTTCCAGTGTGGGGTGGACCAGACCGTCGGCGGCCCGATAGACAGGGTTCAGGTCGTTTCGTGAACCAAGAAAATGCACCTGCCCCAACAGCCCCAGCCGCTCTGCCAGCTGGCGGTAACGCGGAATGGACGCGGGATGACCCGCCACAGCCAGATGCACGTCAGCAGGCAGTTTCGCCAAGGCCTGCAACAAGGTGTCGAGCCCCTTGCGCGCGTAGTCATTGGCCACAAAGAGCAGGAGTGGTGCCTCAAGTGGCAGATCAAGCTGGCGGCGCGCTTCTGCCTTCGTCAAAGCCCCCTGTGGCAGCTGGGTACCAGGCGTCACGACCGACATGCATGGACGGCTGGCCGGATAGGCCGCCTCACATTCGTCCTTGAGGGTGTCGGAGGTCGCCACCACACGACGCGTTGGTTCTGGCCGAAAGCGTGCACCTTCCAGCCAGACATAGGTGATCAAGCGCGGACTCAGCAGCACCTTGATCCAACGCAGCACCAGGCGCAGACCCGCTCGCCCCTGGAACAGGTTGTAGCGCGTCGGCCGCACATGGATGGTCTGGATCTGGCCGTGCCAGGTGTTCTCGTGCGAGTGAACCACATCGAAACCTGTGCGCGTACGCCACCAGGTGGCCATGGCAAACAACAATTGGTTGATCCAGCGCGGCTTGCGACCCAGGCAGAAAATCCGGTGGTAGGTCACGCCTGGCACCGGCTGATCCGACTCCTGCGCAAACACATGGATCTCGTGTCGAGCCGCCAACTGCTGCACCAGCGCCACCGAATAGCTTTCGGCCCCGCCGCCAGATTTGGCAAATACCCGACTGATAACGGCAATCCGCATGACTCAAAGAAGCACGATGTCGTACTGTTCCTGCCCCATGGCCGTTTCGCTCTGCAACGACACAGGTTTGCCGATGAATTCACTCAATCCGGCCAGGTGCTGGCTTTCCTCGTCCAGCAGCAGCTCGATCACCTTGGGCGAGGCAACAACACGGAACTCACGCGGGTTGAACTGGCGCGCCTCCCGCAGGATCTCACGCAGGATGTCATAAGCCACGCTACGTGCCGTCTTAACGATACCTTTGCCCTCACAGGTCGGGCAGGGTTCGCACAGCATGTGTGCCAATGACTCGCGCGTGCGTTTGCGCGTCATCTCCAACAGACCGAGCTGAGAAAAACCGCCGACCATGGTCTTGACGCGATCACGCGCCAGCTGCTTGCGGAACTCGGCCAGCACCGCCTCGCGATGGTCTTCACGTGCCATGTCGATGAAATCGACGATGACAATGCCGCCCAGGTTGCGCAGGCGCAGTTGTCGCGCGATCGCCTGCGCCGCCTCCAGATTGGTCTTGAAGATGGTGTCATCGAAATTGCGCGCGCCGACGAAACCGCCAGTATTGACGTCAATCGTCGTCAGAGCCTCGGTCTGGTCAACGATCAGGTAACCACCGGACTTGAGGTCGACACGGCGGCCCAAGGCCTTGGCAATTTCCTCGTCAATCGAAAACAGGTCGAAGATCGGGCGCTCACCCCTGTAATGCTGAAGTTTCCCTGCGGCGGCCGGCATGAACTCACGGCCGAAAGCACGCAATGCCTCGAACTGTTCCCCTGAATCGACCCGGATCGATTGTGTCGACTCTCCCACCAGATCGCGCAGCACACGTTGCAGCAGGTTCAGGTCGAGGTGCAGCAGCGACTTCGGCGCCAGACGCAGGGACGCCTCCTTGATGCGCGTCCAGGTCTTGCGCAGGTAGGCGATGTCGTCGACCAGTTCGGCGTCTGATGCATCCTCACCATTGGTACGCAGGATGAAACCGCCGCCCTGCTCTCCGACCAGCGTCTGCAGCCGCGTTCGCAGTTCATCGCGCTGTTCCAGAGGAATCTTCTGCGATACCCCCACATGATCGTCTTGCGGCAGAAACACCAGCAGACGCCCGGCAATGCTGATCTGGGTCGACAGGCGAGCCCCTTTGGTGCCAATCGGATCCTTGATCACCTGCACCATCAGCGCCTGTCCCTCGAACACCTGTTTCTCGATCGGGATCTGCGGCTGCGCCGCACGTGAGGCACTGAGCGACTCACCTTCAGCCGGCGGATGCCAGACGTCGGCCACGTGCAGAAAAGCGGCCCGTTCCAGACCGATGTCGATGAAGGCGGATTGCATGCCCGGCAGCACACGCGCCACCTTGCCCAGATAGATATTGCCCACCAGACCACGCTCGTAAGTGCGCTCGACGTGCAACTCCTGCACCGCCCCGTTTTCCACCACGGCGACACGCGTTTCCTGCGGTGACCAGTTGATCAGGATGTCTTCTTGCATGGGCTTGCCTGTTTCGGAACTTGATGTCTCAGAGCTTGAAGCCGAATGTATGCAGCAATTGTGCCGTCTCGTACATGGGCAAGCCCATGATGCCAGAGTAGCTGCCTGAAATATGCGAAATGAAGGCTGCCGCCCGGCCCTGCACCGCATAGGCACCGGCCTTGCCCATGGGCTCGCCCCCGTCAACGTAAGCCTGGATCTGGTGCCGGTTCATGGGAACAAAGGTCACGCGCGACACACACAATGCCTGCTCACGCCGCCGTGCTGTACCCACGGCCACGGCGGTCAGCACACGGTGGGTGCGCCCGGCCAGTTCACCCAGCATGCGGGCGGCATCGCCGGCATTGGCTGGTTTCCCATAAATGGTGCGCCCCAATGCCACCGTGGTGTCTGAACACAGCACCGGTGCCGACGGCAAACCGCGTCGCTTGAGACGCGCCAGAGACGCCTCCAGCTTGAGCTGCGTGACACGCTGCACATAGGCCGTAGGCGCTTCACCCGGCAGCACGGCCTCCAGGCTTTCCGCATCCTCGTGCGCATCCGGTAGCAGCAATTCATGGCGTACTCCCAACTGCTCCAGCAACTGACGCCGGCGTGGACTTTGAGAGGCCAGATAAATGAAATCAGACATGCATCAAACCCTGGTCACTCACGGTGGTAAGGATGGTTGGCATTGATCGACCAGGCGCGATAGAGCTGCTCGACCAGCAGCACGCGCACCATGGCATGCGGCAACGTGAGGTCCGACAAGCGAATGCGCTCGTGCGCCGCCTGGCGAAAGGCAGGATCGAGACCGTCCGGCCCGCCGATGACCAGCGCCACATCATCGCCCTCGAGCTGCCAGGCCTTGAGCTTGGACGCCAGTGCCACGGTGGTCAATGCCGTACCGCGCTCGTCCAGCGCCACGATGCGGGTCCCCTTGGGAATGGCAGCCTCGATGCGGGTTCGCTCCGCCGCATACAGCTGCTCCAGCGTCTTGGAGCCGCGCGGCTCCGTCTTGACGGCCTTGAGCTCCACCCGCAACTCTGGCGGGAAGCGCTTGGCATAGTCGTCCCATGCCGTCTGGGCCCAATCAGGCACCCGCTGGCCAACGGCCACGATCAGCAGCCTCATGCAGGCCTCTACGTCCTCGTGTCTATCTGGCCTCAGGCCTTGCGGACTGCCGTCTTCTTCGCCGCAGGCTTGGTGCCAGAGGGTTGGCTACTTTTCTTGGCCGGTGCCTTGGTCGCCACCTTGGCGGCGCCAGCAGATTTGCTGGCAACCGTCTTCTTGGCGGGTGTTTTTGCAGCCGTCTTGGCAGCAGCTTTCTTGGCGGCGGCCTTCTTTTCCTGCGCCTTGGACGGGAAAACCTCGCTCACGCCCTTCTTGGCCGCGCTCGAGCGCTTGAGGGTGGCCGGCTTGGCCTCCGCGCTGGTTTTGGCCGCCGTTTTGGCTGGTGCCTTGACCGCCGGCTTGTCAGCGCCGAACTTCAGCCGCACCGGCTTGTCACCCCACAGATCTTCCAGATGGTAGTACTGGCGGATATTGGGTTGCATGATGTGCACCACGGCCTGGCCGCAATCCACGATGATCCACTCGCCGTTGTCTTCCCCCTCCATGCGGGGCTTGGCAAAACCCGCGTCGCGGACCGCATCGCGCACGCTGGCGGCCAGCGCCTTCGTCTGGCGGTTGGACGTACCGGAGGCAATCATCACGCGCTCGAACAGCGGTGACAGGTGCTCGGTGTTGAACACCTGGATGTCCTGGGCCTTCACGTCCTCCAGTCCATCAACGATGGCTCGCTGGAGTTTCTGAATGTCTTTTTTGGCAGCGGTTTCGGTAGTCATCAAGAGGTCGTGTAAAGGTGATGGTGTTCAATATAGCGCGCAACGGACTCGCAAACCAGAGGGGCAATGCCCTGTTGGCTCGCCACTCGGGTACGGATGCCTGTGGCGCTGATGTCCATGGCGGGCATGTGCAGCTTGCGAAAGCGCGCCGCCATCTCGGGCGGGGGTACAAATCGGGTCTCTTGGCCCGTCAATCCATCGCGATCAGCTACACAAATTATAGCAAGACGGACGATCTCCTGCCAGTCGCGCCAGCTGGGCAGCACATCGGCCTGGTCTTTGCCCATCACCAGGAACAATTCCGCCTCCGGTTGCTCGGCATGTAGCTCCCGCAAGGTATCGAGTGTGTAGGACGGCCCGGCACGCCGGATCTCGCGATCATCCAGCACCAGCCCGGGCAACCCGGCAAAGGTCAGCTGCGCCATCGCCAGGCGATGCTGTGCCGGCGTGAGCTGCCGGCTTTTGTGCCAGGCGTGCCCGGTCGGCAGCACCCGCAACTCGTCAAGTGCAAGTTGTGACAGCGCCACCTCAGCCAAGGCCCGGTGTGCCAGATGCGGCGGGTCAAACGCGCCACCAAAGACACCTAGTCGTTTCGAGGGCGCGTTCAAACCCAGTCCCACCGCGGTAGGAACTTCGTGTACAGCGCCGCTTCCGGCGAACCCGGCTCCGGCTGCTGCTGGTAGGCCCAGCTCACCAGCGGCGGCATGGACAGCAGGATGGACTCGGTACGTCCACCCGACTGCAGGCCAAAGTGCGTGCCGCGGTCCCACACCAGGTTGAACTCGACGTAACGACCGCGCCGGTAGAGCTGGAAGGCACGCTCACGTTCACCGTAGGGCAGCTGCTGCCGGCGCTCCACGATCGGCAGGTAAGCCCCCAGGAAGGCGTCACCCACGGCCTGCGTCATGGCAAAACTGCCGTCGAAGCCAAGCTCGGAGAAATCGTCGAAGAACACGCCACCGATGCCGCGTTGCTCGTTGCGGTGCTTGAGAAAGAAGTAGTCGTCGCACCAAGCCTTGAAGCGCGGGTACTTGTCGTCGCCAAAGGGCTTGAGCGCATCGCGGCACACCGTGTGGAAATGCACCGCATCTTCCTCGAAACCGTAGTACGGCGTCAGGTCCATGCCGCCGCCGAACCAGCAGACCTCCTGCCCGTCTTTGCCCTTGGCCGCCAGCATGCGCACGTTCATGTGCACCGTGGGCACATAAGGGTTGCGCGGGTGGAACACCAGCGAGACGCCCATGGCCTCGAAGGGCGCACCAGCCAGCTCCGGCCGGTGCTGAGTGGCCGACGGCGGCAGCTTCGGCCCCTGCACATGCGAAAAGCCGCAACCGGCGCGCTCGAACACCCGGCCACCCTCCATGATCTTGGTCAGGCCGCTGCCCTGCAGCGGCTCGCCCGGCGCCTTCTCCCAGGCATCGGCCAGAAAAGTGCTGCCATCGACCGCGGAGATGGCGTCGGTGATGCGCTGCTGCAGACCTTGCAGGTAGTCGCGCACGGTGCTGACATGGGATGTGTTTGCGTTCATGGTTATTTCACGATGGTTTCAGTGCGCGGCACCGAGGTGTCCAGCAGACGGATCGGCGCCGCATTGCCTGGCCTACAGCCGACGGCGCCGTCCAGGGCGGCGGCAATGCGCGAAAAATCGGCCGCCTCGTCGCCACTGAGAATCAGGAACGCCTGCACCGTCACTTCGCGTCGAGGATAGTTGACCTTCACCAGGCCCAGTGGCACCCCGGCCTGCACCGCGGTACGGTAGAAGCCGCTGCGCCAACCCGGGATGTGCTTGCGGGTACCCTCCGGGGCCAGCGCCAGCCAGAAATACTCACCCTGCGCACGCGCAGCCTGCATGCGGGACGCCGTATCGCCCACCACGCCCTTGGACGACGTGCGTTCCACCGGAATCCCGCCAAGCCAACGCAGCCAGCGGCCGAACAGCGGGATGCGGAACAGGCTGTCCTTGCCCCAGAAGTGCACCGGGATGCCCACCGCCCACTTCACGATCACCAGCACCACAAAATCCCAGTTGCTGGTGTGCGGGTAGACCGCCAGCACACCCTGCAGGCCCGGCAAGCCGTCGAAATGGACCGTCCAGCCCATGCGGCGCAGCAGCCAGCGCGCCACAGCGCTGCCGGCAAACTGCACCGGGAACGGGCGGGGAAAGTCGCCGTGGGACATCAGCCCTTGATGGCGCGGTAGCCGATGTCGCCGCGGTACTGCATGCCGTCGAAGTGGATGCCCTTGATCACCTCGTAGGCCCGTTGCTGCGCCTGCTTCACGCTGTCGGCCAGGGCCGTGACGCACAGCACGCGGCCACCGGAGGTGAGCACCTGGCCGTCCTTCATGGTCGTGCCGGCATGGAACACCATGGCGTCGTCCGCATCCGCCGGCAAGCCGGTGATGGCATCACCCTTGCGCGGGTTCATCGGGTAGCCATACGCGGCCATCACCACACCCAACGCAACGCGGCGGTCCCACTCCAGCTCGATCTGGTCCAGCCTGCCATCGGTGGCGGCCTGCATCACATCCACCAGATCGCTCTTCAAGCGCATCATGATGGGCTGGGTCTCCGGGTCACCCATGCGGCAGTTGAACTCCAGCGTCTTCGGTGCACCCGAGGCATCGATCATCAGGCCGGCGTAGAGGAAACCGGTGTAGGGGATGCCGTCTTTTTCCATACCCTTGATGGTGGGCAGGATGATCTCGCGCATGGCGCGCGCATGCACCTCGGGCGTGACCACCGGTGCCGGCGAATAGGCGCCCATGCCACCGGTATTGGGGCCCTGGTCGGCATCCAGCAGGCGTTTGTGGTCCTGGCTGGTGGCCAGTGCCGTGACGTTCTTGCCGTCGCACAGCACGATGAAGCTGGCTTCCTCGCCCTGCAGGAATTCCTCGATCACCACACGTGCACCGCCCTCGTTGTGGCTGACACCGAGTTTGTTGTCCAGCAGCATGAAGTCAATCGCCTCGTGCGCCTCGGCCAGGCTCATGGCCACCACCACGCCCTTGCCGGCCGCCAGGCCGTCGGCCTTGACCACGATAGGAGCGCCCATCTTCTCCACATAGGCATGGGCGGCCACTGGGTCGGTGAATGTGTCGTACGCGGCCGTCGGAATCGCATGGCGCTTCATGAAGGCCTTGGAAAAGGCCTTGGAACTCTCCAACTGGGCTGCGGCCTGGGTCGGACCGAAGACGCGTAGCCCATGGGCACGGAACTCGTCCACCACGCCAGCGGCCAGCGGTGCCTCCGGCCCCACCACCGCGAGGCCGATCTTCTCGGCCAAAGCCCAAGCCCGCAGTTCCTTCACATCCGTGATGGGCACGTTCTGCAGGCGCGCATCACGCGCCGTACCCCCGTTGCCAGGCGCCACATAGACCACCTGCACCTTGGGAGACTGGGCCAGTTTCCAAGCCAGCGCGTGTTCCCGGCCGCCGCCACCAATCACGAGTACTTTCATATCAATCCTTATTTCGCCTTCGCACTGAATCTACGCGTGCAAACATGACAAGCCCAAGGGACACCGCGGAACCGGCTTCGCCGGGCCGCTGGTGCCCGCCCCCTGCAAGGGGGGTGGCGAAGCGACACGCAGTGCGCGCAGCCTGGGGGTGAGCCTTACAGCCCTGCGTTGTGGTAGACCTCTTGCACATCGTCCAGGTCTTCCAGCGCGTCCAGCAGTTTTTGCATCTTGGCCGCATCATCGCCGCCAAGTTCAATCGTGTTCTCCGGCCGCATGGTGACTTCCGCCACCTCGGGCTTGAGGCCGGCAGCTTCCAGCGCGTTCTTCACGGCTTCGAAGTCACCCGGCGACGTCAGCACCTCGATGGCGCCGTCCTCATCCGTGACCACGTCCTCGGCGCCAGCCTCCAGCGCCACCTCCATCACCTTGTCTTCAGAAGTACCCGGCGCAAAGATCATCTGGCCGCAATGCTTGAACTGGAAAGCCACCGAACCCTCGGTCCCCATGTTGCCGCCGTGCTTGCTGAAGGCGTGGCGCACCTCGGCCACGGTACGCACCCGGTTGTCGGTCATGGTGTCGACGATGATGGCCGCGCCACCGATGCCGTAGCCTTCGTAGCGGATTTCCTCGTAGGTCACGCCTTCAAGGTTGCCGGTGGCCTTGTCGACGTTGCGCTTGATGTTATCGGCCGGCATGTTGGCTGCCTTGGCCTTGTCAATCGCCAGACGCAGGCGCGGGTTCGCATTCGGATCGCCGCCGCCCTGGCGTGCCGCCACCATGATTTCGCGGATGATGCGGGTCCAGATCTTGCCGCGCTTCTCGTCCTGGCGGCCTTTACGGTGCTGAATATTGGCCCATTTACTGTGTCCAGCCATGGGGATTCCTTAAAAGTTCGTTACGCTATGGGGAGTGAATTGTACTTTTTGGGAATGCCATGGCTGATCCGATCCTGATTGCCCAGCACAACGACACACAGTGCTTCATCCGGCCCGACAAGGCCAATCGCCACGGCCTGATCACCGGGGCCACCGGCACCGGCAAGAGCATCACGCTGCAAACGCTGGCCGAAGGTTTCTCGCGCATCGGCGTCCCGGTCTTCATGGCCGATGTGAAAGGCGACCTCACCGGCATCTCGCAGGCCGGCGTTATCGGCGAAAAACTGGCCAAAGTCCTCACGGAACGTGCGCTGGCCGCTCCTGAATCGATAGCATGCCCGACCACCCTGTGGGACGTTTTCGGCGAACAGGGCCATCCGGTGCGCGCCACGGTGAGCGACCTCGGCCCTCTGCTGCTGGGCCGCATGCTCAACCTGAACGAGACGCAGGAAGGCGTGCTGCAGCTGGTGTTCAAAATCGCCGACGACCAGGGCCTGCTGCTGCTCGACATGAAGGACCTGCGCGCCATGTGTCAGCACGTGGGTGACAACGCCTCGCAATTCACCACCCAGTACGGCAACATCAGTGCCGCCAGCATTGGCGCCATCCAGCGCGGCCTGCTGCAGATCGAGGCCCAGGGCGGCGACAAGTTCTTCGGCGAGCCCATGCTCAACATCGCCGATTTCATGCAGACCGATGGCCAAGGCCGGGGTGTCGTCAACATCCTGGCGGCCGACAAACTGATGAACGCGCCACGCCTGTACGCCACCTTCCTGCTCTGGCTGCTGAGCGAGCTGTTCGAGCACCTGCCCGAAGTCGGTGATCTGGACAAGCCGAAGCTGGTGTTCTTCTTTGACGAGGCCCACCTGCTCTTCAACGACGCCCCCAAGGCCCTGCTGGAACGCATCGAACTGGTGGTGCGGCTGGTGCGCAGCAAGGGCGTGGGGGTTTATTTCGTCACCCAGAACCCGCTCGACATCCCCGACAGCGTGCTGGGCCAGCTCGGCAACCGCGTGCAGCACGCCCTGCGTGCCTTCACGCCACGCGACCAGAAGGCCGTTAAGTCCGCGGCCGAAACCATGCGGCAGAACCCCAAGCTCGACATCGCCACCGCCATCACGGAGCTGGCCGTGGGCGAGGCGCTGGTGAGTTTCCTGGACGACAAAGGCCGCCCCGGCATCACCGAACGCGTGTATGTGCTGCCGCCGGGCAGCCAGATCGGCCCCATCACACCGGAACAGCGCAAGGCCCTGATCGCCAACTCGGTGGTGGCCGGTGTTTATGAAAAAACGGTGGACCGCGAGTCGGCTTTCGAATTGCTGTCGGGCCGCACACAAACGCGCATGGGCAAAGGCCAGGCCGAAACACCCGCACATGAATCCACTGGTGGCGGCCTGCTCGACACCTTGGGCGGCCTGCTCGGCGGTGGCGCCAAACGGACACGCGCCAGTGCTGGAGAGCAGTTGATCAAGAGTGCCGCCAGCTCCATCGGCCGGGAGGTCGGGCGACAGATCATCCGCGGGGTTCTGGGCAGTATCCTGGGTGGCTCAAAGCGGAAGTAGCTCCGCCACCGGCAGGCACCCCGGCATCTGCCCACTCAGCGCTTACTGGGCGGCCCAGCCCCCGTCCATATTCCACGCCACCCCACGCACATTGTTGGCCGCCGGCGAGCAGAAGAACACGGCCAGTTCGCCCAGTTCATCGGGGGTGGTGAACTGCAGCGAAGGCTCTTTCTCGCCCAGCAGCAATTTCTTGGCTTCGTCGTTGGACAGCCCCAGCGCCGCAGCCTTGGCATCCACCTGTTTTTGCACCAGCGGCGTCAACACCCAACCCGGGCAAATGGCATTGCAGGTCACACCGCTGGTCGCGTTTTCCAGCGCAGTCACTTTGGTCAGCCCGACGATGCCGTGTTTGGCCGCCACATAGGCCGATTTTTCGGCTGAGGCCACCAGACCGTGCACCGAGGCCACGTTGATGATGCGTCCCCAGTTGGCGGCACGCATCGCCGGCAATGCCAGGCGCGAGGTGTGGAAGGCGCTGGTGAGATTGATCGCCAGGATGGCGTCCCAGCGCTCGGGGGGGAAGTCCTCGACGCGCGCCACGTACTGGATACCCGCGTTGTTCACCAGCACATCCACCCGGTGACGGCCGAACTGGCCGGCGGCGAACGTCATCATGTCCTCGATGTCGGTCGGCTTGCTCATGTCGGCCCCGTGGTAGGCCACTTTGACACCGAGCGCAGCGATCTCGGCCTTCGGGCCTTCGACATCGCCAAAGCCATTGAGCACGATGTCAGCGCCTTGGCGTGCCAGCGCCTTGGCAATGCCAAGGCCGATGCCGCTGGTGGAGCCGGTCACGAGGGCGGTTTTGCCTTTGAGCATGGTGTTTCTCCGATCAGGGGTGCGATTGATGAATTAGGATCACGGTACTGCTGTCATTATCTTCAGCCACAAGATTTCACCATGCCCGAGCCTACGCTGAACTACGTATCCTGCCCTGATGCCCATGGCGGCCATCGCATGGCGTACTGGCAGTGGGGCAAACCCCAGGCCGGCCATGTGGTGATGTGCGTACACGGTCTGGCGCGCCAGGGCCGCGACTTCGATGTGCTGGCGCAGGCCCTGTGCGCCCGCGGCAGGGACGATGTGCGCGTGGTCTGCCCCGACGTGGTGGGGCGCGGCCGCAGCGACTGGCTCAAGGACCCGATGGGTTACCAGTTGCCGGCCTATGCCGCCGACATGCTGGTGCTGCTCCAGCAATTGCAGCCGGCCACGCTCGATTGGGTCGGCACCAGCATGGGCGGATTGATCGGTCTGGGACTGAGCGGCCAACCCGAGCTGCCGTTGCCGGCGCCAATCCGGCGCCTGGTGCTCAACGATGTCGGTCCGGTGGTCCAGTGGCAGGCGCTGCAGCGCATCGGCAGCTACCTGGGACAACCGGTTCGCTTCCAGTCGCTGGAACAGGCGGCCGACGCCCTGTGGGTCATCTCGTCGAGCTTCGGGCCGCACACACGTGAACAGTGGCTGGCCCTGACGCGTCCCATGATCAAACCGGCCACGGATGCCGCGGGCGGCTTCGTGCTGCACTACGACCCGGCCATTGCCCTGCCCTTCAAGGCCTTGACGCAAGAAGCCGCCACTCAGGGCGAAGCCGTGCTGTGGCGCCTGTATGACGCCATCCGCGCCAGGACGCTGCTCATCCGCGGCGCCCAGTCCGACCTGCTGTCGACTGAAACCGCGGCCGCCATGACGCAGCGCGGACCGAAAGCCCGGTTGGTGGAATTTGCCGGCGTCGGGCACGCCCCGACCCTGATCGCCCCGGATCAGGTCCAGGTGGTCAGCGACTTCCTGTTCGCTGAAGCATGAGCCCTCCATGAAAAGCCACGCAGCCGAATACCAAGGGGCAGAGCCGCTGCCGCAAGTCATTGCCGCCACGGCAAACAGCCTGCCGGAGCAGGACCACGCGCTCACGCGGGCACGGGCTTTTGCCGAACCGCTGCTGGCCGGCGAGACCCTGGACACCGGCGAAAACATGCTGGCCCACGCCGATGCGGTCGCAGCCATCCTCAAATCCATCGGCGGCTCGGAAGCCATGCAGGCCGCCAGCTACCTGGTTTATGCCTGCGCCCACCTGAACAAGCCACAGGAAGTCATTGCCAAGGCCTTCGGCGACAGCTTTGCCGAACTGGCGGTCGAAACGACCAAACTGGTGCAGGTGCAGCGCCAGGCGCGTGCCGCCCAGGTCGCAGCGGCCCGCTCGGGCACACCGGTGCCCATGGCGCAGACGACAGCGATGCAGACCGAGAACGTGCGCAAGATGCTGCTGGCCTTCTCGCGCGACCTGCGCGTGGTCATGCTGCGCCTGGCCTCGCGCCTGCAGACCTTGCGCCATTTCGCCGTCACCAAACTGCCGGTGCCGCCGGCATTGGCCGCCGAATCGCTGCAGGTGTTCGCCCCGTTGGCCAACCGGCTGGGCATCTGGGAGATCAAATGGGAGATGGAAGACCTGTCCTTCCGTTTCCTGGAGCCCGACACCTACCGGCAAGTGGCGCGGCTGCTTGACGAGAAACGCATCGAACGCGAGGCCTACGTCGAGCATCTGCGCAGCCGTCTGGAGTCGGAACTGCGTGCCCAGGGCATCCAGGCCCGCGTGCAGGGCCGGCCCAAGCACATCTACAGCATCGTCAAGAAGATGCGCGGCAAGGCGCTCAATTTTGACCAGGTCTATGACGTGCGGGCGCTGCGCATCGTGGTGAACACCATCCCCGACTGCTACGCTGCCCTGAGCTGGGTGCACAGCCAGTTCACGCCTGTCACCGAGGAATTCGACGACTACATTGCCAAACCCAAGCCCAACGGCTACCAGTCCCTGCACACCATCGTGCGCGATGCCGAGGGCCGGCCGATCGAGATCCAGATCCGGACCCAGGCCATGCATGAGCATTCGGAGCATGGCGTGGCAGCCCACTGGGCCTACAAGGAAGCAGGCTCCAAAGGTTATGCCGGCGTCTCGGCCAACAGTTCCTACGATGCCAAGATTGCCGTGCTGCGCCAGCTGCTGGCCTGGGAGCGTGACCTGTCGGGACCGCAGCAGGGCCAGGGCTTTTTCGACGACCGCATCTATGTGCTGACGCCCGATGCGGCGATTGTCGAATTGCCGCAAGGGGCAACACCGATCGACTTCGCCTACAGCGTCCACACCAACCTGGGCCACCGTTGCCGCGGTGCCCGCGTCGATGGCGCCATGGTGCCGCTCAGCACGCCCCTGAAAAACGGCCAGACGGTGGAGATCACGGCAGCCAAGGAAGGCGGCCCTTCACGTGACTGGCTCAACCCCGAACTCGGCTTCCTGGTCAGCCCGCGCGCCCGGGCCAAGGTACGGGCCTGGTTCAATGCACTGGCCGTGCACGAAACCGTGGCGCGCGGCCGGGATGCCGTGAAAAAACTGCTGCAGCGCGAAGGCAAGACCGCGATCAAGCTGGAGGATCTGGCCTCCCAGCTCGGCTTCGGTTCGGCGGATGCCCTGTTTGAAGTGGTCGGCAAGGATGAGTTTTCGCTGCGCAACATCGAGATCCTGCTGCGCCCTCCGGCACCACCGGCCACGCAGGACGAACAGCCACATCTCAAGAAGTCCAAGAGCGACGGCACTTCGCGCGGCGGCGTCCTGGTGGTGGGTGTCGACTCGCTGCTCACCCAGCTTGCCAAATGCTGCAAGCCGGCGCCGCCGGACGAGATTCGCGGCTTTGTCACGCGCGGCAAGGGCGTCAGCGTGCACCGGGCAGACTGCGCCAATCTGCGCGAAATGGCGGCCCGCAACGCGGAGCGGGTGATCGACGTCGAGTGGGGTGTTTCCAAGGCCGGCGAGCTGCCGCTGTACCCGGTGGACGTCTCGGTGGAAGCGCTGGACCGCCAAGGCCTGCTGCGCGATGTGCTGGAGGTCTTTGCGAAGGAAAAACTCAACGTCATTGGTGCCCAGACCCAGACCGTCAAAGGCATTGCCTGGATGACGTTGACGGTGGAAGTCGCCGATTCCAGCCGGCTGACCAAGGTCTTGGGCAGCGTGGCGGGTTTGAGTGGCGTGCGGTCAGCCCGCCGGCGTTGAACCCGAACGCTTGACCCGTCGCCAGCCGCCTGGAATTCCCGGCGGCCGCTTCACTTCAACTGCACCGCACCACTCACGGTCACTTGCACGGTAGCTTTGCCGGCTTCCACCGGTAACGCCGCGTCCATCGAGGCATTGCTGGCCGCCATGGCCAGAAAACGCGGACGCGGCTGGTTCGGTTCGCTGCTGCTGACATTGACCTCCCGCAGGGAATAACCCGCGAAACCAAACGCCTTGGCAATATCGGTCGCCCGCAGTTTGAAGCGTTCAATCGCCTGCGCCTGCACCTGCGACTCCACCGCCGCCTGCTGCTCCCGGCTCAGGCCGAACGCTGCGCTGGCCACGGTCAGGGTCTGGATGCGGCCCGCTGCGGCACTGATGCGGGCGAAGTCGCGCCCTTCCAGCAAAAGCTCTGCCGAGCCCTGCCAGCCGTTGATGTGGCCGTCCCGGCCGCGACGCGGCGTGAGGGTGAAATTTCCCGTGCGTACCTGCAGTGCGCCCGGCTGAGCGCTTGAACGCGCCTCGGTCAGGGCGGCATCCAACGCTGTCTTCAGCTGGGCCTGCACCGCTTGGGCATCGGTGCCATCGCGGCTGGTGCTCATGGCCAGCGCCAACCAGTCGTGCGGCACCTCGAGCGCCGCCGAGGCCGACAGTTGCACCACGTTCTGGGGCGGCGGTACGACGCTGGGCTGGGCGAAACTGACCGTTGCCAAGGTCAACAGAATGCATGACGCGTAGATTTTCACAATGGGTTTCATGTGGTCTCCAAATTCATCAACGTTGCCATAAGGCCATGGCCGCAGCCGTCACGGCTGCGGCCGGCCTGCATCCCGCTGCTGCTGTTGACGCAGCTGCTCGCGCAAGGCCTGACGCTCCTGCGGCGACAACTGCCTGCCGCCTTGCACTGGAGCCGGGTGCATCGGCTCACCCGAATGGCGCTGGGATTGCAGGGTTTGGCGCAATTCGGTCCGCCGCTGCTCGCGCAGTGTCTGAGGGTCGGTCACGCCCTCCCCCTGGACGTTCTCGCCCGGCTGCGCCATTGCACAACTGCTGAACAACAGGAGGTAGCTCAGGTAACGCTGGATCTTCATGGTTTGCAATGTAAGACTCTTTGGGGCTCTGGTTCAGTCCACACAGGCATTGTTCCAAGCGTGGTCGGCCCCGGCCCCGCATATTTGTAACAGACTGTCAAAGTCAGCCCTCCATCGCACGAAATCTCGGTTTGGGCCTGCAAAATCGGGCTTGTTACAAATTCGCCGAGAGATCATGGCCACTTCAAGCACCAGCCGTACCGACAAAATCCTGGTCGTGGATGACGATGCCCGCATCCGCGACCTGCTGCGCCGCTACCTGACCCAGGAAGGGTTTGAGGTCTTCCAGGCCGAAGACGGCAAGGCGCTCACCCGCATTCTGCTGCGCGAAACGGTGGACCTGATCGTGCTCGACCTCATGATGCCGGGCGAAGATGGCCTGTCGATCTGCCGCCGTCTGCGTGCTGCCAACGACAAGACGCCCATCATCATGCTGACCGCCAAGGTCGAGGATGTGGACCGCATTGTGGGGCTGGAGGTCGGCGCCGACGACTACCTCGGCAAGCCCTTCAACCCGCGCGAGTTGCTCGCCCGCATCAATGCCGTGCTGCGCCGCCGGCCGACACAGGAGGCCCCGGGCGCCCCCTCGAGCGACAACGAAGTGGTGAACTTCGGCCCCTTCAACTTCGATCTGGGTGCCCGCACGCTGCGCAAGGAAGGCGAGGAACTGCCGCTGACCACGGGCGAATTCGCCATGCTCAAGGCGCTGGTGCGCCACCCTCGTCAACCCATGTCGCGCGAGAAACTGGCCCAGCTGGCGCGTGGCCGCGAGTTCGAACCGTTTGACCGCAGCTTGGACGTGCAGGTCTCGCGCCTGCGCAAACTGATCGAGGTCGATCCTGCCTCGCCGCGTTATATCCAGACCGTCTGGGGCGTGGGTTACGTTTTCGTTCCGGACGGTGCGGGTTGAAGCTTCCCTTTGCCAAAGCCAAGGGGGGGGCCTCCGCAGACGTTGACCTCAGCAGCCCGACGCCGCTGGAGGCCAGCGAACCCGACATGGCCGATCTGGAGCGCCAGCGTCGTGGCCTGAGCCTGTTCTGGCGCACCTTTTTCCTGCTCGCCGTGTTGTTGCTGGGCAGCATCGTGGCCTGGCTGCAGACGTTGCGCACCCTGGAGATCGAGCCCCGCGCCATCCAGACCGCGCAGCAGATCGCCTCGCTGGTCAATCTCAGTCGTGCCGCGCTGGTCCACTCGGACGCCATTGCCCGGGTCTCGCTGCTCAAGACCATGAGCGACGAGGAAGGCGTGCACATCCTGCCGCGCGAACCTGGCGACACCTTCGCCCCGTTCGACGATGACAAGCTGGACCGGCGCATTGCGCTGGAACTCATGGCACGCCTGGGGCCCGGCACGGTGGTGGCCGACAGCGTCAACCAGCAACCCGGGCTCTGGGTCGGCTTCGTCATCGACGGCGACAACTACTGGATGCTGACCGACCGCGCCCGCTTCGATCGCACCGGCGGCAAGACCTGGCTGATCTGGCTGCTCACGGCTGCAGCCCTCTCGCTGGCCGGTGCCGCCTTGATCGCACGCCTGATCAACCGGCCGCTCAAAGAGCTGTCGTTTGCCGCCAGCCGCGTGCGCGAGGGTGACTTCGCCGCCAGCCGCCTGGATGAAAAGGTCGTCACCAGCGAAATCCGGCAGGTCAACATCGGCTTCAACCGCATGGCCCAGCGTCTGGCCAAGATCGAGCAGGACCGCGCGGTCATGCTGGCCGGCATTTCGCACGACCTTCGCACACCGCTGGCACGGCTGCGGCTGGAAACCGAAATGAGCGTCGGCGACAGCAATGCCCGTGCGCACATGGCAGCCGACATCGAACAGCTGGACGCCATCATCGACAAATTCCTGGACTACGCCCGCCCAGACCGTGTGCAGCTCAGCCCGGTCAGCCTCAATGAGGTGATCCGCAGCTGCATCTACGGTTTCAAGAACCGTAGCGACATGCGTGTCCGGCTCGACCTGGAAGACGGGCTCTGGGTGCTGGCCGACGATGTCGAGCTCGGCCGCGTGATTTCCAACCTGCTGGAAAATGCGCGCCGCTACGGCAAGACACCGGCCACCGGCGTGACCACGGTTGACATCGCAGCGCGCGCACGTGAACAGTCGGTGCTGCTCAAGGTACGCGACCATGGGCCGGGTGTCGACCCCGAACACCTGCCCAACCTGACCAAGCCCTTCTTCCGTGGCGATGCCGCCCGCACCGAGGCAACCGGCGCTGGCCTGGGCTTGTCCATCGTGGAAAAAACCATCCGCCGCATGGGCGGCAGGTTTGCGCTGGCCAACACCAGCTCGGGCGGCCTGGCAGCCCACATCAAACTGCCGCGCGCGCCCCAGTTCAAGCAAAAATAGGCTCTAGCCCTTATGGGATATGCGCCAACAGCTATCGAAAAAGGAGCGTTACGGCACGCGCCTCAATGCTTTGCCCCTGCCCCACCGGCCCGAGCTTCTCTGCCGTCTTGGCTTTGACGTTGACCTGCGTGGCATCCACGGCAAGCGCCGCGGCGATGCACTCGCGCATGGCGGCAATGTGCGGTGCCATCTTCGGAGCTTGCGCAATGATGGTGCTGTCCACATTGCCGATCTGCCAGCCTTGCTCGCGCACGCGCCGGGCAGCTTCGCGCAGCAGCGCCACCGAGTCGGCACCGCGGAACTGGGGGTCGGTGTCCGGGAAATGCTGGCCAATGTCACCTAAGCCGGCGGCCCCCAGCAGGGCATCGGTCATGGCATGCAGCAGCACGTCGGCGTCCGAGTGGCCCAAGAGGCCGAGGTGAAACGGAATCTCCACGCCACCGATGATGAGCTTGCGCCCCGCCACCAGGGCATGCACGTCCCAGCCCTCGCCCACACGAATATTCATCTTTTGCTCCTGTCGGTCGCCACACCGGCCGCGCGCCCGCGCAGCACTGCTTCGGCCAGCGCAAAGTCCTCCGGATAGGTCACCTTGAAATTCTGCGCACTGCCGGCCACCAGACGCGGCGCCAGACCCAGCGCTTCCACGGCGCTGGACTCATCGGTCACCTGATCACCCGCCTGCACCAAGGCCCGGCGCAACAGGCCGAGCGGGAACATCTGCGGCGTCTGCGCCAGCCACTTGTCGCTGCGATCAAGCGTGGCCGCCACGCGCCCATTGGCCTCGCGCTTGAGGGTGTCAGGCAACTTGTGGGCCAACAGCCCCCCGACCTCATCCTGTGCAAGGGCCGCCATGAGTCCTTCGATCTGCGCCGGCGTGATGAGGCAGCGTGCCGCATCGTGCACCAGCACCCAGTCAGCCTCCTGGGCCCCCAGTGCCAGCAGCGCATCCAGGCCGTTCAGGACGCTTTGCGCCCGCGTGGCACCGCCACACTTCGCAACCACAAAGGGAAGCCCCAGCGCATCCAGGAAACCATCACCGGGTGCCAGCACCACCAGCGTGCGGTGCAGGCCCGGCACGGCAGCAAAGGCCGCCAGCGTGTGCATGACCAGCGGCTGGCCGGCCAAAGGCCGGTACTGCTTGGGGCCATCGGCACCCGCCCGCGAACCGGTGCCGGCACACGGAATCAGGGCCCAGAAGCGCGGTGAAGGCGACGGTGATGAAGAAGAAGCGGTCATGCGAACTGCCGCCATTCTAAGACCCGGCCGCCCGGCCCCGGCGCTGATGCACTACTGCGGCAAGGTATAGCCCCTGTCGTGCAACAGGCGGGAAAATGCGTCAATCACATCCGGATCGTAGTGTGTGTTGCGCCCGCGCTCCAGCTCGTCAAGCGCTGCATCCAGTCCCCGGGCTGGCCGATAGGGACGATGGGAAGCAATGGATTCGATCACATCGGCCACCGCCAGCACCTTCGACTCCGGCAGGATGGCATCCCCCTTGAGGCCCTGAGGATAGCCGCTGCCGTCGAGACGCTCATGATGCTGACGGATGATGTCTGCCACCGGGAACGGAAACGGAATGTCTTTCAGGATCTCGTAGCCGATCTGGGCATGTTCGCGCACCAGCCGCATCTCCAGGTCGGTCAGACGCCCGGGCTTGGTCAGGATTTCAGCCGGCACGCTGATCTTGCCGATATCGTGCACCAGCCCCACCAGTTCCATCCGGGTGCAGCGCTCCTCGGGCCAGCCCATCTCGCGCCCGATGGCGCCGGCAATCAGGCCGACGCGCCGTTCATGGCCTGCGGTATACGGATCACGCTGGTCAATCATGTTGGAAACCGCTTGCAAGGTGCCGCGCATCGAGGCTTCCAACTGCTTCACATAGTCGGCCAGCTTCGCCTCCGCCTGCTGGCGCTCGGTGACGTCCTCCGCCATCACGATGGTGGCCGGCGCATCATCCCAGCGGATGCTGCTGGCATGCAGTGCCAACTCCCGGATCTCGCCGCTCTTGCACAGCAGCGGCACGTTGTAGTGCACGCTGTGCTCCCCTGCCGCCAGCCGGTCCCAGGCGTCGTGGATATGCCGGACGTTCTCTGGGTCGGCGGTGGTGAAGCGCCAGACCTCCTGGCCGAGCAAATGCTCGCGCGGCCAGCCCGTCATCTCGCAATAACGCGGGTTGACATAGACATAACGACCGTCGCGCCGCACATAGATGCCCAGCATGGTTTCTTCGATCATGGTGCGGAAGTGCTGTTCGCTCTCGCGCAGCGCCTGCTCGCTGTGCCTGATCTCTGTCAGGTCCTCCCAGGCGACGATCGCGTCATCACCCACCACCGTCATGGTGCCGACGGCAATACGCTCGCGGCCATCCTTGCCATACAGACTGAGTTCGGGTGAGCGAACCATGTTGCCGGACTTCCTGGCTTCCTCCACGGACTGGAGCCAGCTCTTCTGGAGGACCTCCCGAACCCCAGGATCGGTATAGGCCTGCGCGAACCAACGCTCCGATGTGGCGATGTCCTCCGGCGCATAACCCAACCACTCTCTGTGCGCGCGGTTGACAGCCCGCATAGCCCCAGTCGAGAGCGATTGAATCTGCATCGGCGTCGGCGAGGCTTCGAACACTTCACGGAAACGGAACTCTGACATCTCAGCGCGTTCCTCGGCCAAGCGCCGCCGCTCATTCTGCGCCATGCCATTCAGGGCAAACTCCAGGTCCTCTGCCATCTCGTGAAGCAGATTGAGTTGCGCCTGGTCAAAAGCGCCCGGCCCTTGCGCGTACAACCCGATGACACCGAACAGCTGCCCCTCGCGCATGATCGGCAGAATGGCCCTTTCGGTGACCGCATGCCGACGCAGGTAGTCATGCCACCGGGTGTGGGTGTCCAGTGTCTGCATGCCGATCGCGTACACCTTGCCCTTGCTGGTTTCTTCATCGAACGCCAAACCGAACGTGCTTTGCGGGTCGGCCAGGATGGCATGGAGTTCTTCCCGTGCAGCCTCGTCAATGCCATGGGCATGGACGATACGCAAAGGCATCTTCCCCGCATCGGACATGGCGACAAACAGCAGCGGAAACGTACTGTGCTGGATCAGCGTCTCAAACACGCGCGCCAGCAATTCGTCACTGCTGCGGCAACGCACGATGGCCCGGTTGGTGGCGCTGAGCATGTCATACAGATACGTCAGGCGCTTGACCTGCACACCCGCCTGAATCCGTTCGATCGCCTGTCCCACCCGCAGCGCCACGGTTCTCAGCAGTTCACGCTCCTCGGGAATGAAGGGATCGGCGTTCTGCACCAGTTCAGCCGAATAAAAGACGCTCAGAGAGCCAACGCTTCGCTGATTGACGTACAGCTCATGCACAAGGCTGAGCTTGGCCTGTTCAGCGCCTTGACTGCCAAACGTCCCCCAATCACTCACGAAGGCAGCCCTCGCGTGCGCAGGAAACAGGAATCCGGCCGGCAAGACATCCACCACCTGTGTCAGCAAACTGGGGACCTCGATATCCACTTTTTCCAGAATGTTGGAAATTGCATACTGGCAACGCAACTCCTTGACGCGCTCACCCAGGTCATGCACCAGCAACTCGCGTTCGGCCAGCAGCTGCTTTTCATCGGTGATGTCACGTACCACCTGGACATAGCTGCGCTCACGGTCCTCGACGATGAACGGAGCGATCTGGCATTCGACGATGCCCGCAGAGCCACCACGATCGATCTCGACCGAAAAGCGGGACTCTCCCCCCGCCAGACGGGCGCACACCGGACAATCACCGACCGGTACGGTCGGCGCATGGAAAATGGCATGCGAAGACAGGCCGATCAACTCTTCCGCCTTCATGCCAGCGTAAGCAGCTGCCGCCAGATTGGCCTGATGAATCAGGCCATCCTGGTGAATCACGATCGCCGGATCGGGGACCGCATCGTAGGTGCTGGCCGTGCGCGACAGCATGCTGAACGGCTCGCGCAGGGTGCTTTGCACCAGCGCCAGATAAACAAACCAGTAGGCAAAAATCTTGGCGACATGCCCCATCTCGTTCGACAGGCCATAGACATTGGCATAACGCGTGAAAGCAAACTCGGACAGGATCATGGCCACCAAGGCCACCAGCATGCTCCCGAACAGAATGGGAGACATCAGGCGCCTCTGCCTCCAATACAGAACGCCGGTCGCCGTCAGCATGGCGATGATCACGTACTCGGCATAAATCTTGAACGGCGTCAGTCCTTGGCCCTGGACAAAGGCGGTGGGGAAATACCCCGAGAAAATCCAGATGGTGACACCCAGTGCCGCCAACCCGTAACCAAGATGCAGGTAATCAATGCTCACGCGGCGGCTCAAAAACAGCGGAGAACTCAGCAGCCCCACGGCTTGGATGAAACGTGCGGCTATCCATAGCTGGGTGGCGACGTTGGCTTCATCCACCCTCAGAAGATCCATCCCCCTGTAGGACACGGCGTGGATCAGGTCCAGCGCAGCACACCAGCCGATGAGCACGGCCAGATAGACTGTGAAATGGTTGTGCGTAAAGCGGCGGGACGTCGTCGCAACCACCAGCGCCGTGAAGGCGATGACGATGGAGAACACCTCCGCCAGGGTATGGAACAGCAGGTAGTTCAACTGACCCGCCGCAACGCTGATGGCCGAGATGAGAATCGGGGGGACAAAAACCCTTGCCACAGTTGCCAAGGAAGGCATGCGCTCGGTCGAAAGGAAATCACCCTGATCGTCGATGTCTTGATGGCTCATATCAAATCCTGCTCCGTCATTGTCCGCCTGGGCCAATGTCTTTATAGCGCTTTATCGCAGTCTGCCATTTTTATCATTTTATCTTTGGATCAAGCCCGGAGAACAACCGAACTGCCGAGCAAGCTCCAAGTAAAATCTTGCCAGATCGTCTTTCAACACCCCCCGCTCCATGCACCGGGGGGTGTTTTCTATTTGTATCCCTGATGGACCTGCCCAAACTCCAGACCGGCAAACGCTTTACCCTGACCCGCCCGGCAGGCTCGGCCGACGCCTTGCTGCTGGCCTCGCTGGGACGACGCGAAAAAACCGCCGGCAGGCTCATGGCCCTTGTCACGGCCGACGCCACCGACGCGCAGCGCCTGATTGAGGAAATCGCCTTCTTCGCACCCGATCTGCGTTGTGCGCTGTTTCCGGACTGGGAAACCCTGCCCTACGATACCTTTTCGCCACATCAGGACCTGATCAGCGAACGCCTGGCCACGCTCTGGCGCCTGTACAACCACGGCAAACGCTCCGGTGACAGCCACGAGACGGCGGACGTGGTCGTCATCCCGGCCACCACCGCGCTGTACCGGCTGGCGCCGCCGAGCTTTCTGGCCGCCTACACCTTCGAGTTCAAGGTCAAGCAGACACTCGATGAAGCGCAGCTCAAGGCCCAGCTGACGCTGGCAGGCTACAACCATGTGACCCAGGTGGTCAGCCCCGGCGAATACGCGGTGCGCGGCGGCCTGATCGACCTCTTTCCCATGGGCTCAGCCGTGCCTTACCGGGTAGACCTGTTCGACAACGAGGTCGACTCCATCCGCACCTTCGACCCTGACAGCCAGCGCAGCCTCTACCCGGTGCCGGAAGTGCGCCTGCTGCCCGGACGCGAATTCCCGATGGACGACGCCGCGCGCAAGCTGTTTCGCCAGCGTTGGCGCGAGCTGCTCGAAGGCGACCCGACCAAGAGCCGCATCTACAAGGACATCGGCAACGGCGTGGCCTCTGCCGGCATCGAGTACTACCTGCCGCTGTTCTTCGAACAGACGGCCACGGTGTTCGACTACCTGGGTGCGGACGCCACCGTGGTGTTGCATGGCGATCTGGAACCGGCCTTCCAGCGTTTCTCGCAGGATGCCAAGGAGCGCTTTCGCCTGGCCCAGGGCGACCCGGACCGCCCTGCCCTGCCGCCCGAAACCCTGTTCCTCAATGCCGAGCAGTTCTACGCCCAGGCCAACAGCCATGCCCAGTTGGCCTTGCGCACCGGCGAACAGCCCGACGGCGAGGGTCACGCCTGGGACGCGACCTTCCAGAAACTGGAGGAACTGGCGGTGGTGCGCGGCGCCGAAGACCCCTTGGCCCGCCTGAAAGCGCACATCCGCAACACGCAGCACCGCGTGCTGCTGCTGGCTGAAAGCGACGGCCGGCGCGAAAGCCTGCTCGACTTCCTGCGCGCCAGCAGCCTGATTCCGCCAGCCTTCGATTCACTGCAGGAATTCCTGGCCAGCGAGGAAAAGGTCGGCATCGCCACCGCGGCCCTGACCAGCGGCTTTGGCTGGCTCGATGAAGGGCTGGACTTCATCACCGAGACCGAGCTGTTCGCCGCCGGCCCCACCACGCGCCGGCGCAAGAAGCAGGAACAGGTCAGCGACGTCGAGGCGCTGATCAAGGACCTGTCCGAACTCAATGTGGGCGACCCGGTGGTGCATTCTGCGCACGGCATCGGCCGCTACCGTGGCCTGGTCAACATGAGCGTGGGCCAATTGCAGGACGATGGCACACCCGAGATGCAGGAGTTCCTGCACCTCGAATACGCCGACAAGGCCGTGCTCTACGTGCCGGTCAGCCAGCTGCAGTTGATCAGCCGCTACACCGGCGTCAGCGCCGACGAGGCGCCGCTGCACCGGCTGGGCTCCGGCCAGTGGGAAAAGGCCAAGCGCCGCGCGGCCGAGCAGATCCGCGACGCCGCAGCCGAGCTGCTCAACATCTACGCCCGCCGTGCCGCGCGCGAAGGCCACCCGTTCCGCTTCTCGGCCAAGGACTACGAGGTGTTCGCCAACGATTTCGGCTTCGAAGAAACAGCCGATCAGCGCGCCGCCATCCACGCGGTGATCCAGGACATGATTTCGCCGCGCCCGATGGACCGGCTCGTATGCGGCGACGTCGGCTTCGGCAAGACCGAGGTGGCGCTGCGCGCCGCCTTCATCGCCGTCACCGGCGGGCGGCAGGTGGCCTTCCTGGCGCCGACCACGCTGCTGGCTGAACAGCACTACCAGACGCTGGCAGACCGCTTCAGCAAATGGCCGGTGAAGGTGGCGGAGATGAGCCGTTTTCGTTCGGCCAAGGAAATCACGGCCGCCATGAAGGGCATCGCCGACGGCACCATCGACATCGTCGTCGGCACCCACAAGCTGCTGAGCCCCGACACGCATTTCAAGAACCTGGGCCTGCTCATCATCGACGAGGAGCACCGCTTTGGCGTGCGTCACAAGGAAGCCATGAAGGCACTGCGCGCCGAGGTGGATGTGCTGACGCTAACCGCCACCCCCATCCCGCGCACGCTGGGCATGGCACTGGAGGGGCTGCGCGACCTGAGTGTGATCGCGACCGCACCGCAGCGGCGCCTGGCCATCAAGACCTTTGTGCGGACCGAAGGCAATGGCGTCATCCGCGAGGCCGTGCTGCGCGAATTGAAGCGCGGCGGCCAGGTCTACTTCCTGCACAACGAGGTGGAAACGATCGAAAACCGCCGCGCCAAGCTGGAAGAATTGCTGCCGGAAGCACGCATTGCCGTGGCACACGGCCAGATGCCCGAGCGCCAGCTGGAGGCCGTGATGCGCGACTTCGTGGCCCAGCGCTACAACCTGCTGCTGTGCTCCACCATCATTGAGACCGGCATCGACGTGCCGACAGCCAACACCATCGTCATGAGCCGTGCCGACAAGTTCGGCCTGGCACAGCTGCACCAGCTGCGCGGTCGTGTCGGCCGCAGCCACCACCAGGCCTATGCCTACCTGATGGTGCCCGACAAGGATGGCCTGACCAAGCAGGCGGCGCAGCGACTGGACGCGATCCAGCAGATGGAGGAACTCGGCTCCGGCTTCTACCTCGCCATGCACGACCTGGAAATCCGCGGCGCTGGCGAGGTGCTGGGCGAAAACCAGAGCGGCAACATGCTGGAAGTGGGATTCCAGCTCTACAACGAGATGCTGAGCGAGGCCGTGCGCAGCCTGAAGGACGGCAAGGAGCCCGATTTGCTGGCGCCGATGAGCGCCACCACCGACATCAACCTGCATGCGCCGGCCCTGCTGCCCGACGACTACTGCGGCGACGTGCACATGCGCCTGAGTTTCTACAAGAAGCTGGCCACCGCCAAGACCACCGAGCAGATTGATGCCCTGATGGAGGAAATCGTCGACCGTTTCGGCAAACTGCCTGCCCAGACGCAGACGCTAATCGACGTGCACCGCCTGCGCGTGATTGCCAAGCCCTATGGCGTGGTCAAGGTCGATGCCGCACCGCACCTGATCACCATCACCTTCCGGAAGGATGCGCCAATCGACGGCATGCGCGTGATCGAACTGATCCAGAAGAACCGCCACATCAAACTGGCCGGCAACGAAAAGCTGCGCATCGAGCGCGAGCTGCCCGACCCGAAATCACGTGCGCACCTGGTGCGCGACGTGCTGCGATCCCTGGGCCAGCCGCTCGCGGACAAACAAGCAGCCTGAGTTTGCGCCAGATCAAGCCCCATGCCCCCAGCGCATCTGCTTTACCCACCGTTCATGCAAACCATGGTTTTCTTCAACTGCCTTCGAGACACTAAGACGGCTATCAACCCTTGAAGGACACCACTCATGAACCTCAACCCGCATCGCCCCTGGATCACGCCGCTCGTCATCGGCGCCTTCCTGCTGTCCGCTGTCACCGGCGTGCTGATGTTCTTCCATCTCGACACCGGACTGAACAAGCTTGCCCACGAATGGCTGAGCTGGGCCATGCTGGCTGGCGTGTGCCTGCATGTCTTGCTCAACCTGACAGCGTTCAAACGTTATTTCCTCACGGCCACCGGCCGCTGGGTCATTCTGGCTTTCGTGGCCCTGCTGGTCCTGAGCTTTATCCCGGCCACCAAGACGTCCAAACCGCCGTTCGTCGGCCCTGTGCAGGCACTGGCGCGCGCGCCCTTGCCGGTGCTGGCCCAGGTAGCCGGCATCAGCACCGAAGAACTGCACAGCAAGCTCTCGGCCGCCGGGTTCACCACCTCCAGCGACCAGCAGTCCCTGCAGGATCTTGTGGGTAGCGACACACGTCGTCAAATGCAGATCCTCAACCGACTCATCCCTCCCAACCAACCCTGACTTATTACCACCATGACCCCTGCCACCGAATTCGCTTCCGGCCTCACGGTCCGGGGCTTCACGCCTCCGCTGAAGCTCCAGGACTTCAAGCTGATCGCCTTCGACATGGACTCCACTCTCATCAACATCGAATGTGTGGATGAAATTGCCGATACCGTCGGCCGCAAGACCGAAGTGGCGGCCATCACCGAAGCCGCCATGCGCGGCGAGATAAGCGACTTCAAGGAAAGCCTGCGCCGCCGTGTTGCCTTGCTCAAGGGTGTGACGGTGGCCGACATGGAGTCGGTGTACCGCGAGCGTCTGCAGCTCAACCCCGGCGCAGCCGAGCTGATTGCTGCCTGCAAGGCCGTCGGCATGAAGGTGCTGCTGGTCAGCGGCGGCTTCACCTTTTTCACCGACCGCGTGCGCGACCGGTTGGGCATCGATTTCACCCGCTCCAACGTCCTGGAGATCGAGAGCGGCCCGAACTGCGGCATGCTGACCGGCCGCCTGGTCGACCAGTCCTGGGGCGACATCTGCGACGGCGCTGAAAAGCGCCGCATGCTGCTGCAGACCTGCGAGCAGATGGGCATCAGCCCGCAGCAGGCCATTGCCATGGGCGATGGCGCGAACGACCTGCCCATGATGGGCGAAGCCGGCCTCTCGGTGGCCTACCATGCCAAACCCAAGGTGCGCGAACAGGCCATGGTTGCCATCAACAGCGGCGGTCTCGACCGCCTGCTCGAGATCCTGAGGTAAGACGGGCGCCCTGCCATGTGCGGGCGGCGGCTCTGGCCTGACCTCCGCCTTCATCGCGCTGGAGGCGCAGGGTCGCATCCGCTTTGCCGAAGCTGGTTACATCTCCGAAGCCCGCATGCGCCTGCGTCTGTGGGGGCCCGGAACTTCTGAAGCTACACTGTCCTGCAAACCATCTTGCGTTTCCAAACCTCTTGATTCTGGGGAGTTCGTGATGAAGTTGTTTGCGCGTATCGTTGCAGCAGTTCTGGCCTGTGGCGCTTTGATTTCAGCCCAGGCCCTGGTCATTGGGGTTACGGAGGGCGTGACCTATCGCGCCACCGACAACGAAATCGAAGCCCGCTTTGACGCCATTGCCAAGGTACTGGGTACTGCGACCCGTCAGCCCGTCAAGGTGCAGGTCATCAGCAGCTACAACGGTCTGCGCGACGCCCTGAAGAAAGGTCAGCTGGACCTGGCGTTCATCCACCCCTCCCACATCGCCTTCGAAGCCATCAAGGGCAACGGCTTCAAGGCCGTGGCCTGGACCAGCGGCTATACCGAGTACAAGGTTTCCCTGCTGTGCAAGGAGCCGCAGCCGATCCAGGACTGGGCCATGGTGAGCGGCAAGGCTTTCGTCACACCGGATCCAGACTCCATCACGGCCGTCATGACGCGCGCCATGCTGGCCGAGCACAGGCTGAAACCAAGCGACGTGAAACTGCAGACCACGCGCTACCAGGATGCCGTGCCCTTCTATGTCGAAAACGGCTTTGCGGCCTATGGCGCCACCGCCTCCGGCAGCGTGATCAAGGCATGGAAAGACAAAGGGGGCAAGACCTGCGCCGAATCGCGCCCCATGCCCATCAAGCAGTGGATTGCCTCCCCCCGACTCGACCCCTCTGTTGCCAATGTGCTGCGTGATGCCCTGCTGGGGCTTGACCAGACCGAGCCTGGCCGCCGGGCCCTGGCCGCCTCGGGCTACAAAGGCTTTGTCGCGCCGTCCGACGAGCAGGAAAAAAAGCTCATCCTCTGGCTCGGTCTCTGAGCCCTAAGCACGCTCGATCACCGGGCGCCCGGACGCCACGGCAAAACGCGCAAGGGTTTTGACGCCTGAGGCCGGGTTGGTTACATCCTCCACGGCGCGCAGTGTGGTGCTGAGTTGGGCCGGTGTGAATTCCACCACGCCGTAGCCGCGGTACTGCGCATCGGCAAAAACGAAATGCGGATTCTCAGCCAGGCGTTCGGCCACCTGGGCCACGCCGCCCGCGCGCGAAGTAATGCTGGTGCCGCAGAACTCCACACCCACACTCGGACTGGCGGCGTCGGCGTAGTCCGCCTTGATGTGGCCGACCCAGTTCTCGTGCACATCACCGCCCAACACCACCGGGTTGGCCACATGCTTGTGGCGTAACGTATCGGTCAAGCGGGTACGGGCAGCCGCATAACCGTCCCAGCCATCGTTCCACAGGCGTTGTCCCGGCCCAGGACGTGCGTCGCGCATGCCCAACAGCGTCTGCTGCCCGATCACGTTCCAGCGGCCGCCGGAACGGGCCAGTGCGTCATTGAGCCACAGCTCTTGTTCACGCCCCAGGTAGCTGCGCTGCGGATCGCCCCAGTCGGCGCAGTGCGCCGGATCGACCAGGCTGCCGCCTGGTTTGCCGTCTTTCAGGCAGGGCTGGCGATCGCGGTACTGCCGTGCGTCGAGCAAATAAAGGGAGGCCAGCCGGCCAAACGGCACCTGCCGGTAGATGCGCATCTCAGCCCCTCTCGCCAGCCCGGCCAGCGCCTGCGTCAGCACCGAAGCCCTGAGCGGCATGTGCTCGTAATAGGCCTGGTAGGCCGCTGCACGGCGGGCCGCGAAGTCCGGCACCGTACCCATGCCGAGAACACCATTGCCCTCTTGCAGGCCCGCGTAATCGTTCTGCACCTCATGATCATCCCAGGTCACGAGCCAAGGACATACCGCATGCATGGCCTGCAGATTGGCGTCGCTCTTGTGCAAGGCATAACGCTGGCGGTAGTCATCCAGCGTCAGCACCCAGCCTCCTGTCACGGAACGCACGGCATTGACAGCCCCCGGGTACTCGTAGATGTAGTCGCCCAGGAACAGCACGGCGTCCAGGTCCTCGGCGCGCATGTGGTGCCAAGCGCTGTAGAAACCATGCTCCCAGCGTTGGCAGGAGGCATAACCCAGCCGCAGCCGGCCGGGGTTGGCGTCAGGGGCCGGGAAAGTTCGTGTCCGGCCTGTGGGGCTGACGGCATCACCGGCCATGAACCGGTAGAAATACCAGCGGTCCGGCGCCAGCCCCGTGACTTCGGCGTGTACCGCATGGGCCAGCTCCGGCAGTGCCTGCACCTGGCCACTGCGGGCCAGCCGGCTGAAACCCTCGTCATGCGCCACTTCCCAGCGCAGCGTGACCGGGCCATGCAAGGGTTCACCCGGCAACAGGCGCGTCCACAGCACCACCGAATCGTGCGCCGGCGAACCGCTGGCCACGCCCAGCGCAAAGGGATCGCGCGGCCAGCGCGGCTGGCTCCAGGCGCTACGGGGTAGCCACAAGGTGCCGGCCGCGGCAGCCGCCAGCTTGAGCAGTTTGCGACGGTCGGGGGCGGTAGCGCGAGACTGGGTAGGCAACATTGAGCTCAGAAAACGGCGGTATCGGCTCATCATGCCACTGGATCCGGTTACAAAGCCACCATTGACAGGGCCGCTCCGCCGCCCTAGAGTCAAAAGCAACATCGTTGGAGTTTCAGGAGTCCCGCATGGCCGTTTCCTCCGCCACCCAAGCCATCAGCACCCCGCCGCCGCCCAAGGCGCGTCAGGCTGAGGAGGTCCGCGCACAGGAATACCGTGCCGAGCAGCAGAAAGCGGCCGAGCGGGCACAGGAGGAAGCTCGGCGCAACGCACAACCGGTGGTGAACACCCAAGGCCAGACCACGGGCCGCATCATCAACACCACGGCGTGAATCGGGAGTTTCCGTGTTTGGCCTTGCCCCCACCTCCAGCGGCCTGCCCAGTGCGCAGCTGAGCCTGTACCAGGCCAAACTGCAGCAGGCGCGGCGCGAGGCGGCACAGGCTCAGGCTCAGGTGCAATCGCTGGAAGCGCAAACCGAAAGCGCGCGCCAGCAAGCGGCTCAGGCGCAGAACGAGGTTCGCAGTCTCGAAGGCAAGGGGGCGCCGCGCAGCGACACCCAAACCACGCTGAACAGCCAGGGCGAAACCACCGGCCGCCTGCTCAACACGCAGGCCTGACGCGCCGGTATCCTTCGCGGGTCTCAGCCGCGCTGGCGCAGCGCCTCGTACAGGCACACGCCGCTGGCCACCGACACATTCAGGCTCTCCACACCACCCTTCATCGGAATGCTGATCAGCTCATCGCAGGTCTTGCGCGTGAGTTGCCGCATGCCCTGCCCTTCGGCGCCCAGCACCAGCGCCACCGGCCCCTTCAGGTCCACCTGGTACAGGGTCTTGGGTGCATCGTCACTGGTACCGATGCACCAGATGTTGCGCTCCTTGAGTTCGTTCAGGGTCCGCGCCAGGTTGGTCACCATGAAGTACGGCACGGTCTCAGCCGCACCACTGGCCACCTTGGCCACTGTGGCATTGATGCCCACCGCATGGTCCTTGGGGGCGATCACGGCATGGGCCCCGGCGCCGTCGGCCACCCGCAGGCAGGCACCCAGGTTGTGCGGATCGGTCACACCGTCGAGCACCAGCAACAGCGGCGGCTCGGTCAGGCTGTCCAGCAGGTCATCCAGCGAATGGACCTGGGCCACCGGCTCCACCCGTGCAGCCACCCCCTGGTGGCCATGGCTGCCGGCCAGCTTGGCCAGACGCAGGCCATCCGCCTCGATCAGGCGTACCCCGGCTTCCTGGGCTTTCTCGAGGAACTGACGCATGCGCGCATCGCGCCGCGTCGTCTCGTAATAGATTTCGATGATGGATTTCGGTGCCGTCTTCAGACGGACACCCACGGCGTGGAAGCCGAACAGGACTTTGGGCGAGGACATGGGGATGGATTATCCCCCTTGTCCTGCGGTGTCCTTATGCCGCGTCTGCGGCCATGCGTCCGGCCTCGATGGTGATGCGCCGCTCGCAACGCCGCGCAATGCCGGCGTCATGCGTCACCAGCAGCAGCGTGGTGCCCTGCTCGCGGTTGAGTTCGAACATCAACTCCATCACTTTCTCCCCGGTGGCAAAGTCCAGGCTGCCAGTCGGCTCATCAGCCAGCAGAACCGCCGGCTGCACGACAAAAGCGCGAGCCAGCGCGACGCGCTGCTGCTCGCCACCGGACAGCACCTTGGGGTAATGGCCCAGGCGCTGCGCCAGCCCGACACGGGCCAGCATGTCGGCCGCCGCCTGGCGCGCATCGCGGCGACCGGCCAACTCCAGTGGCAACATCACGTTCTCCAGTGCGGTCAGATGACCCAGAAGCTGGAAGCTCTGGAACACGAAACCCAGCTTGTGCGCCCGCAGCGCGGCACGCGCGTCCTCATCCAGCGCGAACAGGTCCTGACCGGCCAGGCGCACCGTGCCGCGCGACGGCGTGTCCAGCCCGGCAATGATGGACAGCAGCGTGCTCTTGCCCGAGCCGGAGGCGCCGACAATGGCCACCGTCTGCTGTGCCGGCACGCGGAAGTCGATATCGCGCAAAATGTCGAGGGTGCCGGTGGAGTCGGTGACCGACTTGTACACATGCTCCACGGAGATGATGGATTCAGACATGAGGCTTTCTTTGTTTCGACGCTACTTTATCGCGATCGGCCTGCTGGCCGCTGCTACAGGGTTTTGCCAGGCGGCGGAACCCACCTCACGCACCGTGCTGGTGCTGGGTGACTCACTCAGTGCCGAATATGGCCTCAAGCGCGGCAGCGGCTGGGTGGCCCAGATGGAACAGCGGCTGACACGCGAGAAGAAGCCGTTCACTGTCGTCAATGCCAGCATCAGCGGCGACACCACCTTTGGCGGCCGATCTCGCCTGCCGGCCCTGCTGGCACAGCACCGTCCCGGCATCGTGGTGATCGAACTCGGCGGCAATGATGCCTTGCGCGGTCTGGCTCTGGCCAATACCGAGGACAATCTGGCTTGGATGACACAGGCGGCACAGAAAGCTGGCGCCCGGGTACTGCTGCTGGGCATGCAGATGCCGCCCAACTACGGCCAGGATTACGCCAACCGCTTTTCTGCGCTGTACCGCAACGTGGCTCGCACGCACAAGGCGCTGCTGGTGCCTTTCCTGCTCAAGGGCGTGGGAGATGTACCGGATGCCGCGCGGCTGTTCCAGGCGGACCGCATCCACCCGAACGAGCAAGCGCAACCCATCCTGCTGGACAACGTCTGGCCGGAACTGAAGAAACTGATTTCATGAGTTTGACCACCATCTCCGCCGAAGAGGCACTGCGCCGGCTCGACGAGTTCGATACCCTCATCGACGCCCGCAGCGAAGACGAATACGCCGAAGACCATCTGCCGGGCGCCGTCAACTGGCCCACGCTCAACAACGAAGAGCGCAAGCTGGTGGGCACGATGTACAAGCAGGTCAACGCCTTCGAAGCCAGCAAGCGTGGTGCAGCCATGGCAGCGCGCAACATTGCCAATCACATCGAGCGCGAAGTGCTGGACAAGCCCAAAAGCTGGAAACCGCTGGCCTACTGCTGGCGCGGCGGCAAGCGCAGCGGCTCGCTCTCGCTGGTGCTGAGCCAGATCGGCTTTCGCATCACCCTGCTTGAGGGCGGCTACAAGGCCTTCCGCAACGCGCTGCTGGAAGACATTCCGCGCCTGGCGCCGAAATTCGACTGGCGCGTGATCTGCGGCACCACCGGCTCCGGCAAGACACGGCTGCTGCAGGCATTGGAACAGGCCGGTGCCCAGGTGCTGGACCTGGAAGCGCTGGCGAACCACCGTAGCTCCGTCCTGGGTGCCATCCCGGGCGTGCCGCAGCCGTCGCAAAAGCACTTTGACACCCGCATCTGGCATGCGCTGCGCCGGCTTGACCCGGCACGCCCGGTGTTCGTGGAAAGTGAAAGCAAGAAAGTCGGCAATGTGGCGGTGCCGGCGGCCCTGATCGACGCCATGCGCGCCGGCCAATGCCTCAACCTGTTGCTGCCCGATGACCAACGGGTGGCACTGCTGCTGGAAGACTACGACTTCTTCGTGCGCGACCGTGAAGCCTTTTGCGAACGGCTCGATGCGCTGACCCAATTGCGCGGCAAGCAGGTCGTTGAGGGCTGGAAAGCCCAGGTTCGTGCCGGCCAGATTGAACCGGTGGTGCGCGACCTGTTGCTGAATCACTATGACCCGGTGTATTTGCAGTCGATGCAACGCAACTTCAAGCAGTATGCCCAGGCCTTTGCCATCAGCCCACGGGACCGATCGGTGCAAGCGATGCGGGTGCTGGCCGATGAGCTGGCCGTCCAGCAGCAGGCTTTGGTTGCCGCATGAGGCTGTCCTCGGCCAGCCTGCCGGTATTCCGCAAGGCCTTGGGCAATCTGCGGCACATCGTGCAAAAAGGCATCAACGATGCCAAGGCGCGCGGCTACGCCCCGCAGGTTCTGATGCAGGCCCGGTTGGCGCCGGACATGCTGCCTTTCTCACGGCAGGTCACGGTGGCCTGTGATGTGGTCAAGATCTGGGGCCACCGCATGCAGGGCCTGGAACCTCCCAAGTACCCCAATGACGAAACGGCCCTGGAGCAGTTGCAGACCCGCATTGATCAGACCTTGAGCTGGTTATCCACCCTGCCGCCAGACGGACTGGATGGCATGGCGGATCAGGACATCACCATGCCAGCCGGTCTTGGCCAAACCAGGACGTTATGCGGCGAGGACTATCTGCAGCAGTGGGCCTTGCCCAATCTGTTTTTTCACATCACCACGGCATATGCCATCTTGAGGCACAACGGTGTTCCGCTGAACAAGCACGACTACCTGTATGGACCGGACGACTGACCGTGTTGTGCTCCTGATGCGGCACCATCAGAATGCGCAGTGCGCGAATGTCGTGTCGGGATTGTTTGAAAGCTGCCCGCGGCCCAGCAGCGGGCGGACTTGACAGCCCTTGGCCACAGGCATGGCCAAGGCCGGTGCGTCAGGGTTGCGCGGGCTGGTCCGGCGACGGCGTATCTGGCTCGGACAGCTGGCCATCGGACTGCTCCGCACCATCCTCAGAACCGCCGCCCAGCTTGCGCTCGGCCTTGTTCTTGAGTTTTTCTTCCTTCTTTCGCTTTTTGGCGAGTTCTTTCTGACGCTTTTCGTATCCGTAGTTGGGTGTAGCCAAAGTATGAGTGCCCTCAAGTTAATGGCGAGACTCTAACATTTCACAAACCATCCCGCGTTGTTTCAGCCCTGGACAAACCATCTGATGCCGAAATGGAGGCTCACCACCAGAGATCCCAGCAGCATCAGGCTGCCCATGGCGCGGGGATGTCCTTGAACCCAGGTGTCAAAGCCCATGCGCATCTGATCGAGTCCACGAAGCCAGTTCCGGGTGGAGTACCACCGGTCCGCGGGTTTCTCTATGCCTCCCATCAGGTTCGGAGAAAAAAGCACCAGAAGCATGACGACGATGCCCAATACGCCCCCCGCGACAAGCGACCAGCGTACCGTGTCAGCGACGATCAGCGCCAGCATGGGGTCGCCCGTCTTGTCAGCCCCCATGGCAGACACCAAGCCAGCGGCATTGACTTGCGTGGCCAGGACAAACGTCGAGTACACCGCAAGTGCAATCAGAACGCCCCCCAACTGGCGCGCGAAGCGGTACAGGGCCGTGTCGATGTCGTACGGTACTTCCAGCCACTTCATGTGGCGCCGTACCGATAGCCAGCGATTCCCCTGTTCAAATACCTCACGCATGCGCCCGGGAAAGAAAACCAGCCCAGCCCCCGTCGCCAAGCCGATCAGGCTGAACACGAAGAAAAACCGGACGAAGAACGGAAGCAGAAACTGATCGAAGAGCAAATCACTCATGATGGGACCCCTTCAAAATCGACAGCCTCAGGATGCACCGAAATCGCGCGATAGACAAGCTCAAGATGCAATATCTGCCTTGTCCTCCTTCAATGGAGGCACCATGAAAGTCCGCCGCCCTAGGCCCTCAAGCCTCCCAGCGCACCGCCCCCCGGTAGGCGTGCCAGGTCGCATGTCCGAGCCAAGGTCCCACCAGCAGCAGGCCCAGGCCCCAGGGAATCAGCGCCACAAGCACCAGCCCACTGATCAGTGCCCCCCACAGCAGCAGCACCGGCAGGTTGTTGAAGAAGACCTGCAGGCTGGTGATCGAGGCTGAGATGGCGTCAGTGTCGCGGTCCAGGATCATGGGGATGGACACCACCGACGTGGCGAAAACCAGGCCGGCAAACACGCCGCCCACCACCATGTACACCATCACGAACTCCCAGTTCTCTGGGCTGAAGACGGCCTGCAGCACGCCAGCCGTTGAGGGCATGCCGGTGTTGAAGAAAACGGCAAACACCACCAGGGAGGCCCGTCCCCAGAGCAGTTCCAGAACGATGAGCACCAGCACCAGCATGGCCATGCTGCCGAGGTGCGAGTCCCAGCAGGTCAGGGAATAGACAATGTCGGGCTTCTCGCCCCGCTCACGCCGACGGCTGACGTCGTACAAACCCATGGCCAGGAAGGGGCCGACCAGCAGGCAGCCCGAAGCGATGGACATGGTGTACTCGGGCAGGCGAAAGAAGACCGCCTGCAGCAGCATGGCCATGGCCCAGAAGCAGATTCCGTAGAACAGGGCAATTCCCTTGGCGGCCCACAGGTCCTGAGCGCCACGCGCCAGCCAACGGAACGGCTCCGCAAACCCAAGCACCGCGATCTGGCGCCTGGGCCCTTCGGGCGGCGGCGGCACATAAGGGACGGGATTGACCGGCAGGTCGGCGGCTTCGGGCAAGGAATTGATCTCGGTCATGCCTGTTAGGCTACCCAGCACCCGATGACTTGGCTACTCAGGAAAACACCAACCCGCAGAGGGTTATCGATCAGTCCAAGACGGCCAGCGCCTGCACCAGGTCGGCCTGCAATGCAGTCGCGGCTTCCAGTCCGACCGAAAAACGCACCAGATGACCTGGCGCCAGATGCGCCGGCCAGGCCTGGCGCATGCTGGCCAGCTCGTAAGGCACCACCAGACTCATCGGGCCGCCCCAGCTGTACCCGAGCTTGAACAGGCGCAATGCGTCGCAAAAAGCGTCGACCTGCGCCTGGCTGTATCGGGCATCAAACAGCACGCTGAACAGGCCCGCCGCGCGGCCTGCCTCGTCACCGCACAGTGCCAGCCACTGGGCATGGCCGGGCGAGTCGGGCAGCGCCGGGTGCAGCACTTGGGCGAATTCGGGCCGCGTCTGGCACCAGCGGGCCAGGGCGCGTGCCGTCTGGTCGTGGGCGCAGTAGCGCAGCGGCAGGCTGGGCAATGAGCGCAGCACCGCTTCCACGTCGTTGGCCCCCACGCCCAGGCCGAGCCGCATATGGGTGAGCTTGATGCGGATGTGCAGCGCCTCGTTGCGCGTGATCACGCTGCCCATCAGCACATCACCACCGCCGCTCGGGTATTTGGTCAGGGCGTGGGCGGAGATATCGACCCCCAGGCCATCGCCCAACTCGAACGGGTTGAAGGCCAGGCCGGCGCCCCAGGTGTTGTCCAGCGCCGTCAGCACGCCGGCCCCACCATTCGCATTCCGGCAGACACGCACCTGTTCGCGCAGATCGGGAAACTCCAGCGTGACCGAGCCAGCCGCTTCCAGCCAGACCAGTTTGGTCCTGCGGCTGATGCGGCGCGCCAGGTCCTGCAGGTCCATCGGGTCATAGAACTGATGCGTGATGCCCCAGTCCTTGAGTTCGCCCTCGGCCAGCGCCTTGTTGGGGCCGTAGGCGTTATCGGGAATCAGCAGTTCATCGCCCTGCTTGAGCAGCGCCAGAGCGACATTGGCAATTGCCGCCAAGCCGCTGGGCACCAGCACACATTGCGTACCACCTTCCAGCGCACACAGGCGCTCCTCCAGCAGGTAGGTGGTGGGTGTGCCATGCAGGCCATAGGTGTAGCCGGTCTTGTCTTTCCACTCCCGGCTGCGCATCGCCGCCACGTTGGGAAAGATCACCGTCGACGCCTTGAACACGCCCGGCTGCGGCGCGGCAAAACCTTCTGGCGGCAGGTAGGGATGGTGGATCAGCTCGGTACTTTTGTCGCTCATGTCTTTGTCTTGGAAATAGCCAGACAGAGCTTAAGG
>NZ_BCWP01000022.1 GCF_001592265.1 Curvibacter delicatus NBRC 14919 | reverse complement strand
TGACCGTGTATTCGCCTTCTATGACCGCCACCACGATACAGTTGTGCTTGGGCTTCAACGCCCGATTGACCACTAGCAGATCACCATCAAAGATGCCAGCCTCGACCATGGATAAGCCTCGCACCTGGATGATGAAGGTGGCCTGGGGGTGCGTGATCAAATGCTCGCTCAGATCGATTCGCCGTTCTTGCAAGTCCTCAGCTGGCGAGGGGAAACCAGCGCGGGTGCTACCCAGCAGCTGAGGCACATGGACCGACGTGGTGGTCAGGGGGATGGGGCAGCAGGCATTCAAAATACTGTTCACATATACAGTATAGTCTGAGCGCAAATAACTTGGAATAGAACTCGGGAATGTGCAGCCACTACCAAGCGCCAGCCAATCCAAACATCTACAAGTCGGCCTTTGATGTCGAGCCGCCTTCAAATCTAGGCAGGCAGGATGTCTGGCCCAGCTATTCGGCAGGATTCATTCGCCGTCATCCCCATACCGAGGTAGGGGACGATGCAGTGCCTGATCGAGAGGCCCTGACCGGTCTGTTCGGCATGGTGCCACACTGGGCGAAGGACACCAACGGCAGCAAATACACTTATAACGCTCGCTCTGAAACGGTGGCAGAGAAGCCGAGCTTTCGGGATGCCTGGCGCAAGGCACAGCATTGCATCATTCCAGCCGATGCCTTCTTTGAGCCCGACTGGAGTTCCGGTCGGGCTGTGCCCACCATGATCCAGCGGGTGGATGGGCAGCCCATGGGCATTGCCGGTCTCTGGTCAAGCTGGAAGGCAGGCGATGGCCAGACGGTGTACAGCTTCACGATGCTGACCATCAACGCTGATCAGCATCCCTTGCTGAAGACGCTGCACAAGCCGACTGATGAGAAACGAATGGTGGTGATCCTGCCGCAAGAGCGATACGGCGATTGGCTTGCAGCCTCAGCTCAGGACAGTGGGGACTTTTTACAGCCGTATCCGGCTGACTTGCTCAACGCGAGTACGCCTCTGGGGCGACCACAGTTGTTTTAATTGTTGAGACGAGACCGTCGCCAGCACCTAGGCCCAGCGTGGTTTCACGCTCCACGCGAATGGATTTCAAGTAAAACAGCTTCGAAATCTACTTCAGCGTTCCCGACTTTATCGAGCATAGAGCGTTTGACCGAATTCAATCTATCAAGACAGCTCAGAGCATCGTTTGATGAAAATTCCACGGCCTCCGATCTTTGGCGAAGTTCGCTCAAAATCCCCTTGAACTCGTATTGATAGATCGTGGATCGCAGTTCCGCTTGAAAGCATCTCACTTGGAGTGCCGCCTTCGTCGTACCACGCGGGCGACCTACCTTTCGCTTGGGCGGTTCCGCTTCCTGCTCTGGCGCAGCATTCTCAGCCGCCTTGGTCAAGAGCTTGGAATCCAGATAGTCCGCCATTTCAACAATGGAAACCAGAAGTCGGTCGCCAAGGCCATCAGCGATCTTGAAAGGCAGCTTCTTGGCGCTAGCCAAGTTGTAGATGTGCCCCTTCGAGTACGTCGTAAGGGAGGCGATCTCGTCCACGTCAAGCATTAATTTGCCGGGAAACATGCCCTGTAACAACGGCAGATGTCGTGACACTTGGCCTCCTAATTGATTCCCAAATCAGCAATTTTTCCCAAATTTTTTCCCAAACTGAAAGGGTGAAATCGGGTGAAAATGCGTGAAAATCGATGAAACAGGATGAAGCCCACAGACTTCGCAAAAAAGGCCAGAACCCTTGATTTCATTGGGATTCCAGCCGTTTTCGAGTGGTGCGCGGGGGGGGACTCGAACCCCCACACCATTGCTGGCGTCAGGACCTAAACCTGGTGCGTCTACCAATTTCGCCACCCGCGCGACAAAACAAAATGGGGAGGTCTGGACAGACCTCCCCACGAAATCGGTCAACTTTCTATTTTAACCTGCTGGCGAAACCCCTGGCGTTTCGCGCTTCACCCTGAACCAGGCGGGTCTGGCGCTGCGCGCTAGCCCCGCGGGCGGATTCAAGGAGACGCCGGTGTTTCGCGCTTCACGCGAAACCATGCGGCGTACATCGCCGGCAGCGCCAGCAGGGTCAACAGGGTGGCCACGATCAAGCCGCCCATGATGGCCACGGCCATCGGGCCCCAGAACACCGAGCGCGACAGCGGGATCATGGCCAGCACAGCGGCGGCGGCGGTCAGCACGATCGGGCGCATGCGGCGCACCGCGCTGTCCACGATCGCATCCCAGGCCGGCACGCCGTTGGCACGGTCCTGCTCGATCTGGTCGATCAGGATCACCGAGTTGCGCTGTATCATGCCCATCAGCGCGATCACCCCCAGCAAGGCCACGAAACCGAAGGGCCGGCCCAGCGCCAGGAGCGCACCGGCCACGCCGGCCATGCCCAGCGGGCCGGTCAGGAACACCAGCATGGCGCGGCTGAAGCTCTGCAGCTGCAGCATCAGCAGGGTGAAGGTGATGAACAGCATGACGGGAATGCCGGCCGCAATCGAGCCCTGGCCCTTGCTGCTCTCCTCCACCGCGCCGGCGACATCGATGCGGTAACCGGTCAGGCCGGCCGCCTTCCATTTGGCCTCCAGCGCACGCAAGCTGGGCAGCAGTTCTGCCGTCACGGTGGCGCCCTGCAGGCCTTCGACCACATCGCTTTGCACCGTGATGCCGTAGTCGCGGTTCTCGCGCCACATCACGCCCGGTTCCCAGGTGAACACCGGCTTGGCGATCTGCGTCAGCGGAATCGAACGCCCAGTGGTGGTGGACAGATAGGCATTGCCGATGTCGGTGATGGCGTCGCGCTCGTCCAGCGGCTGGCGCAGCACGATGTCGATCAGCTTGTCGCCCTCGCGGTACTGGCCAACCGTCATGCCGGCCAGGATGGTCCGCGAGGCCTGGGCAATGGCCTGGCTGCTCACACCCAGCGCGCGCGCCTTGGCCTGGTCGATCTCCAGCCGCAGCACCTTGACCGACTCGTTCCAGTTGTCGTTGACACCACGCGTGTTGGGGCTCTCGCGCAACACGGCCTTGACCTCATCCGCGCGCGCGCGCAGCACCGCCGGGTCGCTTCCCACCACGCGGAACTGCACCGGGTACGGCACCGGCGGCCCGTTGGGCAGCAGCTTGACGCGGCCGCGCACCTCGGGGAACTCCTGTGCCAGCAAGGCCGGCAGCTTGATGCGCAGCGCCTCGCGCGTCTTCAGATCCACCGGCATGACGATCAGCTGCGACACATTGGTCTGCGGGAACACCTGGTCCAGCGGCAGGTAAAAACGCGGCACACCCGAGCCAACCCAGGTGCTGACGGAGGCCACACCGGCCTCGGCCATGAGGCGTTTCTCGGCGCGCTGGGTCACTTCTTCATTGGCGGCAAACGAGGTGCCTTCCGGCGACCAGAGCTCGACCAGGATCTCCGGACGGCTCGAATCGGGGAAGAACTGCTGTTGCACCTTGCCCATGCCCACCATGCCCAGCACGAAAGTCAGCAGCGTGATGCCGATGGTCAGCCAGCGGTGCTCCACGCACCAGTTGAGCAGGCGGCGGAAATAGACATAAAACGGGCCGTCGAACAGCTCGTGCGGATGCTCCTTCTTCGGTGGCTTGGCCCGCAGCAGGATGTTGCCCAGGTAAGGCACGAAGTAGACCGACACCAGCCAGCTCAGCACCAGCGCCAGTGTGGTGACACCGAAGATGGCAAAGGTGTACTCGCCCACGCCCGACTTGGCCATGCCGATGGGCAGGAAGCCGGCGGCCGTGATGAGCGTGCCGGTCAGCATGGGCATGGCGGTGATCTCGTAGGCGAAGGTGGCCGCGCGCACCTTGTCGTAGCCCTCCTCGATCTTGTGCACCATCATCTCCACCGCGATGATGGCGTCGTCCACCAGCAGGCCCAGCGCAATGATGAGCGAGCCAAGCGAAATCTTGTGCAGGCCGATGCCCCAGTACTGCATGCCAAGAAAGGTCAGCGCCAGCACCAGCGGAATCGTGATGGCCACCACCAGGCCGGGGCGGATGTCCACGTAATAACGCTTCCACAGCCGGGGCTCGCCGTCGCGCTTGTGAAAGCCCAGGCTGATGAAGCTCACCAGCAGCACGATCACCACCGCCTCGACCAGCACGCCGACAAATTCGTTGACCGAGCGCGCCACCGCCTGCGGCTGGTCCTGCAGCTGCACCAGCTGCACACCGGCCGGCAGCGTCGCCTCGACGCTCGCCGTGGCCTGCTTCAGGGCCTTGCCCAGCCGGATGATGTCGCCACCCTTGGCCATGGAAATGCCCAGCGCGATCACCTGCTTGCCCTGGTGGCGCACCTTGATGGAGGCCGGATCGACATAACCGCGCTTGATCTCGGCGATGTCGCCCAGGCGCAGCTGGCTGCCCGAGCTGCCGCGGATCGGCATGGCACGCAGCTGATCAATCGCTTCGAACTGGCCGGCCACGCGGACCTGCACCACGTCCAGCGGCGTCTGCACCGCACCGGCACTTTCCACCGCGTTCTGCTGGCCCAACTGGGCCAGCACCTGGTTCATGTCCAGCCCCAGCTGGGCCAGGCGCTTCTGCGAAATCTCGATGTAGAGCTTTTCGTCCTGCACGCCGAACAGCTCGACCTTGGCCACATCGGGCACGCGCAGCAGCTGCTGGCGCACGTCATCGGCAAAACGCTTGACCTCGGCATTGCTGAAACCATCGGCTTCCAGCGCGTAGATCACGCCATAGACATCACCGAACTCGTCGTTGAAGAACGGGCCCTGGATACCGGCGGGCAAGGTGTAGCGCATGTCGCCCACCTTCTTGCGCACCGTGTACCAGAGGTCGCTCACCTCGCCCGGCTTGGTCGAGTCCTTGACCTGGAAGATGATCTGCGACTCGCCCGGCTTGGAATAGCTGCGGATCTTGTCGGCGTGCGGCACTTCCTGCAGCGTGCGCTCGATCTTGTCTGTCACCTGCTCCGCCACCTGTTGCGCCGTGGCGCCAGGCCAGTAGGTGCGCACCACCATGGCACGGAAGGTGAACGGCGGATCCTCGTCCTGCCCGAGCTGAAAATAGGACACAAAGCCCAGCAGCATCAGGACCAGCATCAGGTAGCGCGTCAGCGCCGGGTGCTCCAGCGCCCAGCGCGACAGGTTGAAACTGGTCTTCTCGTCTTGTTTGGAAGTCTGCGTCATGCCGGTCTCACTTGCCGTTCACAGAGGCCGCCTGCACCGGCGATGCTACGGAACTGATAGCTGTCTGCGCAGTACTGGCAAGGGATTTGGCCGTTTTTTCCTGATAGATCATGACCTTCTGGCCGGGTGACAGCACGTGCACACCGGCGGCCACCACCAAGGTGCCGGGCTGCAGGCCGCCGGCCACCACCGCTTCGTTGCCGTCGGCCGTGGCAATCTGCACCGGCTGCGACTTCACCGTCATGCTGGCTGGGTCCAGCACCCAGACCGCGGTGGCCTGCCCCTCCTGGCGCAGCGCGCTGGTGGGCAGCTTGATCACTTGTGCACTCGGCGCTTCCACCGTCTGCGGCAGTGCCGTCACCGTGGCGCCCAGCGGCGGCACATCCTTGGCGTCCTTCACCTCCAGCCCCACCTTGACCAGGTAGGTTCGCGTCACCGGGTCGGCGCTGGCCGACACCTCTCGCACCTTGCCGTCCAGCTGGGTCTGGCCCGGCCAGACCCGTACCGCCACCGGCGCGCCCGGCCGCACCGCGGCCACCTTGTCTTCCGGCACCGAGAACACGGCATCGCGCGGGCCATCCTGCGCCACCCGCACCACCGGCAAACCAGCGCTCACCACCTGGCCCGGCTCGGCCTCGATGGCCGTGACCACGCCCGCCGCATCGGCCACTAGCGTGGTGTAGGCCCCCTGGTTGCGTTGTGTGGACAGCTGGGCTTTCGCCTGGTCGACCTGCGCCTGCGCTGCCTTGAGCGAAGCCTCGCGCCGCTCCAGTTCAGCACCGCTGATGAAGTTCTGGTCCCTCAATTCCTTGTAGCGCTTGAAGTCAGCCGCGGCCAGGTCACGGTTGGTCACGGCGGCACCCAGTTGTGCTTGCGCCGCATCGGCCGCCAGCTGGTAATCCTGCGGGTCAAGCTGTGCCAGCACCTGGCCGGCCTTGACCCGCTGGCCCAGCTCCACGTAGCGTTTCGTCAATTTGCCAGCCACCCGAAAGCCCAGCCGCGACTCGATGCGCGGCCGCACATCACCCGAGAACTCCAGCGCCGACTGCAGATTGCCGGCCCCCACCGTCAGCACCTTAACCGAGCGCACCGGCTCCTCAGCCGGCGCCGGACGCGAACAGCCCGCCAGCCAGGCGGTAGAGACGGCCGCAACGGCCAGCAGCAAAGCCCAACGCGGGGCCTGAGGTCCGGAAGAATGGGAAGAAAACATGGGTGACCTGATGTAAATCAATAATTAATGACCGATTGGTTAGTAATCTAGAGCAAAGGCATTCCGCTGTCAAGCGAGAAGATGGATCAGTGCGTCCCCATGCCTGGGTCACAATCCCCGGCGTGAACACGCACCCTGCTCCCCAGCCGATCGCGCACTACGAGAACTTTCCCGTGGCCTCCTGGCTCTGCCCGCCGCGGCTGCGCGCGCCGATCGCCGCCATCTACCACTACGCCCGCACTGCCGATGACATTGCCGACGAAGGTGATGCCCCGGCGCCACAGCGGCTGGACGACCTGGCGGCCTACCGTGCCGACCTGCTGGCCCTGGCCGCCGGCCAGCCGCACAGCGGCCGCTGGCCGCAGGTGTTCGACCCACTGCGTCCCATGCTGCAGGCCTTTCACCTGCCGGTGCCGCTGCTGGCCGATCTGCTCGATGCCTTCACGCAGGACGTGCGCAAGACGCGCGACCAGTCCGGTTATGCCGACCAGGCCGAGTTGCTGGACTACTGCCGCCGCTCGGCCAACCCGGTAGGCCGGCTGCTGCTGCACCTCTACGGCGTACAGGACGAGACCGCCCTGACACAAAGCGACGCCATCTGCACCGCGCTGCAGCTGATCAACTTCTGGCAGGACCTGAGCCGCGACATCCCGCGCGGCCGCCACTACCTGACCGACGCCGACTGTCAGGCTTTCGGCGTCACGCGCGCCGACCTGCAGGCTTTGCAGCAGACGCCCAACGCTACCCAATTGATAGCAGCCCAGGCACACATGGCCAGGGCCATGATGAAAAAAGGTGCCAGGCTCGTGCACCGCCTGCCGGGCCGCGCCGGCTGGGAACTGCGCCTGGTGGTGCAAGGCGGCTTGCGCATCCTGGACAAGATCGAGGCACTGGACTACGCCACGTTGCAGACCCGGCCCACGCTGAAACCCTGGGACGGGGCCGTGATGCTGTGGCGTGCGCTGTGGATGTGACGGCTGGTCACGACGGCACCTCGAAGCAGCGACAATCCAGGATCTGTTCATACCAATTTCACAAGATGCGTTGCGGATCAAAAATGTCATGCGCAAGGCGCGAAACGCCGCCGGGGTCGGCCCCCGGCAAGGCTTCGCAACGCCGCGCATGGCATTTTTGGCCGCAACCCGAAGGGAACGCGATGAAAACCGCGCCACTCGTTGTTGCACTCCTAGCCCAGGCAGCCGGCCTGGGCGTCGTCGCGCGCCTAGATTGGCGCGGTTTTCATCGCGTTCGCACTTGCGAAATTGGTATGAACAGATCCTTGCCATGACGCCCGAGCAGTACGTTCAGCAAAAAGCCGCCGCTTCCGGCAGCAGCTTCTATTACGCCTTCCTCTTCCTCCCGAAACCGCGGCGCGCCGCCATCACCGCCTTCTATGCCTTCTGCCGCGAGGTCGACGACGTGGTGGACGAGGTGAGCGACCCCGGCGTGGCCCAGACCAAGCTGGCCTGGTGGCAGGCCGAGGTGGCACGCGCCTATGCCGGCGAGCCGACCCACCCCGTGACACAGGCGCTGATGCCGCTGGTGGCCGACTACGGCATCGAGGCGCGCCACCTGCTGGCCGTCATCGAGGGCTGCCAGATGGACCTGCAGCAGACGCGTTACCTCGACTACCCGGCCCTGCAGCGCTACTGCCATCTGGTGGCCGGCGTGGTGGGCGAAGTCGCCGCGCGCATCTTCGGCCAGACACAGACACAGACCACCGAGTACGCGCACACGCTGGGCCAGGCCTTCCAGCTCACCAACATCATCCGCGATGTCGGCGAAGACGCCCTGCGCGGCCGCATCTACCTGCCGGTGAGCGAGCTGCAGCAATTCGACGTCAAGGCGCACGAACTGCTCAAGCGCCAATATTCGGAACGCTTCACCGCCTTGATGAAATTCCAGGCCGAGCGCGCCCACCGCCTGTACGACGAAGCGCTGGCCCTGTTGCCCGAGAGCGACCGCCGCACGCAAAAACCCGGCCTGATGATGGCCAGCATCTACCGCACCCTGCTGCGCGAAATCGAGCGCGACAACTTCCAGGTGCTGCACCAGCGCGTCAGCCTCACGCCCTTGCGCAAGCTCTGGCTGGCGTGGCGTGTGCAAGCCTTAGGCAGGATGTAATGCCGATGTCGGTACGGGCGTCATGAAGCTGGCGGTCATCGGCGCCGGCTGGGCCGGCATGGCCGCCGCGGTGCAAGCCACGCGCGACGGCCACCGGGTGACGGTGTTCGAAGCCGCCCGCACCCTGGGCGGCCGCGCCCGCGCGGTGCCGGGCACGCTGCCCGATGGCCGCAAAGTCACCCTCGACAACGGCCAGCACATCCTGATCGGGGCCTACACCGATTCGCTGCGCTTGATGCGTCTGGTGGGCGTTGACCCAGACGTAGCCCTGCTGCGTCTGCCGCTCACCCTGCGTTTCCCCGACGGTGCCGGCCTGCAACTTCCGCACACCCGGCTGCTGCCGACACCACTCGACGCCTTCGTCGGCATTGCACGCGCACGCGGCTGGCCACTGGGCGCACGCGGGAGCCTGCTGCGCGAGGCCTTGCGCTGGCAGATGACGGGGTTCCAGTGCGGCCCCGCGCTGTCGGTGGCGCAGCTGTGCGAGCGCCTGGCACTGCCAGTGCGGCAGGAGCTGATCGAACCGCTGTGCGTCTCGGCCCTCAACACACCAGCCGAACAGGCCAGCGCCCAGGTGTTCCTGCGCGTGCTGCAGGACGCGCTGTTCGGCGTCCCAGGCGGCTCACACCTGCTGCTGCCGCGGCAGGATCTCTCCGCCATCTTCCCCACTGCCGCCGCCAGCTGGCTGCAGCAGCACGGCGGCACGGTGCAGGCCGGCACCCGTGTGATGCAGCTGCGGGCCGCAGGCACGCACTGGCAGCTCGACGGCCAACCCTTCGATGCCGTGCTGCTCGCCGCTTCAGCATCAGAATCGGCTCGGCTCCTTATGGAATATGCGCCAGACGCTCCTGATTCGATAGCAAACAGCCTGACCACCTGGACCGCCACGGCCCAGGCGCTGCGCTACGAGGCCATCACCACCGTCTACGCCTGGGGCAACGGCGCCAGCCTGCCCGCCCCCATGCTGGCCCTGCGCAGCAGCGTTGCGGCGCCCGCACAGTTCGTGTTCGACCGTGGCCAGCTGGGTGGCCCGGCAGGTCTGCTGGCCTTTGTCGTCAGCGCCAGTGACACAGAACGCGAGGTGCTGCAAGCGCAGGTGCTGGCGCAGGCCGGCACACAGCTGGGCCTGGCCCTGCAGCCGGTGCAGACGGTGGTGGAAAAACGCGCCACCTTTGCCTGCACACCGGGTCTGCAGCGTCCGCCGCCAACCATCGCCCCCGGCCTGCTGGCCTGCGGCGACTATGTGGCCGGCCCCTACCCGGCCACGCTGGAAGGCGCGGTGCGCAGCGGTCTGCAGGCCGCTTCCTGCCTGCAGCACAGCAAGGGCTGATCATGGACGCCCCCACCCAAGTCACGCACAATCACCCGAGTTCCACCACGTCATAACCCCCTGCCCGTGTCGATGAAACGCTTTTTCAAGATTTCCCTCATCTCCCTGATCGTGCTGCTGACGGTCGCCGTGATCGCGGCGGCGGGCGCTTTCGCCTGGCATGCCCGCTCCAAGCTGCCGCAGCGGCACGGCACGGTGGGCCTGCAACAACTCAAGGCACCGGTCAGCGTGGCCTATGACGAGCGTGGCGTCCCCCACATCAGCGCCCAGCATGAGGCCGACCTCTACCGCGCCCTGGGTTATGTGCATGCGCAGGACCGGCTGTTCCAGATCGAAATGGTGCGCCGGCTGGCACGCGGTGAGCTGGCGGAAATCATCGGCCCCAAGCTGCTCGACACCGACCGCCTGTTCCGCACCCTCGGCCTGCGTGCCCACGCCGAAGCGGTGGTGGCCCGCGCCGACCACAACAGCCCGGCCTGGCAGGCGCTGACCGCTTACCTCGATGGCATCAACCAGTACCAGGCCAGCCGGCCGCTGCCGCTGGAATTCGAGATTCTCGGCATCACACCGCGCCCGTTCACGCCGGTCGACACCATCGCCGTCTCGGGCTACCTGGCCTACAGCTTCGCCGCTGCCTTTCGCACCGAACCGGTCCTGACCTTTGTGCGCGACCAGCTCGGCCCGGCCTACCTGAAAACGTTTGACCTCGAATGGCATCCGCTGGGCGTGGTCGGCCCCCTGGCGGAAGCCGCGCTGATGGCACAACCGTCGTCCCCGCACCTGACGCCGGCCGACTGGCAGGGGCTGAACCGCCTGGCCGAACTCAGCCACGAAGCGCTGAGCGTGGCCGGTGTGCCGCAGTTCGAAGGCAGCAATGCCTGGGTGGTCTCGGGGCGCCACACCGCCAGCGGCAAGCCCTTGCTGGCCGGCGACCCGCACATCAGCTTTGCCGCGCCCGCCGTCTGGTACGAGGCGCACCTGAAGGCACCGGGTTTCGAGCTCTACGGCCACCACCAGGCACTCAACCCGGTGGCCCTGCTCGGCCACAACACGCAGTTCGGCTGGAGCCTGACCATGTTCCAGAACGACGACCTGGACCTGGTGGCCGAGAAGGTCAACCCGGCCAACCCGAACCAGGTCTGGTACCAGGGCCGGTGGGTCGACCTGCAAAGCCGCACCGAGACCATCGCCGTCAAGGGGGCCGCCCCCGTCACGTTGACACTGCGCCGCTCGCCGCATGGCCCGCTCATCAACGACGCCTTTGCCGACAGCCTGGGCAAGACACCGATCGCCATGTGGTGGACCTGGGCCGAAACCGACAACCCGATCCTCGACGCCTTCTACGAACTCAACCGCGCCGACACGCGTGAAAAGGCCCGGCAGGCCTCCAGCAAGATCCATGCACCCGGTCTCAACATCGTCTGGGCCAATGCCGCCGGCGACATCGGCTGGTGGGCCGCCGCCAAACTGCCGCAGCGCCCGGAGAATGTCAACCCGACCTTCATCCTGGATGGCAGCAAGGGCGAGGCCGACAAGCTGGGCTTCTACCGCTTCCAGGACAACCCGCAGGAGGAAAATCCGGCACGCGGGTACATCGTCTCGGCCAACCACCAGCCGGCCCCCAGCAGCGGCCTGCCGGTGCCGGGTTACTACAACCTGTATGAACGGGCCCAGCGGCTCGACCAACTGCTGCGCGAGCCCGGCACCCAATGGGATCTGCAGAACAGCAAAGCGCTGCAGCTCGACGGCCGCACCAACTACGGGCCGCGCGTGCTCGGGCCGCTGCTGATGGAGCTGAACACCGTGGTAGTGGACGGCGCAGAACGTGCCCTGCTGGGCCAACTGGCCGAATGGGACGGCAGCCACAGCACAACCAGCATCGCGCCCACCCTGTTCAACCAGTTCGTCTACGAACTGGCCAAGGCCGCCATGCAGGACGAACTGGGCGAGGTGCAGTTCCGCAACCTGCTGCGCACGCGTGCGCTCGACCATGCCCTGCCGCGTCTGAGTGCCGATGCCAGCTCCCCCTGGTGGGACCAGCGCGGCACCCCCGCGGTGGAAAAACGGCGCGACATCCTGCAGCTGGCCTGGCGCGCCACCATCGACCACCTCCGCTCCACCCTGGGCAAGACCCCGGCCAGCTGGGTCTGGGCCAAGGCCCACACGCTCACCCACAACCACCCGCTGGGCCAGCAAAAACCGCTGGATCTGCTGTTCAACATTGGCCCCTTCGAAGCACCGGGCGGCCGTGAAGTGCCCAATAACCTCGCCTTCCCGGTCGGCCCGGCCCCTTGGGCCGTGAGCTACGGCCCGTCCACCCGGCGCCTGATCGATTTCGCCGATGCCGGCAAGGGACTGGGCATCAACCCGGTGGGCCAGAGCGGTGTGCTGCTCGATCCCTACCACCATGACCAGGCCGAGGCCTATGTGGCCGGCCGCTACCAGCCCATGCACCTGAGCCCGGCCGATGTGGCGGTCAATACGCGCAGCACGCTGGTGCTGCAGCCGCAGCGCTAAACCGCCGTCTGCAGCAAGGCGCAGAGCTGCGCCATGTCGTCCACAGTGGCATGCGGGCGCTGCGTCTCGTGCGCCCAATCGTGGTTGGCCCGGTTGACCCAGACCGTCTGCATGCCGGCATTCAGGCCGCCGAGCACATCCAGCGTGGCATCGTCGCCCACGTGCAGCACCTCATGCGGCAACACGCCGGCGGCCTGTGCCGCGGCGTGGAAGATGCGCGGATCGGGCTTGCCGACACCGAAACTCTGTGCGCTCAAGCCGGCGTGGAAATACTCACCCAGGCCGACACGGTGCAGATCGGCATTGCCGTTGGACACGGCCACCACCGGATAACGCGCCGCCAGCCAGGCCAGCGCCGGGCGGGCATCCTCGAACAGGTCCACCCGCATGCGCTCGGCGATGAACACCTCGTAGGCGGGCGCCACCAGCGCGGTGTCTTCACCATGGCGCTGCAGGCCAAGGCGGATCAGTTCCTGGCGCAAGGCGCGCAGATCATGGCCGATGTCGGGCCGCTGCTGCAGCACCTCACGCCGCAGCGCCAGGCGCTGCTCGGTATCGGCCAGCAACGCTGCCGTTCGCGGCGCCTGCGGCCGCAGCCATTCCTGCAGTGCCTGCTCGGCGCGCGCGATCACCGGCCAGATTGGCCACAGCGTGTCATCGAGATCGAGGGATATTGCCCGTATCTTGGTTGTATCTAGCATTGCTGGGCGAGAATACCGCATGGCATTCAAACAAGAACCCGCGTACACCCATGGCCAGGCACCGTCTACGGCCATTCTGCTGTGCAACCTGGGCACGCCCGATGCGCCCACGCCTGCGGCCCTGCGCCGTTACCTGGCCGAGTTCCTGGGCGACCACCGTGTGGTCGAGATCCCGAAGCCGATCTGGTGGCTGATCCTGCACGGCATCATCCTGCGCGTGCGCCCGGCCAAGTCGGCCGCCAAGTACGCCAGCATCTGGACGCCCGAAGGCTCCCCGTTGAAGGTCTGGACCGAGAAGCAGGCACAAGGGCTTCAGGCCTGGCTGCAGGGCCATGGCCATCACGTCACCGTGCGCTACGCCATGCGCTACGGCAGCCCGTCGATCGCCGCACAGCTCGATGCCCTGAAGGCCGAGGGCGCCACACGCGTACTGGTGCTGCCGGCCTACCCGCAGTACTCCGGCACCACCACCGCCAGTGTGTTCGACGCCATCTACCACTGGGCCGCGCAGGTGCGCAGCATCCCCGAGCTGCGCTTCGTCAACCGCTACCACGACGATGCGGGTTACATCAGTGCCTTGGCGCAGCGCATCCGCGCCTACTGGCAAGCCCACGGCCAGCCGGACAAGCTGGTGATGAGTTTCCACGGTGTGCCCGAGCGCACGCTGCACCTGGGTGACCCCTACCACTGCGAATGCCACAAGACCGCGCGGCTGCTGGCCGAACAGCTGGGGCTGAGCCGTGAACAGTACCAGTTGACCTTCCAGTCGCGCTTCGGCAAGGCCAAGTGGCTCGAGCCCTACACCGAACCGACACTGATCAAGATGGGCCAGGCCGGTGTGAAACGCGTTGACGTGGTGTGTCCCGGTTTCACCAGCGACTGTCTGGAGACGTTGGAAGAAATCGCCCAGGAGGCGAAGCAGGCTTTCCTGACCGCTGGCGGCCAGGAATTCCACTACATCCCCTGCCTGAACGACAGCGCCGAGGCCATCGCCGCGCTGGGCGGCATCACGCTGCAGCATCTGGCCGGCTGGCCGACACACAGTGCACCCGACGCGCAGGCACTGGCGGCTTCACGTGCTGCCGCGCTGGCCTTGGGCGCCCGCAACTGAAGCACGGAACACTATTGTTTCAGTAGCTGCCGGCGCATAAGCAGCAAGGCCTACAGGACAATTTGGCTTGAATTTCCTAGCGCTGGCGCCGCAGCGCTTCGTAGGCTGGCCGGCCCAGACATTGGGCCAGCCAGGCGCTGACCAGCGGATGCTGCGCCAGCAACTCGCGCGCCGGCTTCACCCACAGCATGACGCTGGCCACGCACAGGTCGGCCACCGTGAAACGTGCCGCTGCGATGAAAGCCTCGCCACGCGCCTGCTGCTGCGTCAGGTGCTGCTCCAGCACACGCAGCGGCACCTTCAGGCGCCGTTCTGCCGCTTCGGCCAGATCATGCTTGCGCTCCTCGGCCGGCATCGCCAAACGGTGCATCAGCACGGTGAGCGCGTCCTTTTCCAGTTCGGTCACGGTCCAGAAGCTCCAGCGCAGCGCCTCGGCGTCCTCGCGCGGCGTGGCCGGCACCAGGTTCACTCCGTCGGCCTGGCCGTGGTGGCGCGCGATGTACAGCGCGCAGGCCATGCTCTCCCACACCGTCACGTCGCCCTCGGGCCGGTGGTCGACCAGGACCGGAATGTGGCCATTGGGGTTGATCGCCAGGAACGCCGGCGTGCGCGTGGTGCCGAGCTTGTAGTCGGTCTGCACATGCTCGAAATCGAGCCCCAGCTCGGTGGCGGCCCACAGGGGGCGCAACGCGCGCGATGCGATGATGCCGTAGATCGTCAAGGCCATGCCTGCTCCTCGTTCTTCTTGATGAATCGAGCCTGCATTGTGCCAAGCCGGCACCGCGCCACCGCGGTCTCCCGCAGCGGAATCTGTCACCGCAGCGTCAGGCGGCGCGGCGGATGAAGTCGAGCACGGCGTCGAGCTGGGCCGGCACGTTGAGCGCCGGCGCATGGCCGCAGTCGGGCACCTCGATCGCCTGCAACTGCCCCCTTCGGCCTGGGCCGCAGGTCTGCATCTTGGCGGCCGTCTCCGGCAACACCAGGTCGGACTCGACACCGCGCAGCAGCAGCACCGGAATGTCGACCTGTTCGTAGTGATCCCAGATCAGATAGTCATCGGGGTGGTGCTCGAACTGCTGCACCATGGCCGGGTCGTAATGCGGCGTCACGCGGCCGTTGGGCAGGCGGCGGGTGGAGGTCTCGGTCAGGCGGCGCCACTGCGCGTCGCTGAGCCAGCCGTAGGGCTTGTAGGCCTGGCGGAAGAAGGCCTCCAGCTCACGCACCGTCTCGAACGCCGGCGGGTTGCCGGCATAGGCGCGGATGCGGTTGATGGCCGCAGCCGCCAGCTCGGGCGCGTTGTCGTTGAGCACCAGGCTGCGGATGCGTGCCTTGAGCTGCGGCTGGAACAGACCCGAGGCGCACACCGTGCCGATGGCCCCGCCCATGGAGGTGCCGACCCAGTGGGCGCGCTCGATCTTCAGCTGACCGAACAACTCGGCCGCCAGGCGCGCATAAAACGCCAGGCAATACTCCTGCAGCGGCAACGGGCTCCACTGGCTCAGGCCACGGCCCAGCGTGTCGGGGCAGATAACGCGGTAGCCGTGGGCGCTCAGGTGCCCGGCCAGTTCGTCCATGTCGCGCCCGGTGCGCGCCAGGCCATGCCAGGCGATCACGGTCTCGCGGTTCCCGCTCCCCCACTCCATGTAATGGATTTCGCGGCCGGCCAAGGTCAGGTAATTCGACGTGGGATTCATCGTGCGCCTCCTTGGGCCGCCGCGCGCAGGCGCCCGACCACCCCGGTGGGGAAGTAATAAACCGACAGCACAAACAGCAGGCCGAGCCAGAGCAGCCAGCGGTCGGGCGACAACAGCGCCGCCAGTTGCGGCACGGCGGAGGCGGCTTCGCTGGCCAGACGCAGCAGGTCCTGCAGATAACTTTGCGCCACCACAAACAGCGCCGCACCAATGGCCGAGCCGTAGATCGTGCCCATGCCGCCGATGACCACGATGAGCAGCACGTCCATCATGATCTCGAACGAAAGCGACGTGTCCGGCCCGTTGTAGCGCAGCCAGAGCGCCAGCATGGCGCCGGCCAGGCAGGCGAACAGGGCCGACAACACGCTGGAGAGCGTGCGGTACACCACTACACGGTAGCCGATGGCTTCGGCACGGAACTCGTTTTCACGGATCGCCTGCAGCACACGGCCGAACGGCGAGTTGACGATACGCAGCAGCGCCAGCAGCAGCACCAGCGCCACGAAAAACAGCAGGTAGTAGCAGATCAGCTTGCCGTCGAGCATGACGCCCAACACCGGCTCCTCGAACAGCTCGAAGCTGGGCGACAGCCACTCCGGCAGCTTGAAGCTCAGGCCATCCTCACCACCGGTGAATTCCGACAGCTGCGAAGCCAGGGTCTGGAAAGCCGAGGCCACTGCCAATGTGATCATGGCGAAGAAGATGGCGCGCACGCGCAGCGAAAACAGGCCGATGGCCAGCGCCAGCAGCAGCGACAGCGCCAGTGCCGCGACCAGCCCCACACCCAGCGCGCCCCAGGTGGGCCCGAGCAGGGTGCTGGCAATCGCAATGCCATAGGCACCGATGCCGAAGAACATGGTGTGCGCAAAGCTGACGATGCCGGTGTAACCCAGCAGCAGGTCGAAGCTGGCCACCAGCACGACGAAAATCAGCACCTTGGCCGCAACGTTGAGCGCCTTGACGCCCGGCGCGATAAAAGGCGCAGCCGCCAGCGCCAGCAGCAGCAGGACCAGCAGCACCGCCAGCACGCGGCTGCGCGGCAGGTCGTTGGAAATGAGACGAGCGAACATGTTTAACGCTCCTTAACGATTCGCCACGGGGTAAACCCCTTGCGGCCGCCACAGCAGGATGGCCACCATCAGCGCGATGTTGGAAAACAGCGCCACCTTCGGCAGCAGGAAGCCGGTGTAGTTGGCCATCAGCCCGACCAGCAGCGAACCAATGAGCGCGCCGCCGGTGGACCCCAGGCCGCCGATGATGATGACGATGAAGATCAGCACATTGACCTGTGCGCCCATCTGCGGCACCACGTTCTGCTGGTACAGGCCCCACATCACGCCGCCCAGGCCGGCCAGCGCGCTGCCCATGACGAACACGCCGACGAACAGGCGGCGGATGCGGTAGCCCAGCGCCTCGACCATCTCGCGGTCCTGCACGCCGGCGCGGATCAGCAGGCCGATCTTGGTGCGCGACAGTGTCCAGGCCTGCACGGCAAACACCACCAGCCCCACCACCACCGCGATCACGCGGTACTTCTCGATCGAGGCCTCGCCCAGCGCCAAGGCGCCGCGCATGCCCTCGGGCAAGGGCAGCGGGATCTGCAGCGGGCCCCAGATCACCTTGATCAGTTCCTCCCCGATGATCATGCCGCCCATGGTGATGAGGATCTGCTTGAGGTGCTGGCCGTAAACCGGCCGCACGATGAAACGCTCGAAGGCCAGGCCCAGGGCACCGGCTACCGCCATGGCCACCAGCATGGCCGGCAGCACGGCCACCAGGTTGCGCCACAGCTCGGCCGAACCGGTCCAGTCACCCATGGCCCCCAGCACGCTGGTGGCGACAAAGGCACCAAGCGCGATGAAGACGCCATGGCCGAAGTTGAGCACGTCCATCAGGCCGAACACCAGCGTCAGGCCGGAGGCGATGATGAAGACGATCATGCCCATGGCCAGGCCGGCCACGGTGAGCGTGAGCCAGGTTGAGCCGGAGCCGATCAAGGGCAGCGCGGCCAAGGCCAGCAAGGGCACCAGCAGCAAGGGCTTGTAATCAAAGTCTTTGGTCATAGCGCCAGCCCCAGCAGCGACTGCTGCAACACTTCGTCCTCGGCCAGCGCCTGCATGGCACCGGCATGCACCACGCGGCCGTCATCCATCACGGCCACCCGGTCACCGAGGCGTTTGGCGAAGTTGATGTTCTGCTCCACCAGCAGGATGGTCACGCCGCTGGCCTTGAGCTGCTGGAAGGCGGTGATCATGTTGTCGATCATCACCGGCGCCAGGCCCTTGCTCGGCTCGTCGACGATCAGCAGGCGGCGCGGCTCGACGATGGCGCGCGACACCGCCAGCATCTGCTTCTGCCCGCCCGACAGCTTGCCGGCGGGATGGTTCCAGAATTTCTCCACCGCCGGAAAGAGCTTGAAGATCCACTGCAGGCGTTCCTCGTCCATGTCGCGGGCATGTTTTGCCTTGCGCGCGGCCAGCAGCATGTTCTCTTTCACCGTGAGGTCGGCGAAGATGCCCATGTTCTCCGGCACGTAGGCGATGTCCAGCGCAGCGATGGCCGGCGTGTGCAGGCGCGTGATGTCCTGACCGTTGAAGGTGATGCGGCCGGCGGAGGCCTGCCACAGGCCCATGATGGTGCGCAGCGTGGTGGTCTTGCCGACACCGTTGCGGCCCAGCAGCATGGTCAGTTGGCCGCGCGGCACGGCCAGGTCCACGCCGTGCAGGATGTGGTACGCACCGATGTGGGTATGCACGCCTTCGAGCGTCAACAACATGTCGCTCATTCGATCACCTCCGTGCTCCGCACTGCGGTGCGAGCCCTCTTCGGAACAGCTGTGCGCGGGCTCATGCGGGCTCCTTGGCAATGCCCAGATAGGCTTCCTGTACTACTGGCGAGGCAATCACGGCCGCTGGTTCGCCGTCGGCCACCAGCGTGCCGTTGTGCAGCACGATGATGCGGTCGGCCAGCTCGCGCACCACGTCCATCTTGTGCTCCACCAGCAGGATGGTCTTGGACTTGTCCTGTTTGAGCGCACGGATCAGGTTCAGGATCACCGGCGCCTCGTCATGGCTCATGCCCGCCGTGGGTTCATCAAACATGTAGACCTGCGGGTCCAGCGCCATCAGCAGCGCCACTTCCAGCTTGCGCTGGTCGCCGTGCGGCAGGCTGGCCACCGGCGCATCCTGCTGGCGTGCCATCGCCACCGATTCGAGGATGGCATGGGCCCGCTCGGTCAGACGCGCGTGATCACTCCAGATGCTCCACAGGTTCAGCCCACGACGGTGCGGCCCGTCCAGTGAGGCCTGCACTGCCAGGCGCACGTTCTCCAGCACGCTCAGGTTCGGGAACAGGTTGGTCAACTGAAAGGCACGCCCCAGGCCGGCACGCGTGCGGGCCGAGGCCGGCAGGGGCGACAGGTCTTCCCCATTCAGCAGCACCGCCCCCTCGCTGGCCGGCAACTGGCCCGAGATCAGGTTGAAGTAGGTGGTCTTGCCAGCGCCATTGGGGCCGACGATGGCCGTCAGCGTGCCCGGTGCAAAGCGGCACGAGACGGCATTGACCGCCACGTGCCCGCCGAAGCGGATCGTGAGATCCCGAGTTTCAAGCATGTTGAAGAATGGAGAAGGAATTGAGGGAGCGGCGTAGCGAGCGCGCCGAGGGCAAGGCGCACAGCGCGCAGAAACCGGAACGTACTTGCAGTACGTGAGGATTTCGAGCACTGCGCAACGCCGCCATCGGCGCGCGCAGTAGCCGAGCACTCAATTACCGTTTGTTGCGGATGGGGATAGCCATCTCTTCCGCCTTGATCTCGCGCACGAGTTCAGGCACGCCCCAGGCAAAGGCCGGGTCCACCTTGATCTTGAAGTGGTACATGCTCTGCATGGCCTGGTGGTCTTCCTTGCGGAACGTCATCTTGCCCTTGGGGGTGTCGAAGCTCATGCCTTCCATCGCCTTGATCAGCGTGTTGGTGGCGGTGTCGCCATTGGTCTTCTTCAGTGCCGTGACCACGGCCATGGCGGCGCTGAAACCACCCGCAGTGAAGAAGTCCGGCGGGGCCTTGAACTGCTTGTAGTGCATGGACACCAGGGCTTCGTTGACCGGGTTCTTCGGAATGCCGAAGTAGTAGTAGGCTGCGCCCTCCATGCCGGGGAACTGCTTGTAGGCCGTCATGGCCGGCAGGATGTTGCCCCCGGTGGCGATCTCGATGCCGTGGCGCTTGAGGTCCATGTCGGCGATCTTGAAGGGGTTGCCGCCGGCCCAGATGATGAAGATCACCTTGCGGCCCGGCAGGCCCTTGAGCTTGTCGATCATGCGCTGGCCGCCGGCGGTGAAGTCGGTCGTAGCCGGCGGCAGGTACTCCTCGTGCACCAGCTTGGCCTTCTTCAGCGCTTCCTTGAAGGCCTTGACGCCATCACGGCCGAAAGCCGAGTCCTGTGCCATGGTGACGATGCTCACGCCGTCCTTGTCCAGCGCCACGGCGTTGGCGATGGCGTCCTGGCTGCTGTTGCGGCCGGTACGGAAGATGTACTTGTTCCACTTGTCGCCGGTGATGGAATCGGCCACGGCCGGCTCCACCAGAAGGATCTTCTTGTACTCCTCGGCCACCGGCAGCATGGCCAGTGCCACCGGCGAAGCCGTGGGGCCGACCGCCAGATCCACCTTGTCGTCGCCGTAGGCGGCGGCCAGCAGGCTCTTGCCGAGGTCGGGCTTGCCTTGGTCGTCCTTCTCGATCACCACGATCTTGCGGCCAGCGACCGCCATGGTGCCGCCGGTGGCGTAGTCCAGTCCCATCATGAAACCGGTCTGGGTCTGCTTGCCATAGGCCTCCAGGGCACCGGTCTTGCTGTAGATGTGGGCAATGCGGATGTCCTTGCCCTGCGCGAAAACCGTACCGGCGAAGAGTGTGGCGGCCATGGTCGCGGTCATCAGACCGGCCCGGGCAACCCAGGTGCGTCGTTGCATGGATGTCTCCTTGTTATGTGTGCGAACAGTGCATCTCAGCACAGATCATGCCAATCGCCAAGTACTTGATTTGATTGACTTTCCTGGGAGCCTCAATAGAATTTGCCTGAAATTCAGACAATTATTTGTCTACATAAAAGACATTTGTTCAATTATCGGACAGCCGAATCGAGCCGCCCGTACAGGGTGGCACGGGAGATACCCAGAAGTTTCGCTGCGGCCACCTTGTTGCCGCCACTGGCCGTCATGGCGGCGGCAATGGCAGTGCGCTCGAGTTGCGCCACCTGCTCGGCCAACGGGCGGATCGGTGTGGACGCGCAAGCCTGCTGCGTGCCTTCGGTCAGCACCGGCTCCAGTTGTTCGATGCCGGTCTCGCGCAACACCTTCTCGATCTGCGCCCGGTCGATGCGGTGGGAGTCGCCCAGCATGGCGGCCTGCTCCAGCACATTGCGCAATTCACGCACATTGCCGCGCCAGACCTGCGCCGACAACAGGTCCATGGCATCGGCCGTCAACTCAGGCTGCGGCAGGCCGCTGCGCAAGGCAATGTCTTCGCCCAGTGCCTCCGCCAGTGCCGGGATGTCTGCGCGGCGCTCACGCAGCGGCGGCACCCGGATCGGCAGCACATTCAAACGGTAGTACAGGTCCTCGCGGAATTTGCCTTCGCGCACCAGACGCCCGAGGTCGCGCGAGGTGGCGGCAATCACCTTGGCATCGAAACGCATCAGCTGGTTGGAGCCCAGCGGCTCGAACTCGCCTTCCTGCAAGGCGCGCAAGAGCTTGGACTGCAGCCCCAGCGGCATGTCACCGATTTCATCCAGGAACAGCGTGCCACCGTCGGCCAGCTTGAGCTTGCCATCGCGTCCCTTGCGCTCGGCACCGGTGTAGGCGCCGGGCGCCACACCGAAGAACTCCGCCTCCAGCAGGGTGTCGGGCACGGCCGCGATGTTGACGCTGACGAACGGCTTGGTTGCACGGGCCGACACCGCATGGATGGCATGCGCCAGCAACTCCTTGCCGGTGCCGGTCTCGCCCAGCAACAGCACGGTGCTGCTGGACTGCGCGGCACGGCGCGCCAGTCGTTTGACCTCCACCACCGCCGGGCTGGCACCGACGAAACTGGCAAAGGTGTACTTGGCCTGACGCTGCCCGCTGCGCTGGCTGGCCAGCTCGCGGCGGGCGTCGTCGAGTTCGCGCTGCAGGGCGGCAAACTTGGTGATCAATGGTTGCAGATTGGTCTCGGGGTGGTCGAACAGCACGATGCCCAAGGCACCGATGACCTCGCCCGAGCTATCGCGCAGCGGAATGCGGCTGACGCCAAAGGTACCGGCACGGTTGCTCAGCAGGTCGATCAGGATCGGCTTGCCGCTCTCGATCACGTGGTGCATCTGCGTGTTCTGCACCACGCTGGCCACCGGATGGCCGACAAAATCCTCCACACGTTCGAACCCGAGCGCCGGCAGGAAGCGTTTGTACTGCTCGTTGATCCAGACCACCTTGCCCTGCCGGTCCACCAGCAGCATGCCTTCGCTGGCGTTGGCAAACAGGTCGAACATGGAGCGCGCCGCCAGCTCCAGAATGCTCTGGGCATCACGCGGCAAGGTGTCCGTTTTTTCCATGTGCCAATGGTACAGTGGACCTCACGGCGGCCCTGTGAAGACCCGCCGCAGCAAGCTGACATGGAACAACTGCGCATCGACAAATGGCTGTGGGCCGCCCGCTTCTACAAGACGCGTTCGCTGGCCTGTGAGGAAATCGGCAAAGGCCGCGTGCTGGTCAATGGGCAGGTGGCCAAGCCGTCACGCGAGGTGCGTGCCGGTGATCTCGTCGCCATGCGCCAGGGCCCCGTCACGCGCACGGTGCAGGTCCTGGGCATCAGCAACCAGCGCGGTCCGGCGCCAGTGGCGCAACAGCTCTACGAGGAAACCGAAGCCAGCCGGCTGGCACGGACCGCGGCAGCAGAGCAGCGACGTGTTGCCGCCGAGCCGGCACTGAGCATCGAACACGGCCGCCCCACCAAGCGCGACCGGCGCCAGATGCAGAATGCCTGGGATGCACGCTGGAGTGCCTCCATCGAATGATGGCTTCCGGCCCGGGCTGAATCGCCCCGCCGTTCACTCGTGGCTGACGCGGTTCTTGCCGTCCACCTTGCTGCGGTAGAGCGCGCGGTCGGCACGACCCACGGCCGCCCCCAGCGGCTCACCGCGTTCCAGTTGTGTCACGCCGAACGACAAGGTGCAGAGAATCTCGCCGGAGGAAAAGACGATGGGGGTCTGTTCCACCGCCTGGCGGAAACGCTCAGCCACGACCAGCGCCTCCTCGGCATCGACATCCGGCATCAGCAGAATGAACTCTTCGCCGCCCCAGCGTGCCAGTGTGTCCATCGCGCGTGCGCCTTGCTTGAGCGTGCGGGCCACCGAAATCAGCACATGGTCGCCGGTCTCATGGCCATAGGTGTCATTGATCGTCTTGAAGAAATCAATGTCCATCATGAGCAGGCAGGCCTTGCTGCCGGTGCGCTGGCAGCGGACCAGCTCCTGCTCGGCCACCAACTGGAAATGGCGCCGGTTGTGCAGGCCGGTCAGGGCATCCTGCGTCGCCTGGGCATGCAAGGAGCGCTCGGCCTGAACGATCTTGCGCCGGTAATAGATCGACAGCGAGGAGAACATGAAGATGAAGATCGTGATGTTCAGCCACTTCAGCGCTATCAGGGCGGTGGCTGACAGCGGCGCCAGCGGTCCGAGGCCGCGCGACAGGAAATCCAGCGTGACCAGAAACACCAGCAAGGCCACGACAAACGCGAGCGACTGACGACGCGAGTTGGTCAGGATGACCGAGGGGATGAACATCAGCAACAGGTAGTGGAAACCGCTGTCCCAACCGGTCATCAACGTGCCGACCACGGCATGCACAAACGCCTCCAGCCAGATCAGCAAGGCGCCGCCGCGCAGCTTCTGCTGTTGTGCCAGCCGGTAGGCTGCGGCATACAGGGCCACGCTCAGCACGTTGATCCAGGCCAGCCAGGGTGAATCCACCACCAGAAAGAACAGGAAATAGATGCAGTCGACCCCAGCGGCCAGCAAGGCGACGCGCGCCATGGCGGCGGCGATCGCCGCCTGGGCCGACGGGCTGTACAAAGGTCTGGGGGTGGGAATGGCGGACGATGTCACCGGGCGATTCTAGCGGTGGCCCATCAAGGCAAAGCTAAAAAACAAAGCCCCGCACGAGGCGGGGCTTGTTATTGGCGGAAACGGAGGGATTCGAACCCTCGATGAGGCTCTACACCCCATACTCCCTTAGCAGGGGAGCACCTTCGGCCACTCGGTCACGTTTCCTAAAGTCAGGCGAGATTATCGCACGACTTCAATGCAATTTCACGCCTTCGGCTGATCCAGATCGAATGCCTTGTGCAGCGCACGCACGGCCAGCTCCATGTACTTCTCGTCGATCACGACAGAAGTCTTGATTTCGCTGGTGGAAATCATCTGGATGTTGATGCCTTCTTCGCTCAGGCAACGGAACATCTTGCTAGCAATGCCGACATGGCTGCGCATGCCGATGCCGACGATCGATACCTTGCAGATCTTGGTGTCGCCCAGGACGTCCTGCGCGCCAAGGCTCGGCACCACCTTGTCCTTGAGCAGGTCGATCGCACGCGCATAGTCGTTGCGGTTGACGGTGAAGCTGAAGTCGGTCTTGCCATCCTTGCTGATGTTCTGGATGATCATGTCAACTTCGATGTTGGCATCGGCCACGGCACCCAGAATCTGGTACGCGATGCCCGGCTTGTCGGGCACGCCGACGACGGAAATCTTGGCTTCGTCGCGGTTGAATGCAATGCCGGAAACAATGGCTTGTTCCATTTTTTCGTCTTCCTCAAAAGTGATCAACGTGCCAGACTTGGCTTCCTCAGCGAGGTCAATATCCCAGGGCGTGAAGCTGGAGAGCACACGCAGCGGCACCTTGTACTTGCCGGCGAATTCGACCGAACGGATCTGCAGCACCTTGGAGCCCATGGAGGCCATCTCGAGCATCTCCTCGAAGCTCACGGTCTGCAAACGACGTGCTTCCGGCACCACGCGCGGGTCGGTGGTGTAGACGCCGTCAACGTCGGTGTAGATCAGGCACTCGTCGGCCTTCATGGCCGCAGCCACGGCCACGGCCGAGGTGTCGGAGCCACCCCGCCCCAGCGTGGTGATGTTGCCCTGCTCGTCCAGCCCCTGGAAGCCGGTGACGATCACAACCTTGCCGGCGGCCAGGTCGGCGCGCACGCGCTTGTCGTCGATCGACTCGATGCGCGCCTTGGTGTAGGCGCTGTTGGTCATGATCGGTACCTGCCAGCCAGCGTAGCTGACCGACTCCATGCCTTCGGCCTGCAAGGCGATGGCCAGCAAAGCGCTCGAGGCCTGCTCGCCGGTGGCGGCCAACATGTCGAGTTCGCGATTGGTGGCCTCATTCGCCTTGGCAGGCGCCAGCTCCTTGGCCAGGCCCAGCAGGCGGTTGGTCTCGCCGCTCATGGCCGAGGGCACCACCACCATCTGGTGGCCGGCGCGCGCCCATTTGGCGACGCGTTTGGCGACATTGCGGATGCGCTCGGTGGAGCCCATCGACGTGCCGCCGTATTTGTGAACGATCAATGCCATTGAATTAGTCGGATTGGTGGCTTGGCCTGCGCAGCGCGCTGCGGCTTGCCGGTGTCAACACAGGTGTGCGCCCTGCCCCGGTGACGCACCTGCGAGCAAAACCTAGGGATTGTACCAAGCCAGCACGGCACCCTGTCGCTCGACAAAGCCCGTGCCGACCTTGAGGCGGATGCGGTGGCCGCGCGTGGTGCAGGCGGCCACCTGGTCCAGCAGCTCCTGCAGCTGGGCCGCACTGGGCACCGTGGCATGCGCACGGCGCAACCAGTGGCGCAGCACATTGGCCTGACGCGCCCGGCTCAAGGTCTGCAGGCGGGCGATCTGCGGCGGCAGGCCGATGTGTGTCAGGTCGTCGACCGCCAGCTCGTCCAGTAGCCGTTGCGCCTCGGCGGCATGGGCCGCACTGCGGGCGAAGGTGTCGCGGAACTGAGGAAAGGCGACAGCCAGGGCCGGCAGCAGGCGCGCTCGGATGCGGTTGCGCGTGAACTGTTCGTCGGCGTTGGTCGGGTCCTCGACCCAGGCCACACCCCGCGCACGCAGCCAGTCGCGCAGCTCGGCTCCGGGCACATCAAGCAACGGCCGGTGGTAGCGCAGGCCATCGCGCGCCCATTGCGCCGGCATGGCACTCAGGCCCGGCAGCCCGGCACCGCGGCTCAGCGCCAGCAGCAGGGTCTCGACCTGGTCATCGGCCTGCTGCGCAACTGCTATGTTTTCAATAGCACCCGGCGCAGCATCCTCTTGGGCCAGACCTTGAAAAGCCTCGTAACGCGCGTGGCGCGCTGCCGCCTCCGGGCTCTCTCCCGGGGCATGGCGAGCATCGACCCGGCACACCCGCAATGGCACGCCCAGACGTGCGCAGAACTCGCGGCAGTGTTGTTCAAAGGCGTCGGCCGCCGCCTGCAGTCCGTGGTGGACGTGGAAAGCGCAGACCCGGCCCGGCCACTTCTCGGCACAGGCCAGCAGCAGTGCGGTGGAGTCGGCGCCGCCGCTGTAGGCCACCGCCAGCGGCAAGCCGGGCTCGAACTCGGCCATGGCTTGCGCCAGCGTCTTGCCCATCAGATGGCCTCCGCCCCGTGCGCAGGGCCGGCGGACTTACTTGCCGCTGGTCTTGGTGTCGGTGAAACGGCCATAGCTCTGCAGGCGCTCGTAGCGACGCTCCAGCAACTCCTTGGCCTTGAGGTCGGCAACCTGGCGATAGGCCTCGCCCAGGGCGCGCTTGAGAAAGGCCGCCATCTGCTTGTGGTCGCGGTGCGCGCCGCCGACCGGCTCATTGACGATCTTGTCGATCAGACCCAGGGCCTTGAGGCGGTGGGCGGTGATGCCCAGGGCTTCGGCGGCTTCCTGCGCCTTGTCCGCGGTCTTCCACAGGATGGAGGCACAGCCCTCGGGGCTGATGACGGAATAGACCGAGTACTGCAGCATCAGCACCTGGTCGCCCACCGAGATGGCCAGCGCGCCACCGGAGCCGCCTTCGCCGATGATGGTGGTGATGATGGGCACTTCCAGCTGCGCCATCTCGAAGATGTTGCGGCCGATGGCTTCCGACTGGCCGCGCTCCTCGGCGTCGATGCCGGGGTAGGCACCGGGCGTGTCGACGAAGGTGAACACCGGCAGCTTGAATTTCTCGGCCGTTTTCATCAGGCGCAGCGCCTTGCGGTAGCCCTCGGGCTTGCTCATGCCGAAGTTGCGCATGCCGCGCTCCTTGGTGTCGCGCCCTTTCTGCTGGCCGATCACCATGCAGGCGTTGCCGTTGAAGCGCGCCAGGCCGCCGACGATGCTCAGGTCATCGGCAAAGTGGCGGTCGCCGTGCAGCTCGACGAAGTCGGTGAACAGCTCATTGACGTAATCCAGCGTGTAGGGGCGCTCGGGGTGGCGCGCGATCTTGGTGATCTGCCAGGGTGTCAGGTTGCTGTAGACGTCCTTGGTCAGCTGCTGGCTCTTCTTGCTCAGCTGGTCGATTTCTTCGGTGATGTCCACCGCCGACTCGTTCTGCACATAGCGCAACTCTTCAATCTTGGCTTCGAGTTCGGCAATCGGCTGCTCGAAATCGAGGAATGTTTTTTTCGCCATCGACTAACTCCTTGTTCTCTGCGTTGGCACCTGGGGCGGGACCTGCATCCAGGCAGGCGCCGGTCGGTCCAACGGCTAATACTCCACCGGCACGGGGTCGAGGGAGCGCCAAATATACCAAGTTGCCACGCTGCAATAGGGAGCCCAGGCCGCGGCCACTTCGCGCGCATCGCTGCGGCTCACGGCTTCGCCGGAAAAATAGTTGTGGCTGATGCCGTTGATCAGGCCCACATCGTCCAGCGGCAGCACATTGGGCCGCATCAGGTGGAAGATCAGGAACATCTCGGCCGTCCAGCGGCCGATGCCGCGAATGTCCACCAGCTCGGCAATGATGGCCTCGTCGTCCATGCCCGCCCAGTCGGCCACCTGCACCGCGCCGTTGTCGAAGTGCAGCGCCAGGTCCACCAGGTACTCCACCTTGCGCGCACTCAAACCCGCCGCGCGCATGTCGTCGACCTTGAGCTTGAGCACATTGGCCGGTGTCATCTTTTTCGGCAACGCGACAAAACGCTCCCACACCGTCTGCGCCGCCTTGACCGAAATCTGCTGGCCCACGATGGAACGCGCCAGCGTGGTGAAGGCGTCGCCCCGGGTCTGCAGGCAGGCGTCGCCATGCTGCGGGATGAGCCGCTTCATCACCCGGTCCTTTTTCATCAGGTGCTTGCAGGCCTCGTCCCAGTAGTCGGGCGTGAAGATCTTGGGCGCTATGCTTTTGGTCGCTGCCACATCACGCCTTTCGGGATTCGACGAAAAAAACCATCATGTCGGCCTTCACTGCGCCGCCTCCCAGGTGGTGCCGGTGGGCGAGTCCTTCAGCACGATGCCTTGCGCCAGCAGTTCGTTGCGGACGCGGTCGGCCTCGGCAAAATTCTTGGCCTGCTTGGCCGCGGCCCGCTGCTCGATCAGGGCGCGGATCGCCGTCTCGTCCAGGCTGGAGCCGGCCTTGAGGAATTTTTCCGGGTCGTCCTGCAGCAGACCCAGGCAGCCGCCCAGCGCCTTGAGCAGGCCGGCCGTTTGGGCGGAGCCGGTCTTGTTCACTTCCGTGGCCAACTCGAACAGCACCGCCATCGCCTCGGGCGTGCCGAAATCCTCGTCCATGGCGGACTTGAAACGCGCGGCGTACGGATTGAGCCAGTCGATGGCCACCGTGGCCGGCTTGACACTGTGCAAGGCGGTGTACAGGCGCTTGAGCGCGCCGCGGGCGTCGTCCAGGTGGGCGTCGCTGTAGTTCAGCGGGCTGCGGTAGTGCGCGCGGATGATGAAAAAGCGCACCGTCTCCGGGTCGTACTTGGCCAGGATCTCACGGATGGTGAAGAAGTTGCCCAGCGACTTGGACATCTTTTCGTTGTCCACGCGCACGAAGCCGTTGTGCATCCAGACCCGGGCCAGGGTCTTGCCGGTGGCGCCTTCGCTCTGGGCGATCTCGTTCTCATGGTGCGGAAACTGCAGGTCGGCGCCGCCGCCGTGGATATCGAAGCTCTCGCCCAGCATCTCGCAACTCATGGCCGAGCACTCGATGTGCCAGCCCGGACGGCCGGGGCCGTAGGCGCTGTCCCACTTGGCCTCGGCCGGCTCGGTCGGCTTGGCCGACTTCCACAGCACGAAGTCCAGTGGGTCGTCCTTGCCGTCCAGCACCGCCACGCGCTCGCCGGCACGCAACTCGTCGAGCGACTTGCCGGACAACTTGCCGTAGCCGGGGAACTTGCGAACGGCATAGTTCACGTCGCCGTTGCCGGCCTGGTAGGCCAGCCCCTTTTGCGCCAGCGTGCCGATCAAGCTCAGCATCTGCGGCACGTACTCGGTGGCGCGCGGCTCATGCGTCGGACGCTCGATGCCCAGCGCGTCGGCGTCCTGGTGCAGGGCATCGACCATGCGGTCGGTCAGCGAGCGGATGGTCTCGCCGTTGTCCAGCGCGCGTTTGATGATCTTGTCGTCGATGTCGGTGACGTTGCGCACATAGGTCACGCGGTAGCCGCTGTTTTTCAGCCAGCGCTGCACCACGTCGAACGCCACCATGGCACGGGCGTGGCCCAGGTGGCACAGGTCGTAGACCGTCATGCCGCAGACGTACATGCGGACATGGCCGGGCTCGATCGGGGTAAAAGGTTCCAGCGCACGCGACAGCGTGTTGTAAATGCGCAAACTCATGAATATTTCTAAAGCGGGCCAAACGACCGGCGCAACCGGTCGGAAACGTTGGCAAGGCTACAATCCAGCGCAGTATAAAGCCCCGCGATTTGTCATCCGACACGGGCTTGCACCCATCCACGATTTATGAAGCACGGTAGCGCCAAACTTTCTCACCTTCTCCGGCTGCTTGCATTGGCAGGCTGTCTGGCCCTCCCGTCCGTGCATGCCGATGAATACGGCGACGTCAACAAGCTGGTCGCAGCGGGCAAGCTGGCCGAGGCCCAGACCAAGGCCGACCAGTACCTGGCCGCCAAGCCGCGCGACCCGCAGATGCGCTTCATCAAGGGCGTGATCCAGCGCGAAACCGGCAAGACCAATGACGCCATCGCCACGTTCACCAAGCTGACCGAGGACTACCCCGAGCTGCCCGAACCCTACAACAACCTGGCCGTGCTCTATGCGGGCCAGGGCCAGTACGACAAGGCGCGCGCCGCGCTGGAGATGGCGATCCGCACCAACCCGAGCTACTCGACCGCGCACGAAAACCTGGGTGACGTCTATGCCAAACTGGCCAGCCAGGCCTACAACAAGGCCCTGCAGCTCGACAGCGGCGGTGCCACGGCCCAGCCCAAGCTGGCCTTGATCCGCGAACTGTTCGACCCTGCCGCCAAGGGCCAGCGCCCCGTCACCCCGGCCCCGGCAGCCCCCCAGGCCACACCACCGGCACCCGCCGCCCCGGCGCCGGCCGCGGCACCCACACCCAAGCCGGCCGTGGTGGCAGCAGCCCCCGCCGCACCGGCAGCCCCGGTCCCGGCAGCCAAGCCGGTGACGGCCGACCACGCCGCCAAGGATGTGGAAGCCGCCGTGCGCGCCTGGGCCAAGGCCTGGGCCAACAAGGACATGAACGCCTACCTCGGCGCCTATGGCAAGGAGTTCGATCCGCCGGGCAAACTGTCGCGCAGCAGCTGGGAAAGCGAACGACGCCAGCGCATCACCGGCAAGTCGACCATCAGCGTCAAGCTGGAAAACCTGAGCGTGAGTGTCAATGGCACCAAGGCAGTGGCAAAATTCCGCCAGGACTACAAGGCTGACGCACTGGCGGTTTCCAGCCGCAAGACGCTCGATCTGGTCAAATCGGGCGAGCGCTGGCTGATTGTCAGGGAATCAACGGGAACCTGAAGCCATGATCCGTGTCCCACAGGAATACCGACGGGGCTCCCCACATTGCTTTTGAACTGACATGACCCAAGGATTTTTAGCGTTTTTGCTCATTGCTGCCACCGGCCTGTTCACAGCGCCGGCGAGCGCCGACCCCGGCAAAAAAAGCCAGAAACCCAATGCCGCCGCCCCTGCTGCCCGCAACACCGTCACCAACGATGGCGTGGCCGAGGCCCGGCTGATCGAGGTCTACCGCCTGACCGGCCATGGCAAGACACGCGAAGCGCTGGCTCGCGCCGAGAGCCTGGTGCGCGACTATCCCAACTTCCAGCTGGCCCAGCTGGTCTATGGTGATCTGCTGACAGCGCGCACGCGGGCCCTGCGCAAGTTCGGTGATGTGCCCGAAATCCTGGCCCACAGCACCAGCCTGGCCGAGCTGCGCGACGAATCGCAGATGCGCCTCAAGGCCCTGCGCGAGCGGCCGCCGGCCGGCACCATCCCCTCGCAGTTCCTGGCCCTGTCGCCGCGCAACAAGCACGCCATTGCCGTGGACGCCTCGCGTTCGCGCCTGTACCTGTTCGAGAACAGCGAGCGTGGCCTGAACCTGGTGGCCGACTACTACATCTCGGTCGGCAAATCCGGCATCGAGAAGGCGGTCGAAGGCGATGCACGCACACCGCTGGGCGTGTATTTCATCACCAGCAACCTCGACCCCAAGTCGCTGCGCGACTTCTACGGCACGGGTGCCCTGCCGATCAACTACCCCAATGTGCTGGACAGCAAGCGCGGCAAGACCGGCCGCGGCATCTGGCTGCACGGCACGCCGCCCAACCAGTTCTCGCGCCCACCGCTGGCCTCTGACGGCTGCGTCGTGCTGGCCAACCCCGATCTGGACCGCCTCATCCGCACGGTCGAAGTCCGCACCACGCCGGTGGTGATCTCGCACAAGCTTGACTGGGTGGCACCGCACAGCACCCGCGCCCAGAGCAAACCCTTTGAGGAAGCCCTGACCGCCTGGCGCAATGCCAAGTCCAGCGGCAACATCGATCAGCTGCTGAGCTTCTATACCGCCGACTTCAACAGCAACGGCAAGTCCCTGCGCGAATGGGCACCGTCCCTGCGCAGCGAGGTCGATCGCGTCAAGGGCCGGCCGATCCAGCTGAAGGACCTGTCCTACCTGCGCTGGACCGATGCCGCCGACACCATGGTCGTGACCTTTGGCGAGGTGCCCGACGGCACGCGCACCGGCCCGACCAAACGACAGTACTGGATCCGCGAAGGCAGCCAGTGGAAGATTTTTTACGAAGGCAACCTCGGATGACCTCCCAGCCCTCCTCCCTCCTGCGCCGTCTTTTCCTGGCCAGCGCCGCAGCCGTGCTGCTGCATGGCACGGCCAGCGCCCAGTCGGCGCCGCGCGTTGCGCTGGCCACCAGCGCCGGCGACATCGTGCTTGAGCTCTACCCGGACAAGGCCCCCAGGACCGTGGCCAACTTCCTGCAGTACGTGGCCGAGCGTCAGTACGAAGGCACCATCTTCCACCGCGTGATGGACGGCTTCATGATCCAGGGCGGCGGCTTCACGCCTGACATGCAGCAAAAGCCGACGCGCGAGCCGATTCCGCTGGAGGCCAACAACGGCCTGAAGAACGACCGCGGCACCATCGCCATGGCACGTACCGGCAACCCGAATTCCGCCACGGCACAGTTCTTCATCAACGTGGTCGACAACCGCGGCCTCAATGCCCCCATGCCCGACGGTTATGGTTATGCCGTGTTCGGCAAGGTGGTGTCCGGCATGGACGTGGTCGACAAGATCCGTACCAGCCCCACCGGCAACAAGGGCATGCACCAGAACGTACCGCTCACCCCCATCCTCATCAAGTCGGCGACCCTGCTGAAATAAGAAAGCATCATCATGAGCAATCCTCAAGTCGAACTCCAGATCGCCGGCCTCGGCACCATCACGCTTGAACTCGACGCCGCCAAGGCACCGAAGACCGTCGAAAACTTTCTGGCCTACGTGAACAAGGGCCACTTCAACGGCACCATCTTCCACCGTGTCATCCCCGGCTTCATGATCCAGGGCGGCGGCTTCGAGCCCGGCATGAACCAGAAGCCGACCGACAAGCCGATCGAGAACGAGGCCAACAACGGCCTGAAGAACGACAAGTACACCATTGCCATGGCCCGTACCAACGACCCGCACTCGGCCTCGTCGCAGTTCTTCATCAACGTGGCCGACAACGGCTTCCTCAACCACACGGCCCCTTCTGCCCAAGGCTGGGGTTATGCCGTGTTCGGCAAGGTGGTTGCCGGTACCGACGTGGTCGACAAGATCGCCGCCGTCAAGACCGGCCAGAAGGGCTACCACGGCGATGTGCCGAAAGAGGATGTGGTGATCGAGAAGGCCACCGCTCTGGCCTGATCCCCCGCCCGCATGAACCCGACCACCCCCCGGATCGCGGAGCTCACCGCTCCTGCGGCCTGGCAGGTGGTCGATTTCATTTCCGACCTGCACCTGCAGGCCGGCGAGCCCGCCACCGTGCAGGCCTGGGAACATTACATGGCGCACACCCACGCCGATGCTGTGTTCATCCTGGGCGACCTGTTCGAGGTCTGGGTCGGCGATGACGGCCCGGCTAACGCCGACGACGAGGCCCGTTTCGAGGCCGGCTGCGTTCACATCCTGCGCACCACCGCCCAGCGTCGCGCCGTGTTCCTCATGCACGGCAACCGCGACTTCCTTCTCGGCAACGTGTTTGCCCAGGCCTGCGGTCTTGACCTCTTGGCCGACCCCACCGTGCTGGCCTTCGGCGGACAGCGTTGGCTGCTCTCACATGGTGACGCCCTGTGCCTGGACGACACCGACTACCTGCAATTCCGGGCCCAGGTACGCAGCGCCGAATGGCAACAGGCCTTTCTGGCCAAGCCGCTGGCAGAGCGCCGTGCCATCGCACGCGGCCTGCGCACCGAAAGCGAGGCCCGCAAGCGCAGCGGCGCCCTCTACGCTGATGTGGATGCCGCCGCCGCAACAGCCTGGCTACAAGCGGCCCAGGCACGCGAACTGATCCACGGTCACACCCACAAGCCGGCAGACCACGCCTTCGGTGACGGCCTGCGCCGGCGCGTGCTGAGCGACTGGGATGCCGGCAGCACACCGCCACGCGCCGAAGTGCTGCGCCTGCAGCGGGGCGCCGGGACCGTGCAGGTCCAGCGCCTGCCGGCCCAACAGGCGGTCTGACCATGTGGGGCTGGCTGCGGCGCCTGGCCGGCACGCCCCGCGACATTCCGGATGCGCTGTGGCAAGCCACCCTGACCGACTACCCGTTTCTTGCAACAGGCCTCCCCGCCGAACAGCAGCGCCTGCGCGAGCTCAGTGCCGGCTTCCTGGCCAACAAGGAATTCCACGGCGCCCAGGGACTGGTCATTACGGATGCCATGGCGGTGGCGATTGCCGCCCAGGCCTGCCTGCCGGTGCTGTACTTCGGCGCCGGCCGCCAGCCGCTGGACTGGTACGACGACTTCGTCGGCATCGTGGTGCACCCGGACGAAGTGCTGGCGCAGCGCGAAGTGATGGACGAGGACGGCGTGGTGCACCACTACGACGAAGTGCTGGCCGGCGAGGCCATGCAGGGCGGCCCGGTGATGCTGAGCTGGCAGGACGTGGCAGCCGCCTCCAGCGAGCGCGGCTACAACGTGGTCATCCACGAGTTCGTGCACAAGCTCGACTTGCGCGATGGCCAGCCCGATGGCTGCCCGCCCCTGCCTGCCGGTTTCCTCGGCATCAGCAGTGCACGCCAGGCACGCGACCACTGGTTGGCCACGCTGCAGGCCGGCTTTGAAGACTTCCGCGAACAGGTCATCCGGGCCGAGCGCTTCGGCGCACCGCCACCCTGGCTCGACCCTTATGGCGCCGAGGCCATCGACGAGTTCTTTGCCGTGGCCAGCGAAGCGTATTTCGTCAACCGCCCGCAGTTCGCGCAAGACTTTGTCGCACTGCTGCCCTTGTTTGACGCCTTCTACCGGCCCGGCGCCTGAAGGCAGCACCTCCAGAGGCCGCCACCAGGCAGCGCGTCAGGCCGATCAGCGACGCAACAAGACCTTCAGGGTGTTCTGCAGGCGCCGCGCCTGTTCAGCCTCGAAGGCCGAACCCAGCACACGCGCCGCATCCTGGCCCCAGGTCTGCACCGGCGCCGGGTCATTGCGCTTGGTGAGCAACTGCAGCTGCAGGGCACGGCGGGCCTCCAGCGCCGCGGCCGGTGTCGGCACCTCGGCGGCAATCTCCAGCCGCAGCAAGGCGGTGGCAGCCTCGCCGGAAGGCGCTGCCGACAAGGCCTGGCTCCACAAGGTGCGCACCGCCGGCGTGACGCGGCTGCCCAGCTCCTGTACGGTCGGCAACTGGCTGGCATCGCGCTGTTCCCAGGCAGCGAGCAGGTGCGTCAGCGACTCGCCATGCGCCTGCGCCGCCAGCTTCTTCAACGCCAGTTGGGCATGCTCCAGCGCCTCGCGCTGGGCACGGAAAGCGGCATCGCCCAGACGCGGCTGCTCACGGTAGGACTCGCGAGGTTCACGCCGGCCACCGCGTTCCGCGCCACGGTCGAAGCCCCGCTCATCGCGACGGCCGCCCTCGCGCCGCTCGCCGGGCCGGCCACGGCCTGCCGGTGCGGCGGGCTCGGCCTTTTTCATGCCGGGACGGTCGTCACCGCGCACCGCCACCACGGGCTTGCGCGGCTTGCGCGGCTTGGGCGGTTCGGCGGCAGGTGCGACGGCTTCGGCCGGCGCTTCATCCGCTCCTGTTTCTGTAGCAGTCGGCGCAGATTCCACTGGCGCTTGAGCCTGTTTTTCCTCTGCAACCGGTGCACTTTCGGAGGCCCGCAGGGCATTCTCCAACGCGTTCATGGCGGCACGGATGGTCTGCGCGTCGCCACCGGCATTGGCGGCTTCCAAGGCCTTGGCCGCCTCCATCACCTGGCGGTCGCGCTCGCTCATGGCGCTGGAGACCTTCTCGCGTTCGGCCGTCTTGCGGTTGAAGGCTTCGTCAATCGGCTTGCGGAAGGCATCCCACAGTTTTTGCTCATGACGGCGCTCCATCGGCACGGCATGGGCTTCGGCCTGCCAGCGCTGCTGCAAGGCCTTGACGGCATCGATGCGCAACACGGGCGCTGCGCCCAGCACCGCCGCCTCCTCGATCATGGCCTGGCGGCGCTGCTGGCTGGCCTTTTGCACCGCTTCCAGCGGCGCACTGGCCGCTGCCATGGCGGCTTTCCACAGCGGCTGCAACTCGGCAAAGGCCTTTTCGCTCAGGTGGCCGGCTTCGCGCCAGCGCTCGGCGAACTGATGCAGCTCGCGGCTGAAACCTTTCCAGTCGTTGCCAGCCGCGGTCGTGTTGGCGGTCGCCCAGGCCTTGAGTTCCTCGACCAGCGCGAGCCGCTTGGCCCGGTGCTCGGCCGCCTCGGCCCGCACCTTGTCCAGCCAGGCCTCGACCACCTTGTGCGCCTGGTTGCAGGCTTCGTCAAAGCGTTTCCACAAGGCATGGTTGGGCACACCGCCCTGGTCGGTCTGCTTCCACTGATCGCGCAGGGCGCGCAGGGTTTCCTGCATCTTGCGCCCACCCAGCGTCTGGCCCTCGGGGCGGTTCAGCAAGGCCTCGGCCTTGCCCACCAGTTCCTCGCGCAGCTGGTCGGCGCGCCAGCGCTGCCAGCCTTCGAGTTCGCCGGCCGCAGCAAGCGCTGCATGAACCTGCTTGTCGAGCGCGTCATCGATATGGCGGCCATGCTCCTTGAGCGCCTGGCGCAGGTTGGCGGCCGCACCGGTGCTGGCCTTGCCATGGCCTTCGGCCACTTCCTGCTCCAATTTTGAGAGCGCCTCGCGCACAGCCGACGTGGCTTGGGCACGGATTTGAGGGTCAACCTTGGGTTTGGCCGGCTGCGGCGCCGCTTCCGGCGGCAGGCCGCGCGCCTGGCGCAGCTCGTCGGCCCACACCGGCACCTGCGGCAAGGCCTGCGCCGGATCGGCCGCCGCTGCCACGGCCTGCGCCAGCGCAGCACTGAATGCTTCCCACACCAGCGTCAGTTGCCCGCGCGAGGTTTCCAGTTGGGGCGGGAAACGCGCATCAACGCTGGACCAGTTGGCATCCCCCGGCAAGGCCGCGGCCTGCTCCTGCCAGCTGGTCACGTCGGCACGCAAGGCATCGGCCGCAGCCTGGGCGTCCTTCCACGACTTGGTGGACAACACCTCGATGCGCTGGGCCAGCAGCACGGCGGCCTCGCGCTGCACCTGCACGCGATGCTGCAGATCTTCAATCACCTTGACCCGCTCGGCCAGTTGCACCTTGAGGCCGGCCAAGGGTTCACGGCTCAACGGCGCACCCGCCTTGGCGGCATCGCGCTGCCAGGCCAGGGCGTCGGCAATATTGAGCTTGCCGGCCTCGAGCAGCGCCTGCGCCTTGCCCGCCCACTCGGCAGCCATCGCCTCCTGCCCCTTGGCACGGCGGATGTCGTCCAGCCGTTCACGCAGCAGTTTGGCCGCGCCCTTGTCCTTCACGCTGAGTTCCTTGAAGACCACTTGCAGCTGTTCAGGCTCGGGCTCGCTGGCCAGCCACTCGCGCACGCGCGCCGCGCGCTCGCCGGAGGTGGCCGCGGAGAAAGCGCCACCGGTGAGGGCATCAAGTTGTTGGAGGTCGGTCGGTTTGGCAGGCACGGAGGAGTTCACGGTGAGCTCGGCAGCAAGGTGGATCGGAATGGGTTCAGCCGCGTATTGTCGCCCCGAACGGCGTTGCGCTTCATGCCTGGCGCATGTTTTTGCGCCGGGGCGCTTATTTCATCGTCAGCGAGAGCTCGGCGTGGGGGACCCATTTGGCGTCAGCGGCCTGCGACTTGGCGCCGCCCAGGAACAGGCGATCCACGGGCAGTTCGCGGCTGCTCAGATAGTCCTTCACCGCCACACCACGCGCCAGCGCCAGTTCCTGCATCTGCTGCTCGCCCACCGGAATGCTGGCCAGCAACAGCGCCTCCATCTCGGCCGGCGGCAGATCCTTGGCAAAACCCAGCAGGTTGCGCGGCTTGGAAATCTGGGCACGCCGGTACACCGCCTTGAGCAGCTCCGGCCGTTCGGCCGAGGTCACGGCTTGCACAGCATCGGCCGGTTTGCCGGCCACCACCGCGGCGCGCCGTTTCTCGGCCAGCATCAGCGCACTCAGGCGTTCGCGCTTGTAGCCCTCGCGTTCAGCCTCCAGGCTGGCCATACCGGCCACGGTCATGGTCAGCGACGGACGGTCCTTCATGGCCTTGGCCACCTTGTCCAGATTGGCTTGTGCCTCCGCGCTGAGCACGGACGACCCAGGTGCGAAAGGCACCATCCCGAGTTCGCCGTCATCGCCACCGTCAAAGGCCGACGCCAGCAAGGCAAATGGCGAGGTGATGGCCTTGGCGATCAGGTTCATGATCATCTTGAAAATGATGCCGCCGAAACTGAATTCCGGGTCGTTGAGTGAGCCACTGATCGGCAGGTTGATGTCGATCACGCCATTGCTGTCGGCCAGCAGTGCCACCGCCAGCCGCACCGGCAGGCTGTTGGGGGCGCCCTCCACCGGATCGCCGAAGGTGAGCTGGTTGAGCACCAGCTTGTTGCGCGCCACCAGTTGCCCATCCGGCTCCACCTTGTAGGCCACATCCATGGCCAGCTTGCCGCGCTCGATGCCATGGCCGGCATATTTCACGCTGTAGGGCGACAGCGGCGGCAGCTCCAGATCGCGCATCTTGCCGGTGATGTCCAGCGCCAGCGGCTTGGCCAGCGGGTTGAGTTTGCCCAGGATTTCCAGTGACGCCGTGCCCTCGGCACGCCCGCGCAGCTCCAGGTCGGCCATGGCCGGCGCAGCACCGGCTTCGCCGCCGGCAGGCACCGACGCAAAGGCACTGAGCCGGCCGGTCAACTCGGACAGATCGGCACTGTAGTTGGGCTTGATGAAACGGTCGGAGAAAAGCACCCGGCCGTTCACCAGGCTGATCGGCCCCATCTCGATCACGGGTGCCAGGGTAGCGCCCGCCGTGCTGGCAGAGGCATTGGTCGAGGTCGCGGCGGCCGGCGTTGAAGCGGCCTCCGCAGCTGGCGCGCTGGCTTCGCTCGCCTTCACCAGGTCTTGCAGGTTGATGCGGCCGTTTTCATGGATGATGATGCGCGCATAGAAGTCGCTCAGCGCGGTTTCGGCCACCGCCACCCGGGTCGCCTGCCCCGGCGCCAGCGCTACATTGAGACCGCGCAGGCTCAGCGCCTTCCAGCTCAGCAATTCCTCTCCTACCGGCAGATCCTGCGTCTGGGCGGCCACCGGCACGGTGTTGGCCAGCAGATCCTCCAGCAGGGCATCGCCGCCAAGCTTGAAAACAGGGCCTCGGGCTGTTTGCGCATAGGAGACTTGCCCCTTGAAGCCGGCATCGGCCCGCTGCAACCGCAGATTGAGCACGTCCGTCAGATAGGGGGACAGGACGTGGGCCGGCAGATCGACGGCCTGGACACGCCCCTGCACGGCCAGGGGCTGCAGGGCCAGATTGCCCGTGAAACCCAGTTGCCCCGGCTCGCCACGGCGCGCCCGCATGCGGGCCGAGAGCTTGAGCGGGCCGGGTTGGCGACTGTCGGAAGCAAAGTCCTTCAGTTGCAGCGACAGGGCCGACAGGTCGAACACCACAGGCCGGCCATGCGCACGATCGGCATACCGGATCTGTCCGCCCTCCACCGTCGCATCACCCACCGCCACCCGCCAGGGCGCGGCAGGCGCGGACGGCTTGGCCTCATCGACGCGCACCGCCTTTGGTTTCCGCGTTGTCGCATCGGCAGCCGGGGTCGACGCGGGCATGGTCGGCGACAACCAGCGCTCGAACATCCAGCGCCCTTCGCGGTCGCGCTCCACCGCAACCGCGGGCTGGTGGAGGGCCAGCTTGGCCAATGTCACACTGCGTTCGCCGGGCTTGATCTCGACGCCCTGCACGTCAAGCCGGCCGAGGAACAACGGCCAGTTGCGGTCCGTCCGGCTCTGGGGGCCCAAGGTCAACTTGCTGGCCTCCAGTCGGGGCACTTGCACCTGCCACTGTCCGCCCTTCCATTGCAAAGCCAGTTGGGCACTGAGGTTCCCGCCCAGTGCCGGCTCGATCACTTGCGCCGCATAAGGCGTCGCCAGTGCCAACGGCAGGTCCTTGAGTTCGGCGCTGATCGTTGCCGCCTGCTCGCTGGCCTCCCCCTTGAAGCTCAACTGCGCCATGGCAGTTGCGGCCTCGGCCTTGGCCGCACGAGGCTTGTTGCCGTTCGGATCAGTTCCGCTGGCCAGTGCCAGGGAGCCTGTGAAGCTGGCAGGCTGCCGCCAAGGCAGGGCCAAAGCCGTGGCATCCAGCGCCAGATCGCGCATGTCGATCCGGGCGGCCGGCGTCACCGCGGCATCGCGCCAGCGCAGCAGGCCGCCACGGACCGTGAACTTGGCGAGCGCCAGCTGCCAGGCATTGGCTGGGGCGGCAGGTTGCGCTATAGAGCCATCCTGCTGGGACCGGGAAACCTTCCCGTCTTGAGGCAGTGCCAGGTTCAACAGATTGACTGCGCCGGCCTTGTCACGACGGGCGTCCAGCGTTGGCCCCGTCAGCTCCACCGACGCCAGCTTGACGATCTGTTCCAGGGGCCGGACATCGGCCATATCGACCCGCAAGGCCTCCAGAGCCAGCAGATCCTGCCCTTGGGCATCGGCCAGTTGCAGCCCTTTCAGTTCAATGGCCCCGCTGAGCCGCACCGCGGGCTTGGGGGCCTGTTCGAAATGCAGCCGCACATCCGCCCCCGCCACCCCAGCCAGCACCTTGATCGGCAAACCGGCCGGCAGATAGGGCAGGTAGGGTCGCAGGTCCAGATTGGCCAGCTGGAATGTGGCATCGGTCTTGTGCGATGGCGCAAACGGCGTGGTTTGCGCTCGGGAATCAAAGCGGCTGCCGTTCAGATGAAAGGCCAGCCGGGGCTCGGTGATGACATCACGCCGCGACGTCAGGCTGCTCAGAAAGGGAATGCTGAGGTTCAGCTCGCGCACTACGTGCGTGCGACCGACGCTCTGGTCGACGAAGTCGATCGAGCCTGACTGCACCGCGATGTTGTAGAGGGCAAACCGGGGCAAGCCTGCCGGCGGGCGTGGCCGATCGGCGGGCGCCATGAGTCGCGCCAAGACATCGTCCACGTCATAGTGGCCGTCTCCTTGGTAGGTCAGCCGCAAGGCCAGGCCATCCAGCTGCAGTGCATCCACCACCGGCGCCAGCCGCAGCAGGGATTGCAGCTCGGCATCCAGATAGACACGTTTGATCTGCAGTTGCGACGGCGCACCGGGTAGGCCGGCCACGACCAGATCTTCCAGGGTCAGCTCCAGTGACCAGGGGCTGAAATGGACCACTCCCAGGCTGACTTGACGCCCCAGTTGCTCACTCGCCAGCTTTTCCAGCTGGTTTTTGACCAGGCCGGGCACAACGGCCCAACCCAACCCCCACAGCACCACGATACCGGCCGCGACCATCAAGGCTTGCCGCACCCACTTGTTTTTCTTGATCGAATCGAGCGTCATACGGTCGAGTTTGCCCGGGATACCGCAAAGATCAATTCCCGAGTTGAAAAAATTTGTCTCGCCGTCCAAATAAGAAAGCCCGGACGGTTGGCCTGCAGCCTGCCCGCCGGGCTTGACGGCTGGCTCAAGGCCCATGCCGTCTGGGTTACGCAAGGGGGAGAGTCGAGTCCCACCATGCGCAGGAGGCAAGAGATTGCCCCCAGAATCGCCGGGTTCTGTCAGCCCAGAACACCGATTGGGTGCGGACTGCTTACTACCGACAGAGCGTGCCTGATGCGTCAGGCCCTTTCAATTTAGCCATCCTGCGGGCGATTTCAAATCGGAATTTCAATGAAATCCGGCCATTTGATTGCCCAGTACCCACCTTCGTCACAGAATATTAAAGGAATAACAAAACGATTCTTTATTATTGACCAGGTATATTGAAGCACTTAAAATTCAGCCAACCCTGCCTTAAGTCAGGGGGAACCCGAACCCGCTGCCGACCCCGGCTACATCGAATCGCTGCCCTCGCTAGAGACGACCCGCAGGATTCTGATGACGTACCAACCCAGACGTGACACCTGTTCCTGACACTGCGACCTTTCTGCGGTGCCAAGGCACCGGCCCACGCGAGAAGAGGAAGTGCTATGACAGCGTTCAAAAAATTGAGCCTAGGCCTGCGAACCTTCGCTGCTGATGTCGCCCAAGGCTTTTTTGAAATTACCCACAACGGCTTTGCCCTCCTCGGGCTGGCTGTGATGTTTGCCACGATCACCCTGATCGCCCGCCCGGAACTGCGCCAGGCCGGCGAAGTCCGCCTGATGAGCTGGCTGCAAAGCCGCCAGATTGCCATCACCGGTTTTGTGGTGGAGGCCGATGCCATTGAGCGTGCCACGGCGGCCAACCCCAAGGATCTGCCCAAACAACAGGCCGCCGTCGCCTACTGGTTGAGCAAAAAGTACCGTGTTGCGCCCGAACCCCTGAGCGCCCTGGTGGCCGAAGCGTATGAAATCGGCAAACGCACCCAGTTGGACCCGACCTTGCTGCTGGCCGTGATGGCAGTGGAATCCGGCTTCAACCCGTTTGCCCAGAGCCCGGTCGGCGCCCAGGGCCTGATGCAGGTCATGACCCGGATCCACAGCGACAAATACGAAAGCTTTGGCGGCAAATTTGCCGCCTTTGATCCCGTGAGCAACTTGCGCGTGGGCGCCAAGGTGCTGCAGGAATGTATTGAACGCGCCGGCTCGCTGGAAGGCGGCCTGCGTTTTTATGTCGGGGCCGCCAACCTGGACGATGACACCGGTTATGGCGCCAAAGTGCTGGCCGAACATGCCCGCCTGCAACAGGTTGCCAATGGCCGCGTCGTGCCGCTCCTGACACCGCAGATCATCCCGGTCACAACGCCTGCCAAACCCGAAACCACCACGGAAAAGGTCGCCCTCAGCTGACCCCTTGTTGAGGCGCAGGACGGCAAGGCCCTCGCCCGTCAGCTACACTTGAGGGGTACGCGACTGGCGATAGGCGCGCCGCCCTCCTCGGGCAGGTTGTGCTGACGTGGGACACCACAGGGAAGCGTGCCGCAGAACCCGCGTGGTTTTCTGTGTTCAGCCGTTCGCCTGGGCAGCCCCCGCATGACGGGGGACCAGCGTTTTACCCGACTGCCATGTACAACCGAAACATCCTCGTCGAACAGACTGACCCCGAACTCTGGGCCGCCATCCAGGCCGAAAACGCCCGCCAGGAACACCACATCGAGCTGATTGCCAGCGAAAACTACGCCTCGCCAGCCGTCATGGCCGCCCAGGGCTCGCAGCTCACCAACAAGTACGCCGAGGGTTACCCGGGCAAGCGCTATTACGGCGGTTGCGAATATGTGGACGTGGCCGAGCAGCTGGCCATTGACCGCGTCAAGGCCATCTTCGGTGCCGAAGCCGCCAACGTTCAGCCGCATTGCGGCGCCTCGGCCAACGAGGCCGTGTTCCTGGCCTTCCTCAAGCCCGGCGACACCATCATGGGCATGAGCCTGGCCGAAGGCGGCCACCTGACCCACGGCATGGCCCTGAACATGAGCGGCAAGTGGTTCAACGTCGTCTCCTATGGCCTCAACGCCAAGGAAGAGATCGACTACGACGCCATGGAGAAGAAGGCGCACGAAACGAAGCCGAAGCTCATCATCGCCGGCGCGTCCGCCTATAGCCTGCATATCGACTTCGCCCGTTTTGCCAAGGTGGCCAAGGACGTCGGCGCCATCTTCATGGTGGACATGGCCCACTACGCCGGCCTGATTGCCGCCGGCGTCTATCCCAACCCGGTGCCGTTTGCCGACGTGGTGACCTCCACCACCCACAAGAGCCTGCGTGGCCCGCGTGGCGGCATCATCCTGATGAAGGCCGAGCACGAGAAAGCCATCAACAGCGCCATCTTCCCCGGCCTGCAAGGCGGCCCGCTGATGCATGTGATTGCCGCCAAGGCGGTAGCCTTCAAGGAAGCCATGGACCCGAGCTTCAAGACCTACCAGCAGCAGGTGGTAACCAATGCCCGCATCGTGGCCGAAACGCTGACCCAACGCGGCCTGCGCATCGTCAGCGGCGGTACGCAAAGCCACGTCATGCTGGTCGATCTGCGCGCCAAGGGCATCACCGGCAAGGAAGCCGAAGCCGTGCTGGGCGCTGCCCACATGACCATCAACAAGAACGCCATCCCGAACGATCCGGAAAAGCCGATGGTCACCAGCGGCGTGCGCATCGGCACCCCGGCCATGACCACGCGCGGCTTCAAGGACGAGGAAGCCCGCCTGACGGCCAACCTGATTGCCGACGTGCTGGACAACCCGCGCGATGAAGCCAACATCGCTGCCGTGCGCGCCAAGGTCAACGCCCTGACCGCACGCTTCCCGGTGTACAAGTGACCAACACCCCCCTGAGGCGCTGCGCGCCCCGGCACCAATTGCCAGAGGCAATGGTTCTTCCGGCTGTCCAAGCCTGCGCAGGCAGGCTTGGAGCCGCAGCCCTCAGCCCCCTGAACGCCATCCTTCGGTGGCAGGGGGGGCGCACCCTGTGGCCCGGCCAAGCCGGTTCCACGGGTGCCCGTGATCAAAACCGTGCGTTCACGCTCCAAGGCTTGCTGCCATGAAATGTCCCTTCTGCGGTCACTCCGAGACCCAGGTCGTCGAGACCCGGATCTCGGAGGATGGGGATTTCATCCGCCGGCGGCGCCAATGTGGCGCCTGCGACAAGCGCTTCACCACCTACGAGCGTCCCGACGTCAACTTCCCGGCCATCGTCAAGAAAGACGGCCGGCGCATCGAATACGAGCGGGCCAAGCTGCAGGCCTCGATGAACCTGGCGTTGCGCAAGCGCCCGGTCAGCACCGAGCAAATCGACAGCGCGATTGAGCGCATTGAAGAGAAACTGCTCAACCTGGGCCTGCGCGAGGTCCCCTCCACACGCATTGGCGAACTGGTCATGCGTGAGTTGAAGAAACTCGATAAGGTGGCCTACGTCCGCTTTGCCAGCGTCTACCGCAGCTTCGAGGACATTGACGAGTTCAAGATGCTGGTGGATGAGGTCAGGCGCTGAGCCTGAATTCCCGGCCTTACTTCCAGCAGTCCTGCACTGACATCTCAGACCCGCTACGTCCTTTGACGCCTGTATTGGTCAGCGTGAGGTTGCCACATTTGTCAGCGCTCGCGGCCGTTGCCGTCAAAGTGTACGAGTTAACTGTAGCAACCACGCCCAAGGTATAACGCGGCGAACCCGCTGGAACATTCTGCAACCGAGCTGGCAGCGTTGGACTCGTCGTCCCGGCTGCATCGGTCGTATAGCGGCTGTTAGCTGCATAAAAACGCTCCATGAATTGCTGCGCCTCCAATAAGGCCGTGCGTGCCTCGACACGGTACCCCCGCCGCAGGTGCTCGACATAACTTGGATAGGCCAGCATGGCCAGGACACCAACAATTGCTATCACGATCATTAATTCGATCAGTGTGAACCCTGACGTGGAAGCACGAGACAAGCGGGGGGATTTATTGCGCAATGAATACATGCTTATTCAAACCTTGTAACGATTCAACGAATGGGGGGATTGATAATGTGCCGCCAGACCCGATCCTTGATCACCCTGGCACCCACCGTGCTTTGCGTTTCCTGAATGGAAGCGCCAAACTGGCCTGCCGTATTTTGAATGCTGAGCTTGGTCGTGCAGATACCCGAGACACAAGTCTGCGTGCCCCTAACCACGGCATCAATACCATCCGCACCTGTTGCATAGCCTGCGACCCGGGCATCGTCACTGCCGAATACACCATCTCCATTGGTATCAAACATCGGATATGACGGGTTCACGCCAGCCTCCACGCCAAACATCAGATTCAAGCCAGAACCCGCCGCCGTATCGCATACTTGCACATTGCGAGCAGGCGCGACAGCGCTAACCAAGACAACGGACGAACTTACGCGTTGCAACGGATAAACCACTCGCAAGCCGGTGATGACATCCAGGTCCAAGACCCAACCACGCAGGGATGTCCAGTTAACCGCCGTTCCGTCGAGCGAGTAGAAGACGGCACCACCAGCGCCAGTGACAGCAGTGATCGTCCGGGGCTCCAGCACACTCCTCCCCATAGGCCGAGGCAAAGTGTCTGACGCCTTGTCCCAGACCGCGTAGATGGACTGCACGGCCGTTGAGTCGGCATCGGTCGTGGTGTTCAGAACGCCGGTACCGAATACCACGAGCTTGCCACCTTTAGAAAAATCGTAGGCAACCGGCGCCTGCGTAATGGGTTGCAGCGTCCCACCCGAACTGGTAGCAGCGAAAAATGCCGCTCCGCCAGACACTTGAAAGCGGCTGGATGCCGAAGCCAGATAGTCAAACTTCCACAGACTACCCTTCAAATCGCCAGCATAAAGAGTTGTAATCTGCCCACTGCTGTTACGCACAACGCCAACCCCTCCCAGGCCATTGGCACCAGAAGAGTCTACGGTCAATGTCTGCGTAACGCCTGTTTCCAGATTAACAACAAACAGCACTGCATTGCCCGATGTGCTGTAGCTTCCATTGCCAAATATTGCCACCCACTCGCCATTGGGCAAAACTCCCACCTGCACCGGCGCGGAAATATAACCCACATCACCATTACCGTCACTGGATAACTCCCATCGTATGTTGGAAGCACCCAAATTAACGTTATCAGTGACATCCAACGCGAACACGGCTCGCCCGCCCGCACCCAAGGTGCCCAGCAGGTAATTGCGCCAGCTAGGCGTAGAGGCGCCAGGTGCTTTAACGAAAGCGTCCGTCTCCATCAATGGACCATCGACAAAGAACTGGTGATAGAGCAATGCTGTGCCGTAGGTCTTGTCACTTAGCTTTGACAGATTAGGGTAGACCGCCTTGGGTACATAAGCAAAGATCTCCTTGCCATCATCTGCTGGCACAGCCCCCAGGGTGTCCTTGAATGCATGCAACATGCCATCGTTAGCACCGACAAACAAAACCGCGGGACGCGCTGCCTTCTGCGTCAAAAAAGAAGAGTAAGCAGCTCCTCCACCTTGAGTGGTTGGCAAATTGATATATCCCATATTCACAGCATCCTTGACCAACACAGGATTGGAATTGATGAAGTCCCCCAGAATCCCCTTGCGCACACGAAATGGTTGGCTGTCGCCCTCCTTACTCCTGTCACCCCTCAGAAAATCCACAAAGGACGAGGTATAGGTACTCCCCACGCTGCCGAGAGCGGCTTGGCTGTCGCCCCCCATGTCAGTCCATGTGAAAGGCACCGCTGCAGGCGGCACGGTATCCGCCCGCCATGTATAGATCTTGCGATTGTTCCATGTGGGCAACTTGGAGGTGGCTGTCCAACTGAGCGCGCCTGCCTGACCTGCCGAGTCGAGCAGATATGCTTGAATGTCCCCATTCCAGTCGGAGGTCCGATACATAGGAATGTATTTGCGATTGCCATCCTGCAGAATCGTTGATGCGGTCGCCACGCCAGCCTCACGCAATTCGCGTTCCAAGGCTTGCCCCACCGAACTCTTGATTGAGTCCGCCAACTCCTTGGGGTCTTTGGCACTGAAAAATACCCCCCGGCTGTTGAGCGCCGAATGCCACAAATCATCGATTTCGTCCGTTCCCCAAGTCTTGGTCCCGTCGGTCAGTGCCGGCAAGTCCACGGCGGGATTCAACGTACCTCTCACGCCTAAGCCAACCATGAAATTGACCATGTGCTGCCAGAATGCTGGATTGTCAGCCGAAGGCACCACGTTATTGGTCAGATCGGTACGTAAATCCTTTTTCCAGTATTCCATGGCGTAGTCCGCCAAACGGTCTGAATAGCCATCTCGGTACGGACGGGGGGACACATACTGATAAGTGCGTCCTGGCCCAGTGATGACAGCCCCATCCGTATTGTCAGAATTTCCGACAGAGGTCGTCGTCTGGTTCCAGTACCCGTCAGTCACCATGATGTGATAAGAACGGCGGCAAGATTTATCTGCCGTAGTATTGGTTTGCCCAGGATTGTCGGCCCAAGGACCCTTATTGTCCGAACGCTTGTAATACTCTCCCACAGCACGCATGGCACGCGGCAGGGGCGTGCTGCCGTTGGCTGGCAAGGCATACAGCCAGTTAAACAGATTGGTCTTTGTCGTGCTGTCGAACGCCCTGACACCGGACTCGATCACAACCGTATTGACGCCGTCAATGCTCCGGCTATTGCCTTGGTTAATTCGCCCCCAGCCAAGCCGAAAGGTGTTGGACGAGTCGTTGAATGCCTCGGCAAGCGATCCTCGCGCCAGCAAGTTACGCGTACGGTAGTAGGTAAACCAGTTGGCAAAATTCTGCCTTTCCTCGGCCTGCGTACAGCTTGTGCCGGCACAGTCGGTGCGCGCCGTGTACTTGGTGAAACTGCTCCCCACATTGATCGAGTACTCATCATAATTGGATGCTTGGGTGGGATCCAGATACGCGCCGCTGGCATTTTTCTTCAAGCGGTAATACAAACCAGGATCGTATGCCACGCCTGAACTGGTCGTGCCACAACTGCTCTGTGAGTCGGTTCGATAACACCAGACAAGGTTATTGTTGGTAATCGTCCTGCTATCCGTAAGGTTAACCGTGCCGCCGGTAGAGGGGTTCATCGGATCGCGCGGTGCGGCAGCCGCAGAGGACGGTGCCATGCGTCCCCCAGCTGCCACCGGCCAAGGAAGATAGCGAACTTCCGGGTTGTAATAAATCGTATTGGTGTCGGCCGAGCGCAGCAACTTCTGACGCCAATTTGCCGACCCAGTTCGCCCGGCAACAGTACCGATAAAAAAGCCCGACAACGTGGCGTTATCGCTTGGATCCATTCGCACGGAATTTCCGCCCACGGGATTGGCCACGGAATACGCGCCGACGTACACCGTTTCCTCCGGCATATGCTGAAACATCATGGAACCTGAGTCGTCCATGGTCAGCATGATGTTAGGTGGCACGCCACCACCATCGCGACTGAGTAATGGATTTTGAGAAGGTGTGGTCTGTGCCATTGCGGCTGTTCCGACCAACATAGCCAGCATGAGCGCTGCCTTCGCAGAAAACAATTTGGGTAGGAAAGACATGTTCACTCTTCCTTCAGTTCAATATGACCGTTGATTGCAGCCAAACGACCGATCCGGAGGTCGTGGCACCGGTCGCCACATCGGCTCTGTAGTCAGGACTAAAGCCACGGGCCGTGATAACGTAGGCCATATTGGCATCTGCCATGATTTGCTTCTCCACCGCGCATTCCGGCAAGACCGAGGGCTTGAAAGAGCTATCTGTCGATTTGACCTGGGACTCCGGCAACACTGTTTTGGAAGCGGATGCACCACCTCCACCGGTCCACGTGGTCGCCTGATTCCAGGCTGGATTGGCACCGTAGGCTGTCTGAACAATGTTGACCTCCGACAGCGTGACGACTCGGCTTGCATCAGCTTTCGCCAACTCGGCTTCACAGAATCGCAAAGCAGCTTCGGCATACTGCTGAGCCAGATTCTGGATGCGGATGTTGTTGGTCAGCTTCTCGCTGGAAGTGGCATTCCTGATGGCAGCAGCAGAGGTAATGCCGATAATGACTAGCATCACTAGGACAATGATGAGGGAAACACCGGATTGCCCCCAAGCTGGCGAAACAGGTCGATGGATAAGCTTGAATTGCATGGGCGACCTCAGAAAGCCATCTTGTTGCGCAAGGTCGTCGTCGTGAAATACGCACGACGGGCAAAGCGATCCGCCGAGGTTTGTGACGCAGAATCGCAATCCAGATAGTTGAGAGGGTCTTCGGCTTCAAGCACAGGCTCACTGCTACGCATGAGCATGCAGGTGCGGACGCTGATCACCATTCCCCAGTCCGTCACGTTTGCGGCACTGACATAACGCACAACCTGACGAGGATTGGCTGCATTGGCTTCGCCGTACCAGATCTTCAGAGCCTCCACATTGTCAACCAGTGGCTGACCGGCCGCACCTTGACGACTGGCACAATGTAATTCTGGACGGCCTACCGCACTCGTGGCGAGGTAATAGCGGTTGTAGGAAAAATAGAACGTTGCTGTTCCAATGGGTGTTGCGGGCAAGCCATTGCCCAGACAATCCGAAGGTACCCCAGCTGAGGTTGGCACCGTATTGGTGGTATCCGCCTCATACACGACTTCAATGGCAGGACCTCCCGTGCCGACTGCACAGGCCACATCACTCGTGGTGTTGGGTGAAACAAAGCCATTGTCACATCCCATGACGGGTCTGGCTGAATAAGAGCGCACAAACGTAGCACTTCCATTGACGCCTGTAGGCGAGGCATATCCAGCCTGCAGCAATTCGCGAGTGAGCGTGCTCATCGCGACCTGTGCGTTCTCATTCATTTCCGCATAGGCGACCTGCAATTTTCCAGTCCGACCGGCCCCCAGATAGCTCACCAGAACGGCGCCAACGACCACCAACCCTATGACCAAAGAGACCATGAGTTCGATCAGGGACATACCCTGCATGCGAGAACGGGATACCCGTTGTTTCATAGATTGATCCGGAAATAGCTGCAGCGGATACTGACATCGCTGCCTCGATTCAGACTGTCTGGGCATTCTGCGGCCAGCGCCGGCGCCTCATCAACAGCTGCCACTGCAGGGTCGCGCCAGATGACCCACAAATCCATGGCCACTTCCCCCGCCTGACGTCGCAAGAAAACAGCCCCCTCAGGCAACTGCTCTCGAACCAAAATGCGCCACTGTCGTAGGTCAAGGTCAGCAATTTCAGCTGCAGTGCAATTGCTGGCCGCTGTATTGCACAGCTGTGCAGGCAAAGTAGCCACGGTCGCCTGACTGGCAAAGTCCGAAGTAAAGTCGTAATTACCGGCAAAAAATCCAGTCGGCGCAGGATTGGTAACCCCTTTGTTCGCCCGGATGCGCTCCCCCATGTCATTGGCCAATTGCGTTGCTGTGGCACGGTACTGAGCCATCTTGGTGTAGCGCACGGAAGCCGCATTCACGCCCGCCAACGCCAGCAAGGCAAATGAGGCAAGAACAATGGATACCAGCACTTCGACCATTGAAGCGCCGGTCATGCGGTCACGCCGAACCGGCTGACGCCACTGCCCAGACCTCATGGAACTGATGGTTAAACACATGATGTCGACCCCTCCGCCTTGAGGGCTGCTCGTCCTTGACTCGACACACAGACAACACGCGCAGCGCTGGCTGCTCCTCCCTCAGGGGTAAAAATGAACGTCTGCGAGGAAGCTCTCGCCCAGCCACTGGGCAAATAGACAAAATTCAGACGGTCATTGGCCGGATTGGTACTCGCAATAGATGCCATCGATAGCAAAGCATCTTGAACACGCAAGATCTCGCCAGCATCAACTGAGCCATTGCCATTGCTATCTGCAAAGACAATCCACCCCCCTCGCCAGCTGGCCGTGGGCGCACACACATTAGGTACCGCAGGACTGCACAGTGCCATGCAACTTGAGCCGTTCAGGGAGTTACACACAATGACCGTGGAAGAGCGTTTAAGCGCTTCGGATCGTGCATACCGTAAGTCGCTGACCAATACATCGGCTGCGGACTGAACACCACGCTTGACAAGCATGGACCGGAAACTGGGTGCTGCCAGAGAAAGCAGGATCACGGCAATCGTGACGACCACCATCAACTCAACCAAAGTGAAACCGGACTGACGCACTTTCATGTGCGGGAGCTTAACGGTGGCTGGCCAAGTCGCCCCCTATCGCCCGACGTATGGCCTGGTTACCCCGCCAGACGGTAGACTTCGCCTAACCCTGAGTAAATTTTGCTGAACGCCTGTGATTGACGAAGCCCTTCAACTCGCTGCGAGTGGACGAGTTATCTCCCCACCCAACCCCGCCGTGGGCTGCGTCATCGTTTCTACCGACGGCCAGTTGCTGGGTGCCGGTGCCACCCAGCGCACCGGCGGTCCGCACGCCGAGATCATGGCCTTGCGTGATGCACAGGCCCGCGGCCACAGTGTGGCAGGCGCCACCGCCTATGTGACACTGGAGCCCTGTTCCCACCAGGGCCGCACCGGCCCGTGCTGTGATGCGCTGATCGCGGCCGGCATCAAAAAAGTGGTGGCCTCGCTCACCGACCCCAATCCACGCGTCGGCGGCCAGGGTTTCGAACGGTTGCGTGCTGCCGGCATTGAGGTCGAGGTCGGCCCGGGTGCCGCCGAATCGCGCGAACTCAACATCGGTTTTTTCAGCCGCATGGTGCGGGGCACGCCTTGGGTGCGCATGAAGGTGGCTGCCTCGCTGGACGGCCAGACGGCACTGGAAAACGGCACCAGTCAGTGGATCACGTCCGCCCCGGCCCGCGCCGACGGCCACGCCTGGCGCGCCCGCGCCTGTGTCGTACTGACCGGCATCGGCACCGTGCTGGAAGACAACCCGCGGCTGGACGTGCGAGAGGTGGATACACCGCGCCAACCCCAGCTGCTGGTGGTGGACAGCCGTCTGGAAACGCCGCTGGACGCTCATCTTTTTATAGCAGGCCGCGCAATCACCATCTATGCTGCCGTGCCAAACGATGTCAAAAAAGCAGCACTGGAAGCACGCGGCGCCACCGTCATTTACTGCCCCGGCCGCCAGCCGGGCACCGAAGGCAAGGTGGACCTGGCGGCCATGCTGCGTGACCTGGCCACGCGCGAGATCAACGAAATCCACGTGGAAGCCGGCCACAAGCTCAACGGCTCGCTGGTGCGCGAAGGTCTGGTAGACGAGTTCCTGCTCTACCTGGCGCCCAAACTGCTGGGGGCCGGACGCGGCATGGTCAACATCGGTCCCCTGGCCGAGCTGTCGCAGGCCATCGAGCTGGAATTCCGTGAAACAACCATGATCGGCCCGGATTTGCGCATCCTGGCCCGGATTCCGGGGCGAGACCGCTTCTAATTCACGGTTTTCAGAGGCCGCCCCGGCCAGCGGCCCCATTCCCTGCGAAAATACGAGGATGTTCACCGGAATCATCACCGCTGTGGGGCGCATCGCCGCCGTCCACGATCTCGGCAGCTCTTTGACGCACGGCAAGCGCCTGACCATTGAGTGCCCTGCCGATTACCTGGCCGATGTGGGCCTTGGCGACAGCATCGCCCTCAACGGTGCCTGCATGACCGTCACCACCTTCGACGCCGCAGCAGGCCGTTTCACCATCGACATCTCCGCCGAATCGCTGGCCAAGACCACCGGTCTGGACCGCACCGGCCCCATCAACCTGGAAAAAGCCCTGCGCGCCAACGACCGCCTGGGCGGTCATCTGGTGTCGGGCCATGTGGACGGTATCGGCCGTGTCACCCATTTCGCCCAGGTCGGCGAAAGCTGGGAGCTGCGCATCCTGGCCCCGCTGGCGCTGGCCAAATACCTAGCCTACAAGGGCTCGGTCACCGTCAATGGCGCCAGCCTGACCGTCAACCGCATCCAGGACCAGGCAGAGGGCTGCGAACTCAGCATCAACCTGATCCCGCACACCGTGCAGAACACCGCGCTGGGCTCGCTACAGGCGGGTTCCGGCGTCAACCTTGAAATTGACCTGATCGCGCGTTATGTCGAGCGCATGCTCGGCAGCGCGCCCACCTCCGAGAAAGCCAACGCATGAGCACCCCCACCCCCATGACCCCTGTGGCCATCTCCCCGGTCGAAGACATCGTGGCCGAGATGCGGGCCGGCCGCATGGTGATCCTGGTCGATGAAGAAGACCGCGAGAATGAAGGCGACCTGGTCCTCCCCGCCGACCACGTCACCCCCGAGGCCATCAACTTCATGGCCCGCTTCGGCCGTGGCCTGATCTGCCTCACGCTCACGCGCGAACGCTGCGAGTACCTGCGCCTGCCGCCCATGGCCGCACGCAACGGCACCGTCTACAGCACCGCCTTCACCGTCTCCATCGAGGCTGCCACCGGCGTGACCACCGGCATCTCGGCCGCAGACCGCGCACGCACCGTGCAAGCCGCCGTGGCCCGTGACGCCAAGCCGCAGGACCTGGTGCAGCCCGGCCACATCTTCCCGCTGCAGGCGGTGGACGGCGGCGTGCTCATGCGCGCCGGCCACACAGAAGCTGGCTGCGACCTCGCCGCCATGGCCGGTTGTTCGCCGTCGGCCGTGATCTGCGAGATCATGAAAGACGACGGCACCATGGCCCGCCTGCCCGACCTGCAGCTGTTTGCTGCCGAACACGGCTTGAAGATCGGCACCATTGCCGACCTCATCAAGTACCGCAGCCACAACGAATCGCTGATCGAGAAGGTCGGCACCCGCACGCTCAACACGGCCTTCGGCGAGTTCACCGCCCACGCCTTCCGCGACAAACCCAGTCAGGGCGTGCACCTGGCGCTGGTCAAGGGCCAATGGAGCCCGGCCGACACCGTGCTGGCACGCGTGCACGAGCCGCTGTCGGTGCTGGATGCACTGGAAGTGAACCGCGCCATGCATTCCTGGAGCCTGGATGCCTGCCTGTCGCGCATCCACACCGAAGGCCGTGGCGTGGTGGTGCTGCTCAACTGCGGCGAAAGTGCCGAGCAATTGCTGGCCCAGTTCGAAGGCACGGCGCGCGCCAGCCACGGGCCGGAGCGTGGCCGCATGGACCTGCGCACCTACGGCGTGGGCGCACAGATCCTGCGCGACTGCGGCGTGCACAAGATGAACCTGATGGGCAACCCGCGCCGCCTGCCCAGCATGACGGGTTATGGCCTCGAAGTTGTCGGCTACGTCACCAAATAAAAACACAAAGGAAATCCATATGTTCGGCGCAGACAAGGGAAGCCTGGCTTTCAACGACCAGCGGCTCGACGGCCGCAAGCTCTACATCGGCATCGTGCAGGCGCGTTTCAACGAATCCATCACCAATGCCCTGGCGCAGGCCTGCAAGGCCGAACTCGCCGCCCTGGGCGTGCAGGACAAGCACATCGACCACGTGCTGGTGCCCGGTGCGCTGGAAGTGCCAGTGGCGCTGCAGGCCATGGCCGAGCGCAACCGCTACGACGCCCTGATTGCCCTGGGCTGCATTGTCCGTGGCGAGACCTACCACTTCGAACTGGTGGCCAACGAGTCGGGTGCCGGCGTCAGCCGCATTGCGCTGGACTACCAGCTGCCGGTAGCCAATGCCATCCTCACCACCGAGAACATGGAACAGGCGATTGCCCGCCAGACCGACAAGGGGCGTGATGCCGCCCGTGTTGCCATCGAAATGGCCAACCTGCTGGACGAGATCCAATGAGCGATAACCAACCTGCTTCCAAACGCCCGCCGCGCCAGTCGCGCACCGGCCTGACCAGCACCGGCGCACGCAAAGCCGCCAGCAAATCCGGCCGCAGCCGCGCCCGCGAATTCGCCTTGCAGGCGTTGTACCAGCACCTGGTCGGCAAGAATGAGGCCAGTGCCATCGACGTCTTCACGCGCGACCTGGCCGGCTTCAACAAGGCCGATGCCGCACACTACGACGCGCTGCTGCACGGCTGCGTGGCCGCGGCCGAGGAACTCGACCGCCTGATCACCCCCCTGCTGGACCGCAAGATCGCCGAGATCTCGCCGATCGAACACGCCGTGATGTGGATCGGCACCTACGAATTCCAGCACTGCATGGACGTGCCGTGGCGCGTGGTGCTCAACGAGTGCATCGAGCTGGCCAAGGAATTTGGCGGCACCGACGGCCACAAGTACGTCAACGGCGTGCTCAATGGCCTGGCGCAGCAGCTGCGCGCCGCCGAAGTAGCGGCTGACCGCGCCAACCAACCCCGCGCGTGACCCCGCCACGCATGAGAATTGCGAGCCGCGCCCAGCGCATCGAACCCTTTTACGTCATGGAAGTGGCCAAGGCTGCTTCCACCCTGGCCCGTGAGGTGGCGCACAGCGATGCGCCGATGATCTTCCTCAACATCGGCGAACCCGACTTCACCGCCCCGCCGCTGGTGCAGCAGGCCGCTGAAAAAGCGGTGCGCGACGGCCGCACCCAGTACACCGATGCCACCGGATTGAGCGCGCTGCGCGAGCGCATCAGCGCCTGGTACGGCCAGCGCTTCGGTGTCAACGTACCCGCCAGCCGCATCGTGGTCACCGCGGGTGCCTCGGCCGCGCTGCAGCTGGCCTGCCTGGCCTTGATCGAGGCTGGCGACGAGGTGCTGATGCCCGACCCGAGTTACCCCTGCAACCGGCATTTCGTCAGTGCCGCCGAAGGGACTGCGGTGCTGCTGCCCACCACGGCGGCCGAGCGCTTCCAGCTCAGTGCCGACAAGGTGCAAGCGGCCTGGGGCGACAAGACACGCGGCGTGCTGTTGGCCTCCCCCTCCAACCCCACCGGCACCTCGATCGACCCGAGCGAGTTGCGCCGCATCCATGAGGTGGTGAGTGCGCGCGGCGGCATCACGCTGGTCGACGAGATCTACCTGCCGCTGAGTTATGACGAACGCTACGGCCAGACCGCATTGGCCCTCAGCGACGACATCATCAGCATCAACAGCTTCTCCAAGTACTTCAACATGACCGGCTGGCGCCTGGGCTGGTTGGTGGTCCCCGAAGCCCTGGTGCCGGTGGTCGAGCGTCTGGCGCAGAACCTGTTCATCTGCCCCAGCACGATTGCGCAACACGCCGCGCTGGCCTGCTTCGAAGCCGAGAGCCTGCTCGAGTACGAGCGCCGTCGCGCCGAATTCAAGGCGCGCCGCGACTACTTCATTCCGGCCCTCAATGCCATGGGGCTGAACGTACCGGTCATGCCGGACGGTGCCTTCTACGCCTGGGCCGACTGCTCTGCCGCCTGTGCCAAACTGGGCGTCAAGGACAGCTGGGACCTCTCGTTCGCGCTGATGCAGCAGGCTCATGTGGCCGTGACGCCGGGGCGCGACTTCGGCAGCGCCGACACCGGGCGCTTCATCCGCTTCTCCACCGCCAACTCGATGCCGCAGCTGCAGCAAGCGGTGGCGCGGCTGCAAGCCTTGCTAGGTTGAGGTGCAGATGACTTTCGAACTTCCGATCCGCGTCTACTGGGAAGATACCGATGCCGGCGGCATCGTGTTCTACGCCAACTACCTGAAGTTCTTCGAGCGCGCCCGCACCGAATGGCTGCGTTCGCTCGGCGTTGGCCAGCAAGCCCTGCGCAACAGCAGTGGTGGCATGTTCGTGGTGAGCGAAACGCAGCTCAAGTACCACCGCCCGGCCCGGCTCGACGACGAACTGTTGGTTACAGCCTGCCTGCTGGAAAGCGGCCGTGCATCGCTGACAATCGAGCAGCAGGCCTTTCGCAAAACAGCTGCCAGCCCTGAACTTTTGTGTGAGGGCACCATCCGCATCGGCTGGGTGGACGCCGCCACCATGAAACCTGCAAGAATTCCGCAATCTGTACAGGATGTCCTGAAATGAACCAAGAACTGTCCATCATCCAACTGGTGCTGCACGCAAGCTGGGTCGTGCAGCTGGTGATGCTGATCCTCCTCACCATGTCGGTTGCCAGCTGGGCAGCCATCTTCCGCAAGCTGTTTTCGCTCAAGCGCGTGAAGTCACTCAACGACATCTTCGAGCGCGACTTCTGGTCCGGCACCAGCCTGAACGACCTGTTCGCAGCCGCCTCGCAGAACGCCCGCGCTGCCGGCCCGATGGAGCGCATCTTTGCCAGCGGCATGCGTGAATACCAGAAACTGCGCGAACGCCGCATCACCGATGCCGGCACCCTGCTCGACGGCGCCCGCCGTGCCATGCGCGCCAGCTTCCAGCGCGAAATGGACGTGGTCGAATCCAGCCTGTCCTTCCTCGCCTCGGTCGGCTCGGTGTCTCCTTACGTCGGCCTGTTCGGCACCGTCTGGGGCATCATGCACGCCTTCACTGGCCTGGCCTCCATGCAGCAGGTGACGCTGGCCACCGTGGCCCCCGGCATTGCCGAAGCGCTGGTGGCCACCGCCATCGGCCTGTTCGCTGCCATTCCGGCTGTGGTGGCCTACAACCGCTTCGCCCGCGACATCGACCGCGTTGCCATCCACCTGGAGACCTTCATCGAGGAATTCTCCAACATCCTGCAGCGCAACATCGGTTCCGGCGCGATGGCTTCGCCGTCCGGACGCTAAGGGGGAAAAACCATGCCCTCCGTTGCAAGCCGCGGTCGCGGCCGGCGCACCATCAATGAAATCAACATGGTGCCCTTCATCGACGTGATGCTGGTGCTGCTGATCATCTTTATGGTGACGGCACCGCTGATCACACCCAGCGTGATCGACCTGCCCAGCGTCGGCAAGGCCGCCAAGCAGCCGGACCAGATCATCCAGATCGTCGTCAACAAGAACGACACGCTGGAGCTCAAGGTAGAAGACAAGACCAGCTCCCTCAACCTGAAGGAACTGGCTCCCGCCGTGAAGCAGGCCCAGGGTGCGCGCGACAGCACTGCCGCTGCCAACTCCGCCGTCGTCATCAGCGCCGACAAGAACGTCAAGTACGAAACCGTAGTCAAGGTCATGGACACGCTGCAGCGCGCCGGCATCCAGCGCGTCGGCCTGTCGGTCCAGCTCGCCAACTAAACGTTCTCTTCCGCATGCACGCTCCCGCCGACCGCTTCGAGTTCGCGCCACCGCCCCCGCCGGGGTTGATGCGCGCCTTCTCGCTTGCCGTGCTGGCGCACCTGCTCCTGCTGGCGGCCCTCACCTGGGGCGTGAGCTGGAAGCGCGATGCGCAGACACCGGCGGTTGAGGCCGAGCTCTGGTCGGCCGTGCCGCAGCAGGCGGCCCCCAAGCTGGTGGAAGCGCCACCGGAGCCCGAAACCAAACCCGCACCGCCGCCCCCACCCAAGGCCGAACCGGTGGTGTCGCAAGCCGACATTGCGCTGGCGCGCGAGAAGGAACGCAAGGCCAAGGAGAAGCTGGAACAGGAACAGCGCGAACGGGAACGCGAGAAGGAAAAACTTGCCCTGCTCAAGCGTGAGCAGGAAAAACGCGAGCGCGACAAGCTGGAGCGCGAGAAGAAGCTGGCGGAAGAGAAAAAACAGAAAGAGCTGGACGCCAAGAAGGACAAGCTCAAGGAACAGCAGGACGCCGAAAAGCTGAAGAAGATGCGCGAGGAAAACCTCAAGCGCATGGCCGGCCTGGCCGGCGCCACCGGCGGCCCCTCTTCTACCGGCACTGCCCTCAAATCCTCCGGCCCCTCGGCCAGCTACGCCGGCCGCATCATCGGCCGCATCAAGCCCAACATCGTGTTCACCGAAGACATCGTTGGCAACCCGGTGGCGGAAGTCGAAGTTCGCACCGCCCCCGACGGCACCATCGTCGGCCGCAAGGTCCTGAAGTCCAGTGGGTCCAAGGCCTGGGACGAGGCCGTGCTCAAGGCCATCGACAAGACCGAGGTGCTGCCGCGGGATACCGATGGACGGGTACCGCCGGCGCTGGTGATTTTGTTCCGGCCACGAGACTAACCCGATTCGTTTCTGCCAAGTTGGTTTGCCTGGCGCCTTAGCAACCCAAGAGCCTGACGAACACCGAGCAGGACTGACCGCGCACGCAATGAGTGGCCCAGCCTTTTATCACCCACAAGCATCACTTGGCGCGGCTCAAACCCAAGTAGGTTTCCACCACCTTCGAGTCGCGCGCCAGTTGGTCGGCCGGCCCTTCCAACATGACGTCGCCGGTCTCCAGCACGTAGGCCCGATCGGCCACCTGCAGCGCGGCGCGTGCGTTCTGCTCGACCAGCAGAATCGTGACGCCGGTCTGTTTGAGCTCGTGGATGATGTGAAAGATTTCCTTCACGATCAACGGTGCCAGCCCCAGGCTGGGTTCATCCAGCATCAACAGGCGCGGCTTGGCCATCAGCGCGCGGCCGATGGCCAGCATCTGGCGCTCGCCCCCTGACAGCGTGGCCGCCAACTGCTCGCGCCGTTCCTTGAGACGGGGAAACAGCTCGAACACCGTCTCCAACTGGTCGGCCGGGTTCGGTTCGTGCAGCCGGTAGCGGCGGTAGCTGCCCAGCAGCAGGTTGTCGAGCACGCTCATGCTGCCGAATAGCTCGCGTTTCTCCGGCACCAGCGACATGCCCAAGGCCACCCGCTTCTCCACCGGCATGCGGCTGAGCTCATGGCCCAGAAACTGGATCTGGCCACGCGTGTTGCCGGTCAGCGGCAGCGTGCCGCCCAGCGCATTGAGCAGCGTGGACTTGCCGGCGCCGTTGGGGCCGATCACGGTCACGATCTCGCCGACCTCGGCGCGCAGATGCACACCATGCAAGGCGGCCACCTTGCCGTAACCGGCGTGCAGTTCGCGCACCTCCAGCACCGTCGAAGGTGCCGCCACAGATAAGGGTTCGGTGCTCATAGGCCTCCCAGATACGCTTCCAGCACCGCCGGATCTTGTTGCACCACCGAGGGCACCCCCTCGGCAATCAAGGTGCCGAATTCCATTACCACCAGGCGATCGCACAGGTTCATGACGAAGTCCATGTCGTGCTCCACGATCAGGATGCTCATGCCTTCGCTGCGCAGCCGGGCCAGCAGTTCCGCCAGCGCCTCTTTCTCCTTGTAGCGTAGGCCGGCGGCCGGCTCGTCCAGCAGCAGCAGCGCCGGGTCGCAACACAGGGCGCGGGCGATTTCCAGAATACGTTGCTGGCCCAGCGCCAGGCTGCCCGCCGGCTCGTGCATCAAATGAGCCAAGCCGACGCGTTCCAGTTGCCGTTGCGCCTCGGCCAGCAGCCGGGCCTCCTCGCCACGGTTCAAACGCAGCATGCTGCGCAGCACACCGGCCTGGCCGCGCAAATGAGCCCCCAGCGCCACGTTCTCCAGCACCGACATATTGCCCAGCAGCTTGACGTGCTGGAAGGTGCGCGCGATGCCGCGGCGCACGATCTCGCGCGACGGCAGGCTTTGGATCTCCTGCCCCAAGTAGCGCACGCTGCCGCGCGTAACGTCGAGCACGCCGGTGATCAGGTTGAACATGGTGGACTTGCCGGCACCGTTGGGACCGATCAAACCGACCACCTCACCCGCCTTGATCTCAAAGCGCATGTCATTCACCGCCACCAGCCCGCCGAACTCCTTGCGTGCACCCGCCACCACCAGCAGCGGCTCACCCGCAGCGGGCCGTGTCCGCACCGGCAGAGGTTCGGCCTGTGCCGGCGGCACGACCTGTGCCTGGCGGCGCCAGCGGCGCGGCATCAGTTCGGCCAGATAAGGCCACAGGCCGTTGCGGGCGTGCTGCAACAGCACCACCAGCAGCACACCCAGCACGATGGTCTCGAAGTTGCCAGCCTCACCGAACAGGCGCGGCAACCAGGTTTGCAGCTGGTCCTTGAGCAGGGTCACCAGGCCGGCACCGAAGATGGCACCCCAGACATGCCCGGCACCACCGATCACCGCCATGAACAGGTACTCGATGCCGGCGTTCAGGCCGAACGGCGTGGGATTGACCGAGCGCTGCATGTGCGCATACAGCCAGCCCGACAGACTGGCCAGCACCGCGGCAAAGACGAAACACACCAGCTTGAGCCAGACCGTGCGCGCACCCATGGCCTCGGCCATCACCACCCCGCCCTTGAGCGCGCGGATGGCGCGACCGGGGCGCGAGTTGAGCAGGTTCTGCGTGGCCAGCACGGCCAGTACCACCACGGCCCAGATCAGGTAGAAGATTTCCTCGCCGGCGCGCAGCGGATGGCCGAACAGCTCGATCGGCGGGATGCTGCTGATGCCGTCGAACTTGCCCAGGAACTCCATGTTGCCGAACAGGAAAAAGAAGGACAGCCCCCAGGCGATGGTGCCCAACGGCAGGTAATGGCCGGACAACCGCATGGTCAGCGCACCGAGGATGAACGCCACCGCCATGCTGACGGCCACGCCGGCCAGCAGGCCGAGCCAGGGCGACATGCCCAGTGCCGTGCTGAGATAGGAGGTGGCATAGGCCCCCAGGCCGACGAAAGCCGCCTGCCCGAACGAGGTCATGCCGCCCACACCAGTCAGCAGCACCAGGCCGATGGCGACGATGGCGGACAGGCCGATGTAGTTGGCCTGCGTGATCCAGAACTCAGGCGTGGGCAAGACCGGCAGCAGGGCCAGCAAGGCGATGAAAACGAGGAAAAGCCGGTTCATGCTTCTTCCTCCTCATCGTGGTGCGGCGCTGCCAGCGAGCGCCAGAGCAGCACCGGCAGGATGAGCGTGAAGACAATCACCTCCTTGTAGGCGCTGGCCCAGAACGAGGCATAGGACTCCAGCAGGCCGACCAACAGGGAGCCGGCGGCCGCCAGCGGGTAGCTGGCCAGGCCGCCAATGATGGCCGCCACAAAACCCTTGAGGCCGATCAGGAAGCCGCTGTCGTAGTAGATGGTGGTGAAGGGCGCGATCAGGATGCCGCACACCGCGCCCATGGCCGCAGCCAACAGGAACGAAGCGCGCCCGGCCTGCGTGATGCCGATGCCCACGATCTGCGCCCCTACGCGGTTGACTGCTGTGGCGCGCAGGGCCTTGCCCGGCAGCGTGCGCTCGAAATAGACATACAGCAGCAGGATCAGCAACAACGCGGCGACCACCACGGCCAGGCTTTGCCCGGAAACCGACAGGGCACCGATCTCGAAACGCAGATCGGTGAACGGCTCGGTGCGCACGCCTTCCGCACCAAAGGCCAGCAGGCCGATGCCCGTCAAAGCGTAATGCACACCCACCGACACGATCAGCAGCACCAGCGTGGAAGCACTGGCCAGCGGCTGGTAAGCGATGCGGTAGACCAGTGGCCCCATGGGCACCACGATGGCCAGGGTGAAAGCCACCTGCAGCAGCATGGGCCAGTTCGACAACGGCAACCACTGGGCAGCACCCCAGACCAGCACCGGCAGCAACAGGATCTGCCAGGCCGCGTGCGCCACCTCGCGCAGGCTGCGGCGCTCAGGCAACCGCGCAATCGCCACAAGCTCCATCACGAAGGCCGTGACACCCAGCCCCAGCAACAGCCAGGACGCTGTAGGGAACTTGCCACCTTGCAGCGCGGCCATGGTGAAGGCACCAAACGCCACGAACTCGCCCTGCGGAATGAAGATCACGCGCGTGACCGAAAACACCAGTACCAGCGCGAGTGCCAGCAGTGCGTAGATCGCACCGGAAGTCAGGCCATCCTGCGCCAGGATGGCCGCTATCGATAAATCCATCTCGTTCCCATCTATCCGGTCAGACAGGGATAACAAGAGGGGCGGCTGCGCCGCCCCTCGGTTCATCCCAGATTGCTTGCCAAAGCAAAACTTACTTGGCGTCGCCGATCAGTTTCCAGGTCCCGCTCTTGACTTCCACCATCACACGTGCGCGCTGGTCGAAGCCGAGGTGGTCGTTCGGGGTCATGTTGATCACGCCGTGCGAGACGGTCAGATCGGTGGTCTTCTCGATGGCATCACGCAGTGCCGCGCGGAACTGCTTGGTGCCCGGCTGACCAGCCTTCAGGGCTACCGGAATGGCCTTTTCGAGCACCAGGCCGCTGTCCCAGGCGTGGCCACCAAAGGTGGAGAAGCTGCCGGCACCAAAGGCCTTTTCATACTTGCCGATGTAGTCCAGCGCGACCTTGCGGATCGGGTTGGAGGCCGGCAGCTGGCTGGCCACCAGAATCGGGCCGGCCGGCAGGAAGGTGCCTTCGCAGTCCTTGCCGCACACACGCAGGAAGTCCGGGTTGGCCACGCCGTGCGTCTGGTAGATCTTGCCCTTGTAGCCACGCTCCTTCAGCGCCTTCTGCGGCAGGGCTGCCGGTGTGCCGGAGCCGGCAATCAGCACGGCGTCCGGGTTGGTGGCCATGATCTTCAGGATCTGGCCGGTAACGGAAGTGTCGTTGCGCGCAAAACGCTCACTGGCCACGATCTTGAGGCCACGCAGGGCGGCGAACTTGACCATCTCATCGGACCAGCCGCTGCCGTAGGCATCGTTGAAGCCGATGAAGGCAATGTTCTTGATGCCTGCGTCCGCCATGTGGCCGGTCACAGCGCTCGCCATGTGACTGTCGTTCTGCGGTGTCTTGAACACCCAGCGGCGCTTGGCATCCATCGGGTCGATGATGCGGCTGGAAGCAGCCAGCGAAATCACGGGCGTCTCGGTCTCGGCTGCCACATCGATCATGGCCAGCGCATTGGGCGTGACCGAGGATCCGATGATGATGTCGACCTTGTCTTCGGCGGTCAGCTTGCGCGCGTTCTTGACCGCAGTGGTGGTGTCGGAGGCATCGTCGAGCACGATGTACTCGACCGTCTTGCCCGCAATGGTCTTGGGCATGACGGCGAAGGTGTTCTTCTCCGGAATGCCCAGCGAGGCCGCCGGCCCGGTGGCCGAGACGGTCACCCCGACCTTGATCTGGGCCTGTGCCAAACCGGCACTGAACAGCGCCGCCGCCAATAACGAGAACGTGAGGGTTTTCTTCATGACGATGTCTCCTTGGTAATTAATGGTTTTGGTCGCCGAGTTGATTATGAATTAACCGACCGATCGGTCGGTTTAGGGGTTTCCACGGGGCTACCGGGTCCGGACTTGAATTCAACAACGCGCTGCGGATAGGGAATTTCAATCCCTGCCGCGCGCAGGCCACGCAGGATGTTGAGGTTGATTTCGGAGCGCAGGCCCTGCTGCCCCTTGTCCGGATCGATGATCCAGACCGACAGGGTGAACTCCAGTCCGTCGGCGCCGAAAGTGGTCAGGTGGGCCACCGGCGCCGGGTCTTTCAACACGCGCTCACAGGCGGCTGCGGCAGCACACAAAATCTGCTGCACCTGATCCACATCGCTGTCGTAACCCACCGAGACCGTGACCGACAGCGACACCTTGGGGTCAGCCAGCGACAGGTTTTCGACCCGCTGCGTGATGATGAGCTCGTTGGGCACGATGGACTCGCGGCCGTTGAGCGCGCGGATCAGCGTGTAGCGCGTCTTGATGTCGGTCACCACGCCCTCGAAACCGTCCACCCGCACCATGTCGCCGATGCGCAGCGAACGTTCGATCAGGATGACAAAACCGCTGACATAGTTGGCCGCCAGCTTCTGCAGACCAAAACCGAGACCGACACCCAAGGCACCGCCGAGCACGGACAGCGCCGTCAGGTCCACACCCACGGCCGACAGCGCGAACAACAGCCCCACCAGCAGCAGCACGGCACGGATGGCGTTGGAGGCAACCTTGCGCATCGACAGATCGCCCACCGCCTCGCGCAGGATGCGCCGCTCCAGCGTGGCCGAAATCCACAAGGTCAGCACCAGCACCACGCCCGAGGACAGCGTGCCCTCGATCATGGTGCGCAGGCTGACCCGGCTCTTGCCGAAGGCCAGGGTGATGGACTCGAGTTCGGTCAGCACGGCCGGCAGCAGGCCGGTGATCCACAGCACCGTCGCGCCCCAGGCCAGCCATGACACCAGCCGCTCGACCAGATGCACCGCCGGCGACTTCGGGAACGACGCGCTGAGCACCTGCACACACAGCCGGATGACGGCCAGCGACATGAAGATGGGCTGCGCCAGCTTGAGCACCACCACCGGCTGGTACTGCGCCAGCGTATAACGCGCGGCGTAGATCAGTACCACCGCCAGCGCCGGGAACAGCAGGCCGTCGAAGGTGCGCCGCCCGAACCAGACCGACTCCGCCGCCTGACCGCGCCCGATCAGCCGTGCCACGCTGTAGGCCAGCACGATGCAGGCCGCCAGCACCAGCCCTTCCACCCAGACCCGGGCCCCGCCCAGGTCATGCACGAGGTTTTGCAGTTCACCCATGGTTCACAAACTTCTTGAAGACAGCATCTGCTGCGATGAAACCATTCTCCCCGAATTGCAGCCCGTCGCCCCCGACACGCAACCGGCCGGAACTTCCGGCGTTTTGGGCTAATCTACGCTCACGCATCAACCCCAAACAGGCCCTCATGTCCTCCTCACCCCTGCCCCGTCGCCACCTGCTGACCGCCCTGGCCGCGGCCTCTGCCGGTGCCGCCACCACCGCCCAGGCCGCGCCGGCCAAACCCCAACCCGCCGACGACGGCCCGCCGCACAAGATCGTCTACCAGCTCAATCACTACGAGCCCGAATACCAGGAGGCCGTCCTCAACTCGATCGGCGCGGTGCTGAAGAAATACGTGGACGACGTCAGCATCGTGGTGGTGGCCTGGGGACCCGGCATCCACCTGCTGGCCAAGAAACCGAAACGGGCGGTGGCCCCGCTGCACCAGCAGCGCATCCGCAGCATGAGCGAGTCCTACGGCGTGACCTTCATCGCCTGCGGCAACACCATGCACACCATCGGCTGGGAAAAAGCCGACATGCTCGACTTCGTCAAGGTCGAGGCCGTCGGCGCCGCCGCCGTGATGGAACTGCAGGAAAAGGGTTACGCCTACATTGCATGGTGAATGTGGCCCTCACGGTTGCTCACTGCGTGTAGCGCCCTGCCCCCGCGCAGACCTGCCCTGCGCTTTGCTTGGAGTGGGGCCGCGTTTCACCTTGGGACGGCCCGGCGGTGAAACCTGTGCGCCCCAGCCTCCTCTTCAGACGTCAGCCAAAACGCGCAAGTGCGCTTCCACGCTGCGCGCCAGGGCACTGAGGTTGTAGCCGCCTTCCAGGCAGGAGACGATGCGCCCTTTGCTGTAGCGGCGTGCAATGTCCTTCAGGCGCTCGGTGATCCACGCGTAGTCAGACTCCACCAGGCCGAGCTGGCCCATGTCGTCCTCGCGGTGGGCATCGAAGCCGGCGCTGATGAAGATCATCTCGGGCTTGTGAGCTTCCAGGCGCGGCAGCCACAGCATGTCGATCAACTCGCGAACGTCCATGCCCTTGGTGTAGGCCGGCACCGGCACGTTGACCATGGTGTCGGTATCCGGCCGTGCGCCGCCGTGCGGGTAGAACGGGTGCTGGTAGATGCTCACCATCAGGATGCGCGGGTCGTCGGCCACGATGTCTTCGGTGCCGTTGCCGTGGTGCACGTCGAAGTCGGCAATGGCCACGCGCTTCAGGCCATGGCGCTCCACCGCGTACTTGGCCGCCAGCGCCACGTTGTTGACGAAGCAAAAGCCCATGGCCTTGTCACGGCAGGCATGGTGGCCGGGCGGGCGAATGGCGCAGAAGGCGTTCTCCAGCTCGCCGGCCATCACGGCATCGGTGGCGGCCATCGCGGCGCCTGCACTGCGCAGGATGGCACTCCAGGTGCTGGCGTTCATGGCCGTGTCAGGGTCCACGTGCGAGTAGCGCGGGCCGCCCGCATTGACCTCCTCCAGCAGCATGTCATGCAGGCCACGCAAGGCGGCCACATGCATGCGCCCGTGCGCCAGCTCCATCTCCTCGACCGAAGCCGCCGGCGCCTCCAGCCGCGTCAGTGCGTCGCCAACACCGGAGATCAGCAAACGGTCTTCGATGGCATCGAGCCGCTCGGGACACTCCGGGTGACCCGGCCCCATCTCATGTTTGCGGCAATCAGGGTGGGTGAAGTAGCCGGTCTTGCTCACGGTCGGTTCCTGTCTCTGCGATTTCGGTTAAGGTCATGCCATGGATGCACAGCACAAGCTCAAGTCTCTGGTGGATCAGCTTAACACGGTGATCGTCGGCAAATCCAGCCAGGTGCAGGACAGCGTGGCCTGCCTGCTGGCAGGCGGCCACCTGCTGATCGAGGATGCCCCCGGCGTCGGCAAGACCACGCTGGCCCACGCGCTGGCCCGCACCTTCGGCCTGCAGTTCTCGCGCGTGCAGTTCACCGCCGACCTCATGCCCAGCGACCTGTCGGGCGTCTCGGTCTATGACCGCAACCAGAGCACCTTCGTCTTCCACCCCGGCCCCATCTTCGCGCAGGTGCTGCTGGCCGACGAGATCAACCGCGCCAGCCCGAAAACGCAGAGCGCCCTGCTCGAAGCCATGGAAGAGCGGCAGGTCAGCATCGAAGGCGAGACCCGCCCGCTGCCCGCGCCCTTCTTCGTCATCGCCACACAGAACCCGCACGACCAGTTGGGCACCCACGCGCTGCCTGAATCGCAGCTGGACCGTTTCCTCATGCGCATCTCGCTCGGCTACCCCGACCGTGCCGCCGAACGCGAACTGCTGAGCGGCCACGACCGGCGTGCCATGGTCGAAGCCCTGCCCAGCCTGCTGACCCTGGCCGAACTGCAAGCGCTGCAACAACAGGTACTGGCCGTGCATGCAGCCCCGCCGCTGCTGGACTACCTGCAGGACCTGATTGCCGCCACCCGCTCGGGCCGCTGGTTCGTGCAGGGCCTGAGCCCGCGCGCCGGCCTGGCCGTGCTGCGCGCCGCCCGGGCGCAGGCGCTGCTCAACGGCCGCGACTATGTGGCGCCGGACGACATCCAGGCCATCCTGCCGCAAACCACGGCGCACCGGTTGGTGCCGGTGGGCACGGCCGGCCGCGGCGCATTCGAGCAGGTGCGCGCCATGATCGAAGCCGTCCCTCTGCCCTGAGCGCATTGGCCATGGACGCCACGCAAGGCCTGCCGCACCCCTTGCTGCACCCGCTGGCCCATGCGCGCGCGCGCTGGCAGCGCTGGTGGCATAACCGGCTGCCACGCCAGGACGTGCTGCTGCTGACCCAGCACAACGTCTACATCCTGCCCACGCGCGCCGGCCTCATGCTGGCGGCCACGCTGCTGGTGCTGCTGGTGGCCGCCATCAACTACCAGCTCAACCTCGGCTACCTGCTCACCTTTCTGCTGGCCGGCTGCGCCATCGTCAGCATTCCCGTTTCACACGGCACACTGCGCGGCCTGACCTTGAGCCTGCAGCCCCCCGAGCCGCGCTTTGCCGGCGGCCCCACGCCGCTGCACATCAGCCTGAACAACAGCCGCAAGAACCCGCGCCACGGCATCGGCCTGAGCCTGCCCGGCAGCGGCCACTGGGTCTGGAGCGACGTGCCGGCGCAAGGCAGCAGCACCCTCGAACTGCTCCTGCCCGGCGGGCCGCGCGGCCGACACCCGATCCCCACCCTCACCGCCGAAACCCACTTCCCGCTCGGCCTGTTCCGCGTCTGGACCGTGTGGCGCCCGGCCACCTTGCTGCTGACCTACCCCCAACCCGAAACCCATCCGCCACCTCTGCCGGCCGGCGAACCGCACAGCACCGGCGCAGCCGTGCGGCAGACACCCAGCGGCGAGTTCGACGGCCTGCGCCCCTATCGACGCGGCGATCCGCTCAAGGCCATCGTGTGGAAGAAGGCGGCCAAGACAGACGAACTGGTGAGCCGAGACAGCCAGCAGAGCCAGGCGGTTGAACTCTGGCTTGATATGGCCTTGACGGGTGGTGGTTCTGTGGAGCAACGCTTGTCGCGACTGTGTGCCTGGGTGGTCATGGCTGACGAGGCGGAGGTGGACTATGGGTTGCGGCTGCCCTCGCTGGAGTTGTTGCCTTCGCATGGGGAGGGGCACAAGCGGCGGTGTCTTGAGGCGTTGGCTTTGTATTGATGGGCCTGACGAGGCCGGCGT
>NZ_BCWP01000021.1 GCF_001592265.1 Curvibacter delicatus NBRC 14919 | reverse complement strand
GATGCGTCCAATATCGCAAATCATCGCCTGTTGTGGGAGCATCTCCTCGCCGGCCTCCAAGAACCAGACGTCCTGGAAGCCAGGACCGCCTTTGCGCGCGTCCAACTTTTGCGCTTTCTCCTTGGAGATGCCGTACTGCTCCCTGAGGGCGTCGTACAAGAGCTGGCCTGGGGAATAGATGGGCAGGCCCTATTTGGTTGCCATTCCCAGGAAATGATGACCTATCTTCGAGGAGAACAAAGCCTGGAACGCGGAACCCATTGGCATCCTAAGGACAGTGGGCTGAACCGGATGGAGGACTCACGTTTCAAGCAATCGACTGGCGCGGCAGCAGCTGCGTGGATAAACAGGCTGGAAAAGCTTGGCTGTCAGTAGGTCGAATTCCAAAGGGCCCAAGTTTTCGTGCACAAAATCGGAGAAGGTTCAACTTGTCGTGCATTCACCGACTGGGCTCACGATGCACGAAATCACCTAAGCCCTTGATTTTCAAGGGCTGTCAGGCTCAACTTATTGTGCAAACGACAAGGAACCCCGTGGCGCCGCGCACGAAAAAGCAGGACACTGTCCGCGCCTGTTCTGCATTTCCGACCCGACAAGGAGCCCCCATGGAAAAGTCGCATCACCGCTTCTCGGAACTGTTCGCGCAACTCGGCCTGCCGTCCGATCCGGTCGGGATTCAGGCCTTCGTCAGCGCGCACTCGCCGCTGGCGGACCACGTGGCGCTGGCCGATGCGCCGTTCTGGACGGCCGCACAAGCGGCCATGCTGCGGGAAGAACTGCTGGGCGATGCGGACTGGGCAGAAGTCGTTGATCAGCTCAGCAATGCCTTGCGCGCACCTTCCGCCGGCCGCGCCGCCTGAAGCGGGAACCCGTCAGCCCAGTCAGCCGTTGGCCCGCTTCTGCAGGATCTCGAAGGCCGGCAGCGTCTTGCCTTCCAGCACTTCCAGGAAGGCACCGCCACCGGTGGAGATGTAACCCACGTCCTTCTCGATACCGTACTTGGCAATCGCTGCCAGGGTGTCGCCACCGCCGGCAATGCTGAAGGCGCTGCTCTCGGCAATGGCGCGGGCGATTTCCTTGGTGCCGTTCTCGAAGGCGGCAAACTCGAACACGCCGACTGGGCCGTTCCAGACGATGGTGCCAGCGGCTTTCAGTTGCTGGGCCAGCTTCTTGGCCGTCTCGGGGCCGATGTCCAGGATCAGGTCGTCGTCGGCCACCTCGGTGGCCTTCTTGATGGTGGCCACCGCATCGGCCTTGAATTCCTTGGCGGTGACGACATCCACCGGGATCGGCACTTCGGCGCCACGGGCTTTCATGGCGTCGATCACGGCCTTGGCTTCATTCAGCAGGTCGGGTTCGGCCAGGCCCTTGCCGATCTTCAGGCCGGCAGCCAGCATGAAGGTGTTGGCGATGCCGCCGCCGACGATGAGCTGGTCAACGTTGTTGGCCAGGCTTTTGAGGATGGTGAGTTTGGTGGAGACCTTGGAGCCGGCCACGATGGCCACCAGCGGACGCTTCGGCGCCGTCAGGGCCTTGCTGATGGCATCCATCTCGGCTGCCAGCAGCGGACCGGCGCTGGCAATCTTGGCGTACTGGGCGATGCCGTAAGTACTGGCTTCGGCGCGGTGGGCAGTACCGAAGGCGTCGTGCACGAAGATGTCGCACAGAGCGGCCATTTTCTTGGCGAGCTCTTCGTTGTTCTTCTTCTCGCCCTTGTTGAGGCGGCAGTTCTCCAGCATGACGAGTTGGCCCGGGGCCACGCTCACGCCGTCGGTCCAGTTGGCCACCAGCGGCACGTCGCGCCCCAGCAACTCGGCCATGCGCTTGGCCACCGGGGCCAGCGAGTCTTCCGGCTTAAACTCGCCCTCGGTGGGGCGGCCCAGGTGCGAGGTCACCAAAACGGCAGCGCCGGCGTCCAGCGCCATCTGGATGCAGGGGATGGAGGCGCGGATGCGGGTGTCTTCCGTGATAGCGCCGCTGTCATCTTGCGGCACGTTGAGGTCGGCACGGATGAAGACGCGCTGGTTCTTGGCCTTGCCCTGGGCGCACAGATCCTGGAAACGGATGAAGTTCATGGTGGTTGAAACGAAGAGTTGGAAAACCGGGGCGCGGGCCAGGCCTTGCGGCTGGCACGCGAAACCTGTGATTTTAGGCCGCGCCCTGTCGCGCGGCTTACCAGCCCAGGCCGAGGTGCAGCGGCAAGTAGACCGCCATGCCGACCACGATGGTGCCCAGCACCACCTGCCCGCTGCCGCGGCGCCAGAAGAACCAGGCGGTACCGGCCGCCACGGCAAACAGGCGCGCATCCTGCCAAGTGCTCACCAACTGGCCCTGGGTCATGACCATTTCCGGCACGATGACGGCCGACAGCGCGGCGATCGGCGCGTACTGCAAACCACGCTGCGCCCAGTGCGGCAGGCTCCAGGGCTTGCTGGACATGAAGAAGAAGGAACGCGTGATGACGGTCACCGCTGCCAGGCCAACGATCACACCCAGGGTCCAGACATCGGTACCGTTCATGCGCCCTCCCGGTGCGCCAGCGGCGTCTTTTCCAGCAGCAGCGCCAGCGCTACCGCCGCCGCAATCGCCACCACGATGTTGAGCTTGAAGGGCAGGGCGAAAGCCGCCACCGCGGCCGCGCCGGCCACGCCGGCCGACACCACACGCAGCCGGCTGGAAGCCAGCGAGCAGGCCACGCCCAGGAGGGCCAGGATGCCGGCAAAACTCAGGCCCCAGTGCATCGGCACCGAATGCGCCAGGGCAATGCCAAGCAGGCTGGCGCCCTGCCAACTGGTCCAGTTGGTGGTGGCGCTGCCCAGCAGGTAGGCCAGCTGCGCCTGCTGCTCAGGCTTGTTCTGCGGCGGCTGGTGGTAGCGCCGGGTGAACATCACGTAGCTGAGGTCGGCCGTCAGGTAGCCGACGAACAAGCGCCAGCGCCGCGGCAAATGCATCAGGTAGGCCCGCATGTGGGCGCTGAAGACGACAAAGCGCAGGTTGACGCAGAACGAGGTGGCCAGGATCACCAGCACCGGGGCACCGGCAGCAATCAAGGGGATGGCCGCCAGTTGCGAACTGCCGGCGTAGACCAGCAGCGTCATGGCCACCGACTCGACCAGGCTCATGCCGGACTTGACCATGGCCACACCGGTCATCAGGCCCCAGGCCGCCAAACCCGGTGCCACCGACATCGCGTCGCGCAGGCCGTAGCGGTATTCGGGATGGCGCAGCAACTGCCGCACAGCAGACACGGCCGGCCTCCTCAACCGAGCACGGCGCCAGCCGGCAAGGCGAAACCGCGCAGGAACTCGCTCGCCGGCAAGCGCTTGGCGCCTGCGCGCTGCAGTTCGGTCAGCCGCAGCACGCCGGTGCCGCACTGCACGGCCACCCCTGCCGCATCTGCAGACAAAATCGTGCCCGGCGCCTTGCCAGACATGCGCGAGACGCTATCAATTTCGCAGCACCAGAGCTTGATGGCTTCACCCTGGAAGGTGGTTGCCGCGCCAGGAAACGGATTGAAGGCACGGATGCGACGCGCAATCACCTCGGCGGGCAACGACCAGTCGATGGTCGCTTCGTGCTTCTCGATCTTGTGCGCGTAGGTCACGCCGTCGGCCGGCTGCGGCACCGCGTGCAGGCCACCGCAGGCCGCGAGTTCCAGCACCTCGACGATCAGGCGCCCCCCGAGCACCGCCAGCTTGTCGTGCAGGCTGCCGGTACTGTCCTGCGCGGCAATCGGCAACTTTTCAACCAGCAGCATGGCGCCGGTGTCCAGCCCGGCATCCATCTGCATGATGGTGACGCCGGTCTCGGCATCACCAGCCTCGATGGCGCGGTGGATCGGTGCCGCGCCGCGCCAGCGCGGCAGCAAGGACGCGTGGATATTCAAACAACCCAAGCGCGGTGTATCCAGCACCCACTGCGGCAGGATCAGGCCATAGGCCGCGACCACCATCACGTCGGCCTGCGCCGCTTCGATGGCGGCGCGCGCCGCGGCGGCCTCCTCCGGGTACTTGCCGTCCAGCCGCAGGCTGTGCGGCTGCGCCACGGCAATGCCGTGCTCAAGCGCGAACTGCTTGACCGGCGAAGCCTGCAGCTTCATGCCCCGGCCGGCCGGCCGGTCGGGTTGGGTCAGGACCAGCGGAATGTCAAAGCCGGCGGCATGCAGGCGCTCCAGCGCGACCCGGGCGAATTCGGGGGTACCGGCAAAGATGGCCCTCAACGCCGCTCCTCGCGCTGCGCCTTGAGCATCTTGGTCTTGATGCGGTTGCGCTTGAGCGGCGACAGGTACTCGACAAACACCTTGCCCAACAGATGGTCCATCTCATGCTGGATGCAGACGGCCAGCAGGCCGTCGGCCTCGATCACACGCACCTGTCCCTCGCCATCGAGCGCGCGCACGTGCACCGCCTCGTGGCGCTCGACGCCGTCGTAGATGCCGGGCACCGACAGGCAGCCTTCGTCGTTGATCTTTTTCTCGGCGCTGGCCCAGATGATCTCGGGGTTGATCAGCACCAGCGGCTGGTCGCGCTCTTCGGACACATCGATCACGATCAGGCGCTCATGCACGTCGATCTGCGTGGCGGCCAGACCGATGCCATGCGCGTGGTACATGGTTTCGAACATGTCGGCGATCAGCGCCTTGATGCGCGCGTCCACCGCCTGCACGGGCTGGGCCACTTTGTGCAGGCGCGGATCAGGGAAACAGAGAATGGGAAGCAGGGCCATAAATTCAGATGGAAGATGTCGTTATTTTCGCTACTTTTGGTAACCACAGCAGTAACAGAGGGCAAAAATCATTGCCCGATCAAGGGCTTGGGCGCAAAATCGCGCGTGATTTATCAAGACCTGACCGGGCAGACTGAGCCATCTCTGCCGCCCGAGAGCCGCCCGGGGAGGGCCCTGTGAAACAACACCATATGACACGACATCTGATGGCAAAACCCGGTATCGCAATGACCGCCCTGGCCACTTTGAGCGTCTGCCTGCTGAGTGGCGCCGCCTGGGGCCAGAAATACCCCGTCACCCCGGCCCAGAGCGCCACCGCCAAACAGGTGGCCCAAGCGGGCGTCCCCTTGAGCGAACTGGCCCCCGACGCCCCCGACAGCTACACCATCAAGAGCGGCGACACCCTGTGGGCCATCTCGTCCCTGTTTTTGCGCAGCCCCTGGCGCTGGCCCGAGTTGTGGGGCATGAATCTGGACGACATCCGCAACCCGCACCTGATCTACCCCGGCCAGCGACTGGTGCTGGACAAAAGTGGTGGCCTTGCCAAGCTGCGCCTGGCTGACGGCGCCAACGGCGAACCCGTGGATCTGGAAACCGTCCGCCTGTCGCCGCGCGTGCGCAGCGAGAAGACGAGCGATGCCCTGACAACGCTGCAGGCCCGCGCCATCGAGCCGTTCCTGGCCGAGCCGTTGATCGTGGAAGAAAGCGAACTGAGCGGCGCACCACGCATCGTGGCCGCGCAGGAAAACCGCGTCATGCTCAGCCGCGGCGACCGCGCCTACGCGCGCGGCCCCAGCGGCATGCCTTTGCTGGACGACAAGAACAAGACCCAGCGCCTGCGTGTCTTCCGCAATGCCACCCCGCTGAAAGACCCGACCACCGGCGAGGTGCTGGGTTACGAGGCCCAGTTCCTCGGCAAGGCCGAGCTGGTCCGTGGTGAATCGACGCAGGAAACCGAAAACCGCGATGGCAAGCTGCAAAGCGTCATCGTGCCGGCCACCATCGACATTGTCAGCACCAAGGAAGAGATGCGTGTCGGCGACCGCATGCTGCCGGAGCCGGCGCGCGAATTCCCCAGCTACACGCCGCGCGCCCCCGGCGGCCCGGTCAGCGGCCGCATCGTGTCGGTCTATGGCAGCGCCGTGGTCAATGCGGCACAGAACCAGGTGGTGGTGATCAACCGCGGCCGCCGTGACGGCATCGAAAGCGGCCATGTCATGGCCATCCTCAAGGACGGCCAGCAGCTGGTCGACAAGACCGACCCCGAACAAGCGCAGATGAAGCTGCCGGACGAGCGCAATGGCCTGCTGATGGTCTTCAAGACCTTCGAGAAACTCTCTTACGCCCTGATCCTGGACATCACCGACGGTGTGCGGGTCGGCGATCGACTCGCCGCGCCGCGCTGAGCCACACCCACCCCCAGGCACACGGCCGATGGAGCGTGACGAACTTGCCAGCTGGTTGCGCCTGACCCTCACGCCAGGCATCGGCAACCAGACAGCCCGCAAGCTGCTGGCCGCCTTCGGCCTGCCGGAAGCCATCTTCAGCCAGCCCCCCAGCGCCTTGCGGCAGGTGGTCACGCCCGCACAGGCAGACGCCCTGCTGGGTGAACTGCCCGAACTGCCGGCCCAGCTGGACATGACCTGGCAGTGGCTGCAGGACCCGGAAGGCAGCACACCGCGCACGGTCATCGCACTCGGTGATGCCGCCTACCCGGCCGGCCTGCTGCAGATCGAAGACCCGCCATTGCTGCTGTACGCCATGGGCCGGCTCGACCTGCCGTTCGAGCCGGAGCGCAGCCTCGCCATCGTCGGCAGCCGCAACCCGACGCCCCAGGGTGCACTCAACGCGCGCCAATTCGCGCAGACCCTGAGCCAGGCGGGGCTCACCATCGTTTCGGGCCTGGCGCTGGGCGTGGATGGCGCCGCACATGAAGGTGCGCTGGCCGGTGCAGCGGCCTCGCACCTGGCCACCATCGCGGTGGTCGGTACCGGACTGGACCGCGTCTACCCCAAACGCCACCACCAGCTGGCCCATGACATTGCCCAGCGGGGGCTGATCGTCAGCGAATACCCCCTGGGCACGCCGCCCTTGGCGGCCAACTTCCCGCGCCGCAACCGCCTGATTGCCGGTCTGTCCTGTTCCACGCTGGTGGTGGAGGCGGCCCTGCAATCGGGCTCACTCATCACCGCCCGCCTGGCTGCCGAACAGGGCAAGGACGTGTTTGCGATTCCAGGCTCCATCCATGCCACGCAATCGCATGGTTGCCATGCGCTGATCCGTCAGGGTGCCAAGCTGGTGGAGTCAGCGCAGGATGTACTGGAAGATCTGCCAGGGATGGCCATTGCCGACCGGGTGCCGACACCCGCGCCAGCCGGCATGGAGACTGAAGACAGCCTGCTGCAAGCGCTTGGTTTCGACCCCGTGAGCCTGGATGCGCTGCAAGCCCGCACCGGGCTTGCCACAGCACCTTTGCAGGCCCGTCTCATGACGCTGGAACTTGACGGCCAAGTGGCGCGCCTGCCCGGTGGGCTGTTCCAACGCATCGCCACCACTTGATTTTGAATTGACCCGATAAGCCCCTCAAAATGCGCGGATCACCCGCAACGGGATGCGATATATTGGGCGCATGTTTGAAGTGCTCGTGTACGTTTACGAAAACTACTGGCGCGGCGACGCTTGTCCCGAACCAGACCAACTGCAACGCAAGCTCAATGCCGTTGGCTTCGAGGCCGATGAAATCCGCGAGGCCCTTGACTGGCTGACCGGCTTGAATCTGGCGACCCGGTGCACGCACTGGTTGCCCGGCCTCACTGCCGCTGCGCACAGCGACACCCCGACCCGATTGCAGTCACCGCACAGCATGCGTGTCTATTCGGTGGCCGAACAGGACCACTTGGGCGCCGAGTGCCTGGGTTTCATCAGCTTCCTCGAATCCTCAGGGGTCTTGCCTTCACCGATGCGCGAGATCGTCATCGACCGCGCCATGGCGGTGCCGGCCGAAGAGCTCACGCTCGACGACCTCAAGATCATCGTGCTGATGGTCTACTGGAGTTTCGGCGAGGAACCCGACGCGCTCATTCTCGACGAGTTGTGTGACGACACGCTGGAGCGCGTCGCGCACTGAGCACGCGGCTCACCCAAGCAGACGCTCGGGATTGGCTTCGAGTTTGGTCAGCGCATCACGCGTCGCACGCACGGTCAACGGCTCTTCTTCCTGCGGCAGCAACAAGCCCGCCTGCAGGTAAGCCGCTAGACGACCGGCCTGGATCAGGTAGCTGCGACCCTCGTTCGAGGCAAACAGATTGAGCTGCTTGCGCTCGCTGCGCCAGACGAACTGGACGCGGGCGAGCCGGCCGTTGTGGTCCAGCGTGAACCAGGCACCGGGCTGCAACTCCCGCGCCCAGGCCAGCATGGCGGGTGTCGGCTTCGAGCCGCCATTGGCCACCACTTCCAGATCCGAGGCTTCGATCCCCAGCAACAGCTCGACGCTGTCGACATCCAGCGGCAGGTCGCCCAGGCCATCGTCATGGACCGAGCACTCCAGTTCGGTCAGATGCCGGGCCAGGGTTTCGATCTGCGCTGGCGCAATCGGCTGGGTCTTGGCCAGAAAGGCGTCGGCCAATGTGTCGCTGACGGTCTTGATGTGGATATCCTGATCCGCCACCGACAAACCCAATAGCGTCATGCCCGCACGCAGGCGCTGCAGCAGCTGCGGCAGATCCTGGATGACGCGGGTGCGGTCGCTGCGGTTGGGTTTGGCGCTCGCCGCCCAGATCAGATCGGCCGCCGTTTTACGCAGCGTCACGGTTTCCGCATGCTGCAGCCCCTGGCGCACCGCTGCCACCGCCAGCACCTCGGCCCAGACCTTGAACAGAAAGCTGCGGATCTCGTCGCGCACCGGCATGTCCTTGAGCAGCTTGCGCATCTCGATGGTGTATTGGATGGTGAGCGTTTCCTTCTGCTCCACCTGTTGCGCCACGCTCACGACCTTCTGGGTGGCTTCCTTGCCGGTCAGGAACCGGGTCAGGAACTGCTGGAACTCGCCGTACACCACCTCGAACACCTGCCGACCGGTCTCGGGGTACTGCTCGATCACCTGCACGATGCGCTTGATCTCTGCTTCCAGCGCGCTGCCGCCCACATCGCCGGCATTAAAACCCATGATGCAGGAGCCCATGCGGTCGATCAGCTGGCGCGCCGGGTGATCGAGCGAGCCGAAGAACGCCGGCTCGGCCAATGCCACGCGCAGCACCGGCATCTGCAGCCGGGCAAACCAGACACGCATGGCCGGCGGGATACGCTCCTCGGTCAGGATGGACTGGAACATCAGTGCCACCACCTCGATGGTGGCTTTTTCGCTCTGGGTGCCTGCTTTCTTCTTGAGTTCGCTGCTCTGTTCGCGCAGCGCCACCGCCACCCGAGCTACGCCTGCGGGGCTGTCATCGTCGACCAGTGCGCCGCCCAGATAGGCGCCCACCGCAGGGCGATCGGCGATGGCCGCCGCCAGCGCCGGCGAGGGCCCCTGCGACACGGTGGCGTCAAAACCAGCGCCCCCCGTCGAACCCAGCAGGCGACGCAACTGCCCCGCCACCCCCTGCGCCCGGCCCTGGGCCCGCGCCAGCGGCGTGTCTTGTGTCATCAGCCGGGTCTCTTCCTGTGGCCCGCCGTGCAGGGAGGCCTGTGCCGACGCCGACGCGCCCTCGCCCCCCCCAGCCCAGACGCCCGCCGAACAAACCGGCGCGGCGGGCAGGTACACCCGCCGGCAAACCCGGCGCCGGGGCCATGCCGCCGGTCGTCGCGTGACCGCGGACCGCGCCACCGGCATCAAGCGCTGGAGAAAAACTGGGCGCCGCACCGCCGGACTGCACGCCGCCTGGCCCTGCGCCGGGTGCCGGCTGCGTCAACGGGGCGGGCTTGGCCGGGTCCGACAGCACTGCGGCCGGGGCCGCCGGCGCAGATACCGCGGCAGCAATCGGAACGCGTTTGACCCGGTCCTTGAAGTCGATCGTCGGCATCACACCCTGCTCGACCAGGAACTGGTTGCAATGGGCGTAGGCCGTCTGCAGGCGTTCGGCCAACAGCCGTTGCACCGCGTCGTGGATCCAAGGCCAGGCCTCGCGCGACATGCCGCTGTCACCCCACTGCGTGACCAGCGACAGGAGCAGCACGTCCGGGCGCAGGATGTCGTGCGCCGCCAGTTCGTCACGCCCCTCGAGGAAACGGATGCGCAGACGGAGGTCATCGAGCTGGCTGCTGATCTTCTCGGTCACGCCCAACACCAGCCGGGACACCAGAATCTTGTTTTCGACCTCGTCGGTGCCCACCAGCGACAGACTGTCACCAGCCTGCTCCAGTCTGAGCCCGCCCATCTTGCCCGCCGCTGGCTGGCATGCTGCCTGCCAGGCACGCCGGGTGCCCTCCAGCCAGGCCGGCTGGGTTTGCTGGTACTGCAGCCAGGCATCACGCCGGCTCTGCATCTCGCGCGAGGTCCCGGTTTCGTTCATGAGCGCTGTCAGGCGCTCCCCTACGGTGGCCCCCAGTTCTGGCAGCACACGGCCAGCTTCGGCAACAAACAGCCCGCGCGTCTTTTCCGCCAACTCGATGCGTTGCGAAAAGGACTGCGGGGCTGCCATGTCTGAAAACCCTGAGAGGGCGGTGAGGCCTTAGACCACGGCCCCTGCGTTGGGATCGTTGGGGTCGTCTTCCTTGCGCGCCCCGCCGCCGGCCTTCACCAGGTCTTCGCGCCGGATGCCCAGCCACATGGCGATGGCCGCCGCCACGAACACGGAAGAGTAGATGCCGAACAGGATGCCAATGGTCAGCGCCAGGGCGAAGTAGTGCAGCGTGGCGCCACCGAACAGCAGCATGGACAACACCATCAGCTGGGTGCTGCCGTGGGTGATGATGGTGCGGCTGATGGTGGAGGTGATGGCGTTGTCAATGACGGCCACCGTGTCCATCTTGCGGTAGCGGCGGAAGTTCTCGCGGATCCGGTCGAAGATCACCACCGACTCGTTGACCGAGTAACCCAGCACCGCCAGCACCGCCGCCAGCACCGGCAGCGAGAATTCCCACTGGAAGAAGGCGAAGAAACCAAGGATGATGACCACGTCGTGCAGGTTGGCGATGATGGCTGCCACCGCGAACTTCCATTCGAAGCGGAACGCCAGGTAGATCATGATGCCGACCACCACGAAGGCCAGCGCCTTCAGGCCATCGGCCGCCAGCTCGTCGCCCACCTGCGGACCGACGAACTCGGTGCGGCGCAGGCTGGCCCCGGCATCGGCCTCCTTCAGCGTGGCCATCACCTTGTCGCTCTGCTGTGCCGAACTCACGCCCTTGACCGCCGGCATGCGGATCAGCACGTCACGCGCGGTGCCGAAGTTCTGCACCTGCACGTCCTGGTAGCCGAGTTTGGCGATGGCGCCACGCACCGCACCGAGGTCGGCCGGCTGCGAGTAGCTGACTTCCATCAACGTGCCGCCGGTGAACTCGACTGACAGATGCAGGCCGCGCGAGAACAGGAAAAACACTGCTGCTGCGAAGGTCAGGAACGACACGACATTGAACACCAGCGCATGCCGCATGAACGGAATGTCGCGGCGGATTTTGAAGAATTCCATGGCAGTCTCGCTTCAGTCTGCTTTGGCCGGGACATCACCTGCGGGACGCCAGACCGTTCCAATTGATACGCTCTTGAGCTTCTTCTGCCGGCCGTACCAGAGGTTGACCAGGCCGCGCGAGAAGAACACGGCGGAGAACATGCTGGTCAGGATGCCCAAGCAGTGCACGACGGCAAAGCCGCGCACCGGCCCGGAACCGAAGGCCAGCAGCGCCAGGCCGGCGATCAGCGTCGTGACGTTGGAGTCCAGGATGGTGGCCCAGGCGCGGTCGTAGCCGGCGTGGATGGCCGCCTGCGGCGAGGCGCCGTTACGCAGCTCCTCGCGCACGCGTTCGTTGATCAGCACGTTGGCGTCAATCGCCATGCCCAGCACCAGCGCCATGGCCGCCATGCCCGGCAGCGTGAGCGTGGCCTGCAGCATGGACAGCACGGCTACCAGCAGCAGCAGGTTGACCGCCAGCGCGATGCTGGAGAACAGGCCAAACAGCATGTAGTAGACGCACATGAAAATCGCCACCGCCACAAAGCCCCAGGTCACGCTGTGGAAACCCTTGGCGATGTTCTCGGCACCCAGGCTCGGGCCGATGGTGCGTTCCTCGATGATCTCCATCGGCGCGGCCAGCGAGCCGGCACGCAGCAGCAGCGCGGTGTCATTGGCTTCCACCGTCGTCATGCGGCCGGAGATCTGCACACGGCCGCCACCGATCTCGGAGCGGATCACCGGCGCGGTGACCACTTCACCCTTGCCCTTTTCGAACAGGATGATGGCCATGCGCTTGCCGACGTTTTCACGTGTCACGTCCTTGAAGATGCGCGAGCCCTTGGCGTCGAGCGTCAGGTTGACGGTCGGCTCCTGGGTCTGGCTGTCGAAACCGGGTTGCGCATCGGTCAGGTTGTCGCCGGTCAGCACCACCTGCTTCTTGACGATCACCGGTTGGCCGCTGCGCTCCAGATAACGCTCGGTGCCGAAGGGCACCGGGCCGGTACCGGTTTCAGCGGCGCGCGCCTCGGTGCTTTCTTCCACCAGGCGCACTTCCAGCGTGGCGGTGCGGCCCAGGATGTCCTTGGCCTTGGCGGTGTCCTGCACACCGGGCAGCTGCACCACGATGCGGTCCAGCCCCTGCTGCTGGATCACCGGCTCGGCCACGCCGAGTTCGTTGATGCGGTTGTGCAGGGTGGTGATGTTCTGTTTCAGCGCCTGGTCCTGCACGGTACGCGCAGCCTGCGGCTTGATGCTGGCGGTGAGCTTGTAGTCGCCGCCTTCCTGCACCTCAACCGTCTGCAACTCGGCAAACTGGTCGGCCAGCACGCGCTTGGCGGCTTCCAGCGTGGCGCTGTCGCGCAAACGCAGCTCGATACTCTGGCCATTGCGGCTGATGCCGCCATGGCGCACGTTCTTTTCGCGCAACACGGTGCGCAAGTCACCGGCCAGCGATTCGGCTTTTTTCGTCAATGCCGCCGGCATGTCCACCTGCAGCATGAAGTGCACGCCGCCGCGCAGGTCCAGACCGAGGTACATCGGCGCGGCATGCAAGGCCGACAGCCAGGACGGCGAACGCGACAGCAGGTTGAGCGCCACCACATACGACGGGTCGGCCGCATCGGGCACCAGCGCCTTCTGGATCGCATCCTTGGCCTTGAGCTGGTCGTCGGTGGAGGCGAACCGGGCACGCACCGAGCCGGCTTCCAGGCTGATGGCGTCGGCCGTGAGGCCGGCCATCTTCAACGCTTCTTCAACACGGGCCTGCGTGCCGCTGTCCACTTTCTGGCTGGCCTTGGCGGCCGAGACCTGCACCGCAGGCGCCTCGCCAAAGAAGTTGGGCAGGGTGTACAGAAAGCCCACCAGCAATGCGATCACGATGATCGCGTATTTCCACACCGGGTAACGGTTCATGATCGCACTCAGGCTGTCAGTCGCTCGGATTCTTCTTACTTGATGGTGCCCTTGGGCAGCACTTGCACCACGGCACTGCGCTGGACCTGGATCTCGACGCCATTGGCGATCTCGACGCCGATGTAGTTGTCGCCCATCTTGCTGACACGGCCGAGCAGGCCGCCGGCCGTCACCACTTCGTCACCCTTGGCCAGGGCGTCCACCATGGCGCGGTGCTCTTTCTGCTTCTTCATCTGGGGGCGGATCATCACGAAGTACAGCACCACGAACATCAGCACCAGGGGCAGCATGCTCATGAGCGAGTCCTGCATGCTGCCACCAGCGGCAGCGGCGGGTGCGGTTTGGGCAAAAGCGGAAGAAATGAACACAGGCAACTCCAGGTCAGAGGTTCAAAAAACAGGGGATGCCGCTCCAGGCGGCGGCACGAAACGCCCGACAAGCGGGGCGAAACGGGCAGTTGGCCATTGTATGCGGCTGGCTTGGCATCCCATGGGCTGCCTGACCAAAGCCCCACACCCGCCGCCGAACGGTGGGCTCGGCACGCACCGGCCCGCCAAACGTCCTGAATTGCTATGAATTCAGGAGCTATTGGCGCTTATATGGCAAAGGCTAATGCCTGATTTCCCTTGGAATTCAGGCCGCCTGCTGCGCCGTGCCGCCACGGCGCCAGTTCGCCATGAGCGCCGCCCATTGCTGGCGCGCCGCGGCCAGGTGGCGCGCCTTGACGTGGCCGTAACCGCGGATCTGCTCGGGCAGGCGCGCGATCTCCACTGCCGCCGCATGGTTGCCGGCATTCAGGCCGGCCAGCAACTCCTCGATGCAGGCCCGGTACTCGCCGATCAGCGCGCGCTCGGTACGCCGCTCTTCGCTGCGGCCGAACACGTCCAGCACCGTGCCACGCAGACCCTTGAGGCGCGCCAGCAGCCTAAAGCCGGTCAGCATGGCTGGGCCGTAGGACTGCTTGACCAGCTCGCCCTTGGCGTTCTTCTTGGCCAGCAGGGGCGGCGCCAGGTGGTAGTGCAGCTTGAAATCGCCTTCGAACATGGCGTTGACGCGGCCGAGGAAGGCCGCATCGGTGTGCAGGCGCGCCACTTCGTACTCGTCCTTGTAGGCCATGAGCTTGAACAGGTAACGCGCCACCGCCTCGCTCAAGGTCGTTCTGCCCAGCGGGCTTTCGGCCGCCTGCACCCGGGCCACGAAGGCCTTGTAGGTTTCGGCATAAGCAGCGTTCTGGTAGCCGGTCAGGAACTCGACGCGGCGTGCCACCAGGCTCTCCAGGGTTTCGCGTGGCTTGAAATCGATCACCTGCGTCGGGCTCAGCAGCGCCTGCACACGCGCCCAGTCGTGCGCGGCCTGGCGGCCCCACTCGAAGGCGGCCTTGTTGGCCTCCACCGCCACGGCATTGAGCTCAATGGCGCGCAACAGCGATTCGCGGCGCAACGGGATCCAGCCCTTTTGCCAGCCATAACCCAGCAGCATGGGGTTGACGAAGATGGTGTCGCCCATCAGCTTGGCGGCCACTGCATCGGCGTCGAACACGCCCATGCCGGCGGCACCAACAGCGCGCGCGATGTCGGCCACACATTGGTCCGCCGGGTTCTGCCAGTTGGCGTTCTTCACGAATGCCGCGGTCGGCGTGCTGTGGCTGTTGAGCGCCACGCGCGTGCGGCCTTCGCGCATGCGCAGCGTGGTCTCCTTGGCAGTCGTCACGATCGGGTCACAACCCAGAATCAGGTCGGCTGCCGCCATGCCGACACGCGTGGTGCGGATTTCGTTTTGTGTGTCGGCGATCAGCACATGGCTCCAGGTGGCGCCGCCCTTTTGCGCCAGGCCGGCCGCATCCTGCGTGACGATGCCCTTGCCCTCGATGTGCGCCGCCATGCCCAGCAACTGGCCGATGGTGATGACGCCGGTGCCGCCGACGCCGGCCACCACGATGCCATAGGCGGTGGCCGCCGATGGCAGGGCCGGCTCGGGCAGCACGCCCAGCTCGTAGGGTGATGCGGCCTGGCCCTTGGCCTTCTTCTTCAGCTGGCCGCCTTCGACCGTGACGAAGCTCGGGCAGAAGCCCTTGAGGCAGGAGTAGTCCTTGTTGCAGCTGCTCTGATTGATGGTGCGCTTGCGGCCGAACTCGGTTTCGAGCGGCTCGACCGACAGGCAGTTGGACTGCACGCCGCAGTCGCCGCAGCCTTCGCACACCAGTTCGTTGATGACCACGCGCTTGGCCGGATCGACCAGGGTGCCGCGCTTGCGGCGGCGGCGCTTCTCGGTGGCGCAGGTCTGGTCGTAGATGATGACGGTGCAGCCCTTGATCTCGCGGAACTCGCGCTGCACGGCGTCAAGCGTGTCGCGGTGCTGGATGGCGATGCCGGCCGGCAGACCCTGCACGCTGTCGTATTTCTCAGGCTCGTCGGTGACGATGGTGATCTTCTGCGCCCCTTCGGCGCGCATGCTCTGCGCGATCTGGACCACGCTGTGGCCTTCGGGCCGCTCACCGACCTGCTGGCCGCCGGTCATGGCCACGGCGTCGTTGTAGAGGATCTTGTAGGTGATGTTGACGCCGGCGGCGATGCTCTGGCGGATGGCCAGGATGCCGCTGTGGAAGTAGGTACCGTCGCCCAGGTTGGCGAAGACGTGCTGTTCGGTGCTGAACGGCTGCTGGCCGACCCAGGGCACGCCCTCGCCGCCCATCTGCGTGAAGCCGATGGTGCTGCGGTCCATCCAGGTCGCCATGAAGTGGCAGCCGATGCCGGCCATGGCACGCGAACCCTCGGGCACGCGGGTGCTGGTGTTGTGCGGACAGCCGGAGCAGAACCAGGGCATGCGGTCGGCAGCAGGTGTGCCGGCGTTGAGCACCTGCATGGCGCGTTCCTTGGCTTCCAGCACCGTGAGCTGCGCTTCGACGCGCGCCGCGATGTCGCTGCCCGGCGGCACGATGCCAAGCTTCTTCAGACGGCCGGCAATGGCGCGCGCAATCAGGGCCGGTGTCAGGTCGGCGTTGGCGCGCAGCAGCTCGTTGCTCGACGGGTTGGCCTGCGACCATTCGCCGCCGGCCTGGTCGCCCTCGTTGAACTTGCCCAGGATGTTCGGGCGCACGTCGTCGCGCCAGTTGTAGAGCTCTTCCTTGAGCTGGTACTCGATGATCTGGCGCTTTTCCTCCACGACCAGCACTTCCTGCAGGCCGGTGGCGAAGTCACGCGCGCTTTGCGCCTCCAAGGGCCAGACCACACCGACCTTGTGCAGGCGGATGCCCAGGGCGCGGCAGGTGGCGTCATCCAGGCCGAGGTCGCGCAGCGCCTGGCGCGTGTCGTTGTAGGCCTTGCCGCTGGCGATCAGGCCGAACCTGTCATTCGGACCTTCGATGGCGTTGTAATTCAGGCGGTTGGCGCGGATGTAGGCCAGCGCGGCATACCACTTGTGGTGGAACAGGCGGGCCTCCTGCTCCAGCGCGTGGTCGGGCCAGCGAATGTGCAGGCCGCCGGCGGGCATCTCGAAATCGGTCGGCAGCTGGATCTGCACGCGCTCGGGGTCGATGATGGCCGTGGCGCTGGACTCGACGATCTCCTGGATCGTTTTCATGCTGGACCAGACGCCGGCATAACGGCTCAGGGCCAGGGCATGGATGCCCAGGTCCAGGATTTCCTGCACCGAGGCCGGGAAAAACACCGGCAGGCCGCAGGCCTTGAAGATGTGGTCGCTCTGGTGTGCCGCCGTGCTGCTCTTGGCCACGTGGTCGTCACCGGCCACCGCCAGCACACCACCCCAGGGCGTGGTGCCGGCCATGTTGGCGTGCTTGAAGACATCGGCGCAGCGGTCCACGCCCGGTCCCTTGCCGTACCAGATGCCGAACACGCCGTCGAAGCGGTTGCTGCCGGGTGGTGCAAAACCGAGCTGCTGCGTGCCCCACAAGGCCGTGGCGGCCAGCTCCTCGTTGACACCGGGCTGGAACACGATGTTCTGCGCCTTCAGGTAGGGGCTCGCCTTCTGCAGCGTCTGGTCGTAATTGCCCAGCGGCGAGCCGCGGTAGCCGCTGATGAAACCGGCGGTGTTCTTGCCCTGCAGCTGGTCGCGCAGGCGCTGCAGCATGGGCAGCTTGACCAGCGCCTGCACGCCGCTCATGAAGGCGCTGCCGTGGTCCAGCGAATACTTGTCGTCGAGGGTGACGGTTTCGAGCGCTTTGCGAATCGATTCAGGCAAAGGGGCATTCATGGCGGGATGTCTCCGGAAATTCTGGGTTCAGCCTCCTGCTGTGGCCTGCCGACAGGCCGGGAAACAGACAGGGGCAATGTTTTTCTGCGAGGAAAGTGTATGCCGACAGCCCGGATAAGTCTTTGCTTTCTTTGCCCAATTTAGGCTATCCTAAGAAAGGATATTGCTCAATACAGGCATAAATGGAAACACTCGACAAATTCGACCTGGCCATCCTGAACGAACTGCAAGCCGATGCGCGCCTGACGAATGCCGAACTGGCCACGCGCGTGGGCCTGTCAGCCGCGCCGTGCTGGCGCCGCGTGCGCGCGCTGGAAACCAACGGTTTCATCAAGGGTTACCGGGCCGAGATCGACCGCCAGAAGATCGGCCTCGGTGTGCTGGCCTTCGTGCGGCTGGATGCCGAGCGCAACACCGGCGACGCCACCCGTGTGCTGGAAGAAGCCATCAAGAAACTGCCGGAAGTCATCTCCTGCCACTACATCAGCGGCACCGGCACCTTCGAGCTGCAGGTGGTGGCGCAGGACCTCGACAGCTTCTCGCGCTTTGCGCTGCAGAGCCTGATCAACCTGCCCAACGTGAAGGACCTGCACACCAGCTTCTCGCTCGGCGAAGTCAAGGCCAGCAGCACCTTGCCACTCGGGCATCTGCAGGCACAAAGCGCCCCCAAGGCCATCGCGCCACCCCCGTCACGCCCCAGCACCCGGAGCAAACGATGAACCGCATCCGCACCCTGACCTTGGCATGTTTTTCGGCCCTGGCCCTTGTCGTTCATGCGCAACCAGCTATCAATTCAGGAGCAGATTGGCGCAACGACGGCGCTGCCGGCAGCCTGCCGTTGCGCAATCTGCAGATCGAAGTGCGACAGGTCGAGCAGAACAGCAGCACGCGCGAGCGTCTTGATGCGAGCACAACGGCGCGCTTACAGCCGGGTAACTCCAGCGCCGCCATCACGCTGGATGCCCAGAGCAGCCAATCCGGCCGCAGCGGCAACACCCAGCAGCAGGTGCTGGTGCTCAACGGCCGGCGTGCCACCATCGTGCTGCGCAACACGGTGGCGCTACGGCTGCTGCAATCGTTCCAGCGGCAAGGTCGGTGGATCAGTGTGCCGGGCACGGTCTGGCTGCAAGCAGGCACCGGCTTCGCCGCCACGCCGCGCTGGGACGGCGGCGACGCGGTGGAATTGGAGATCAGCACCCTGCAGGGGCGCAACCCTTTGGCCGGTGAGGCGGCCAGCGCCAGCACAGCCATCGTGCTGCCATTGGATGAATGGATGACGATTGCCGAAAGCGATCAGTCGCAGGACAGCCAGCAAAGCGGCTTGAGCAACAGCGCGCGCGACGCCAGCCAGTCGCAGTTGCGCGTGCAGGTGCGCATCAGCCTGCGCTGAAGGCCCTGCCCGCCACAACACCCACCGTCATTTCGGCCACAGCACCCACAGGCGCAGCGGCTGTTTGAGGCGCCCGGCCAACTCCGCCGCGCCACTGCCCCAGCCAGCAAAGTAGTCGGCGCGCACCGCGCCGGTGATGGCGCTGCCGGTGTCCTGCGCCAGCACCAGCTTTTGCAGCTGCACCTGCGGGCCGCTGGAGGCGAGCCAGACCGGCGTGCCATAGGGAATGCTGCCGGGGTCGACGGCGATCGAGCGCCCTGGCGTCAGCGGCACGCCCTGCGCACCGCGCGGGCCGAAGGCGGCGTCGAGCTCGGGCAGCGCTTCCTCGCGGAAGAACACCACACGCGGGTTGCTCCACAGCAGCTCGTTGACGCGCGTCGGGTTGGCCGCCAGCCAGGCCTTGATGCCGGGCCAGGAAGCGTCGCGCACCGCGCCCTGGTCGAGCAGCCAGCGGCCGACGCTGCGGTAGGGCTGGTCGTTGGAGCCGGCAAAAGCCAGCCGCACCAGGCGCTGCGTGCCATCGGCCTCGCTGATGCGGATACGGCCCGAGCCCTGGATCTGCAGCGTCAGGGCATCAATGGGGTCGGCCAGGTAGGCGATGGTCCGCCCGCGCAGCAAGGCCTGTACTTCGGGCAGGGTATCGATCTCCTGCCGGCTGTACCAGGGTTTGCGCTGGCCCAAGGTGGGTGGCGGCTGGTACAGCGGCACGCTGAAGCCGGCCGTGGGCTGGCGGCTCGCCTCCAACACGGGCTCGTAGTAGCCCGTCAGCAGGCCCTCATCGCCACCTTGCAGCGCCTCCACGCGGTAAGGCTGCAGGCGCGCCATCATCCAGGCACGCTGCTCCTCCACACTGCTGATGCTGAGCAGGCGCACCTCGTTGCACAGCGGTGCGAACACCGGGCCGGGGCGCTCGCAGCTCTTGAGCCAGGCGTTCCAGGCCTCATGCAGCGGGTCCTCCTGCAGGCCTGGCAAGTCACTCCACGCCACCGGCGTCCAGCGGCTGCGGGCCTGCAGCACGGCCGGGCCCATGGCGCTGTCGGTGGTCGGTGTCCGTGCGCGGCTGTCAGGGGCACGGCCTGCCGGCGGCCAGGGTGCGCTGGCGCAGCCGGCCAGCGTTCCTACAATCACGATTGTCGTTACCCAGTTCAGGAGTCGGTTCATGAGTCTGATTTTGCTTGAAGCCTTCGGCGCCCTGGCGCTGCTGGTGCTGATCGTCTGGTGGACCATGTTTTCCGGCCGCAAGAACGGCGAACTGCCGGAGCAGCCCCGCGCTGACGAGCCCGACAAGACGCCTCCCGACCGGAAGGATTGAATTCAGCCGCCCTGCAGATCGCGCAGCAGATTGGCCAACTCCACCGCGGACTTGACCTCCATCTTGTCGAACACGCGCGCACGGTGCACTTCCACCGTGCGCACGCTGATCTCCAGCTGATCGGCAATGCGCTTGTTGGGCAGGCCATCGACCACCAGACGCATCACATCGCGTTCGCGCTCGGTCAACTCGCCCAGGCGCTGACGCAGCTGCGCCACTTCCCGGCGCGCCTGCACAAAGGTCGCTGACTGCACCAGCGCCTGCTCAATGCGGTCGACCAAGGCGTTGTCTGAAAACGGTTTCTCACAGAAATCGAAAGCGCCCCGTTTCACGGCGTCGACAGCAGTCGGCACATCACCATGGCCGGTGAGGAAGATCACCGGCCATGGTCTGGTGCAGTCCGCGCTCGATCAAGCGCTCGAACAGGGCCAGCCCGCTCAGGCCGGGCATGCGCACATCGAGCAGCAGACAACAAGCCTGCGCGGGTTCCCAGCCACCCTCCACCATCTGCCAGAAAGCATCAGCGCTCTCGAAAGCCTGGCTGGGCAGACGGCGCGAGCGCAGCAGCCAGGCCAGCGCCTCACGCACGCTGGCATCGTCGTCGACGATGAAAACGGAAACATCAATCATGGGTTGCATGGCGTGATGGTATGTCAGTTGCCCGCCGGCAGGGTGAAGCTGAACACTGTCCCCTGAGGCTGATGGGGTTCGAAGGCCAGCATGCCACCATGCTGTTCGATCACGGTGCGGCACAGGCTCAGGCCCAGTCCCATGCCTTCGGCCTTGGTGGTGAAGAAGGGCGTGAACAGCTGCTGCTCGACTTCCGGCGCGATGCCGGGGCCGACGTCCGTCACGGAAAACACCAGCCAGCGCTCATCGCCGCGCTCCTGCCGCACCGCCAGCGTCAGCACACGCTGGCGGATGTCCGGCCGGTCCATGGCCTGCATGCCGTTGCGCGCCAGGTTGAGCAGCACCTGCTCGACCATGGTGCGGTCGCACAGCACCTTGGGCAGACCCGGTGCCAGCTGGATCTGCACCTGAACCCCGAGCTTGCGCGCCTGCAGGTTGATCAGCGGCAGGATGGCATCGACCAGGGCCTGCGGCGGCACCATTTCACGCGCCTGGTCGCGCCGACGCACGAAGTCGTGCACGCTCTTGATGATCTTGCCGGCACGTTCGGCCTGCTGGGCAATGCGGTGCATCGCCAGCTCGATGTCGGCCGGCGTGTGCATGCCGGCACGCAGCAGGTTGAGCGAGCCGGTGGCGTAGCTGGACATGGCGGCCAAGGGCTGGTTGAGTTCGTGGCTGAGCAGCGAGGCCATCTCACCCACCATGGCCAGGCGCGCCGTGGCCTGCAGCCGCTCCTGGCTGGCGCGTGACAGCTCCTCGACGCGACGCTGCTCACGGATGTCGAGGAAGGCGCTCATCCAGCCGGTCTGCGCGCCCTGCGCATTGATCAGCGGCGCTTCGATGATGAGCACCGGAAAGCGCGTGCCGTCCTTGTGCATGAACACCGACTCGAACCCCTCCCGCGGCGGCGATGTACCGGCCAGCCGGATGGCCTGGCGTTTCATGTACTCGTCGGCCAGCTCCGGCGGCCAGTAGGGCGCATGAACGCTCTGGCCCAGCAGTTCGTCCGCCGTGAAGCCGACCATCTGGCAAAAGGCCGGGTTCACGTAGGTGATGCGCCCGTGCAGGTCACGCGCGCGCAGCCCGGTCACCAGCGAATCCTCCATCGCCTTGCGAAAGGCCAAGGCGTCGGCCAGGTCACGTTCGGCCTTCAGCCGCCGGCGCATGTCCTTGCTGAGCAGCACCAGGATCGAAACCAGGGCGATCGACATCGCCGTCACCAGCGCGGTCAGCACATTGGGGAACAGGTCGGGCGCGCCGCGCCAGCTGTCCATGCGCAGCACCAGGGTGGTACCGGGCAGGTCGAGCAGGTGGTGGGCGGTGAAGACGCGGTTGGCGCGCCGCGCCGTGCCACGCACCGCCAGGCGGGTGCCATCGCCCTCGGTGAACGACACCTCCTGGCTGCGCGTGAGCTGCCGCCCCACCAGGTCATCCAGCACGTCCTGCAGCGAATAGGTGGCCACCAGATAGCCCATCACCACACCGGTGGTCAACAGCGGCATGCACAGTTCCATGACCTCGATGCCCAGGCCGTCGGTCAAGGGCACGAAGTAACTGCTGGAATAGGCCGGCGCACTCAGCCGGCGCGCGGTCGTGCAGGTCTGGCGGACCTCGGTCTGAACGCTGTCGCGGCCCAGGCGGTCGAACAAGGCCGGACGGTATGGCGTGTCGGCAAACAAGCGGGTCCTGTGGTTGCTGTCGCGCCACTCGATGCGCACCAGTTCGCGGTGCTCCCGCAACAGCGCCGCGGCCGCCATGGACCAGGCCGCTGGCGTCGGATCGTTGAACTGCAGGGCCTGCAGGCTCTGCACGTTGTGCGACAGCGCCGCGCGGATGTCACCCACCGCATCCGCGGTATCGCGCTCGAGGCGGCTTTGCACCTGGCTGGCCTCGTAGCGTCCGGCCAGCCAGACCAGCGTAACCAGCAGGGCCACGACCAGGGCCGTCAGCGCCGACCACAGGGTCCGCCGGCGCCAGGCAGGCAGACGGTCCGTTTCCACGCGTTCAGCACTCACAGGACGCGGTGCTCCAGCGCCGGCAGCTGCAGGCGGCGTTGCTGCAGCAACTCGGGCAGCAAGTCAGCCAGCACCACGGCCTCGCCCTCGGCCCGTTCGGCCAGCACCTGTCCCCAGGGATCAACCAGCATCGAGTGGCCCCAGGTGCGGCGGCCGTTGTCATGCAAACCGCCTTGTGCGGCGGCCAGCACGAAGGCCAGGTTTTCCACCGCCCGCGAACGCAGCAGCACCTCCCAGTGCGCCTGGCCTGTGGTGTGCGTGAAGGCACTCGGCACCAGCAGCAGATCGGCACCGGCCTGGGCGTAAGCACGGTAGAGCTCGGGAAAGCGCAGGTCGTAGCAGACACTCAGCCCCAGGCGCCAGCGATGGCCGTCGCGCGACGGCAGGTCGAAGGTGACGGGCTGCGTACCACTGAGCAGGACGCGTGACTCGTCGTAGCGTTCGCGGCCATTGTCGAAACAGAACAGGTGGATCTTGTCGTAACGCGCCACGCAATCACCCTGCGGCGAATAGACCAGCGTGCTGTTGTAGACGCGGCCTGCCGCCTCCGCCGGCGCATCCGGCGATACCGACAGGGGCAGGGTACCGCCCACGATCCACAGGCCCAGCGCATGCGCCGACTCGGCCAGAAACCGCTGGATGGGCCCGTCTCCCGGCACTTCCTGGATGGCCAGCTTGTCGGTGTCCTGTGCCCCGAGCAGGCAGAAATACTCGGGCAAGACCACGAGTTCGGCCCCGTCGTCGGCCGCCTGTTGCATCAGCGCCTGGGCGCGCCGCAGGTTGGCCTGCCATTGCGTACCCGAGACCATCTGGATTGCCGCCACCTTCATCGCCCGGCCTCGCTTTTGCTGTCGCCCTTGCCGGCCGCCGGTGCATCGGTGCGGGTGATCTTGGGGTCGGTCCAGCTGCCGGTGATCTGGAACTCCTCGGTCGCGGAGTCGATCAGTGGCCGGCGCAGCACCAGTTGGGCCAGGAAGGAGCCCAGGCCCACCGCCGGGTTGATCCAGCCGGCAATGAGCGAGGCCGTGCCGGCATTGATCTCCGGCACGACGACGACCTTGATGTCCTGCGTCTCGCGTGCGATGTCAGCGCGTCCATCCATCAGCACGGCCGCATTCACGCCCTTCATCTGCAGGTTGTTGGTGCTGGCAATGCCCTGCTCGATGCGGATGTCGCCGCGCACGAAGTCAAAGGCAAAGCCCTCGCTGAACACATCGCGGAAATCCAAGCTCAGTCGCCGCGGCAAGGACTGCAGGCTCAGCACGCCCAGCAGCTTGGCAATGCCCGGGTCGGCCTTGAGGAACTGGCCGCTTTCCACATTGACATTGAAGGCGCCGCCCAGCGTCGGGTAATCCAGCGCCAGCGGCGAACCGGCCCAGGCAATCTGGCCTTCCATCCGGCCCTTGCCGCGACGGATCACGCCCTTCATGCCGAAACGGCCCAGCAATTCGCCGGCATCGGTTATCTCGAACTTGAAGTTCATCACCGTGCGTCGTCGCTCGGGTTGCGCGCGGCCCGGTGCCGGCCGGCCCGCCGGCTCGTTGAGCAAGGCCCAATTGCCGGTGGCGGTGAAGACCGCTTCCGGCATGATGATGTTGAACCGGTTGAGTCGCCACTCGCGCGAACCGCCATCGCGGGGCACGGCGCCGACACCGCGATTGACGGCTTCGATTTCGACCCGGCCGAGTTTCTTGCCGCGCAACTCCATGTCATCGACCACGATGTCCAGTGCCGGGATGCTGACCGGCTGCTCATCGAGCAGCGTTTCCACATCCTTGGCAGAAGACTGCGCCAGCGCCAGCCGGGCCAGACGCGCGTACAGCCGGCCGGCGGCGTTGCCCACCGGCTGTCGGTATTCCAGGTAGCCACTGAGTTCCTGGGCATCCAGATTGGCGCGCCAGGTCTGGCCATCGCGGGAACCGCCCGCCACCACCTGGTTGAGTTTGCGTCCGGTGGCGATCAGCTCTTGGGCACGCACCGCCATCCGGGTCGGCATGTAAATGCTGACCAGGCCCGCATCGGCCGCACGGCCGACAGTCCCGGCCGTGGGCGACGCCGGGGTGGACAGGGCTGCATTCCAGGCGTCCACGTCCACGCTTTGCAGGTTGAGATTGGCCACCACCCCGTCAGCCGGCAAGGGCACCTGTTCACCCGACGCCAGCCCGACCCCCACAGCTCCGCGCAGGACACGCGCTTCGGCCCCCGACACGTCCCGCACATAAACCGCCGAAGCGATGCGGCCAAGCTCCAGCGTCAACTGGTCCTGCAAAGGCGCGTTGGCGCCTGCTTGCTGCGATTCGCGCGTGAGCACCGTTTCCAGCCGCAGCGGCAGCGGCGCCTCGGCACTTTTGTTGAGCGGCACCGGCAGGTTCAATGCCAGTCCCTGCAGGCTGCTCGTGATCTGCAGTTCGGGCACGCCTCGGCGAATGCCCAGCACAAGCACATAGTTCGTGCTGCCCGTGGCCTTCTGCGCCAGCCGGGCCACGGCGCCGAGTTCACGCGCCTGGCGCAGACCCTCGGCAGTCGCATTGCCCTGCACGCGCAGCACGGCTGGCCCGCTGCGCGTCGCCGCACCCGGCACGGGGATGGTGCCGCCTTCGGCGCGCAGCTCTCCGCCCAGCGCGCGTGCCTGGCCGCCGCTGATGGCAAAACCTGTCTCGCTGAAATGCACCACGCCGCGGGTGCGGCTCAGGCGGGGAATGTCCGGCGCAATCTGCAGATCGTTGCCAGCCAGCGTGATCTTGCCCTGCACACCGGTCTTGTTCACATCCATCACCGGCAGCTTGAGCTTGAGCTGCAAATCGGCGCTGCCGCTGGCGCTGGCCTGCTTGAGCGCATGACCGGTCATTTCGCCCAGCGGCGAGCCATTCACCAGGACACTCAACACTTCGCCCAGCGGCCCCTTGGCCTCGGCACTGACATCGACCGTCGCACCGTGCAGCAGGTTCGGGATCTGCGCATCAGTCCGGCTGATGCGCACCCCCGGTGCGCCGGCCAGTCGGGCGCTCACGTTCTTGAGCTGCAAACTGGCGTGCTCCATCAGAAACTCGCCTTCCACCTGGGTCAGTGCCGGCCAGGGCAGGGCACCTGCCGGCTGCAGGCTGCGCGGCACATAAACATAGGTCGCATCACGCACACTGGCCGAAACACGGAACTCGCCCTGCTTCGGGTCGGCAAACGGGAAGTTGTTCAAGTCCCCCTTGACGCGGTAACGCACACCGCTGGCGCGTCCCTGCGCCAGGGCGTCACGCAGGTAGTCGCGCACGTCACGCTCCACCTCCAGCGGCAGATAACGGTGCACCCGGGAGATGTCCGCCCGGCTCATGCTGCCCTGCAGGTCCAGCACACCGGGGAAACGGCCGAGCCCGCGGGCCGCCACGGGCTCGCTGGTCTGCCACTTGATCTGCGCCTCGCCCTGTGCATCGGCATTGCTGAATTTCAGATTGGGCAGCTGCAGGCTGATGCGCTGGCCATCGATCTGCCACTGCAGGTCGGTCGCCAACTGGGTGAATTCCAGCGTCGGCACCTCGAACACGCCGGGCAGCTCCAGCTGGCCGTCCTGCAAAGCCAGTGTGGCCCGTCCGCCCGACTGGTTCACATCGAAATCGATGGTCGCACCACGCACGCCGGGCGAACCCACCCCGCCGCGATCCGCCGGGGCCGGCGAGCCGGCGGCCACTTCCAGCCGCACCACCCGTCCTTTGGCGTCAAAGCGGGTGGGCGCCTCCAGCGGGCCCTGCCAGTTGGCCTGGATCCGCTCGACCAGACCCTTGGGCGCATAGGCCGTCACTGCCGCATGCATGGCGTCATCCAGGGGCAGGCGATCGGCAATCCGGGTCAAAGCCGCCAGATCCAGGCGATCCGCCTGCAGCTCACCACGTGCCGGCGCACGGCCTTCGGCCGCCACATGCACCACGCGCACATTGCCGCCCGGCCAGCGCAAGCCATCGTCCAGTTCGAACTGCAGGTCCTGGGTCGAAAACTCGAAACCGCCTTGCAGCAAGCGGCCACCCAAGCGGCCGGTCAGCAAGGGAAGGGACAAGGCCCCCAGCTTCGGCGTCAAGGTCGCCTGCACGTTGGACAGGGCCACATCGGCCGTCGCCCCGGTCACCTGGCTGCGGCTGACATCCACCCAGGCCCTGAGCGCGCCGCTGCCCTGGGCCACATCCGTGCCCAGATCGGCATAACGGCGCAGCTGCGAAAGGTCGACATGGTCAAACTGGGCAAAAACCTGCCCATCCCACTTGCGCCACTCGCCGGCCTTTCCTGACAACAAGGGCTGGCGGAAATTGGCCATCAGTGTGAAGCGCTGCCCCCATGCGGACGGCGGTGTCGCATCCACCCGAAAAGCGTGGCTGCGGGCGGTATTGCGCACGACGAAGTCGACCTGTTCCAGCGTCAGCGCCGGAATATCGCGCAACTCATCGCGCCACTGCAAGGTTCCACCGCGAATGACGAACTCGGTCTGGGAGAAAAACCAATCCAGCGCCTGGTTGTCGGCACCCTGGTCTTTCGAGAGATCCAGACCGGCCACGAAGATGCGGCCATCGGCGCCACGCCGGATGTCCAGTTGCGGGCTCTCGATATAGATCTGCTCAAAACCGAAGTTCCAGAGCGAGCGCGGCGACAGGGCCGCCAGCACCCGCGGCAGCTGCAAGGCCTCATGCCCCGCCGGATCAATCAGGCGCACCTGGCTCAGTTCGAATGAGGGAATCAAGCCATCCGGCCGGGCCTCGATGGCGCCGATGCGCACGGTCACCCCCAGCAGCTGGCTGGCCCGGGTTTCCAGCTGCGGACGCAGTTCGCCAATTCGCGGCACAATGAAAAGGTGCAGCGCCCCCCAGGCGCTGATCATGACCAGCCAGCCCCCCAGCAACAGCCAAAGCGCCACGCGCGTGGCAATTGCCAGAATTTTCAGCAATGACGAAGGTCGGCTCGGCAGGTCATCCATTTTGTACATCGGAAACGTGACAGGAATTATGACCCGCAACGGTGCGAACGACTTGACGCAAGGTGACGTTTCGGTGCCATTCAGCACCGCGCCCCTGTCGGACCACTCCCGCTTCGCCCAGCGCGTGCGCCGACGTTATGAGTCCCTGCTGCACCTGCTGCCGCCGGGCCGCCCCGATCAGGACCGCATGCAGCAGGTGTTCGAGGCACTGCAGCAAGGCGGCGCCGATGTCGCCACCGCCTTGCGCACCACGCGCCATCTGGTCATGGAACGCCTGGTCACGCTGGACTGCGACCAGCAAGCCGAGCTGCATGACATCACCCGCGCCATGACCGATCTGGCGGAGTTCGCCCTGGATATTGCGACCACCCAGACGCTGCAAGCGCTGGACGAAGTCCATGGCATGCCGACCACACCGCAAGGCGGACGGGCGCTGATGTGGATCGTCGGCATGGGCAAGCTGGGTGCGCGCGAACTCAATGTCTCCAGCGACATCGACCTGATCTATGTCTACGACCAGGACGGCGAAACGGCCGGCACCCCGGAAGGACGCGGACGCATCTCCAACCACGAATACTTTGCCAAGGCGGTGCGCGCCATCTATAGCCTGATCGGCGACACCACCGAGCACGGTTTTGTCTTTCGCGTTGACCTGGCACTGCGCCCGAATGGCAATTCCGGCCCGCCCGCGGTCTCGCTCGGCGCCCTGGAGCAGTATTTCCATGCGCAGGGACGTGAATGGGAGCGTTTCGCCTGGCTCAAGAGTCGCATCGTTGCGCCGCGCCGCAACATGCACGACGGCTCCGGCCAGGGACTGCGCAGCATGGTGCTTCCGTTCGTGTTCCGGCGCTATCTGGACTACAACGTCTTCGACTCCCTGCGGGTACTGCACCGGCAGATCCGGGAGCACTCGGCACGCCGCAGCGCCGGCCGCCCGGAACGCAGCAACGACGTCAAGCTCTCCCGCGGCGGCATCCGCGAAATCGAATTCACGGTCCAGCTGCTGCAGGTGGTGCGCGGCGGCCAGTTCCCCGAACTGCGCACGCGACCCACGCTTGATGCGCTGCAGCGTCTGGTGCGCGCCGGGCTCATGCCGCAGGCCACGGCCGACGCCTTGTCGCAGGCCTATCTGTTCCTGCGCCGGGTGGAGCACCGCATCCAGTACCTCGACGACCAGCAGACCCATGTGCTGCCAACGCGTGATGACGACCTGCTCTGGATCGCGCGCACCATGGGCTATGAAGGAACCGGTCCATTCCTGACCCAGCTCGACACCCACCGGGAGATCGTGGCACAGGAGTTCGACACCTTGCTGGGCGGTCAAGGCAACAAGACGTGCAAAGGCTGCAACAACGGCAAGGGCGAACAAGCCGGCGGTGCCCTTGCTCCTGATTTCGACGAACTGCTGGAACAGTTGCCACCTCTGCTGCGCGAACGCGTTGCGGCCTGGCGCAACCACCCGCGTGTGCTGGCGCTGCGCGAAGAGTCGCGCGCCCGGCTGGTAAGGCTGATCAGCCGCACCGCCGAGTGGCTGCGTGAAGGACGCGCCAGTGAGGAAGCGGCGGTTCGACTCATCGACTGGATGGAGCCGCTGCTGCGACGCGAAAGCTACCTGGCCATGCTGCTGGAGCGGCCCGCCGTGCACGAGCGCCTGGTGCGTCTGCTGGGTGCCGCCCGCTGGCCGGCGCGTTACCTGCTGCTGCACCCGGGCGTGATTGATGAGCTGGCCAGCCGCACCATCCTGAGCGATCGCTTTGATGCCGTGGCTTTCGAGGCCGAACTGGACATGCGACGCCAGGCGCTACAGGCTGCGGGTGATGACGATGAAGAGTCTTTGCTCAACCTCTTGCGCCGCGCCCACCATGCCGAGGTGTTCCGCACCCTGACGCGCGACATCGAAGCAGCCCTCACCGTTGAACAGGTGGCCGATGACCTCAGCGCACTGGCCGACGTCATTCTGCGCATCACCACGCGCTGGTGCTGGGAACGGCTGAAGAAGAAGCACCGCGAACAGCATCAGTTCGCCATCATCGGCTACGGCAAACTGGGCGGCAAGGAACTGGGTTATGGCAGCGACCTGGACATCGTATTCGTCTACGAAGACGACGATGAACAGGCACCCGAGGTCTATGCCACCCTGGTCCGCAAGTTGATCAACTGGCTGACGGTCAAGACCGGCGAAGGGGATCTGTACGAGATCGACACCGCACTGCGCCCGAATGGCAACTCCGGCCTGCTGATCACGACTTTCGAGGCCTACGCCAACTACCAGCAGCAGCGCGGCAGCAACACGGCCTGGACCTGGGAACACCAGGCCATGACGCGCGCGCGTTTCGTGCTCGGCAGTGATGATCTGCGCCAGCGCTTCGATGCCGTACGGCAGGCCGTGATCTGCGCCCCGCGCGATGCCCAGGCCCTGCGGCAGGAGATCGTCGCCATGCGGGAGAAGGTGCGCGCCGCGCATCCGGCACACGGCATGCAGTTCGACGTCAAGCACAGCCCTGGCGGCATGGTTGATGCGGAATTTGCCGTGCAGTACCTGGTGCTGTCACAGGCTGCCCGCTACCCGGCACTGGCCGCCAATGCGGGCAATATTGCCCTGCTGCAGACGGCACAGGCCTGCGGCTTGCTGCCCGCCGGCATCGGCGATGCTGCGGCCGACGCCTATCGCGAACTGCGGCGGGTACAGCACCGGGCACGTCTCAATGAAGAGCCGACCGAGGTCGACCCGCAAGAACTGGCGAACGAACGTGACGCGGTCCTGGCCTTGTGGGCAGCCGTCTTCGGCACGCCCTGAGGCTGACTCGCCCGCTTCAGGACGCGCTGCGGATTCGGCGCACCAGCGCCGTGGTGGAATAACCCTCGACAAACGGCAGGGCCAGTGCCTGACCGCCCCAGGACGCCACCAGCGCGGTCTCCGGCAATTTGCGCATGTCGTAATCGCCGCCCTTGACCAGGATGTCCGGGCGGATGGCGGCAATCAGCTGTTCCGGCGTGTCCTCCTCGAACCAGGTCACCAGATCAACGGCCCCCAGCGCTGCCACCAGAATGGCACGATCCTGCTCGTTATTCAGCGGACGATCGGGCCCCTTGCCCAAACGCCGCGCCGAGGCGTCGGTATTGAGGGCCACGACCAGGCTGGCACCCAGGGCCCGGGCTTGTGCCAGGTAGATCGCATGGCCGCGGTGCATGACATCGAACACGCCATTGGTGAACACCAACGGCCGGGGCAAAGTCGCCAGACGCGCCGGCAACGCCTCGCGCGGGCACAGTTTGTTGAGGAACTCGGGAAGATCTGCAACGGAACGGTCTGTCATAGGCGGCATCCTAACAGGGCCTCCACGGCATCGGACCTGCCCAACCAGGCCCGGCCTAAGCGCAAAAACACGGGCAATTCGCCCCATATTCCGCCTCATCCAGACGTGCTTGTCGCGGCATAATTCCATACTTATGCGCCTGATCTCCGTCAGTCTTGATTCGATTCGCCTGGGCGAGCCGCTGCCTTATGCCCTTCGGGATGCCACGGGCACGCTGCTGGCCAACAAAGGCTATGTCATCGACAACAAGGCCGAACTGGAAAAGATGATCGGCAAGGGGTTCGAGATCTTCGTCGACATTGTCGATGCAGAACACCACCGCTCCTATGTCAATCGGCTGCACCACATGGTGACTGAAAACAAGTCGCTGGGTACGATTGCCAAGACCAAGGTGGTGCCCGGCGTGGATCCCACGCGCGTGGAAGTCGACGATGGCCCTGCCGACTGGCTGGATCTGCAAGTGCAGGTCAATGCCTTGCTGCGCGACACCAGTTCGCCCAATTTCCTGCAGCGGCTCGACCGGCTGAACCACCAGCTGCGGCGGCATGCGCAACGCAACCCCAACGGCACGCTGTTTGCCCTGTTCCACCTCTCGGCCAGCGAAATCCGGCTCTACAGCGCCACCCATGCCATGCTGGTCAGCGTCATGTGCGGTCTGGCCGCGCGGGAAGTCCTGAACTGGAGCCGTGAGCAGGAGTCGACCCTGTGCCGGGCCGCGCTCACCATGAACATCGGCATGACCGACTTGCAGGACCGGCTGGCCATGCAGATCGCCGCGCCGACATCCGAACAGCGCAAGCAGATCGATCTGCATGCCTCGCGCTCGGCTCAGCTGCTCACCGAATTGGGCGTCACCGACCAAGTCTGGCTGGAAGCGGTCCGCAACCACCACAAGGTGTCACCCGGCCCACTGGCCAGCATGTCTGAGGGTTTGCGCATGGCCCGCCTGATCCAGCGCGCCGACATGTTTGGTGCGCGGCTGGCGCCACGTGCCTCGCGGGTGCCGACCTCGCCGGCCGCCGCGATGCAAGCCAGTTATTTTGATGAAAACCGCCAGGTCGATGAGGCTGGCGCCGCCCTCATCAAGGCGGTGGGCATTTACTCGCCGGGCTCTTTCGTCCGCCTGAGCACCAACGAGGTGGCCATCGTGATCCAGCGCGGCATCAACACCACCACGCCCAAGGTCGCGGTGCTGATCAACCGCGACGGCATCCCGACGGGTGAGCCCATCGTCCGCGACACGGCCCTGCGCGACTACCGCATCGTAGCCAGCGTGCCCCACCGCGATGTCAAGGTGCAGATCAATCTGCAACGGCTGCTGCCACTGACCGCTGCCTCAGACCGCCTCTGGTAAGACCCCCGGCACCCGCGTCGCCGCGAGTCCCTTGCGATAGCGGTTCAGTTCCTGCACGGTCTGGAAACTCTGCCCCATGAGCAGGCTCATGTTGTGCAGAATGCGATCAACCACCTTGTTTTCCCACACCGCATCAAAATTGATCTGCGTGTCCAGCCAGTGTTCCAGCCATTCCGGATCGGGCAAACGACTCTGGATGGTGTCGCGCGGGAAAAGCGTCTTGTTGACGTGCAGATTGGTCGGATGCAAGGCCTGCGCCGTCCGGCGCGCGCTGGCCATGAGCACACCGACCTTGGCAAAAGCCGCCTGGGCTTCGGCGCCGAATCTGGCGATGGCACGCCGCATGTATCGGAGATAAGCCCCGCCATGGCGGGCTTCGTCCTGACTCAGGGTGGTGTAGATCTGCTTGATCACCGGCTCGGTATGCCACTCGGCGGCACGGCGATACCAGTGGTTGAGCCGGATTTCGCCGCAGAAGTGCAGCATCAAGGTTTCCAATGCTGGCGCGGGATCAAATTCGAAGCGGATGGCATGCAGCTCCTGCTCGGTCGGAACAAGGTCCGGACGGAAGCGCCGCAGGTATTCCATCAACACCAAGGCATGCTTCTGTTCTTCGAAAAACCAGATCGACATGAAGGCCGAGAAATCGCTGTCGTCCCGGTTGTCGCGCAAGAACATCTCGGTGGCCGGCAGCGCCGCCCATTCCGTGATGGCATTCATCTTGATGGTCTGGGCCTGCTCATCGCTCAAGCTGCTGGCCTTGTATTGATGCCAGGGAATGTCGCGCTCCATGTCCCAGCGGACCGCTTCCAGTTGTTTGAACAGTTCCGGGTAAAGCATGGCATGTGTCACGGCGACTGGCCAGATTAGCCGGCCTCTGTGACAAGGGCTTGACAGTGCCGGCCGACCGCCGGCTTGCGACGCTGCCTTACTGTGGCCGGGTCTCGGCGAAGCTCGGGCGCTGCTCCAGCTTCTCCAACAGACGGACCAGGCTGGGGTGGTCGTTGCGCCAGCCGATTTGCGGGAAACGGAAATCCAGATAAGCCAGCGCACAACCGACAGCGATATCCGCCAGGCTCAAGTGGATCCCGGTGCAAAACGGCTTGTCGCCCAGGCCCTTGCTCATGGCTTCCAGGCTGGCGCTGATCTTGCCGAGCTGACGGTCAATCCAGGCCTGGCTGCGCTGGGCCTCGGTGCGCTTGCTCCACACGGCCTCCATGCGCGCCAGTAAAGCGGCATCCATCACGCCATCGGCCAGCGCTTCCCAGGTCTTGACTTCCGCCCGCTCCCGCCCCACCGGTGGGATCAGCTTGCCCACTGGCGACAGGGTATCGAGGTACTCGACGATCACGCGCGAATCAAACAACGCCTCGCCACCTTCCATGATGAGGCAGGGAATTTTGCCCAGTGGATTGGAATCCTTGATGGTGGTCTGGTCTGACCACACGTCTTCGAGCACGAAGTTGTAGTCAAGCTTTTTTTCAGCCATCACGATGCGCACTTTGCGCGCGTAAGGACTGGTGTTGGATCCGATCAGTTTCATGGGTCTTCTAGTTTCGCCAGGTGCCAGATTCTAGCGATTGGGGTTTACCTTGAGGCTGCGACGCCCATTCCTAGGCGACCCAACTACAATTCGGGTATGAGTTTCTCCACCATTTCGGCCCTTTCTCCGCTGGACGGCCGCTACGCCAGCAAACTTGGCCCACTGCGCCCCCTGATGAGCGAGCAGGGCTATATGCACCGCCGCGTCCAGGTCGAGGTTGCCTGGTTCATCGCTCTGAGCGACGCCGGCTTTTCCGAATTCAAGCCCCTATCACCCGGAGCACGTACTTACTTGCTCGGCTTGGTCAAGAATTTCACGGAAGCCGATGGCAACGCCATCAAGGAAATCGAGAAAACGACCAACCACGATGTGAAGGCGGTTGAGTACTGGATCAAGTCCAAGTTCGAGGCCAGGCCCGAACTGGAAAAAGCCAGTGAGTTCGTGCACTTCGCCTGCACCAGCGAAGACATCAACAACACCAGCCATGCCCTGCAGCTGCGCTCTGCCCGCGACGTCGTGCTGTTGCCGGCACTGGACAAGCTGCTGCTGAAACTGCGCGACATGGCCCGCGTCTATGCCGAAGTGCCCATGCTCAGCCGCACCCACGGCCAGACCGCCAGCCCCACCACAGTAGGCAAGGAGATTGCCAACGTGGTGGTGCGCCTGCAGACGGCCTGCGACCGCATCGCCGCCGTCAAGATCATGGGCAAGATGAACGGTGCGGTCGGCAACTACAACGCCCACCTGTCTGCCTGGCCCGACTTCGACTGGGAAGCCTTCAGCAAGAAGGTCATTGAAACTCCCGAACCGCTGGGCCTGGGCCTGACCTTCCAGCCCTACAGCATCCAGATCGAGCCGCACGACTACATGGCGGAACTGTTCGATGCCATCGCCCGCGCCAACACCATCCTGGTCGACTGGTCACGCGACGTTTGGGGTTATGTGTCGCTGGGCTACTTCAAGCAACGTTTGCGTGAAGGTGAAGTGGGTTCCTCCACCATGCCGCACAAGGTCAACCCGATCGACTTTGAAAACGCCGAAGGCAACCTAGGCTTGGCCAACGCCCTGCTGCGCCACATGAGCGAGAAGCTGCCGATTTCGCGCTGGCAGCGCGACCTGACCGACTCCACCGTGCTGCGCAACATGGGCGTCGCCATCGGCTATGCCGTGCTGGCCTACCAGTCGCTGGCGACCGGCTTGGGCAAATTGGAGATCAACGAAGCGGCTCTGGCTGCCGACCTGGACGCCTCTTGGGAAGTGCTGGCCGAACCGATCCAGACCGTGATGCGCCGCTACGGTCTGCCGCAGCCTTACGAGCAGCTCAAGAAGTTCACCCGTGGCGAAGCCATGACGCGTGAACTGATGCAGGGTTTCATCATGAAACTTGACATCCCAGAGGCCGAGAAGCAGCGCCTGCTGGCCATGACGCCCGGCAACTACACCGGCAAGGCCGCCGAGCTGGCGAAAAGGATTTGACCCCCTGAGCGGCTGACGCCGCTTCCCCCTGCAAGGGGGACAACGCCAGTGGCCCGGCAAAGCCGGTTCCACGGCGTTCCCCGCAACATTCCCCCCTGCGTTTTCATGGCCCTCAAATCCACCATCTACAAGGCCAACCTGGCCGTCGCCGACATCGACCACGGCTACTACGCCGACCATGCACTGACACTGGCGCGCCATCCGAGCGAAACCGACGAGCGCATGATGATCCGGCTGGCAGCCCTGGCGCTGCAGGCCCATCGGCTGCAAACGGTGTGCCAGGGCGACGGCACGCTGGCCTTCGGTGCCGGCCTGTCCGACCCGGACGAGCCCGATGTCTGGCTGCGCGACTTCACCGGCCAGACCCGTCTGTGGATCGAGGTCGGCCAACCCGAGGACAAACCGCTGGCCAAAGCCTGCAACAAGGCCGATACGGTGCTGGTTTATGCGTTTCACCATGCGGCCGAGGTCTGGTGGCGTGGCATCGAAAGCAAGCTCACACGGCTGGACCGACTGGAAGTCTGGCGCATGCCGACGGAAGCGTCACAGGCACTGGCCGGCTTGGCCGAGCGCAGCATGCAACTGCAAGCCACCATTCAGGAAGGTGCTCTGATGCTCAGCAACGGCAACCAGACGGTGACGATCGAACCGGTCCGCTGGAAATAGACGTCCAACCGGCGGCTTGCTCAGGCGCTCAAGCCGGCTCGCCCTGGGCCTGAACCAGTGGCACCTCACTGGCACAAGCTCCCGCCCGCTCGGCGTAGCGGTTAAAGCGCCAGGCTTGTCCCGACAGCGTGATGCGGCGCCAGGTCTGGCGCTTCTGCGCTGGCCGCATCTCGGTCCAGAGCTGCACCTCGTCGAAGCTGCGGCCGCAGCCCTTGCATTCCTCATCACCCTGGCTAGTGGAACAGATGGCAATGCAGGGTGTGTCCGGCGTGCTCTCATACCAGGCCAGCCAGGCCTGCAACGCGGATTGCGGCATGGAAAACTCGTCCGCCTCGGATTCCCGGTAGAACACCATCAAGGCATAGACCTCCGCCAGGGCTCGCACCTCCGGCGCCAAGGTGATACCGTCCGGCGACGGCTTCTTCTCGCGCCAGTAGTTGATGGCCGCTTCAATGTCGGTGATGTGGATTCCTGCCATGGGATGCATTGCAAAGGGGAGACGGATGATAGCGCCCTCGCCTAGGCCGTTCGGAGAATTGCCCCTCATCAAATCCCCACAGTGCACATGGTTGATGACGACTGTGGTTCAATCCGCTTCACGAAGGGGAGTAGCTCCCATTTGTTGCGACACAGGGAGGTGCCACAAAAACAGGCATCGTTGCAACAAATATCGGCAAGTCGTCATTACGAAGTATTACTTCCGGCTTGCTGGGCAAAAATCTGCATGACTCCATGCCGAGCAAGACCTTCGATTGGGACCTGTGTCAGGTTTCGTCGAAGCGCGTCCGTGGCTCTTTCTCAGCCATTGCCTCCATTGACGTTACCCGTCCAGGTTGTTAATCGAAACAACTCGGAGTATTTGTCATGGAGTTTTTATCCGCCCCCTGGTGGTCGGCGTTGCTGGCCATCATCCTGATCGACCTTGTGCTCGCTGGCGACAACGCCATCGTGATCGCGCTGGCCGCTCGCAGCCTCCCCCCTCAGCTTCGACAGAAAGCCATTGTCTGGGGCACCATCGGAGCCATCGTGGTCCGCTCGCTGATGACAGTAGGCGTGGTCTGGCTGCTGAAGATTCCGGGCCTGATGCTGGTGGGCGGTCTGGGCCTGGTCTGGATTGCCTACAAGCTGCTGGCCGACCAGGAAGGCGACGAACACGACGGCCCGGTGGCCAACACCTTCTGGGGCGCCATGAAAACCATTATCGTGGCGGACGCCCTGATGGGCGTGGACAACGTACTGGGCGTCGCCGGCGCGGCCCATGGCTCTTTCGACCTCGTGGTCATTGGCCTGTTGGTCAGTGTGCCGATCGTGGTGTTCGGCAGCTCCGTGGTGCTCAAGCTGGTCGAACGCTTCCCCATCATCATCCAGCTCGGCGCCGCCGTCTTGGCCTTCACGGCTGCCAAGATGATTGTCAATGAGCCCTTGCTCGATGCCGTGTTCGATTCGCCGGAACCGCTGAATATCGCGGCCCGCTGGACGACCTATGCGGTCGCGGTCGTCGGCGTGCTGGCCGGCGGCTGGTGGGCCACGCGGCGCCAGCCAAACGAGCGCAACAGCCAATCCGGCCACGCCGTTTGATCCCGGCTCAAGGTTTCCCCTCCCTGTCCTCAACTTAGAAGGATTTCATCATGGACAAAATCATTGTGTACCTGGACGATGCGGAATTTGCACGGCATCAACTCATGCCCATGAAAAACGGCGCCTCAGGAAACCAGCAGGGAACGCACTGGATTCTGGTGGCGTGCCCACCACGCATGACGCGCCATATCAGCAAGTGGGTCAACCATACCGCGCGTCAGAACTGGCGCAACAAGTGGGCCGAGAAACTGTTCTCCCTGATCATGCCGGAACTGCAGGCCCAGGGTGACAAAGTCACCACCGTCTTGGCCAACGGCCCCTTGGTTGAACTGACACAGGAGCTGCTGAAGCAGCAGGGTGTGGCGCGTGTCCTTGATGCCCGCCGCCCGAAGTTCGGCCAGGACATGCCACCCGTCACCGCCGACCAACCCGCCAGCAGCGAAGCACGCTGGACTGTGCCCGGCGCGATCGTCGGCATGGGGGCGGCCTTGGTCCTGGCAGCCGAGTAAATCGCAACCGTCAAGACAGACTTCATGGTCGGGTGTTATGCTTGCCCGCCATGAAGCTCATCGTCAAATGGTTGCTCAGCGCAACCGCCCTGCTGGCGGTTGCCTCGCTTTACAGCGGCGTGGAAGTGCAAAGCTTTGGCAGCGCGCTGGTGGCGGCCCTTGTCATCGGGCTGTTCAATGTCATCCTGCGGCCGGTTCTGATCGTGCTGACGCTGCCCGTCACCATGGTGACGCTGGGACTGTTCCTGTTCATCATCAACGCCGTCCTGTTCTGGGCTGCCGCCAGCGTGCTTGATGGCTTCCACGTCCAAGGTTTTGCGGCCGCCTTGCTCGGCTCACTGATCTACTCGGCATTTGGACTGCTGATCGATTCAGCGCTCGAGCGCCTGTTCCCTTACCAATGACTCCAGCTGACGCGTCCGGGTGTCGATGATCGATGCCTCGATGTGATCGATTTTTCCGCCCTGGCGCGCCACGTCCTGGGCAGCCTTGAACCGGTTCAGCGCTGCCTCATAGTCAAACCGGGCCGCATAGGCCTCCGCCTCGGCCCGCACCCCACTCAAGGTCTGGCCTTGTGCCATGTACGCTGCTGAGAGCAGTTGCCAGGCTTGCGCATCGCGCGGGTGCTCTGTCACCCAGGGCCGCAGTTGCTGGCTTGCGGACGCGGCTTGGCCGACTTGCGTCATGGCCCGCGCCCACAGGAACAGTTCGGACCGCTTGGCAGGCGTCGCTGCGGCACCCCCCAGCAATTCGCCCGCCCGCTTGGGGTCATCCGCCGCCAGCCACAGTTCTGCGCCCAGCAACTGCACCAGACGCTGGGCCTGTGTCGGCCCCTGAACCATCGTCTGCAAGCGCGTGTGCAGGCGGGCGGCCTGGGCAAAGTCCCTCTGGCTGGCCGCCGCCAATGCTGCGGCATACAGCACCCCGGCCTGCCGGGCCGGCGCAAGCTTGCCAAACTGGTCCCCCGAGGCCTCGGCCACCGCCGCGCGCAGACTCTCCACATCCCCGTTGCTCAGCACGCGAGCCCGTGCGGCCAGCAACGCATGCGTCACCGTCAGCTGCACGGGGGGGGCTTGCGGCAGAAGCTGTTGCCGCACCTGCATGTCGGCAATACGCTCGGTCGTCAGAGGATGGCTTCTGAGATAGGGAAAGGCGCCGCTGTCGTTGAATCGATTGGCCTGCTGTAGCTTTTCAAACATGCTCACGAAACCCTGCGGCTCGAACCCGGCTTCCGTCATGACACCGTAGCCCACGCGGTCGGCTTCGCGCTCCATGTCGCGCGAGAAGTTGAGTTGTCCCTGAACGGCCACAGCCTGACCGCCAGCAATCATGGCACTCGCAGCCTGCGGATTGGAGCTCGCCGCCAGCGCCCCCAGGATCATGGCAGCGATCACCCAAGGCCCCTGCGCACTCTGACGTCCCACCGTGCGTGCAATATGCCGTTGCGTGACGTGGCTGAGTTCGTGTGCCAGCACAGAGGCCAGTTCGTCCTCGCTGTTGACGACAGCGATCAGGCCAAGATGCACGCCGAGATAGCCCCCCGGCAAGGCAAAGGCATTGACGCTGCGATCACGCCCGAGCGCCACATCCCAGGCAAACGCGGTTTCCAGTTCGGGCAAAAGCTCCCCGCGCTGGCGGGCAGCTTGCAGCAAACGCTGCCAGATGCCCTGCACGTACTCGCCCAGCACCGGGTCATCAATGTAATCCGGGTCGCGGTAGAGTGAGCGCGCAATGCGATCACCCAGACGACGCTCGGCGCTGGTGCTCATTTCCGCACCGTCGCCGAGTGCCGGTAGTTGGGCGTGCGAAATTGGCACCAGAAAAGCCTGGAATGCTACTATAAATATAGCAATCCACGCGCGCCCAACGAGCGGGAAAGATCGATGTGATTTTGCTTTCACGTTTAAAACGAATCCAATGGCATGAAAGCCAACACTTCAGCGGAGTTCGGATCCAGAAATACCGTCCAAAAGGAATTTCGACCTGCCATTGGCAAATAGACCAACGTATCGGGCTGACGACCAATACGCGCCACTACGGCATCAATCTCGCCCACACGATCTGCAAAACGTTGCTTGAGCGACACCACAGGCTTAGCTGCGGCCAATACGCGCTGGCGTGCCAATGGATAGGGTTGCCATAAATCTGGCCTAGAACTGAGCTGCACCCCCTCCAAAGCTGCCAAGGTGGCTTGAATCTGCTCATTCTCATCGAGGAATGGGCGCAGTGCCAACAGTGTCGGCCCTCCAAGTGGAAATGCTTCTACTTCCGGTGGCAAACGGCCCATCAATTCAGACGGCACATCCACCGCATGCACCACACGAAAGCGGTCATACTCAAAAACAAGATGCACCGGCCGAGCAACCGCCATGGTCCACAGGCCATAGGCCAGTGCACTCAATTGAATTAGCGCAACAACGACCAGATCGCGATGCAGTTCAGCTTTTGGCTTCGTGCGATTGAACACTGCCAGGGTGATCAGAGGACCGAGAATCACATCCACCGTAACCACGATGAGAAACAGTTCCCGCCCGCCTGAAATTTCGCGATAGGGATAGGGATACCAGACAGCAAACACCAGCATCGCCGCCAAGGCCGCCATACCCAGGCTGATCGCCAAGTGAATGCCGCTGGCACGCAGGCGATCTTTCCAAATGAAGACACTGAACATAATCGTATGATGCTAGAAAATCGTGAATGTTTCGTAAAGTTGTCACCCCATGAGTTCTCTGACCCATTTTGACGAGCACGGCCAAGCCCATATGGTGGATGTCGCCGCCAAGGCCAGTACCCATCGCATTGCCATTGCCCGCGGCAACATCGAAATGCTACCTACCACGCTTGCAATTATCGAATCAGGTACGGCCAAGAAGGGAGATGTGCTGGGCGTTGCCCGCATTGCAGGCATACAGGCCGCCAAGAAGACTAGCGACCTGATTCCCTTGTGCCATCCTTTGGCACTCACTCGCGTAGCTCTCGAATTCTCCTCTCATCACGCCACAGCCAGCCAATCCAGCCATGTCACCTGCACAGCGACGGTGGAAACCGTAGGACCCACAGGGGTTGAAATGGAAGCACTGACAGCCTTGCAAGTCGCATTGCTCACCATCTACGACATGTGCAAGGCAGTGGACCGCAGTATGACAATCACCGACATCAAGTTGATGGAAAAGCATGGTGGCAAGTCCGGCAGCTTCGTCGCACGATAAGTGCTCCCTTCACCTCATTTCCCACGGCCCTCCTTCTGCCAACGCTCATAAGCTTGCGGATAAGCTGCGCGGTAGCGCGTCATGAAGAAACGGGCTTCGTTATCGCGTCCCAACAAAATGGCGCTTTCGATCAGTTTTTCCACCACACGTGGCTCGGGAGAGAAATGCAGTAGTTCGTGTCCCATCGCATAAATTTCGGCTGCGTTGTCTCGAGTCAATGTCATCAGAGTGAAGTCGGCAAACCGAACCTGATTGCGAAACAACCAAGAGCCACGAATAATCTCCAACGTATGCTCACGGTAAATGCTTGAGCGCTGCTCGACTGGCAAGTAGATTTGACTGATGCGGTAGTAGTCCCATGCAACATAGGCCACAACACCCAACAGCACAGTTGCTACCCATGGCCTAAGCCTCGAAAAACCAAAAACGGATAACCCCGCTTCAGTCTGCGAGCGACTCAACAGCAAAACCAGACACAGGGCGACGGCAAGTTGAAATGGGCCATACCAAAGCGGATACTCCAGCAGGCTGTGCAGACCAATCAACAGGAGTACACCCCATGCCAACTGGCGCGTTGGATTCGGTTCACGCCAGGGTCGGAAGCGCCAGACCCACCCCATCACGGCACCACACAACAGAAGTGCCAGTGGGAGGCCGAACTCCACTGCCAAATGCAATGGTAAGTTGTGCGCATTATCCAGTAGTTCGCAAAACCGCTGTCCTTCGTACGTTGTCATGAAGTGGGCATAGCCCAGTTCACCCCACCCCCAACCTAGCAAGGGGCGCTGGCTGATCAGATCGAGCATGTTGCGCCACAAGGTCAGACGACTGGTGCACATGAGACTCGTATCTTGAAAGCGGGAGATGATGCTGTTGTTGCCGCCTGGCGCATAGCCGGCCAATCGGGGCAGCATGATCGCAGCAACAGCGTAGATGACGAGTGCTAACAATAATACGGGCAGTTGCCCGTGTTGCAATTTTCTTCGCCCGTATAGAGCGAATCCCGCCACGACCAGCAGTTGAACCAGACCCGTACGCGAAGCAGAGGCGGCATTGCCCACTGCCAGCACGATGGCCGCCAAGCACAGACCAGCCCATTTCCAGTTTCGGTATGAGGTCAAAGGATGGACTGTCAACCACCACAGCACCGTCACCATTCCTATGTTAGTCAAGGTTGCAAACTGATTGCGCTGTCTCAAATTGGCAAAGGCATCCCCCTGTGCAGACAGACTCATCCATGGTTGGAAGCTCTGCTCCACTCTGAAGTACTGGCACAAGCCGATCAGGACACTGAGCAATGCGGCGAGCAACCAAGCCGTGGCCATATCCTGTGGTCGGTTTTCCTGCCAAACCAACAACAGCAGCGCACCAGCTAGCAATGCCCCAATGATCGATATGACGCTGTATGCAGGCCCCATCGCCAAAGGATTGATCCAGGGAAATACCAGTATGCCAACCGTTGCCCAACTCGTCATTCGGGCTCGCGTCGAGTGCACCTGGTATGTGGAACTCATGGCAACACCACGCTGGCCAGTTGTGGATATTGATCTTCGCTCATTCGCAGCCAGTTGTCTCGCGCCTCTTCATAAATTTCTGCCGGGAACATGGCTTTGAGGATACGCAGCTGTGCCTGCGCGGCTTCGTCTTGTCCGTTGAGACCCAACGCTAGTGCCGCGCGAAACTGGATGGGTGCCCAAGAAAATCTTCTGGATACTCTCTGCAGCAACGCCAGATCATCGGCACGCATGCCAGGCACCGCACGCAGCCGCATGGCCGCGAGTAATTCACCGAATTGCGTTAGCAGTACAGGCTGCGGCGGTTGATATCCCATCGGCGTTGTACCCAAGCGCCGATTCTCGAACCGGTTCACCCTGAAATCTTCTTCGACTTGGGCGTATTCAACGGCCAGACCCAAATACAGGGTCGCCAGTACAATCGTCACTATTCCGAGCAGTGCCCGTGGCATCTGAACCAGCACAGCCACCGGCGCACGGGTGGAGGATTCGATAGCCCCCAGCATCACGCCTGCCAGCACCACATAGTAGGCGTAAGCATGTGGAAATTCCAGCATTGCGTGTGTCAGCAGGGGAATCAGGATATAGAGCAGAGATCTGGTGCCCCGATCTGCAAGCGTACGTTGCGCACGCCGCCAACTCACCCCGGCAATCCAAGCAAGCAATGCCAGGCCAGCAGGCAGCCCAATCATCAAGAACAAATCTAGGATGGCGTTATGTGCAAAGTTGGTCTGCTCCAACCCTGCGACTTGGAGTGCCCCTGCTTGCTGCGCTGTGGAAATCTGTAGCCAGCCCCAGCCCTGCCAAGGATGCTGAACCATAGCCTCAAGCAGTTGCCTCCACATCAAAGGTCGCAAACCAGCCGCAACCATGTTGCCAACTGCAGGTCTAGCCACGCCCCAGTCAAGGTTGTGAAACAGCCACGTCGAGCCATAGATGATCAACAGCCATGTCAAGGCGTTCCGCTTCAAACGCGGAGTAGCCGTGAGCCAGATGACGCCGACGACCAGAGTCGATGAGAGCAAAGCTGTACGTGATTGCGTCAATGCAATAGACCAAGCAAGCCACACCAGCAGAATCCAGGTGATACAGGTCCTCAACTTCCCTCGCTCAGCCAAGACAAGCCCTGCAACACTGGCCATCGTTAGTAAGGTGCCGGCCTGATTAGGCTGCCCAAGATTGCCGTAAGGTCGCCCGTGTACTGGCCTATCAATGATCCAGCCGCCAAAACCTCCTTCCACCTGCAACCACTGCGCCAACATTTGAAACGACAGCAACAGCCCCGCCGCCACTAAAAATCCGCTCAACGCCATGCCCAGTCCATCTGCCCCGGACTCGTCGGCCCAAAGCATTCCCCACCAACAAGCAGCTCCGAAAAGCAACAGATATGCCGTTGCCACCAACCCGTCACCACCATACTGGAGCAAGCCCAAGGCCCACTGCAACACGATGCTGATCAGCAGCAAGACAATGGGCAGCATCACACCAGTCATCGCAACGCGCCGCGCCGCATGTCGCCAGCACACAGCCAGCGCCGCCACACCAGCGACGAATGCCGGCACCTCGGTGTGGTAAGCCGTCCACGGAGGAAAGTGCTCCGGCATCAAGAAACAAAGCAGCCATGCGGCCAGCGGCAAAGAATAATGCATGCGGAAAAAAAACAGGGCCGTACGGCCCTGTTTTCAGTCTAGATCAAGCCTTCACGGCGCGAAGGTGCCAGAACCGTAGGTTGTCGCCACAGTGGTATCACGGCAAGAACCCGGCAGGTACTTGGTAGGAACCGGGGTCGAAGAATCGGGGCCACAGAGCCAACCGGAAATGGTTCCGCCGGCTGTAATTGCACCATTAGGTGCCAAAATAATTGCACCGGTTGCATTGGGGACCTGACTGGTCACTTTAATTGCACCAGCGGCACTCGTCTGAATCCGCGAGACATACTGGGTTGTCGACGTCGACGACTCACAGCCCCAACCACCTGCTTGGAAAGCAGAAGTATTTGCAGAAGACTGAACCGCCTCAGTAACACTGGTGCGGCACTGCGAACCAGCCAAGATCACTTCGGACATACGTGCACGTACCGTGTAGTCTTGATAAGCTGGCAACGCAACGGCTGCCAGAATACCGATGATCGCCACTACGATCATCAATTCGATCAGGGTAAAACCCTTTTGCATAGAACGCTTCATGTAAAACTCCTTGCTGAAAAGCATGACAACAAAATCATTGAACTCTGCATGCCGCAGATTTCATGCCAAGCCTCAAATGCCTTGCTTTGCTGATTTTTGTTGCTGTTTTTATCAGTGCTGCAGAATTCATTTGGCAAGAATGTCATATCGCCAAATGAGCTGACAAAAATGTCATCCTATTCCTGTCACTTGATGCAGACCGAGCGAACCTGCTTGAGATCCGTCAGCCCCAGCAGGATCTTCTCCATGCCATCCATTTTCAGGGTACGCATACCATTCTCCACCGCTGCCGCAAAGATTTCAGCCACCCGCGCTCGTTCCTGCACCAGCTTCTTGATGCGGTCGTCGGCAATCAGCAGTTCGTGCAGGCCCAGGCGCCCCTTGTAGCCGGTCTTGTTGCACTTGTCGCATCCAACGGCTTTGTAAAAGCGCAGCTTGCCATTCTCACCATAACGCTCCACCCAGTCCTCGAACAGCTTCTGGGCCTCGCCGCTGAAGTCGGCCTTCCAGGCCGGCGTATTGCGCAACTCTTCAGCGTATTCGGCAATGAAACTGTTGATCTCAGAGGTGTTCGGGTAATACGCCTCCTTGCAATCGCACAGCTTCTTGGCCAGACGCTGCGCCAGGATGCCCAGAAGCGCATCGGCAAAGTTGAACGGGTCCATGCCCATGTCAAGCAGGCGGGTGATGGACTCGGGCGCCGAGTTGGTGTGCAGGGTGGAGAACACCAGGTGGCCGGTCAGTGAGGCCTCCACACCCATGGCCACGGTTTCCTTGTCGCGCGACTCACCGACCATGATGATGTCGGGGTCGGCACGCAGAAACGCACGCATGATCAGCGCGAAGTCGATGCCGGCCTTGCGGTTGATCTGCACCTGGCGCAGACCTTTCTGTGTGATTTCCACCGGGTCCTCGGCAGTCCAGATCTTGGCTTCGGGTGTGTTGAGGAACTTGAGAATGGAATGCAAGGTGGTGGTCTTGCCGGAACCGGTCGGCCCACACACGTAGAACAGGCCATACGGCTTGCTGACGGTCTGCTCCACCCGCTCCCGGTTATGCGGTGTCAGGCCGAGCTTTTCCAGCGGAATGGGCTCACCCGCAGCCAGAATACGCATGACGACGTCTTCGACCCCGCCAGCCGACGGGATGGTGGCCACTCGAAGCTCGATGTCCAACGGGCCGTATTTCTTGAACTTGATCTTGCCGTCCTGCGGCTTGCGGCGCTCGGAAATGTCGAGATCGCACATGATCTTCAGGCGCGTCACCATGGCCTGGCGGAAATGCGCCGGCACCTCGATGTAAGGCATCAACGTGCCATCAATGCGGAAGCGGATGCCGGTCTTGAGCTTGCCCGGCATCGGTTCGATGTGGATGTCCGATGCTTTCTGGTGATAGGCGTCGATGATCACCTTATTGACGAACTTGACCAGCTCGTTGTCGGCCGCCGCCGACTCCAGCGAGTCGTCATTGCTGCCTTCGTCGTCCAGCGGTGCGGACGACAGGTCGGCCAGCATCTGATCAATGGACGTGGTGTCCACACTGCCGAACACCTGGTTCAGCGTTTCAGCAAACTCGGTTTGCGTCGTCACCCGATAAGCAAACTTGGTGATACGCGGAAACACCTGCGGCACCACCCGGGCGCCGCGCGTGGCCTCGGGATCCAGGCACATGATGACCAGCCCCTCCGGAGACTCCTCCAGCGGGATCCAGCCCTGTCCTTCGGCAAATTCCCGCTTGAGCGGGCCATGCAACATCTCGGAACGGATGCGCCCGGCATTGAAGGGTTCGTAAGGAACACCAAAGAACTTGGCCAGCGACGGCCCGATCTGCGCCGGCTGGATCTGATACTTGGCCGTCAGCAGATGTTCGACCGATACGCCTTGCTCGCGTGCCTCCTGGATGCACTGACGCAACTCCTCATCGGTCAGCACGCCGTCTGCGACCAGGCCATCGTACTTGGTTGTCTTGCGACGCTGGCCCTCATCGGACTTCTGCATCCGCTGGCGAATCGCGGTGCCCAGTGTCTTGCACAACTGGGCGACCCCCTCGACCTCCAGCTCACCAAACGTCTGATCGCTCTTGTTGTTGATGACCTGCAGCACACCGTGCAGAGAGGCCCCTTCCATGATCGGCGCCACCAGCATCTGCTTGGTCCGGTAGCCGGAGCGCTTGTCGACCTCCTTCAGAAAGGTCAGCGCCGGGTGAATCTGCTTGAGAGCCTCGTCGTCATAGACATCGGCCAGATTGAGCATCTTGCGGCTGTAGGCCACGTACCCTGCCAGACTTTGCGGGCTGATGGGCAGCTTGAGCTCGCGGCTGGTGCTGAGCCCGGTCTTGAGCTTGGAGACGATGGCGCTCTGATCTTCGTTGACTGCATAAAGCGTCAACCGATCGGCATTGAGCAGTTTGCAGATGTCCTGGCTGACCTCCAGCATGATCTGCTCGATGTTTTCGGTTTCATGAATGCGGGCCGTGACCTGCTGCAGCTGGCGGTAGAACAGCACTTCAAACGTGACGCCGCGCTTGTCGGGTGGCAGTTTCTGCGACTCGAAGAAAGCCTGCTCGGATGTCTTGTCCGATGCGGAAGGTCTCATGACTGCACTCATAAATCAAACTCCTGCCACTGCACGAGGCCGGGAAACAGACTTTCAGGTCTGGATAAACTGCATTTGGGTGCCGGCCAGTTCAATCAGGTCGCCGCTCTTGAGCGCCAGCGGCTCATTCCCGATCGGCGTGCCATTGAGCAACGGATTGTTGGCGCCTTCCACTCGGGCGACCACAAAACCATGCTGCCGCCGGGTGATGGCAGCCACTGCCACGCCTGGTTTGCCCACGGTGGTCACCACCTTGGTCAGCGGCACCTCGCGCCCCGAGGCTGCGCCCGACAAGACCCTGATGCTGCCTTGCAACTCGCCCCCTGCGGCGCGCTCGACGGGTGCCGCTGCAGCAGCCGGCATTGTCATACCCGGCTTGAACACCATGGTCTTGTCGAAGCGCTCGCCCTCGGGTTCACTCACGAACTGAATCTTGTACTTGCCGACTTCAATGGTGTCGCCGTTGAAAAGCTGCTGTCGCTTGACCGCCTTGCCATTCACATAGGTGCCATTGGTGCTGTTGAGATCTTCCAGAAAAACCTCATCGCCGGTCATTTGCACGGCGGCATGCTCACCACTCACCGCCAGGTTGTCAATCACGACGTCGTTGTAGGGGCGCCGGCCCAAGGTCGTACGCTCCTTGGTGATTTGGACTTCCTTGATGACAACACCGTCGATCGAAACGATCATTTTCGGCATGTCTGACTCCTCCTGTTACGCATCATCTGTCAACCCGGTTATTTTCCCAGCAATCGGGAGACGATCCCCCGCGTTTCCGGCACTGTCGCCTGGGCCAGCAGCACCGTGATATTGTCTCGCCCACCCTGTTCATTCGCCACGCGAACCAGATCTTGCGCCCGCTGAGGCAATGGCGTCTTCTGAGCAAGCAGCTCCGCAATGCGCGCATCGCTCACCATGTCTGACAGCCCGTCAGAACACATGAGGTACAGATCACCCGCGTCCACTTCGCACTCCGTGAGCTCGAGCAGCGCGACCTCCTCAACGCCCAAGGCCCGCGTGACCAGGTTCCTGTTCAAGGACGTCGCGGCTTGCTGTGGGGTCAGCAACCCTGCATCAATCTGCTCCTGCAGCAGCGAATGATCCCGGGTCATCTGCACCAGCTCGCCACAGCGCAACCGGTAGCACCGGGAGTCGCCGATGTGCCCCAACAGCAAATGACGGCCTTGAAACACGCCCACCACCAAGGTGGTTCCCATCCCGGCGTACTCGGCATGGCTTCGGGCTGCATTAAAAATGGCCTTGTTTGCATTATCGACACATATTTCAATGGCGCGCAAAATGTCGCGCGGCTTGGCCTGCCCCTGGGTCTCGGCCAGCCAGTGGCCTAACCCGTCCTTGATCAGCGAAGTCGCCATGCCACTGGCGACCTCGCCCGCGTTGTAGCCTCCCATGCCATCTGCCAGGACCGCCACGCCAGCGGCCTCATCAAAAGCGGCCGAATCTTCGTTATTTGCGCGGGTCAGCCCCGTGTCGGTCTCACTGCAAAACTTGTAAATCATTGTTCTGGGCCCGTCATCCGCATCGTCAGGCCGAGGCGATCACCCGGAAGGGGCGAAGCTGCCAATGCGTCCGTGCCAATAGAAAAGGGCAGATCGCTGCTCAGCATCTGCCCTCTAGCTTACAAGACACCGGCCCTTTCGGGCGGTGCATCAGCAAAGACTATTCCGCCTGGTGCTGCATCGCATGACGCTTTTGCAGCGCTCGGCCGACCAGCACGACAAAGGCAGCGCCAGCGGCGGCGGCGGCGTAATGCAGCCAAGGGTAGGTCGCAGCCACCTCTTTGAGCGCCACATCGCTGACAATGGTCTCGCCGCCCACCCAGCCGATCAGGCCAGCACCCAGCGTGACGATGATGGGAAAGCGCTCCATCAGCTTGATCATCAGCGTGCTGCCGAAAATCACCAGCGGAATGCTGATGGCCAAGCCCAGCAGCAACAGAACATCGTTGCCCTTGGCCGCAGCGGCCACGGCAATCACGTTGTCCAGGCTCATCACCAGGTCGGCAATGAGAATCGTGCGCACCGCCGCCATCAGGCCGCCGCTCTGTTTGGCTTCGCCTTCTTCGTCTTCTTCCTCGCTGAGCAACTGGATACCGATCCACAGCAGCAGCATGCCACCCACCACCTGCAGGAAAGACAGCTGCAACAGCTTGGCTGCCACGATGGTCAGGACAATCCGCAGCACCACGGCCGCGCCGGAGCCGAACAAGATGGCTTTCTTCTGCTGGTGCGGCGGCAGCGAACGGGCCGCCAGCGCAATCACCACGGCGTTGTCACCGGAAAGAATGATGTTGATCCAGATGATCTTCATCAGACCTATCCAGAAATTGACATCCTGAAGCATTTCCATCCGAGTTCTCCTGTGTTGTATCTGTAATATGAAAGAAGCGCCCCAGACAATTCGCCTGGAGCGCTCCCAGAGTTCCGAACTGTGCGAGTTTAGCGGTTGATGGCCATCCTCGCAGATTCGTAGTTTTGCTTACAGCTGTGCTTTGAGCAATTTGCCCAGCTCGGACGGATTGCGCGTCACGATGAAGCCGCACTCTTCCATGATGGCCAGCTTGGCATCCGCCGTGTCGGCACCGCCGGCAATCAGGGCGCCAGCGTGGCCCATGCGCTTGCCTGCAGGTGCCGTCACGCCGGCGATGAAACCGACCACCGGCTTCTTCATGTTGGCCTTGCACCAGCGCGCGGCTTCAGCCTCGTCGGGACCGCCAATTTCGCCGATCATGATCACGGCATCGGTGTCCGGATCGTCGTTGAAGGCCTTCATGACGTCGATGTGCTTGAGGCCGTTGATCGGGTCGCCGCCAATACCGACGGCGGTCGACTGGCCCAGACCCACTTCGGTCAGCATGGCCACGGCTTCATAGGTCAGCGTGCCGGAGCGGCTCACCACACCGATGCGGCCCTTGCGGTGGATGTGACCGGGCATGATGCCGATCTTGATCTCGTCGGGCGTGATCAGGCCAGGGCAGTTGGGGCCCAGCAGCAGCGTCTTCTTGCCGCCGGCCGCTTCCTTGGCCTTCATCTTGTTGCGCACCATCAGCATGTCACGCACCGGAATGCCTTCGGTAATGCAGATCGCCAGATCAAGGTCGGCCTCGACGGCTTCCCAGATAGCGTCGGCAGCACCAGCCGGCGGCACGTAGATCACGCTCACGGTGGCGCCGGTCTGCTTGGCGGCTTCCTTGACGGAGGCATAGATCGGGATGTTGAAGATCGATTCACCCGCCTTCTTGGGGTTCACGCCGGCGACGAAACAGTTCTTGCCGTTGGCGTACTCCTGGCACTTCTCCGTGTGGAACTGGCCGGTCTTGCCGGTAATGCCCTGGGTGATGACTTTGGTGTCTTTGTTGATGTAGATCGACATGCTTGTTCTCCGGGCTTACTTGACGGCAGCCACGATCTTGGTCGCGGCTTCGGCCATGGTGTCTGCGGCGATGATGGGCAGGCCGGATTCGGCCAGCAGCTTCTTGCCCAGTTCTTCGTTGGTGCCCTTCATGCGCACCACCAGCGGCACGCTCAGGTTCACGGCCTTGCAGGCGGTGATCACGCCGCTGGCAATGGTGTCGCACTTCATGATGCCGCCGAAGATGTTGACCAGAATGCCCTTGACCTTGGGGTTCTTGAGCATGATCTTGAAGGCTTCGGTGACCTTCTCGGCCGTGGCGCCGCCGCCGACGTCCAGGAAGTTGGCCGGCTCGCCGCCGAACAGCTTGATGGTGTCCATGGTGGCCATGGCCAGACCGGCGCCATTCACCAGGCAGCCGATGTTGCCGTCGAGCGAGATGTAGGCCAGGTCGAACTTGGACGCTTCGACTTCCGCCGGATCTTCTTCGTCCAGGTCGCGCAGGGCCACGATTTCCGGGTGGCGGAACAGGGCGTTGGCGTCAAAGTTGAACTTGGCGTCCAGGGCGATCAGGTTGTTCTTGCTGTCGCGGTTCAGCGGGTTGATTTCCACCAGCGACGCGTCGGTTTCCATGTAGCACTTGTAGAGCTTCTGGAACAGGTCCACGGCCTGGGCGGTGGATTCAGCCGGCAGGCCGATGCCGTTGGCGATCTTCTTGGCTTGGGCTTCGCCCAGACCCGTCAGGGGATCGATGTACTCGGTGATGATCTTCTCGGGAGTGGCATGGGCCACTTCCTCGATGTCCATGCCGCCTTCGCTCGAGGCGATGAAGGCCACCTTCTGCGTGGCGCGGTCGGTCACGAGCGAGACGTAGTATTCCTTCTGGATGTCGGCGCCATCTTCGATGTACAGGCGACGCACCTTCTGGCCCTCAGGGCCGGTCTGGTGGGTCTTGAGCTGCATGCCCAGGATTTCACCGGCCAGACGCTTGACGTCGTCAATGCTCTTGGCCACTTTCACGCCACCGCCCTTACCGCGGCCACCGGCATGGATCTGCGCCTTGACAACCCACACGGGGCCGCCGAGCTTCTGGGCGGCCTCCACCGCTTCTTGCACTGTAAATGCCGGAATGCCGCGCGGCACTGGCACACCAAAATTGCGCAAGATCTCCTTGCCTTGGTACTCGTGAATCTTCATGAGGGCTCTCTCAGGAAATGAAAGTTTCTATCCCGCTGCTGAACTGGTTTATTCCGCATCGGGTGCTGGATTCAGCACAGCCTTGGAATGTATCATGTTGCTACGCACAAAAACTTACAGTTGCTGACGCATACCCCACCCCCTATCTACCATGGCCCAACACAAGGTTTTCATTGATGGCGAGGCCGGCACCACCGGCCTGCAGATCCGCGAACGGCTCCAGGCCATGCCCGAGATCGAACTCGTCAGCATCGCCCCCGAGCTGCGCAAGGATCCGGCCGCCAAGCGCGCCCTGATGGCCCAGGTGGATCTGGTGGTACTGTGCCTGCACGACGATGCCGCCATCGAGTCGGTCGCCATGATCGACAGCCTGGCGGCCAGCGGCCAGCCCGGCCCGAAAGTGATCGATGCCTCCACCGCCCACCGCACCCACCCCGATTGGGTCTTTGGTTTTCCCGAACTGGCCGCCGGCCAGCGCGAGGCCGTGGTGCAGGCCCGCCGTGTCGCCAACCCCGGCTGCTACGCCACCGGCGCCATTGCCCTGATCCGTCCGCTGGTCGATGCCGGCCTGATCCCGAAAGACTTCCCGCTCGCACTGCCCTCGGTCAGCGGCTATTCCGGCGGTGGACGCAGCATGATCGAGGCCTACGAAGCCGGCAGCGCCCCCCCCTTCGAGCTGTATGCCCTGAGCCTGAAGCACAAGCACCTGCCCGAGATCATGAAGTACACCGGGCTGACACGTCGCCCGCTGTTCATCCCCTCGGTGGCCAACTTTCGCCAGGGCATGCTGGTGCAGCTGCCACTGCACCTGGACCTGCTGCCGGGCAAGCCGAGCGCACAGGACCTGCATGACGCGCTGGCACGCCACTACGCCGGCAGCGAATGGGTGACGGTGGAGCCCGCCACGGCCGATGGCAAGCTCGATGCCGTGGCCTTGGCCGATACCAACAAGATGGAGTTGCGCGTGTTTGCCAACCACGGTGCCGACGACGGCTTCCACCATGCGGTGCTGGTGGCGCGGCTGGACAACCTGGGCAAGGGCGCCAGTGGCGCTGCCGTGCAGAACCTCAAGCTGATGCTCGGGTTGTAACCCCGGAATGCTATCTTTTTAATAGCTGTTGGCGCCTATTTGACGGCGCCAACGGCCATTTTCACTCATCATCTGGCGCGCCTGCGCCCAGCAGCACCCGGCGCACCACCTCGGCGGAAAAGCCGCGCGTCAGCAAAAAGCGCTGCTGTCGCGCCCGCTCGGCCGGACTGGCGGGAGCTGCGTTGTACTTGCGGCGCCAGACCTCGCGCGCACGCGCCAACTCGCTGTCCTTGAGCCCGGCCAGCGCCTGCTCGACCAAGGCCCGGTCCAGCCCCTTGTCCTGTAGTTCCTGGCGGATGCGCGAGGTGCCCAGCTTGGCGGCGCGCCGGTGCAGCACCGACTCCACCACACGCTGCTCGCTGATGAAGCCCTTGGCCTGCAGCTCATCGAGCGCCTGCGTCAACTCGCCCGGCGCCTGCTCGAACCGGGCCAGTTTGCGCTCCAGCTCCACCCGCGAATGCTCGCGGGTGCTCAACAGCCGCAGCGCCCGCCCCTTGAGCGAGGGTTGCTCAAATGCCATGGCCTTTGACGCATCCTGCGCTTATTCGGCCTCGGCCGCCTCGTTGATCAGGGGAATGCCCAGCGATTCGCGCACCTTGTTCTCGATCTCGTGCGCCAGCTCCGGGTTCTCGCGCAGGAACTCGCGCGCGTTGTCGCGGCCCTGGCCGATCTTCTCGCCGTTGTAGGCATACCAGGCGCCGGACTTCTCGATGATGCGCGCGTTCACGCCCATGTCGATGATCTCGCCGTGGCGGCTGATGCCCTCGCCGAACAGGATGTCGAACTCGGCGGTCTTGAACGGGGGCGAGACCTTGTTCTTCACCACCTTGACCTTGGTTTCGTTGCCGATGGCCTCATCGCCCTTCTTGATGGTGCCGGTGCGACGGATGTCCAGACGCACCGAGGCGTAGAACTTGAGCGCGTTGCCACCGGTGGTGGTTTCGGGCGAACCGAACATCACGCCGATCTTCATGCGGATCTGGTTGATGAAAATCACCGTGCAGTTGGTCTTCTTGATGGTGGCGGTGAGCTTGCGTAGCGCCTGGCTCATCAGTCGAGCCTGCAGGCCAGGCAGGCTGTCGCCCATCTCGCCTTCGATTTCCGCCTTCGGGGTGAGTGCCGCCACCGAGTCCACCACCACCAGATCGACCGCGCCGGAACGCACCAGGCTGTCGACGATCTCCAGCGCCTGCTCGCCGGTATCGGGCTGGCTGATCAACAGATCAGGCAGGTTCACACCCAGCTTCTGCGCGTACTGAACGTCGAGCGCGTGCTCGGCGTCCACGAAGGCGCAGGTGCCGCCCAGCTTCTGCATCTCGGCGATGACCTGCAGCGTCAGCGTGGTCTTGCCGGACGACTCCGGGCCGTAAATCTCGATCACGCGGCCGCGCGGCAGGCCGCCGACGCCCAGCGCGATGTCCAGCCCCAGCGAACCGGTGGAAACCACCTGGATGTCCTCGATCGACTCACCTTCGCCCAGGCGCATGATGGTGCCCTTGCCGAACTGCTTTTCGATCTGGGCCAATGCGGCTTGCAGGGCCTTGGCTTTTTCGCTGTTGGCGGCATCGGCGCGTGTGCCCTTGACGAGAGTTGCATCCATGAAAATCTCCTTGAGGTTCGGTGACTGGGTTCGTTTCATCCAGTGGTTTTAATTACAGGCTGGATGCTTGAACAGTAGTTTAAGGGGCACATACTTGCGAGTAAATAGGTTTTTTAGTCATCTTGGTTTACTATTTGCCGATGACCCAAAACCTCCCGCACCAAGCCGCTGACGCCGGTTGGCGCCAGACCCATCTGGGGCGGCTGCTGGGCCACGCCATGCGCCGTTTTGATGCCCGCGTGCTGCACCTGATGGCGCACAACGCCGAGGTGCCGCTGGCCCTCTCCAACCTGGCGGCGCGCGGCCAGGTGAGCGCCGCCCACATCCACATCACGCGTCACTTGGCACTGGAAGGCTCGCGCCTGAGTGAGCTGGCCGAGCTGGCCGGCATGAGCAAGCAGGCCATGGGCAAGCTGGTCGACCAGTGCGAAGCCTGGGGCCTGGTGACCCGCACCACCGATGCGCGCGACGGCCGCGCCAAGCGGGTGTGCTTCACCGCCGCCGGCCTGGCCTGGCTCTCCGCCTTCGAGCAGGCCGTGGTGCAGGCAGAGGCCGAACTCAAGCAGACGGTGGGCGAAGAAGTGGCCGCCGTGATCGCGCTCGGCCTGGAAGCCTACGCCGCCTGAGGCAGGTCCACACGTCAGCGCCTAAAATTGCCACAAAGACGGAGACCGCTCACGTCAACCGTCGAGAAGGAGACACGCATGCGAATTCTGATTGCCGAGGACGACCAGGTGTTGGCCGATGGCCTGCTGCGCACCCTGCGCAGTTCCGGTGCCGCCGTCAACCATGTCGCCAGTGGCACCGAGGCCGATGCCGCCCTCATGACCAACACTGAATTCGACCTGCTGATCCTGGATCTGGGCCTGCCCAAGATGCATGGCCTGGAGGTGCTGAAAAAACTGCGCGCCCGCGGCTCCGCACTGCCGGTACTGATCCTGACCGCCGCCGACAGCGTGGAAGAACGCGTCAAGGGCCTGGACTACGGTGCCGACGACTACATGGCCAAGCCCTTCAGCCTGCAGGAACTGGAAGCACGCGTACGCGCCCTGGTGCGCCGCGGCATGGGCGGCGCCAGCAGCAGCATCAAGCACGGCCCGCTGGTCTACGACCAGGCCGGCCGCGTCGCCACCATCGACGGCAAGATGGTCGAGCTGTCGGCACGCGAACTCGGCCTGCTCGAAGTGCTGCTGCAGCGCACCGGCCGCCTGGTCAGCAAGGACCAGCTGGTGGAGCGCCTGTGCGAGTGGGGTGAAGAGGTGAGCAACAACGCCATCGAGGTCTACATCCACCGCCTGCGCAAGAAGATCGAGAAAGGACCGATCCGCATCGCCACCGTGCGCGGCCTCGGCTACTGTCTTGAGAAGATTCCAAACGCCTGAGCATTCAGGCGACGCCCGCCCCAACCTGACGCCTTCAACGTGAAACTTTTCCAGCGCGAGCAGCGCTCGCTGTTTGGCGAAATCCTCGACTGGATGCTCACGCCGCTGCTGCTGCTGTGGCCAATCAGCCTGGTGCTGACCTGGCTGGTGGCGCAGAGCATCGCCGGCAAGCCGTTCGATCGTGCGCTGGAGTACAACGTCAACGCCCTGGCCCAGCTGATCACGGTCAAGCAGCAGCACGTGCAGTTCAACCTGCCACTGCCGGCGCGCGAGTTGCTGCGGGCCGACGATGCCGACACCGTCTACTACCAGGTGCTCGGCACCCGTGGCGAATACCTCAGCGGCGAACGCGACTTCCCGCTGCCGCCGGAGGACGAACCGGTGGCGCCGGGCGAAGTCCGCCTGCGCGACGACGAGTTCCACGGCCTGGACATCAAGGTCGCCTACATGTGGGTGCCGCTCAACCTGCCGGGCAACAAGATGGCCCTGGTGCAGGTGGCCGAGACACTGGACAAGCGCTCGGTGCTGGCGCTCGAGATCATCAAGGGCGTCATGCTGCCGCAGTTCGTCACCCTGCCGCTGGCGGTGCTGCTGGTCTGGCTGGCGCTGGTGCAGGCCATCAAGCCGCTGCACCGGCTGGAAGAACGCATCCGCGCCCGCAAGCCGGACGACCTCAGCCCGCTGGACGCCCAGACCGTGCCGCTGGAGGTAGCGCCGCTGGTGGCCTCCGTCAACGACCTGCTGCTGCGGCTGAAGGACTCGATCGCCACGCAAAAGCGCTTCCTGGCCGATGCCGCTCACCAGCTCAAGACGCCGCTGGCCGGCCTGCGCATGCAGGCCGACCTGGCGCAGCGCGAGAGCACCAGCACCGACGAGTTGAAGCAGTCGCTGCGGCAGATCGGCCGCGCCAGCATCCGCGCCACCCACACCGTCAACCAGCTGCTGGCCCTGGCCCGCGCCGAGGGCGGCAATGCCACCACCCACCGCCAGCCCTGCGATCTGGCACGCCTCACCATGGACGTGGTGCGCGACTGCGTGCCGCGCGCCATGGACAAGCACATCGACCTCGGCTTTGAAGGCGCGCAGCCCGGCACGCCCGGCATCACGCTGGAGGGCAACCCGACCCTGCTCAAGGAACTGGTGCGCAACCTGCTGGACAACGCCATCAACTACACGCCCTCCAGCCCCGAGAAGCCCGGCGTCATCACGGCACGCGTGCTGGCCGACCCTTTCGGCAAGGTGGCCCTGCTGCAGGTGGAGGACTCCGGCCCCGGCATCCCGCAGGCGGAACGCGAACTGGTGTTCCAGCCCTTCTACCGCGCGCTGGGCGTGGAAGCCGATGGCTCGGGCCTGGGCCTGCCGATTGCGCAGGAGATCGCCCACCAGCACCGCGCCACCATCACCGTGGAAGAGACGCGGCCCGGCCAGGTGCCGCCGGGCGCACGCTTCAACGTGCGCTTCAACCTCGGCGACCCGCTGCAGGAGCAGGGCGCCTGAGACTCACTTGCAGCTGCGCAGCGGCTTGCCGGCCAAGGCGGGCTTGACCTCGTCCAGCCGCGCACGCAGAGCCTCGTCGGCCGCCGGTATCTTAAGCAGGCTGCCGCGGACCTCGGCGCGCTCCTGCACCACGCGCGCCGTGCGCACGCCGCGCCGGCTCAATGCGGTCAGCTCCTCGTTGGCCGCGGCCTGCGTCGTGAAACCACCGAGCGACAGGCCAGGCTCCAGTTCGGGATTGGTCAGCGGCTCGAAGCGCAGATTGAGATTGGCCAGCTCCGCACGCTTGCGGGCCAGGATCTCGGCATTTGGGTAACGGCCCATGTAGACGATCCAGCGCGCCGGCTCGACCGCCGCATCCAGCAGCCAGGAGCCCGGCGGCAGGGTGCCTTCCAGTGCTTTGCGCAAGGCCAGCACCTGCGCCTCGTCAAACAAGCCCGCCTGCAGACATTCCGGCGCCTTGGCTGCCGCAGAGGCCGCCGGCTCGGCGCGGCGCACCTCGTCGGGCGACAGGATGCGGATGGCCTCGGGGCGGATCTGCTGCGCCAGGCGCTGCGGTTCCGATTGCCGGGCCGGCGCAAACCCGTAGTCGCGCAGCAGGTCATGGGACCAGGCGTAGTAGAGGCTGTTGAGCAGCACCAGCACCAGGACAAGAAGTCGCATGCGTTCGAACAGGATTCAGGTGGCAGGACGGACGCTGACCTCGGAGCTGTTGACCCGGACCAGTCCCGCCGAAGTATGCACCAGCAAGGCGCCCGTGCCGTCCACCCCTTGCGCCACCCCTTGGGTGCCGTCACTCAGGCTCACGGTGCGATTGGCCAGCGCATCGCGCCGCAGAAAGGCCTCCCGGAACGGCGCAAAACCCTGTACCTCAAAACGCCGGACCGCCTGCACCAGCGGGGCCGCCACCCGCAGCAGTGCGGCTGGGGCATCAATGCCGGGCTCCAGTTCCTGCAGCCAGGCCGGCGGCGTAGCCAGACCCGTGGCCGCGCGCGGCGCCACGTTGATGCCGATGCCAATCACGGCGTAGCGCGTGGCGGCATTGTTCGCGGTCTCGATCAGGATGCCGGCCAGCTTACGGTCGTGCAGCCAGACGTCGTTGGGCCATTTGAGCTGCAGACCAGGGTGCAGGCTCTGGGCCACGCTCACGCCCACGGCCAGCGACAAGCCGGACCAGTCCGCCATCTGCAGCGGCAGGCCCAGGGAAAAGGTCAGGGTAGCGCCGACATCGGCGGGCGTGGCGCCCTGCCAGGCTCGCCCCAGACGACCGCGACCGGCGCTCTGGGTCTCGGCCACCAGCAGCACCGGCTCGGTCTGTCCGGCACGGGCACGGCGCATCAGCTCGGTGTTGGTGGAATCGATGCTCGGCAGCACCTCGACCGTGAAGCCGGGCAGGGTGGGCGCCACGGCTTCCCAGATCGCCTCGGCCGGCCACTGCAAGACACGTCCGCTGGATTTCATCGCACCCGCCTTGTCGCCATGCTTGTGGCCTTCAGCGCTTGTCGCCCTTGGCTTTGGATTTCTTGGCCTGGCCCTTTTCGGCCTTGACCTTGCCCACTTTGTCTTTTTTCGCCTTGTCCTTCTTTTTCTTGTCTTTCTTCTTGGACTTCTTCACCTCGTCGTCCTTCGGCGCCAGCAGGGTGCCGCGGCAGTTCTTGCTGCCGCACCAGCAGGGGTATTCGGCCTTGAGCTTCTTGGTGTAGGGCTCGTCAATGATCAGGCCGTAGTCGTAGTTCAGTTCCTCGCCAGCCTTGATGTTGCGCAGTGCCTTGATGAAGACGCGCCCCTCCACTTCGTCGGCCTCGCAGTTCGGATCGCAGGAGTGGTTGATCCAGCGCGAGGAGTTGCCGCCATGCTTGGCATCGATCACATGGTCTTCGTCCACATGGAAGTAGAAGGTGTGGTTCGGGTCCTTCGGGTCGTGCGGATGGCGGCGCTGTGCCTCGTCCCAGGAAATCACCTCGCCCACGTACTCGATGATGGTCTCGCCTTCGGCGAGGTCCTGCACGGCAAACACTCCCTTGCCATGGACGCCGGAACGGCGGGTCTGAATGCGGCGGCTGGGATTTGCGGGGGCTTGTTTGGACACGGCTGAAAAATTTGGTAAGGTGAATCCGTATGGGCGCGCGCGTGTGCGCGCTCACGTGCATGCGCGTACGCGCACGCGAGAACTGGATTGTAGTCAGATGAAAACACTGGTCATTGCCGAGAAACCTTCCGTCGCCCAAGACATCGTGCGTGCCCTCACGCCGGTGGCAGGCAAGTTCGAGAAGCACGACGAGTATTTCGAGAGCGACAGCTACGTCGTCTCCAGCGCCGTGGGCCACCTGGTGGAGATCCAGGCGCCAGAGCAGTACGACGTCAAGCGTGGCAAGTGGAGCTTTGCCCACCTGCCGGTGATTCCGCCGCACTTCGACCTCAAGCCGGTGGACAAGACCAAGACGCGCCTGAACGCCGTGGTGAAACTGGCCAAGCGCAAAGACGTCGACAAGATCGTGAATGCCTGCGACGCGGGCCGCGAGGGGGAGCTGATCTTCCGCCTGATCGAGCAGTACGCCGGCGGCAGCAAACCGCTGGGCAAGCCGGTCAGCCGCCTGTGGCTGCAGAGCATGACGCCGCAGGCCATCCGCGACGGCTTCAATGCCCTGCGCACAGACAAGCAGATGCAGCCGCTGGCCGACGCCGCGCGCAGCCGCTCCGAGGCCGACTGGCTGGTCGGCATCAACGGCACGCGCGCCATGACCGCCTTCAACTCGCGCGACGGCGGCTTTTTCCTCACCACCGTCGGCCGGGTGCAGACGCCCACGCTGGCCGTGGTGGTGGAACGCGAAGAAAAAATCCGCAAGTTCGTCAGCCGCGACTACTGGGAAGTGCACGCCACCTTCGGCGCACAGGCGGGCGAATACGCCGGCAAGTGGTTCGACCCGAAATGGAAAAAACCGGCCGCCGTGGAAGGCACAGAGCCCGACGCCGAACAGAAGGCCGACCGCGTCTGGTCTGCCCGGGAGGCGCAGGCCATTGCCGATGCCGTACGTGGCCAAAGCGCCACCGTCAGCGAGGAAAGCAAACCCACCACCCAGGCCTCGCCGGCGCTGTTTGACCTGACCAGCCTGCAGCGCGAGGCCAACGGCAAGTTCGGCTTTTCCGCCAAGACCACGCTGTCGCTGGCACAAAGCCTGTACGAGCGCCACAAGGCACTCACCTACCCGCGTACCGATTCGCGCCACCTGCCCGAGGACTACCTGCCCGTGGTGAAGGACACTTTCGGCATGCTGGCCGACTCCGGCATGAAACACCTGGCACCGCACGCGCTCACGGCGCTGAACAACAACTACATCAAGCCCAGCAAGCGCATCTTTGACAACGCCAAGGTCAGCGACCACTTTGCCATCATCCCGACGCTGCAGGCGCCCAGCGGCCTGAGTGATGCCGAGCAGAAGCTGTACGACCTGGTGGTGCGCCGTTTCATGGCGGTGTTCTTCCCCAGCGCCGAGTACCAGGTGACCACCCGCATCACCACGGCCGCCAACCACGCCTTTAAGAGCGAGGGCAAGGTGCTGGTCAAGCCGGGCTGGCTGGCCATCTACGGCAAGGAAGCCCAGGACGAAACGAAAGAGGGCGAAGACAGCGGCAAGACCCTGGTGGCCGTGCAGCCGGGCGAGCGCGTGCAGACCGAACAGGTCGAGCCGAAGGGCCTGAAGACGCGACCGCCGGCACGCTACTCCGAAGCCACGCTGCTGGGTGCCATGGAAGGCGCCGGCAAGCTGGTGGAAGACGACGAGCTGCGCGAAGCCATGCAGGAAAAAGGCCTGGGCACGCCAGCCACCCGCTCCAGCATCATCGAAGGGCTGATCGCCGAGAAATACATGCTGCGCGAAGGGCGCGAACTGATTCCCACCGCCAAGGCCTTCCAGCTCATGACGCTGCTGCGCGGCTTGGGTGTGGAAGAACTCTCCAAGCCCGAGCTGACCGGCGAGTGGGAGTACAAACTGGCCGAGATGGAGCATGGCCGCCTCTCGCGCGACGAATTCATGCGCGAGATCGCCGAGATGACCGAGCACATCGTCAAGAAGGCCAAGGAATACGACCGCGACACCGTGCCGGGCGACTACGCCACGCTCACGACACCGTGCCCGAACTGCGGCGGCGTGGTGAAGGAAAACTACCGCCGTTACGCCTGCACCGGACAGGACGGCAACAGCGAAGGCTGCGGCTTCTCCTTCGGCAAGACACCCGCCGGCCGCACCTTCGAGGTGGCGGAGGTGGAGCAGTTCCTGCGCGACAAGCGCATCGGCCCGCTGGACGGCTTCCGCTCCAAGGCCGGCTGGCCCTTCACGGCCGAGATCGCGCTCAAGTACAACGAGGACGAGAAGAACTGGAAGCTGGAGTTCGACTTCGGCAACGAAGACGAGTCCGAAACCGGCGAACTGGTGGATTTCTCGGCCAAGGAATCGCTCGGCACCTGCCCCAAGTGCGGCGGCGCGGTGTACGAGCACGGCAAGAACTACGTCTGTGAAAAATCGGTGCCGACCCTGGCGCAGGCCACGCCCAGCTGCGACTTCAAGAGCGGCCAGATCATCCTGCAGCAACCCATCGAGCGCGAGCAGATGACCAAGCTGCTGGCCACCGGCAAGACCGACCTGCTCGACAAGTTCGTCTCCATGCGCACACGCCGCCCCTTCAAGGCCATGCTGGCCTGGGACGCCGAGGCCGGCAAGGTGAACTTCGAGTTCGCACCCAGCAAATTCCCGCCGCGCAAGCCCTCGGCCAAGACCAGCGCCAAAGCCGCCCCGGCCGCCAAAAAGGCGCCGGCGAAAAAAGCGGCTGCGAAGAAAGCACCGGCCAAGAGCGCGGCCCCAAAGGCACCACGCAAACCGGCCGCCGGCAAGGCCCCGAGCGCCGCACTGGCCGCCGTCATCGGCAACGAGCCAGTGGCGCGCACCGAGGTGGTCAAGAAGCTGTGGGACTACATCAAGGCCAATGGCCTGCAGGACGCGACCAACAAGCGCGCCATCAATGCCGACGCCAAGCTGTTGCCGGTGTTCGGCAAACCGCAGGTCACCATGTTCGAGCTGGCCGGCATCGTCGGCAAGCATCTTGGATAGCTATCAAAATCATAGCTACAGGCGCTTTTTTAACGAGGGCTACACCCCTATTTGATTCATATTTTTATGCAGATCAGCAAAAACTCCGTCGTCACCATCCGCTACAGCGTCGCCGACGCACAAGGCAAACCGCTCGAATCGGGTGAGCAGGCCTACCTGCACGGCGGCTACGGCAACACCTTCCCCAAGCTGGAAGCCGCCCTGGAAGGGCAGGCCGCCGGCTACAGCACCAACCTCGTGCTGCAACCCGAAGAAGCCTTCGGTGTGCGCGACGAAGGCCTGGTGCGCACCATCCCGAAGAGCGAGTTCCCGCCCGGCGTGAAGGTTGGCGGCCAGCTGCGCGGCATGACCGACGACGGCCGCGAGCAGGTGTTCAACGTGGTCAAGATCAAGGGCCCGCAGGTGCTGCTCGACGGCAACCACCCGCACGCTGGCAAGGTGCTGCGCTTCGCGCTCAAGGTGCTGGAGGTGCGTGCTGCCACGCCGGAAGAAGTGACCCATGGCCATGCGCATGGGGCGCACGGGCATCATCACTAAGCCAGACCCCGGCCGTCATGAGCAGCACTGACTGGAGCCGGGTCGAGGTCGAGGTCATCGTCGCTGACTACCTGTCGATGTTGGCCTCAGAGCTTGCCGGCACGCCGTACAACAAGACGGCACATCGACGGGCGCTCAAGCCTTTGTTGCAAGGTCGCTCGGACTCTTCCATCGAGTTCAAGCACGCAAACATCAGCGCTGCACTGCTGGATGCCGGCTTTCCCTATATCAATGGCTACAAACCTCTTCCCAACTATCAGTCACTCCTGGCCGAGGTCTTGGCTGAACGGCTCGATAAAACGCCTGACTTGCTCACGCTGGCTGCCACCGACGTCGACCGTCCCATCGTTGTGCCGGAAGTCGAGGATATCCTCGCAGCCCTGACCGAGCGGCCCCAACCTCGCCCAGCGCCACACAAAATCTCCGAGCCCTCTGTTCCCATCATTCGATTGCCCACCAATTACATTGAGCGCGAAGCACGGAACCGCTCCTTGGGCAATGCTGGCGAGTTGTTTGTGCTGAACTTCGAGCGCGCCCGCCTGATCCACGCAGGCAAAGAAAACCTGGCCGCGAAGATCGAACACACGGCCAAGGTGCACGGCGACCACGCCGGCTACGACATTCTTTCGTTCGAAGATTCGGGTGTCGAGCGCCTGATCGAGGTGAAGACGACGAAGTACGGCGTGGACACACCTTTCTTCGTAACGCGCAATGAAGTTGCTACCTCGGAGCGCCACGCCTCGCAGTACCAGCTCTACCGCTTGTTCGCATTCCGGCAAGCGCCAAGGCTTTACACCTTGCCCGGCGCTATCGGCCACACGTGTAGGTTGTCGGCTGCGACCTTCCTCGCCGCCCCCAAGTAAAAAACGCGCCCGAAGGCGCGTTTTTCGTGAGCGGTCAGCGAAGAGCTTACTTCGCCACCACGCGCACCATCTCCAGGCACTTGTTGGAGTAGCCCCACTCGTTGTCGTACCAGCTCACGACCTTGATGAAGGTCTTGTCCAGCGCAATGCCGGCGTCGGCATCGAACACCGAGGTGCAGGTCTCGCCGCGGAAGTCGGTGGCCACCACCTTGTCTTCGGTGTAACCCAGAATGCCTTTGAGCGCGCCCTGGCTCTGGGCCTTCATCTCGGCGCAGATTTCCTCGTAGCTGGCTTCCTTGTTGAGTTCCACCGTCAGGTCGACCACCGAGACGTCGGAGGTCGGCACGCGGAAGGACATGCCGGTGAGCTTCTTGTTGAGCTCAGGAATCACCACGCCCACGGCCTTGGCGGCACCAGTGGAGGAGGGGATGATGTTTTCCAGGATGCCGCGGCCGCCGCGCCAGTCTTTGTTGGACGGGCCGTCCACGGTCTTCTGGGTGGCGGTGGCGGCGTGCACGGTGGTCATGAGGCCGCGCTTGATGCCCCACTTGTCGTTCAGCACCTTGGCCACGGGAGCCAAGCAGTTGGTGGTGCAGCTGGCGTTGCTGATGATGGCTTGGCCGGCATAGGTCTTGTCGTTCACGCCGAAGACGAACATGGGGGTGTCGTCTTTGGAGGGAGCAGAGATGATGACCTTCTTGGCGCCAGCGGCCAGGTGCTTGCCGGCACCGTCCTTGTCCAGGAACAGGCCGGTGGACTCGATGACGATGTCGGCACCGACTTCGTTCCACTTCAGGTTGGCCGGATCGCGCTCTTGGGTCAGGCGGATCTTCTTGCCGTTGACGATCAGGGTGTTGCCGTCCACGCTGACCTCGCCCTTGAAACGACCGTGCACGCTGTCGTACTGGAGCATGTAGGCCAGGTACTCGGGCTCGAGCAGGTCGTTGATGCCAACGATCTCGATGTCCTTGAAGTTCTGCACGGCAGAGCGCAGCACGTTGCGGCCGATGCGGCCAAAACCGTTGATACCTACTTTGATCGTCATGATGGGCTCTTTCAAGAAAAGTTAAAAAACAAACCTGGTTCCAAATTCATTACTTCGCCAGCACCGCCTGCACGGTTTCCGCGACGTTCTCGGGCGTGAAGCCGAAGTGCTTGAACAGCACCGGCGCCGGGGCCGACTCGCCGTAGCTGTCGATGCCGACCACGGCGGCACAGCCGTATTTCCACCAGCCTTCGGTCACGCCCATCTCGACCGCGATGCGCGGCAGATTGGCGGGCAGCACAGCCGTCTTATAGGCCGCGGTCTGCTTGTCAAACGTGGTGGTGCTGGGCATGGAAACCACGCGCACGGCGATCTTCTTGGCCGCCAGCAGCTCCTGCGCCTTCAACGCCAGCTGCACTTCGGAGCCGGTGGCGATGATGACGGCGCGCGCCTTGGCCTTCAGGCCCACGTCAGTCGGCTCGGACAGCACATAGGCGCCGCCGCTGATGTCGCCCAGGTCCTTCTTGGGCGCGTAGGGCAGATTCTGGCGGCTCAGCAGCAGCGCGGTCGGCTTGGTTGCGTTCTGCAGCGCCACGGCCCAGGCCACGGTGGTTTCGGCGGTGTCGGCCGGGCGCCAGACATCGAGGTTGGGGATCAGGCGCAGGCTGGCGGCGTGCTCGACCGACTGGTGCGTCGGACCGTCTTCGCCCAAGCCGATGGAGTCGTGTGTGAACACGTGCACCACACGCTGTTTCATCAGCGCGGCCATGCGGATGGCATTGCGGCTGTAGTCGCTGAAGGTCAGGAAAGTGCCGCCATAGGGAATGAAACCGCCATGCAGCGCAATGCCGTTCATGATGGTGGCCATGCCGAACTCGCGCACGCCGTAGTTGATGTGGCGCCCGCCATTGGACTCGCCCGCCTGGTTGAAGCGCAGGTTGGGCGTGTGGCTGGTGTTGGTGAGGTTGGAGCCGGTCAGGTCGGCCGAGCCGCCCAGCATCTCAGGCAAGGCGGCGGTGAAGGCTTCCAGCGCCAGCTGCGAGGCTTTGCGCGAGGCCACGGTCTCGGCCTTGGTATGGGCAGCAATCGCCGCATCCACGGCCACCTGGGCAAACTGCTTGGGCAGCTCGCCGGCCATGCGGCGCTTGAACTCGGCGGCCAGCTCGGGGTAGGCGGCCTTGTAGGCGGCGAACTTGGCGTCCCAGGCGGCTTCCTGCGACAGGCCGCGGGTCTTGGCGTTCCAGTCGTCGTACACGGCTTGCGGAATGACAAAGGGCGGGTGCTCCCAGCCCAGCGCTTCGCGCGTGAGTTTGATTTCTTCGGCACCGAGCGGCTCGCCGTGGGCCTTGGCGGTGTCGGCGCGGTTCGGGCTGCCCTTGCCGATAGAGGTCTTGCAGATGATCAGTGTCGGCTTCTCGGCCGAGTTCTTGGCATCAGCAATGGCGCGCGAGACGGCGGCGGCATCGTGGCCGTCGACCGGGCCGATCACGTTCCAGCCATAGGCGACAAAACGCAGCGCCGTGTTGTCGGTGAACCAGGGCGTGACCTGGCCATCGATCGAGATGCCGTTGTCGTCGTACAGGGCGATCAGCTTGTTGAGCTTCCAGGCGGCGGCCAAGGACGCCGCTTCGTGGCTGATGCCTTCCATCATGCAACCGTCACCCAGGAACACATAGGTGCGATGGTCAACCACGGTATGGCCGTCGCGGTTGAATTCCTTGGCCAGCAGCTTCTCGGCCAGCGCCATGCCGACGGCGTTGGTCACGCCCTGGCCCAGCGGGCCGGTGGTGGTTTCCACGCCCGGGGTCAGGCCCACTTCGGGGTGGCCGGCGGTCTTGCTGTGCAGCTGGCGGAAGTTCTGCAGCTCCTTCATCGGCAGCGGGTAGCCGGTGAGGTGCAGCAGCGCGTACAGCAGCATGGAGCCGTGACCGTTGGAGAGCACAAAGCGGTCGCGGTCGGCCCAGTGCGGGTTGGCCGGGTTGTGGCGCAGGTGCTCGCCCCACAGCGCCACCGCCATGTCGGCCATGCCCATGGGGGCGCCGGGGTGTCCGGAGTTGGCTTGTTGCACTGCATCCATTGCCAGCGCGCGAATCGCGTTGGCCATTTGTTGGGTATTTGCCATGAAGGGGACCGCTCCGGAAGAGGTATCAGGGGAAACCCGTTATTTTACCGGGGCCTTTCACCGGACCCCGGCCCGGGGTCACTGCACGGCGGCAATCGTCTAAAGTGCGGCCTGTGCAACACCCCACTTCCATCCACGCCATGGTGCTGGCTGCGGGCCGCGGCGAGCGCATGCGCCCCCTGACCGACACCACACCCAAACCCCTGCTGCCCGTCCGCGGCAAACCACTGCTGCAGTGGCATGTGGATGCGCTGGCGCGCGACGGCTTTACCAACATCGTCATCAACACCGCCTGGCTGGGTGAGCAGATTCCAAGTCATTTCGGCCCGCAGCCCTTGTCAGATATGCGCCAGCCGCTATCAATTTCATACTCGCATGAAGGACGGGACTTCGGTAGCGCGCTGGAAACGGCCGGCGGCATCGTGCGTGCGCTGCCGCTGCTGAGCGATGTGTTCTGGGTCCTGGCGGGGGATGTGTTCGCACCCGACTTCGTCTTTTCGCCGGACGCCGTGCAGCGCTTTGCTGCCAGCAATAAACTGGCCCACCTCTGGCTGGTGCCGAATCCGGCCCATAACCCGAAAGGCGACTTCGGGCTGGCGCCCGACCCGGACCACCCGGGCCGGCAATTGGCGCTGAACCAGGCCGAGGTGAAATACACCTACAGCACCATCGGCTTGTACCGGCGCGAATTGTTCGAATTGCCATGGTGCGAGGTGCCGGTCGGCAACCCGCAAGGCGTGAAAACCGCGCTGGCGCCGCTGCTGCGCCGGGCCATGGAAACCGGTCGCGTCAGTGCCGAGCTCTATACCGGCGCCTGGACCGACGTCGGCACGCCCGAGCGTCTGGCCGAACTCAACGCCGCTTGAAACGAGGCTGAACAAGGCGTTCAGTTCAAGTCGGGCCTGTTGAAGATGCGCTTCTGAGTCCCGGAGAAGGTATCACAGAAGCGGGCGTTTGTTGCTTTGATGGCTGCTGGCCGGCCGGGCATCCTCCTGTTCAGCATTCGGACGCAAGGGCAACGCACCCGCGTCAGCGCCCGGACCGGCCGGCGCCAGTGACCGGCGCGCACCGGCGGCCGTCGCCGGCAGGGCTGACAGATCGAACAACGACAACGGCCAGAAGCCCAGGCCCAGTGTGGCGTCCTCGTTCCCGGCCGGCGTTGTGGCTGCCGAGGCCACACCCCAGTCGCCGTCGCCCCCGCGCACGATGGCCACCAGCGGCCCGCCGGTGGTCGCAGTGCTGGCGACCGGCACCGCCATGGCGGCGGTGAATGTATCTGTCGGCAACGGCTGCTTGCTGGCGACGGAGGACAGGTCGGTGATGCTGGCGCGCGTCGTGGCCGTGCGCTTGGCCAGGATGTAGTTGCCCGCCGCCGCGCCGCCGAGGGTGATGTCGGAGATGGTCACGATCTTGTTGGCGCCCACCGAGGGAGTGTCAAAGTTGCCGGTCGCACTGGCCACGCTCAGCACGTCACCGGCCACGATGCCGCTGAAGGTGGCGCCTGCAGGGTTGAGCGTGGCGCTGGTGGTGCCGTCCACCGGCTTGTTGTTGGCCGTGATGCCGCTCACCTCACTGATGGTGGCCGGCGTGATTTTCATGGTGCCGTGGTTGAGCACCAGGGTGTAGTTTTCCTTGTTGGCAGCGGCGGCCGTCACCGCCACATCCCCCACCGACGTGTTGTACACGGCCGTGGTGCTGCGCGTCACGCCCACGCTGGCCTCGGTATCGCCGTCGATGAAGCCGCTGGCCGTGCCGCTGAACACCGGGTTGGCCTGACCGTAAACCCGCGTCGTGTTGTCCGTTGTAATGGTCAGCGTAGGTGCCACGCGGTAGAGGAACATGTTGCCGCTTCCACCGGGCAGGTGGTTGGCGTCGCTGTTGTAGCGTTTGCTGTAACCGCTGACGCCCTCCAGCGTAAGACTTGGGTCACCGCTGTACACCAGATAACGTCCCGCCGTGGCCTGGATGCCATTCGCACCAACGTTGTTGATCAGCTGCCCACCACTGGCCGTTCCAGCCGCGTTGGAGCTGCCGGCCTTGAGTACCACCGCGTCACCGCTGCCAGCCGCTGTTACGGCGGCGTTGAGCGTCAGGTTGGATGCCGGGCCTGTGGTCTCGATGCGGGCGCTGCCGCTGGTCGTGACGCCAGTCACGCCTACCGTACCGACCGTCAGCGCGCCCGACTGGCTGTAGTCCACGCTGCCGGTGGAAGCAGCCAGCGTGTTCACCGCATTGCCGGAATGACGCAGGGTGTAGGCGCCACCGGTGCCAGTGAGAGCCAGACCATTGGCTGCGATCGCGCCGCTTTGCGTGACCGCACCACCGGCTGCCAGCGTGGCATTGCCGGTAGTGGCCAGCGCAGCAATGTCCACGCCATTGGTATCGGTGTATTGCAGCGCACCCGCTGCGTTGGCCGTGTCGCCGGCATTGCGTGCGCGCAGGTCCACGCTGGCCACGTCGTTGCCGCTGTTGCTCAGCGTGATGCCCGCCGTGCTGGCCGAAACGGTCTTGACTTTCAGCGTACCGGCCGTGATGTTGCCGGTACTGGCGGTCTGGGTGACGTTGCCCGTGGCCACCAGATCCAGCGTGCCGCCACCCAGGTTGGAGCCGCTGCTGCCCACGCCCAGGTTGATGGCACCGGTGCGCACGAAGGCGTTGCCGTTGCCTGTGGTGTTGACGCTCAGGTTGGTCGCCGCCACGTCGATGCCGTTGCTGCTGTTGCTGCCGATCTGGCCGTTCGCATTGAGCGTCACGTTGGTGGCGGTGATGGTCTGCACGCCGCTGTCGGTGATGGCGCCGGCATTGAGCGTCAAGGTCTTGCCCGCGAGGTTGATGGCCGACCCGATGGTCAGCACACCGGTACTGGCCGTGTCTCCGATGACGAGAGGGCCAGTCGCGCCCGTGCCGATGGCCGTCAGCTCGGTGGTGGAAATGTCAAAGGCCGAACTGCCCCCCAGCGACATGGCCTGGGCGGTCGACTTGGTCTTGATCGTCAGCGTACCGCTGGTGCTCAGCGCGTTGTTGCCGGTGTTGGTGCCAATGGCCACGGCATCCGCCGTCACCGTGATGTTGCCGCTGCCGGCGGTCACGTCGATGTTGGCGTTTTGTGCGTAGGTGCCGGTGCCGGCATCCAGCGCCACGGTGTTGTTGGTCGTCGTCACATTGTTTGCCAACGTGAACCCGTTGCCCGCCGTCAGCGCAATCGCACCGCCCGTGCCGGCGGGTTGACCCACGCCGTTGCCGCCGATGGCACTGATGGCGCCGGCAACGTTGAGTGCGCCGCTGGAGCTGACGCTCACCGTGCCGCCATTGCCACCCGCACCCAGCGTGCTGGCGTTGCTGCCACTGGCCGTGATGGCAGCTGTCGTGACACCCGCGCCACTCAAGGCGACGCTACCCGCCTTGCGCCCGTTGGCGGTGCCGGTGGCCACGCCGCCACT
>NZ_BCWP01000020.1 GCF_001592265.1 Curvibacter delicatus NBRC 14919 | reverse complement strand
TCGACAGCAGCATGCAGCGAACCGCCGAACCGCCTGTGCGTACGTCGCCTCCTGCGCCCCAGCCCGTGAAACCGCCGGTGGCTGCGGCCCCCAGCAAAACCCCGGCGGCGCCCGCCAAGGCGTTGTCGGCGGCACCGGCGCCAGCCAAACCCGCTCCCGTCAAATCAGCCACCGCGGAGGTGACGGACGACTGGGAGTCTTTCTGAGCTGTTTCCGGATGTAACTCGGCTTGATCTAAATCAGGTAGAGTTACAGGGTCCAGGCCGCCTCAAGGCGGCCATCCTTTTTATGCATCGGCTGGGTGCTCCAGGGCGCCTGGCCGTTATCACTGTTGAAGATCACGTGCGTACCAACCTTCCCGTTACCCAACGCGAGCATCCTTTCCCGTCAGGCCAGACCGTCGTTTCGATCACCGACCTGAAAGGTCGCATCACCCACTGCAATGAGGTGTTCATCGAGCTCAGCGGTTTCACCAAGGAAGAGCTGCTGGGCCAGCCGCGCAACCTGGTGCGCCATCCGGATGTGCCGGAAGAGGCCTTCCGCGACCTTTGGGCCACGCTGGAAGAAGGACTGCCCTGGACCGGCATCGTCAAGAACCGGCGCAAGAATGGCGACCACTACTGGGTGGTGGCCAACGCCACGCCGCTGATGGAGGGCGACCGCCCGGTGGCCTACCTGTCGGTGCGGACCGAGCCGACGCGCGAACAGATCGAGGCGGCGGAAGGCCTGTATGCCGTCATGCGGGCCGAAGCCCCGGCGGGTCAACTGGTGCATCGCTTGCGCCATGGTGCCTTGTACCGCGACACCTGGGTGGGGCGCCTCAGCCGTCTGTTGCGTCCTTCTGCGCAGGCCAAGATCACGTTGGTGGCGCTGCTGCTGGCGGGCCTGGGGCTGGGCGCGGGCATGCTGGCCGCAGGCGGCTGGTCGGCCGTGTCGGGTACCAGTCTGGCCGCCAGTGCCGGGCTGACCGTGGTGCTGGCCTTGCTGGGGGCCTGGTTCCTCCGTGCCCTGACCATCAGCCCCTTGCAGCGTCTGCTGGGTTTCGCCAACCGCATGGCGGCCGGCGACCTGACCCGCTCACTGGAGGCCCAGAGCAACGGTGTTCTGGGGCAGCTGGAGCGCGCGCTCAACCAGCTCAACGTCAACATCCGTTCCATCGTCAGCGATGCCCGTACCGAAGTGGACCGCATGGGCAGCGAAACGCACGGCATTGCCCAAGGCAACCGCGAACTGTCCGAGCGCACACAGTCGCAAGGCGCCCGGCTGGAGGAGACTGCCGCATCCATGGAGCAGATCAGCGGCAACGTGAAGCAGACGGCTGACGCTGCGCGTCAGGCGGCGGGTCTGGCCAGTCAGGCCATGCGCATTTCCGAGCGCAGCGGCCAGGCGGTGCAGGATGTGACCCAGAACATGCACGCAATCAACGAGTCGTCCAGCCGGATTGGCGAAATCGTGCAGGTGATCGACAGCATTGCCTTCCAGACCAATCTGCTGGCCCTCAACGCCGCGGTTGAGGCAGCACGGGCCGGTGAACAAGGGCGTGGTTTTGCGGTGGTGGCGGCCGAAGTGCGGCAGCTGGCCACGCGCAGTTCGGCCGCGGCGCGCGAGATCGCCCAGTTGATCCAGGAGTCGTCCGCCAAGGTCGAGGCCGGTACCAAGCTCAGTGACAATGCCCGCCGCACCATGCAGGAAGCAGTGGAGGCGGCACGCCAGGTCAATGGCCTCATTTCCGAAATCCACACGGCGGTAGACGAGCAGTTGCTGGGCATTGAGCAGATCAACGAAGCCATGGTGCACATGGACGAACTGACCCAGCAGAACAACCAGCTGGTCCACAACCTGGCCACCTCCGGGATCGCCCTGGAAGCGCAGGCGCGCGGTGTGGCTGACGCCATGCACGTGTTCCGTCTCAGCCCGACCGACGTGATGCATGTGCAGGATGCGGTGGCCCTGCGACGCGAGATGAAGCAGCTGGCCGGCACGGCAACCCAAGCCGCCATCGCGGGGCCACGGTGAACGATCTTCAGCTCGATTTCGGCTTTGAAGGCCCGGTGGTGCCCTTGGCACCGGCGGCCAAAGGCAAGGCGAAGGGCCGCAGCAAGCCGGCGGCGCCAAAGCCTGTGGTGCCCGTTCCCGCCAGCGGTGTCGCTGCTTCAGACGTTGAGAGTCTGGCACGCCAGCTGGAGGCACATCCAGATTTCCGTGTGCTGCGTCGGCTTCAACCCTGCCTGCAGTTCCCGCCAGCGCAAGGGCCGGTGCGCCACGTGGTACTGCTCGACACCGAAACCACCGGCCTCGATGCCAGCCGCGAGAAGATCATTGAACTGGCCTTGGTGCGCGTCGAGGTCGACGCCGAGACCGGCCGGCCTTGCGGCGCCGTGCAGGTGTACGACGGCCTGGAAGACCCGGGCATGCCGATCTCGCCCGAGATCGAGGCCCTGACCGGCATCAGCAACGACATGGTGCGCGGCCAGCGGCTGGACGAGGCGCGGGTGGCCGAATTGCTGGCCGGTGCCGACCTGATCGTGGCCCACAACGCCGCCTTCGACCGGCCCTTTGTCGAGGCACGCCTGCCGGCCTTTGCGCAATTGCCTTGGGCCTGTTCGTTTGCAGACATCGACTGGCGGACCGAGGGCCAGTCGTCGGCCAAGCTGGAAAACCTGGCACTCTCGCAGGGCTGGTTCTACGATGCCCACCGTGCCGAAATGGATTGCCACGCCCTGCTGGCAGTGCTGGGGCAGACCTTGCCGACGTCACAGCAGACGGGGCTGGCGCGCCTGCTGCGAGCCGGCTCGCAGACGTCCTACCGCCTGCAGGCGACGGCCGCACCCTTCGATGCCAAGGACCTGTTGAAAGCGCGCGGCTACCGCTGGAACGCCGAACAGCGCGTCTGGCAAACCCTGCTGTCGGACGAGGCAGCCCTGCAGGCTGAGTGCGAGTGGCTGCGCTCGGCCGTTTATGGCGGCCGCGCGGCGCGGGTGCAGCTGGAGACGCTGCATGCCGGCATCAAGTACTCGGCACGCGCTGGCGAGGTGTCACAGCGGCAGCTCTAGCGCCTGTTCCACCCAGGCGCTGATCGCCAAGGCTTCAACCCGCGGCTTCGAGCTGGCCGGAGAGTTCTAGCCAGCGTTCCTCCAGCGTGTCCAGTTCGCTCTGCACCACCTGCAGTTGCTGGCCCAGCTCGGTGATCTCGGCCAGACTGGGGTGACCGGCCAGCCGGGCTTCGAGTGCGGTCTTTGCCTGATTCAGTTCGACCATGCGGGCGTCCGTTTTTTCCAGCTCGCGGCGCAGCTGGCGGGTGCGGTTGTCCTCGCGTGCCGGCTTGGCCGCCGGTGCCGGCGTGACCGGCTTGACACTGGCTGCGGCAGCTTCCTTGACGGATTCCTTGATGGCCTCGCGCTGGCGCTTGGCTTCGTCCAGCAGGTAACGCTGGTAGTCGTCCAGGTCACCGTCGAACGGATCGATGCCGCCACGCGACACCAGCCAGAACTCGTCGCACACGGCGCGCAGCAGGGAACGGTCGTGGCTGACCAGCATCACCGTGCCCTCGAACTCGTTGAGCGCCATGCCCAGCGCTTCGCGCGTGGCCAGATCGAGGTGGTTGGTCGGCTCGTCCAGCAGCAGCAGGTTGGGACGCTGCCACACCAGCATGCACAGCACCAGGCGAGCCTTCTCGCCGCCGCTCATGCTGCCCACGCTCTGCTTGACCTGGTCGCCGGTGAAGTTGAAGCTGCCCAGGAAGCTGCGCAGGTCCTGCTCACGCGTGGGCTGGCCACTGAGCTGGCCACGGGCGGTGGTGTCCTTGACCAGCCGGATCATGTGTTCCAGCGGTGTGTCCTGTGGGCGCAGCACGTCAAGTTCCTGCTGGGCGAAGTAGCCGATGGCCAGGCCCTTGCCTTCGGTGATCTCGCCACTGATGGGCTGCAGCGCGCGGGCAATTGTCTTGACCACAGTGGACTTGCCCTGGCCGTTGGCACCGAGGATGCCGATGCGTTGGCCGGCCAGCACCGATTTGCTGACATTGCGCACGATCACCGTGGGCGGCGTGCCGGCCGGCGCATCGTCCGGTGGCGGGTAACCGAAGCTCACGTCCTGCATGGCCAGCATCGGGTTGGGCAGGTTGGCCGGTTCCTTGAATTCGAAGGTGAAGTCGGCCTCGGCCAGCAGCGGTGCGATGCGCTCCATGCGCCCCAGTGCTTTGACCCGGCTCTGTGCCTGCTTGGCCTTGCTGGCCTTGGCCTTGAAACGGTCGATGAACTTCTGCAGGTGGGCGATCTTCTCCTGCTGCTTGGCGTAGGCAGCCTGCTGCAACTCCATCTGTTCGGCCCGCATGTCCTCGAACTTGCTGTAGTTGCCGCCGTAGCGGGTGAGCTTGGCGTTTTCGATGTGGACCGTGACCTGGGTCACCGCATCGAGGAACTCACGGTCGTGGCTGATGACCAGCATGGTGCCTTGGTAGCGTTGCAGCCAGGCTTCGAGCCAGACCAGGGCATCCAGGTCCAGGTGGTTGGTCGGCTCGTCCAGCAACAGCAGGTCGGACGGGCACATCAGCGCGCGTGCCAGCTGCAGGCGCATGCGCCAGCCACCGGAGAAGCTGTTGACCGGCTGGTCGAGTTCCGTGGTCTTGAAACCCAGACCCAGAATCAGGGCCTGCGCGCGGGCCGGGGCGTCATGGGCGCCGGCGTCGTGCAGTTCCATGTAGGCGTGGGCCATGCGCTCGCCGTCTTCCGTGGCCTCGGCGGCCGTTACCTCGGCCTGCGCCGCCGCCAGTCGCGTGTCGCCGGCAATCACGAAGTCGGTGGCGCTCATGTCGGTTTCCGGCATGTCCTGCGCCACCTGGGCCAGACGCCACTGGGCGGGAAGGGTGTAGTCGCCGCTGTCTTCGTGCAGCGTGCCGTTGAGCAGCGCAAACAAGGTGGACTTGCCGGCGCCATTGCGCCCGACCAGACCGACTTTTTCGCCGGGGTTGACGGTCACGGAAGCGCCATCGAGGATCACCTTGGCGCCGCGGCGCAGGGTGATGTTTTTGAGAGTAATCATTTGTTCTGTTCCGTCGCGCTAAGAGGCATACGGCGCATGAAATGGTTTAACCGTGGAACGCCGCGGAACCGGCTTGGCCGGGCCGCTGGCGTTGCCCCCTTGAGGGGGAGACGGCGAAAGCCGGCACAGGAGTGCTTCATCTGACCAGCGCTTCGCGCGTGATCAGCAGCACCTGATCATCCCCCGCGCTGGTGTCCAGCCAGAATACCTCCAGCGTCGGGAAGGCGGCTTCAAAGTGTTCGCGTTCGTTGCCGATCTCCAGCACCAGCACGGCGTGTTCGCTCATGTGGGCTGGTGCCTCGCGCAGCAGGTCGCGGATGAAGTCCATGCCATCGGCACCGCCGGCCAGCGCCAGCTCGGGCTCGGCGCGGTACTCGGCCGGCAGGGTCGCCATGCTTTGCGCGTTGACGTAAGGCGGGTTGCACAGGATCAGGTCGTAAGGGCCGCGCACGCTGCCCAGGCCGTCGGACTGCAGCAGCGTGATGCGGTCTTCCAGTCCGTGCTTCTCGACGTTCATGCGCGCTACCGCCAGCGCATCGAGCGAGAGGTCGGCACCGTCCACTGTCACGTCCGGGTAGGTCATGGCCGCCAGCACAGCCAGGCTGCCGTTGCCGGTGCACAGATCCAGCACCTTCTTGGTGTGCTCGCCCAGCCAGGGGTCGATGCTGCCATCGGCCAGCAGCTCGGCAATGAAGCTGCGCGGCACGATGGCGCGCTCGTCCACGTAGAAGGGCACGCCCTGCAACCAGGCCTCGTGCGTCAGGTAGGCCGCCGGTTTTCGCGTTTTGATGCGCGCTTCAAAAAGTGTAGCAATACGCGCTTGATCGGCGAGGTCTACAGGCTGATTTGCCACTGAATCCAGGTCGTTCAGCGGTAGCCCGAGCTGCCACAGCACCAGCCAGGCGGCTTCATCAAAGGCATTGCTGGTGCCGTGGCCGAAGGCCACACCCGCGTCGGTGAGTTGTTGGGCGCCGGCGTCGATCAACGCCATGATCGTCGGCTGTCCGGTGGGGGCTTGCGTCATGCGGCCAGCTTTTCCAGCACGCGCCGGTAGATGTTCTTCAGCGGCTCGATGTCGGCCACCGGGACGCATTCGTCAATCTTGTGGATGGTGGCATTGGTCGGCCCGAGCTCGATCACCTGCGGGCAAATCTGCGCGATGAAGCGGCCGTCGCTGGTGCCGCCGCTGGTCGAAAGCTCGGTCTCCAGGCCGGTCTCGTCGCGGATGGCGTCGCGCACCGCGTTCACCAGGGTGCCGGGCGTGGTGAGGAAGGGCAGGCCGCCGATGGTCCAGACCAGTTCGTATTCGAGTTCGTGTCGGTCGAGCACCGAGGTCAGGCGTTGCTGCAGGCTTTCGGGCGTGGATTCGGTGGAGAAACGAAAATTGAAATCGATCACCACCGAACCAGGGATCACGTTGCTGGCGCCGGTGCCGCCATGGATGTTGCTGATCTGCCAGGTGGTGGGCGGGAAGAAGTCGTTGCCACGGTCCCATTCGATGCCCACCAACTCGGCCATGGCCGGGGCGAACAGGTGCATCGGATTCTTCGCCAGGTGCGGGTAGGCGATGTGGCCCTGCACGCCCTTGACGGTGAGCTTGCCGCTCATGGTGCCGCGCCGGCCGTTCTTGATCATGTCGCCGGTGCGCTGTACCGAGGTGGGCTCGCCGACGATGCAGTAGTCCAGCACCTCGCCGCGCTTTTGCAGTTCACGGCACACCATCACGGTGCCGTCCACCGCCGGGCCTTCCTCATCGCTGGTCAGCAGGAAGGCGATGTTGAGTGGTGCTTGCGGCTGCGCCGCGACAAACTCTTCGACCGCCACCACGAAGGCGGCCAGCGAGGCCTTCATGTCGCTGCTGCCGCGGCCGTACAGCTTGCCGTCGCGGTGCGTGGGGGCGAATGGGGCGCTCGTCCACTGTGCCACCGGGCCGGTCGGCACGACATCGGTGTGGCCGGCGAATACTATGGTTTTAGGAGCGACTTGCGCCGTATTGGCGGCGCTTGCAGCTCGTTTTGCCCACAAATTCGTGACACGGAAGTCCGCCGGGCCGCTCTCCAGGGTTTCACAGACAAAACCCAAGTGCTGCAGGCGCGAGGCGATGAGCGCCTGGCAACCGGCGTCATCCGGTGTGATGGAGGGCAGCGAAATCAGCTGCTCGGCAAGAATCAGGGTGCGGGTCATAACAGTATGAAGCGTGGTGGGGCGCAGCGGGCCTCAGTGCTTCACATCCAGGGTGATTTCGGTGAACGACGGTTCGTCGTCATGGTCTTCGGGGGCCGCCTGGCTTGGTGCTGCCTTGTTGTTGAAGTCGTTCTGCAGGCGCCACATCAGGTTGGTGGGCGAATCGGAGTTGGCCAGGCCCTCCTTGCGGTCGACGATGCCATCGTTGATCAGGCGCGCGATGTCCTGCTCGAAGTTCTGAGAACCTTCGGCCATGGCTTTTTCCAGCGCTTCCTTGATGGCGGAAAAGTCGCCTTTTTCGATCAGTTCGGACACCAGCTTGGTGTTGAGCATGACTTCCACCGCTGGCGTGCGGCCGCCATTGATGGTGCGCAGGAGACGCTGCGACACGATGGCCTTGAGCGCGCTGGACAGGTCGCCCAGCATGGACTGGCGCACTTCCACCGGGTAGAAGCTCAGGATGCGGTTGAGCGCCTGGTAGCTGTTGTTGGCGTGCATGGTGGCCAGGCACAGGTGGCCGGACTGCGCATAGGCAATGGCGGCCGACATGGTTTCGCGGTCGCGGATCTCGCCGATCAGGATCACGTCGGGCGCCTGGCGCAGCGCATTCTGCAGTGCCACGGCCAGCGAAGCGGTGTCGGAGCCGATCTCGCGCTGGTTCACCACCGAGCGCTTGTTCTTGAACAGGAACTCGATCGGGTCCTCGATGGTCAGGATGTGGCCGGACGCGTTTTCGTTGCGGTGGTCGATCATCGAGGCCAGCGAGGTGCTCTTGCCCATGCCGGTGGCACCCACCATCAGCAACAGGCCGCGTTTTTCCATGATGAGATCGGCCAGGATGGGCGGCACCGACAGCGACGACAGCGGTGGCACTTCGTTGGCGATGAAACGGATCACCGCTGCCACCGAACCGCGCTGGCGCATGGCGCTCAGGCGGAAACGCCCCACGCCCGCCAGCGGAAAGCCCATGTTGAGTTCACCGCTGCGGTCGAGTTCAGTCAGCCGCTCGACGGGCAACAGCTCGGCCAACAGGCCGCGCGGCGCTTCCGGCGTCAGCGGCTGGCTGTTGATCGGCACGCACTGGCCATTGATGCGGATGAGCGCCGGTGCGAACGCCGAGAGGTAGACGTCCGACGCCTTCTTCTCGGCCATCAGCCGCAGGATCCGCTCCATCGTGCCCATCGTCGTGCTCATGCTTTTACCTCTCCCTCGGGACCGTTACCGCAACACCAGCCGAACTCCAACCCCCAAAGCCAGAAAACGCCGTGGAACCGGCTTAGCCGGGCCACTGGCGTTTGCCCCCTGCAAGGGGCTGAGGCCTGCGGCTCCGAGCCTGCCTGCGCAGGGTCGGACAGGCCGAAGAGCCACAGCCTCTGGCGCGGGCCTGTCTGGCGAAGCGACACGCAGTGCGCGTAGCCTGGGGGTGTGCAACATTCAATCCCGCAGCAAATCGTTCAAGCTGGTCTTGGCACGGGTCTGTGCATCGACGCGCTTGACGATGATGGCGGCGTACAGGCTGTACTTGCCTCCGTCCTTGGGCAGGCTGCCGCTGATCACCACCGAGCCGGCCGGCACGCGGCCGTAGCTCACTTCGCCGGTGCTTCGGTCGTAGATCGGGGTGCTCTGGCCGATGTACACGCCCATGGAGATGACCGAGTTCTCTTCCACGATCACGCCTTCGACGATCTCGGAGCGCGCACCGATGAAGCAGTTGTCTTCGATGATGGTCGGGTTGGCTTGCAGCGGCTCCAGCACGCCGCCCAGGCCGACGCCGCCGGACAGGTGCACGTTCTTGCCGACCTGCGCGCAGGAACCGACGGTGGCCCAGGTATCGACCATGGTGCCTTCATCAACGTAGGCACCGATGTTGACGTAGGACGGCATCAGGATGGCGCCCTTGGCAATGTAGCTGCCGCGGCGCGCCACGGCCGGCGGCACCACACGCACGCCGCTGGCCTTCATCTCTTCTTCCGTCAGGTGGGCGAACTTGGTCTGCACCTTGTCGTAAAAGCCCAGGTCGCCGGCCTTGATGACCTCGTTGTCCTTCAGGCGGAAGGACAGCAGCACCGCTTTCTTGATCCACTGATGCACGGTCCACTGGCCCACGCCGGCGCGGCTGGCTACGCGCAGGCGCCCACCATTGAGTTCGGTGATGACGTGCTCAACCGCGTCGGCCACTTCTTTCGGGGCGGACTTCGGGGAGATGTTGGCGCGGTCTTCCCACGCGGTGTCGATGATCTGTTGCAGTTGTTGGCTCATGGTTTTTCTCAGGCTTTTAGGTTCTGGATTGGACAAACTGGACAATGCGCTCGGCGGCTTCCACGCACTCGGCGGTCTCGGCCACCAGTGCCATGCGGATGCGCCCGGCGCCGGGATTGAAGCCGTGGGCTTCGCGGGCGAGGTAGCTGCCGGGCAAAACAGTCACATTGTAAAGAGCGAGCAGATCACGCGCGAAATCGGTGTCACTGCCCTTGACGCCGGCCCACAGGTAGAAGGCGGCGTCCGGCAGGGCCACGTCCAGCACGGCACTCAGCAAGGGCGTGACCCGGGCAAATTTCTCGCGGTACAGGTTGCGGTTTTCGATCACGTGCAACTCGTCGTTCCAGGCCGCGATGCTGGCGGCCTGCACCACCGTGCTCATGGCGCCGCCGTGGTAGGTACGGTAGAGCAGGAAGGGCTTGATCAGCGCCGCGTCACCGGCCACGAAGCCGCTGCGCATGCCCGGCACATTGCTGCGCTTGGACAGGCTGGTCAGGGCGATCAGGTTCTTGAAGTCGCTGCGGCCGAGCTTGACCGCCGCTTCCAGCCCACCCAACGGCGGTTCGTCGCGGAAATAGATCTCGCTATAGCACTCGTCGGAGGCAATGACGAAACCGTAGCGGTCGCTCAGCTCAAACAGCTTCTTCCATTCGTCCAGCGGCATCACGGCGCCGGTCGGGTTGCCGGGGGAGCAGGTGAAGATCATCTGGGTGCGGGCCCAGACCTCGGCCGGCACGCTGTCCCAGTCGACCGCGAAGTTGCGCTTTGGGTCGCTCGGCACGTAATAAGGCTGGGCGCCGGCCAGCAGGGTGGCGCCTTCGTAGATCTGGTAGAACGGGTTGGGGCACAGCACGGTGGCACCCGGCCGGGAGCTGTCCACCACGGTCTGCGTCAGTGCAAACAGCGCCTCGCGCGAGCCATTGACCGGCAGCACCTGGGTGGCCGGGTTGACGCTCACGCCATAACGCCGCTGGAGCCAGCCGGCAGCGGCTTCGCGCAGGGCCGGCTCGCCGGCGGTGGCCGGGTAGCTGGCCAGGCCCGCCAGGTTGGCGGTCAGGGCATCGGTCACCAGCTTGGGCGTGGCATGGCGCGGCTCGCCAATGCCCAGGCTGATGGGGCGGTAGTTGGGGTTGGGCGTAACGCCGGCGAAGAGTTGCTTCAGCCGCTCGAAGGGGTAGGGCTGTAGCCTGGAAAGATTCGGATTCATGGGGTGTCATTATCCCGTGGATGGCGGCCTCGGCCCCGGGGTACGGCCATTCGGGAGCGGGCGCTGCGCACACGGTATCATCAAGCATTCACCCGTTCACCTTGGCGGGAAAAAGTTCAATTCAATCAATTACTTAGACTCGCTGTGCGTCTTAACTCCATCAAGCTGTCCGGGTTCAAGTCGTTCGCCGAACCCACCAACTTCATGCTGCCGGGCCAATTGGTGGGTGTGGTCGGCCCCAACGGTTGCGGCAAGTCCAACATCATGGATGCCGTGCGCTGGGTGTTGGGCGAAAGCCGCGCCAGCGAACTGCGCGGCGAGTCCATGCAGGACGTCATCTTCAACGGCACCAACAACCGCAAGCCGGCCAGTCGCGCCAGCGTGGAGCTGGTGTTCGACAACGCCGACCACCGCGCCGGCGGCCAGTGGGGCCAGTACGCCGAAGTGGCGGTCAAGCGCGTGCTGACGCGCGACGGCACCAGCAGCTACTACATCAACAACCAGCCGGTGCGCCGGCGCGACGTGCAGGACGTGTTCCTCGGCACCGGCTTAGGGCCGCGCGCCTACGCCATCATCGGCCAGGGCACCATCAGCCGCATCATTGAGTCCAAGCCGGAAGAGCTGCGCCTGTTCCTGGAAGAGGCGGCCGGTGTTTCCAAGTACAAGGAGCGCCGCCGCGAGACGGAAAACCGCCTCTCGGACACGCGTGAGAACCTGACCCGCGTTGAGGACATCCTGCGCGAACTCAACGCCAACCTGGAGAAGCTGGAACGCCAGGCCGAGGTGGCGCAGAAGTACAACGCACTGCAGTCGGACGTCACGCTCAAGCAGCACCAGCTCTGGTACCTGCGCCGTAGCGAGGCCGAGGCTGACCAGGCCAAGATCCGCCAAGACGGCGAAAAAGCCGTCATCGAACTCGAATCGCGTGTGGCCGACCTGCGCCACATCGAAGCGGACCTGGAAACCATCCGCCAAGCGCACTACGCCGCCGGCGACCAGGTCAACCAGGCCCAGGGCCTGCTGTACGAGGCCAGTACCGAAGTGGGCCGGCTGGAGGCCGAGATCCGCTTCGTGGTCGAAGGCCGCCAGCGGGTCGAGGAACGCCTGATCACGCTGAAAGAGCAGACCACCCAGTGGGCCACCCGTAAGGAAGATGCTGCCGCCGAGATCGAGCGACTGGCCGAACTGGCGCTGATGGGGGAAGAAAAGAACGAGTTGCTGGCCGCCCAGCTGGAAGAGCAGGCCCTGGCCTTGCCCGATCTGGAAGAGGCCCTGCGGCAGACGCAAAGCCGCGCCAACGAGCAGCGCGGCAGCGTGGCCCAGGTGCAGCAGCAAATCCAGGTGCTGGCCGCCGAGCAGCGCAATATTGAAGAGCAGTCGCGCCAGTTGCAACAGCGGCGCGAACGCCTGAGCGCGGACAAGAATGCACTGGCGGCGCCCGACGAGGCGCGCCTGCAGAACCTGCAAAGCCAGCTGGCCGAGGCCACCGAGGCCGCCAGCGTGAACGAGGCCCGGCTGCAGGAGCTGCAGGAACAGGTGCCGCAGCTGGACGAAGCCCGCCGCACGCAGCAGGAAGCCGTCAACACCGAATCCGCCCGCCAGGCCGACCTGTCGGCGCGCATGGAAGCGCTCAAGGCACTGCAGGAAAAGGTCAAGACTGACGGCAAGCTGCAACCCTGGTTGGCCAAGCATGGCCTGGCCGACCTGCAGGCCTTGTGGACCAAGATCCACGTGGAGTCCGGCTGGGAAAACGCCCTGGAGGCGGCGCTGCGCGAACGCATGGGCGCGCTGGAGGTCAGCCGTCTCGACATGGTGCGCGCTTTCGGCGCCGATGCGCCGCCGGCCAAGCTAGCCTTCTACAGTGCGCCGCAGGCCGGTGCGCCGGAGAAAACGGCCAGCCTGCCGCGCCTGTCGGACCTGCTGCGCGTCAATGACGCCGGCCTGAAGGCCGTGCTGGTCGACTGGCTGCAAGGCTGTTATGTGGCGCAGAGCTTCGAGGACGCGCTGGCGCAACGCGCCCAGCTGCAGCCGGGCGAAACCCTGTACGTCAAGACCGGCCACGCTGTCAGCGCGCACAGCGTCAGCTTCTATGCGCAGGACTCTGAACAGGCCGGCCTGCTGGCCCGCGCCCAGGAAATCGAAAACCTGGAAAAGCAGCTGCGCGCCCAGTCCCTCATCGTGGATGAAGCACGCAGCGCCCTGATCCGCGCCGAAGCAGCCTACGCCGATGCCTCGCAGCGCCTGGTGACAGCACGCCGGGAGGCGAGCGAGAGCCAGAGCCGTGCGCACGAGTTGCAGGTCGAGACCCTGCGTCTGACGCAGCTGGCCGAGCAGACCCGCGCCCGCAGCGAACAGATTGCCGGCGACATGGCCGAAGTCGACGCCCAGCTGGAAGACCTGCAGGAACGCCGTGTGGCGGCCGAAGCGCGCTTCGAAGAACTCGACATGCAATTGGCTGACAGCCAGGAGCGCCACGCCCAGTTGGACGAAAAGGTGCTGGAAGCCGAGCGCAAGCTGAATGCCTGCCGCGAACAGCAGCGCAGCCTGGAGCGCCAGGCGCAAGAGGCCACCTTCTCGTTGCGCACGCTCGATGCCCGCAAGGCCGAGTTGTCGCGCGCCATTGAAACCGCCGAGCAGCAGGCCACCTCGCTGGTGGCCGAAGAGCAGCGCGCCCGTGACGAGCTGGCACGCCTGACCGATGCTGCCGCCCAGGCCGGCCTGCAGAACGCGCTGGCCCTGAAGCTGGAGCGCGAGCAGGTGCTGGCGGCCAAGCGCAGCGAATACGACGACCTGACGACCAAGCTGCGCGCCAGTGACGAGCGTCGCCTGCAGCTCGAACGCGAGCTGGAGCCGCTGCGCCAGCGCATCACCGATTTCCAGCTCAAGGAACAGGCGGCACGCCTGGGGCTGGAGCAGTACGCCCAGTTGCTGGCCGATGCCCAGGCCGATCTGGAGGCCGTGGCCAAGTCGATCGCGGAGGGCAATGTCCGCCTCACCGGTCTGCAGGGCGAGATTGACCGCCTGAACCGCGAGATCGCGGCGCTCGGTGCCGTCAACCTGGCGGCGCTGGACGAGTTGGCCCATGCGCGCGAGCGCAAGCAGTTCCTCGACGCCCAGTCGCTGGACCTGACCGATGCCATGAACACGCTGGAAGCCGCCATCCGCAAGATTGACGGCGAGACGCGTGAACTGTTGGGCGGCACCTTCAAGATCGTCAACGAGCATTTCGGCCGCATGTTCCCCGAGCTGTTTGGTGGCGGCCAGGCCAAGCTGATCATGACCGGCGACGAGATCCTGGACTCCGGCGTGCAGGTGATGGCGCAGCCGCCGGGCAAGAAGAATCAGACCATCCACCTGCTGTCGGGTGGCGAGAAGGCGCTGACCGCCATCGCGCTGGTGTTCGCCATCTTCCAGCTCAACCCGGCACCGTTCTGTCTGCTGGACGAGGTGGACGCGCCGCTCGACGACGCCAACACCGAGCGTTATGCCAAGCTGGTGAGCAGCATGAGCAAGGGTACGCAGTTCCTCTTCATCAGCCACAACAAGATCGCGATGGAGATGGCCGAGCAGCTGATCGGCGTGACCATGCAGGAGCAGGGTGTCTCGCGCATCGTGGCGGTGGACATGGAGTCCGCGGTTTCCATGGTAGAGGCGGCCTGACACGATGAGCACACTGCAGATCGGACTGGCAATCGCAGGCGGGCTGGTGCTGGCCGGCGTGGTGGCGCATGGCGCCTGGACCTCGCGGCGCAGTCTGCCGCGCCAGGCCGACCCGCAGGTGCCGCGAGTCGAGCCGGAGGCGGGGCCGATCGAGCCGGTTTTTGATCCCGACCTCGATCCCCAAGGCGGAGCCTTTCCGCTGCCTGCCATCGAGAAAAAGCCGCTGATGGATTCGCTGATCGATGTCATCGCGCCGATCACACTCGACGGCCCGGTCTCCGGCGACGCCGTGCTGGCCGCCTTGCCGGCCACGCGCCGCGTCGGCAGCAAGCCGTTTGCGGTGGAAGGGTTGAACGAGGTCACCCAGCAATGGGAACTGCCGCATGTGGGGCAGCGTTACGGCGTGTTGCAGGCCGGCATCCAGCTGGCCAACCGTTCGGGGGCGCTCAACGAGATCGAATATTCCGAATTTGTCGTCACGACCCAGGCTTTTGCCGACGTCGTGGGCGGCACGCCGGAGTTTCCGGAGATGCTGGACGAAGTGGCACGCGCCCGTGAACTCGACAACTTTGCCAGCGCGCATGACGCCCAGCTCGGCTTCACGCTGCGCGCGCGCAATGCAGCCTGGAGCCCGGGTTATGTGCACCAGTGCGCCGCACGCCTGGGTTTTGTACCGGGGGCCATTGCCGGCCGCATGGTGCTGCCGGCCGCTGTGCCCGGCCAGCCGCCCCTGCTGGGCCTGGCGTTTGATTCTCAGGCCGCCTTGTCCGAAGACCTTGACCAGTCCGCCTTGCGCGAGCTCAGCCTGAGCCTGGACGTGGCCCAGGTGGATCGTAGCGAACACCCTTTCGCGCGCATGCGTGAGGTGGCCGAATCGCTGGCCGCCACCATGGACGGCCTGTTGACCGACGACAACGGCCAGCCCTTGAGCACTGAGGCGCTCGATCAGATCGGGGCCGAGCTCGAAAAACTCTACGACACGCTGGATGCGCGCGAGCTCTCCGCCGGCTCTACTTTGGCGCGCCGTCTGTTTTCTTGACCTTCGTCCGTCTTCCTGACGACATGACCACACCGGATTTGTTCGATACGCCGCCGCCTGGGCCTGACCGGGCTCGCGTGGCCGAGTTGCATCGCCTGCTGCACCACCACGCCCACCGCTACTACGTGCTCGACGAGCCGGAAATCCCGGATGCCGAGTACGACCGTCTGTTCCGCGAGTTGCAGGCCATTGAGACAGCGCATCCGGAGCTGGTGACGCCCGATTCGCCAACGCAACGTGTCGGCGGCAAACCGTTGGCGCAGTTCGCCAGCGTGCGCCATGCCGTTCCGATGTTGAGCATCCGCACCGAGACTGACACCGAAGCCAGCGGCGCGGAGGCCTTCGATGCGCGGGTGCGGCGTGAACTGGGCTGGGGCGAGACCGAACCCGCCGTCGAGTACGTGGCCGAACTCAAGTTCGACGGCTTGGCCATCAACCTGCGCTACGAGCAGGGTGTGCTGGTGCAGGCCGCCACGCGAGGTGATGGCGAGGTGGGCGAGGATGTGACGCAGAACATCCGCACCATCGGTCAGATCCCATTGCGTTTGCCGGATGGCGTGCCGGCCATCCTGGAGGTGCGTGGTGAGGTCTACCTGCGGCGCGACGACTTCAATGCCCTCAACGAGCGGCAGCGCGAGAAAGGCGAGAAGACCTTCGTCAATCCGCGCAATGCGGCGGCCGGTGCGGTGCGCCAGCTCGACCCGGCCATTGCCGCCCAGCGGCCCTTGAGCTTTTTTACCTACGGCTTGGGCGAGGTCACGCCCGGGGCGGTCCAGGTGGCTTCCCACTTCGCGTGGCTGCAGTTGCTGAAATCATGGGGTTTTCCGGTCTGCGAGCACGTGGTGATTGCGCGAGGTGCTCCTGATTTGATAGCATTCCACCGTCGCATGGGCGAGCTGCGCGACAGCCTGCCCTACGACATCGACGGCGTGGTCTACAAGGTCAACCGGCTGGACCTGCAGCAGCAGTTGGGTTTCGTCACGCGTGAGCCGCGCTGGGCGGTGGCGCACAAGTACCCGGCGCAGGAAATGCTGACCACGGTGCAGGCGATCGAGGTGCAGGTGGGCCGCACCGGCAAGCTCACGCCGGTGGCCAAGCTGGCGCCGGTGTTCGTGGGCGGCGTGACGATGACCAACGCCACGCTGCACAACGAGGACGAAGCGCGGCGCAAGGACGTGCGCATTGGTGACACCGTGATCGTGCGCCGTGCCGGCGACGTCATTCCCGAAGTGGTGGCGGTTCTGCCGGAGAAGCGCCTGCCGGGCGCCGAGATCTTCACCATGCCGCGCACTTGCCCGGTGTGCGGCTCGGCCGCGGCGCGGGAAGAGGGCGAGGCCGACTACCGCTGCACCGGCGGCCTGTTCTGCAGCGCCCAGCGCAAGCAGGCCATCCTGCATTTTGCGCATCGTCGTGCGGTCGAGATCGAAGGCCTGGGCGACAAGCTGGTGGACCAGCTGGTGGACAGTGGTGTGGTCAACACCCTGCCGGACCTGTACCGTCTGGGCCTGACGGCGCTGGCCAGCCTGGAGCGCATGGCCGACAAGTCGGCGCAGAACATCGTCGAGGCGCTGGAGAAGTCCAAGCAGACCACCTTGCCGCGTTTCCTCTTTGGCCTGGGCATCCGCCATGTGGGCGAGGCCACGGCCAAGGCACTGGCGCGTCATTTCGGCAAGCTCGACGCCATCATGGACGCCAGCGAGGAACAGTTGCTGCAGGTGGCCGACGTCGGCCCGGTGGTGGCGCAGAGCATCCGTACCTTCTTCGAGCAGCCGCACAACCGCGAGGTGGTGGAGCAACTGCGTGCCTGTGGCGTCACGTGGGAAGAAGGCGAACCAGCACCTGCCGAGGTGCAGCCGCTGGCCGGCAAGACCTTTGTGTTGACAGGCACCTTGCCGACACTCAGTCGTGACCAGGCCAAGGACATGCTGGAAGCCGCTGGCGCCAAGGTGGCCGGCTCGGTCAGCAAGAAGACCGACTACGTGGTGGCTGGGGCCGAGGCCGGCAGCAAGCTGGAGAAGGCACAGGCGCTGGGCATCGCCATCCTGGACGAGGCTGGGCTGCTCGCCTTGCTGGAGGCATCGGCGGGCTGAAGTGCATCAGTCCTGCTGCGGGGGCGTGTCGTCATGATGCTCCGGGCGCTGCCACAGCCACAGTGCCACGGCCGTCATGCAGGCGATGGCCAGCCCGGCGGCCCAGCGCGAGTGCGAACTCAGCAGCAGGTAGGTTCCGCTGGCCGCCATGACCCCGGTGGCCATCCATTTGGAGCGCCGGCGCACCACGCCGCCGTGGCGCCAGTCGCGGATCATGGGGCCGAAGGCCGTGTGCTCCTCCAGCCAGGCCAGCAGGCGGGGTGAACTGCGTGCCGCCGCCCAGGCCGACAGCAGGATGAAGGGCGTGGTCGGCAGCACCGGCAGGAAGATGCCGATCAGACCCAGCAGCAGGAACAGCAGCGCCAGCACCAGATAGACCCAGCGCAGCAGGGCCGACAGCGGGACGGCGAGGACCTGGGGACTCGGTGCGGATGGGCGGGGCGGGGTCATGGCGTGATTGTGCCGCTCTTGTATGCTTGAGTGCTACCAATTCCGAATTCCCATGACCGTCCGTACCATCCTCAAGATGGGCGACCCGCGCTTGTTGCGCGTCGCTCAGCCCGTGACCGAATTCGACAGCGACGCGCTGCATCTGCTCATCACCGACCTGCTCGACACCATGCAGGCGGCCAACGGTGCCGGCTTGGCGGCGCCGCAGATCGGCGTGGACCTGCAGGTGGTGATCTTTGGCAGTGGCGAGTTCAACCCGCGCTACCCTGACGCGCCTGTGGTGCCGCGCACTGTGCTGTGCAATCCGGTCATCACGCCGATCGGTGAGGCTGAGGAAGAGGGCTGGGAAGGTTGTCTGTCGGTGCCGGGCCTGCGTGCCGTGGTGCCGCGCTGGCAACGCATCCGCTACACCGGTTTCGATCAGTATGGCGACCCGATCGACCGTACGGTCGAGGGTTTTCACGCCCGCGTGGTGCAGCACGAGTGCGACCATCTGATTGGCAAGCTCTATCCGATGCGGGTGCGCGATTTCACGCAGTTCGGTTTCACCGAGGTGCTGTTTCCCGGTCTGGATGCGGGCCAGGACGACTGAGTTCTCGCCTTGGAGCGATTGAGCGCCGCTGGGTCATTCCAAGTCGCGAGGGTCTCCTTGGAGGACTGCAAACCACCCGCATTGGGAGCGCGGGTGCTTTATGACGACAGCACGTCCAGCAGTTCCGTCTCGATTTCCAGCTGCGCCCGGTTGTTCTGCAGGGCTTGGCCGCAGATCAGGAAGCTGTCGTCCACGCGTTCACCGAGGGTGTTGACCTTGGCCAGCTGCAGGTTGATCCCGTGCTGCGCCAGCACGCGTGCCACTTTGTACAGCAGGCCGGTCTGGTCGCTGGCGGTGATGCTGAGCAGCCAGCGTTGGGCTTTTTCGTCCGGCCGGAGGCTGACGCGCGGCATGAAGGGAAAACTCTTGACGCGTCGCGACTGGCGGCCACGGCTGGGTGCGGGCAGCGGACCGCCTTCCATGATGGTGCGAGCCAGTTCTGCCTCCACCATGTTGGTCAGTTCGCGGTAGTGGTCGGGCATGGCGGACGTGACGATCTGGAAGGTGTCGAGCGCATAGTTGTTGCGCGCGGTGTGGATGCGGGCGTCGAGGATGCTGAAGCCGGCGTGGTCGAAATAGCCGCAGATGCGGGCAAACAGGTCGGGCTGGTCCTTGGCGTAGACCAGCACCTGCAGCCCTTCGCCCACCGGGGAGCGGCGGGCCCGCACGATGGGCTTGTCAGAGCCGACATGGCGTGACAGCTGCCGCGTGTGCCAGGCGATGTCGGCCGCGTCGTGGCGCATGAAGTAACTCACGTCCAGCGTGTCCCACAGCGGCTTGTGCGCTTCGAAGGGCAGCGAGTGCAGCGCCAGCTGGATCAGCGCCTCACGCTTGCGTGCCTCCACCTCGGCATCGGGTGAGGGGACCAGGCCGCCCAGGGCGCGCAGGGTGTAGCGGTACAGGTCTTCCAGCAGCTTGCCTTTCCAGGCATTCCAGACCTTGGGGCTGGTGCCCCGGATGTCGGCCACGGTCAGCAGGTAGAGCGCCGTCAGGTAACGCTCGCTGCCCACCTGCTTGGCGAAAGCGGCAATCACATCCGGGTCGGTCAGGTCGGACTTCTGCGCAATGTGGCTCATCGAGAGGTGTTCCTTGACCAGGAACTCGATGAGCTGGGCATCATCACGCGCGATGCCATGCTGGCGGCAGAAGTGCCGCACCTCGACCGCGCCCAGCGAAGAATGATCGCCGCCACGGCCCTTGGCGATGTCGTGGAACAGCGCTGCCGCATACAGGATCCACGGCTTGTCCCAGCCAGCGGCCAGTTGCGAACAGAACGGGTACTCGTGCGCATGCTCGGCCATGAAGAAGCGCCGCACATTGCGCAGCACCATCAGGATGTGCTGGTCCACGGTGTAGACGTGGAACAGGTCGTGCTGCATCTGGCCAACGATGCGGCGGAAGGTCCAGAGGTAGCGCCCCAGCACCGAGGTCTGGTTCATCAGGCGCATGGCGTGCGTGATGCCCTGGGGCTGCTGCAGGATGCGCATGAAGGTCTGCTGGTTGGCCGGGTCCTTGCGGAAGCGGCTGTCCATCAGGCCGCGCGCGTTGTACAGCGCACGCAGCGTGCGTGCCGACAGGCCCTTGGCGCCTTCGGTGGTCTGGTAGACCAGGAAGGTTTCCAGGATGGCATGCGGCTCACGCTGGTAGAGGTCATCGCTGCGCACCTCGATCAGGCCGGCCTTGTCGGCAAAGCGCTCGTTGATCGGCAGCGGCGGCTGCACGGTGGGGTTGAGCCGCTCCTCGATGTTGAGCAGCAGGATCTGGTTGAGCTGCGCCACCGCCTTGGCGGCCCAGTAGTAGTGGCGCATCAGCGCTTCGCTGGCGCGGACCTTGGTCCGGACATCGTTGGTGTCTGATCGTTTCGCCGACGGGCCGCCCCGAGGCGGAACAGCCCCCTCGGGGGGCAGGGTGGAGACGTCAGTGCCGAGCGTGGGGGCCGGCAGTCCGTAGCCAAAGGTGTTGGCCACCGCGGTCTGCAGGTCGAACACCAGCCGGTCTTCACGCCGGCCGGCAATCAGGTGCAGGCGCATGCGGATGAGCTGCAGCATGGCCTCGTTGCGTTTGAGCTGGCGTACCTCGAAGGGGGTGACCAGGCCGGATTTGGCCAGTTCGTCCCAGGACTTGCCGTAACTCGCAGCCTGGGCCACCCAGAGGATGATCTGCAGGTCGCGCAGGCCGCCGGGGGATTCCTTGCAGTTCGGCTCGAGCGAGTAGGGGGTGTCCTCGAACTTGCTGTGGCGCTGCTGCATCTCCAGTGTCTTGGCGACAAAAAAGGCGCGCGCGTCCAGGCTCTGGCGGAACTGCCAGCGGAAGGTCTTGAACAGCTCGGTGTTGCCGGCAATCAGGCGCGATTCCAGCAACGCCGTCTGCACCGTCACGTCCTTGGCCGCCTCGGCCAGGCATTCAGATACGGACCGTACGCTGGAGCCGATTTCCAGGCCGGCGTCCCAGCAACTGCTGATGAAGGACTCGATGCGCTGGCGCAGGGCCTCGTCGCTGTCGGGAGACAGTCCTTCGGGCAGCAGCAGGAGCACGTCGATATCGGAATGTGGGAACAGTTCGCCGCGGCCGAAGCCGCCGACGCCAACCAGGGCAAAGGGCTGGCCGAAGCCAGCCTGCTTCCACAGGGTCTTGAGCGTGCTGTCGGCCAGGCGGGCCAACTGGCGCAGCGTGCTGCGCACATGGCGCGTGGAGGCGCCACTCTCGGTGACATTCTTCAGCAGTTCGGCCTTGCGGGCGCGGTACTGGTCTCTCAAGGTCTGGATGGTTTGCATCACCAAAATGAAGCAGGAATCAGGCCAGACGAGAAGAAGGTCAGGCCTTCGCAGCCGCCGTCACGAAAGCCGGTACCGGCGGGCTGCCGGCCGACAGCGTCAGTACTTCGTAGCCGGTGGGCGTGACCAGGATGGTGTGTTCCCACTGGGCCGACAGCGAGTGGTCCTTGGTGACGATGGTCCAGCCGTCGCCCAGCTCCTTGATGTCGCGCTTGCCGGCGTTGATCATGGGCTCGATGGTGAAGGTCATGCCGGGTTTGAGTTCGTCCAGCGTGCCGGGTTTGCCGTAGTGCAGCACCTGCGGCTCCTCGTGGAATCCCAGGCCGATGCCGTGGCCGCAGAACTCGCGCACCACGGAAAAACCGTTGCTTTCGGCGAATTTCTGGATCGCCCAGCCGATGTCGCCCAGGTGTGCGCCAGGTTTGACCTGCATGATGCCGTGCCACATGGCGTCATAGGTCATGGCGCACAGGCGCTTGGCCGCAATCGAGGTCTCGCCGACCTGGAACATGCGGCTGGTGTCGCCGTGCCAGCCGTCCTTGATGATGGTGATGTCGATGTTGACGATGTCGCCCTTCTTGAGCGGCTTGTCGTTCGGGATACCGTGGCAGACCTGGTGGTTGATCGAGGTGCAGATCGACTTCGGGTAGGGGTTGTAGCCCGAGGGGGCGTAGTTCAGCGGCGCGGGAATCGCGCCTTGCACGTCCACGATGTAGCCATGGGCCAGCATGTCGAGTTCGTTGGTGGTCACGCCGGGCTTGACATGGGGGGCGAGGAAATCCAGCACTTCGGCGGCCAGGCGGCAGGCCACGCGCATGCCGGCAATGCCGGCTTCGTCTTTGTAGGTGATCGTCATGGGGGTGAATTATCCCATTGGCCGAGGATTCCCGCAGGCGGGAACGGTAAAGTCCGCCAGGACTTCAGCGCAGACTCACAATTGCCCGTAGGGCTTGTGACGTCGGAGCTAAAATCACAGGTTTCCACGGACCACCGTCCGCCACCCTCATCAAGGCCACCACAGTGACCCTGCATATCAGCTCTTTCGAAGGCGGTAGCGCGCTCAGCGCTTTCCGCGTCCAGCAACTTCTGCCCGGCCTGCAGGCCATCCACGACAAGATCAGCGGCATTGCCGCGCGCTTCGTGCATCTGGTGGCCAGTGATACGGCCCCCGATGCCGACCTGAAGCACCAGCTTGGTGCCTTGCTGACGTATGGCGATCCCTATACCGGTCCCACGGACGGACCGCTGATCGTGGTGTCGCCGCGTTTCGGCACCGTGTCGCCCTGGGCCTCCAAAGCCACCGACATCGCCCACAACTGCGGCCTGGCCGTGCACCGGGTGGAGCGCATCGTCGAATACCGGCTGACGCTCAAGTCCCCCTTGCTGGGCAAGGCCAGCCTGACGCCGGAGCAGTTGGGCCAGGTGGCGGCACTGTTGCACGACCGCATGACGGAAAGCGCCATGACCACGCGCGAGCAGGCCTGTGAGCTGTTCACCGAGCTGCACCCGGCGCCAATGGAGCATGTCGACATCCTGGGTGGCGGTCGCGCCGCACTGGAAAAGGCCAACGTGCAGTTCGGCCTGGCGCTGGCCGACGACGAGATCGACTACCTGGTCAAGGCCTTCAACGACCTGAAGCGCAACCCGACCGACGTCGAGCTGATGATGTTTGCCCAAGCCAATAGCGAACACTGCCGCCACAAGATTTTCAACGCCGACTTCACAATCGACGGTGTGCGCCAGGAACGCAGCATGTTCGGCATGATCCGCCACACCCACCAGACCAGCCCGCAGCACACGGTGGTGGCCTATTCCGACAACGCCTCCATCATGGAAGGCAATCCGGTTGAGCGTTTCGTGGCCAAAATGGCCTCCAGCCCTTCCGGTTACAGCGCCGACAGCTATCAAAAAGAGAGCGCTCTCAACCATGTGCTGATGAAGGTGGAAACCCACAACCACCCGACCGCCATCTCGCCATTCCCGGGTGCTTCCACCGGCGCCGGCGGCGAAATCCGCGACGAGGGTGCCACCGGCCGCGGCTCCAAGCCCAAGGCCGGCCTGAGCGGCTTTACCGTCTCCAAGCTGTGGGGCGGCTGGTCCGATGAGGCCGGCGGCAAGCCCGAGCACATTGCCAGCCCGCTGCAGATCATGATCGAGGGCCCGCTCGGTGGCGCGGCCTTCAACAACGAATTCGGCCGTCCCAACCTGGCCGGTTATTTCCGCGAGTACGAGCAGACTGTCACCAGCGATGTCGACACGGTGCAGCGCGGTTACCACAAGCCCATCATGATCGCCGGTGGTGTCGGTGTCATCGATGCCCAGCTGACGAAGAAGATCGAATTCCCGGCTGGCACGCTGTTGATCCAGCTTGGCGGCCCGGGCATGCGCATCGGCATGGGCGGTGGTGCCGCCAGCTCCATGGCCACCGGCGCCAACGCGGCCGAGCTCGACTTCGACTCGGTGCAGCGCGGCAACCCGGAGATCGAGCGCCGGGCGCAGGAGGTCATCAACCACTGCTGGGCCCAAGGCGACAAGAACCCGATCCTGGCCATCCACGACGTCGGTGCCGGCGGCCTGTCGAATGCCTTTCCCGAGTTGACCAACGATGCCGGCCGCGGTGCGCGCTTTGATTTGCGTGCCGTGCCGCTGGAAGAGTCCGGCCTGGCCCCGAAGGAAATCTGGTGCAACGAGAGTCAGGAACGTTATGTGATGGCGATTGCGCCGGAATCGCTGGAACAGTTCAAGGCCTTCTGCGAGCGCGAGCGCTGCCCGTTTGCCGTGGTCGGCGTGGCCACCGAAGAGCGCCAGCTGGTGCTGGCCGACGAGGGGGCCGAGAGCCCGGTCGACATGCCGATGAACGTGCTGCTGGGCAAGCCGCCCAAGATGCACCGCGATGTCAAGACCATCGCGCGCCAATTCAAGCCGCTGGACCTGACCGGTGTCGATCTGCAGAAAGCGGTGATCGACGTGCTGAGCCACCCGACCGTGGCCTCCAAGCGTTTCCTCATCACCATCGGCGACCGCGCCGTGGGCGGCCTGACGCACCGCGACCAGATGGTCGGCCCCTGGCAGGTGCCGGTGGCCGATGTGGCCGTGACGTTGGCCGACTACGCCGGTTTTGCCGGCGAAGCCATGAGCATGGGCGAGCGCACGCCGCTGGCCGCGCTCGATGCGCCGGCTTCCGGCCGCATGGCGGTGGCCGAAGCCATCACCAACCTGCTGGCCGCACCGATCGAACTCTCGCGCGTCAAGCTCTCAGCCAACTGGATGGCCGCCTGCGGCGAACCGGGTGAAGACGCCGCGCTGTACGCCACCGTGCAGGCCGTCGGCATGGAGCTGTGCCCGGCGCTGGGCGTGTCGATTCCGGTCGGCAAGGACAGCCTGTCCATGCGCACGCAATGGCAAGTCCCTGCAAGCCCCTCCGGTAGCGGCAACGAGAAAAAGAAGGTTACCTCGCCGGTGTCGCTGATCGTCAGTGCCTTCGCCACGCTGGCTGATGTGCGCGGCACGCTCACGCCACAGCTCGATGCCAGCGAGGCCGACAGCACGCTGCTGCTGGTCGACCTGGGTAAGGGCCGCAACCGCATGGCCGGCTCCATCCTGGCGCAGACGCTCAACCAGTCCGGCGACACAGTGCCGGATCTCGACGACCCGCAGGACCTGATCAACCTGGTCAAGGCCGTCAATGCGCTGCGTGCGCAGGGCAAGATCCTGGCCTACCACGACCGCAGCGACGGCGGCCTGTTCGCCGCCGCAGCCGAGATGGCCTTTGCCGGCCATGTCGGCGTGGCGCTCAATGTGGACCTGCTGGTCACCGAGGGTGATGGCATTTCCGACAGCCGCATGGACGCCGGGGACAGCAAGAACTGGGCGACCCAGGTTCAGGCCCGGCGCGAAGAACTGACGCTCAAGGCCCTGTTCAATGAAGAGCTGGGTGTGGTGCTGCAGGTCCGCACGGCCGAGCGCGATGCGGTGCTGCAGGTGCTGCGCGAACACGGCCTGTCCAAATTCAGCCATGTCATCGGCAAGACCCGGCCCGCCGGTGGTGCCGTCACGGCCGGGGTGGGTGAGGTCCAGGTCTGGCGCGATGCCAAGGCCGTCTTCAGTGCCTCGCTGGCCGATCTCCACCAGGTGTGGGACAGCGTGAGCTGGAAGATCTGCCAGCAGCGCGACAACACCGCCTGTGCCGATGCCGAGCACGCAGCCGCCGGTGCGCCCAACGACCCGGGTATGCATGTGCACCTGACGTTCGATCCGGCGCAACAGCTGGCGCCCGCCTTGCTGACCAGCCGCCCCAAGGTGGCCGTGCTGCGCGAGCAGGGTGTCAATTCGCACGTCGAGATGGCCTACGCCTTCCATGAGGCCGGCTTCGAGGCCCATGACGTGCACATGACCGACCTGCAGAGCGGCCGCGCCAGGTTGCAGGACTTCAAGGGGGTTGTCGCCTGCGGTGGTTTCTCCTACGGTGACACGCTGGGCGCCGGCATTGGCTGGGCGCGCTCCATCACCTTCAATCCGGTGCTGGCCGAACAGTTCAAGGCCTTCTTCGGCCGCACCGACACCTTCGGCCTGGGCGTGTGCAACGGCTGCCAGATGTTTGCCGAGCTGGCCGACATCATCCCAGGCGCACAAGACTGGCCGCGCTTCACCACCAACCGCAGCGAGCGCTTCGAGGCGCGCCTGTCGATGGTGGAGGTGCTGGAGTCGCCGTCGCTGTTCCTGCAGGGCATGGCCGGCAGCCGCCTGCCGATTGCCGTGGCACACGGTGAGGGCTACGCCAACTTCGCCTACCGCGGCAACGCGGCCAAGGCGATTGCGGCCATGCGTTTTGTTGACAACCACGGTGCGGCCACCGAGACCTACCCGTTCAACCCGAACGGCAGTGCCGGTGGTTTGACCGCGGTCACCACCGCGGACGGCCGTTTCACCGCCATGATGCCGCACCCCGAGCGCGTGTTCCGCAACATCCAGATGAGCTGGACCAATCTGGATGCAGGCGTTGCCAGCCCTTGGATGCAGGTGTGGCGCAACGCCCGCAAGTGGGTCGGTTGATGAAGGGCAGGCCGCGTCAGGCCCGCAGGCATTGCGGGCACACGAAGCTGCGGGATTGACGACGAAGCATGGCGAATCGTTCCGTCTTCAGGGTCTTGCTGCTGGGGCTGGGGCTGCTGGTGCTCATGCTCGGTTACCAACTGCGGGTGGGTTACGAGTCGGCCTTGAGCCGGGCCCATCACGATGCAGAAAATCTGGCCTTCGCACTGGATGGTCAGATTCGAGCGATTTTCCGCCGGATTGAAGGCAGCCTGAGCAATATCGCAGGCCAACTTCCCAAAGAGGCGCTGCAGATTGGCGCGGTAGAGTCTTACCGCGAGCGGGTGGCGCAGATCCTGATACCCCTGACAGAGAATTTCCCGGAGCTGGGGAGCTTTTATGTCTGGGATGCCGAGGGCAACAGCCTGTATGGCTCGGTGCCGCCGGCCATGCTGCAAAAACGTGCCAGCATCGCGCAACGGCCGGGTTTCCAGCTTCTGAAGAACGACCCTTCCGTCAACATTGCCTATTCCGATGCCATCCGCGGCACGGTTTCCGGATTGCAGACAGTCGCGGCCTACATGGCGGTGAGAGATTCCTCCGGTCAGCTGAAAGCCGTTCTCTCCGGCACGCTCAATCTGGCCTACCTCGAGCAGGCTTTCAAGTCGCTGCAGCTGGACAAGGGCAGCGTGGTGTTCATTCGGCGCAGCGACAACCACAACCTGGTGATCCGCTACCCCATGCGCGGCTCGGACATCAACACACCGGTGCGCAATCCGATTCAGGCTCGCATCGACGCGGGCGAGACAGAGGGGCGTGAGCGTTTCAAGGCCGTGACGGATGGCGAATACCGCATCTACGCGTTTCGCAAGCTGGAGCAGTTTCCCTTCTATATCGTCGTCGGGATTGCGGAGCGCAGTGCCTTGCGTGCCTGGGACACGAATGTGCTCTACATGGTGGGCGGCGGCTGCATCTTGCTGCTGGTGCTGGGGGGGCTCCTGCTGCGGATGCGCCGGGAGGAACGGCTCCGACTGGCAGCGCAGCAAGAGGTCGAAATCATGCATCGGCTGATGAATGAAGCCGTGGACAACATTTCCCTGGGTTTCACGATTTTTGACCCGAAGGGCAAACTGGTCATCTACAACAAGGCCTACCTCGACATGCTCGGCGATTGCCGCGACACGGTCCACCCGGGCACCACTTTCAGAGAGTTGGCACGCCTCTCGGCAGAGCGGGGGCTGTATGTCAAGGCAAAAGATCGGATCGATGCCTGGGTGGCTGAACGCGTTCGAATCCACGAACAAGCCAATGGGCAGCCTTTGGGGCAAGAGTTGACCGACGGCCGTTGGGTGCTGGTGATCGAGCATCGGACACCCAGCGGCTATATCGTCAGCAACCGCATCGACATCACCGAACGCAAGCGGCTCGAAGCCGAGCTGAAGGCACTGGCCAGCATGGATGCCCTGACCGGCTTGCCCAATCGGCGCCAGTTCATGGCCCGGCTGGCCGAAGAGCAGCAGCGTGTTCAACGCAAGATGACCCAGAGCGCCTGCGTGCTCATGCTCGACATTGACCACTTCAAGCAAATCAACGATACCTACGGGCACGCCGGCGGTGACATGGCGTTGCAGCATTTTGCAGCCCTGATGCATGCCGAGCTGCGCTCGATCGACAGCTGCGGCCGCCTGGGCGGCGAGGAGTTCGCCATCCTGTTACCGGGCGCCAGCCTGGAGGCGGCCCAGCGCATCGCCGAACGCCTGCGCCTGAAACTGGCTGAATCGAGCGTCGAGATTGATGGCAAGTCAGTGGCGTTGACGGCCAGCATCGGCATTGCGTTGCTTCATCCGGCTGACGTGAACCCGGACGCTGTTCTGCAGCGTGCCGATGGCGCGCTTTATGAGGCCAAGGCCACAGGGCGAAATCGTGTCGTTGTCGAGCAGGGCATGGCCTGAGCGGCGGCGCTCACAATTCCGAGGCATCTTTGATCACGTGCGGCTTGTAGATCACTAGAATGCTGCATTCGCTCGCTGACAGCGATTCGTAAGCCATGGTATCGAACGCCTCCGACTGCCAGACCACGGATTGACGCATCCCATCGCCGTCCCTGCCATCGTGGGCGATGAGGCCGTTGCCGTATCTTGTGCCGATGTCGATCACGACGGCGGTGAAAACCGACGCATCGCTACAGCTGTCGGCGGAGGATGTCCAACGTTGCTCAATGCGGGAAACGCGTTTGTCCTTGAAATAGAAGGTGGTCTGGAACGGCAAGCCTGAGATCGGGGTGTCGGGCAGCGCCCACAGGCCGCGCAAGCCGTTCGGGCCCGGCACAGGTTTTCGCATCCGGACCAGCGACTCGAAGCGGGCCTGCAACTCCGCTTCGCTGCTGCCCAACAGCAGGCCGTCAAGCGGGGCGTTGGCAGATGCCGTCAAAGCGGCCAGCAGCGTGCACAGGGTGATGACGCGCCGCAAGCTCATGAGGTCGTCGCGGTACGCGGAACAGGTCTGGCGGGACGCGTCCGGTAGAACTTCAATGGCGCTGCCGCCGCTTCGCGGGCGGTCTGGTTCAGCACCGAGGTCTTGATCTTGCCGACCACATGCATTTCGCACGGCTTGCAGTCAAAACGCAGTGTCAGCTTTTCCTTGCCGTTGATCAGCGTCAGCGGCTCGGCGCGCACCGTGCCTTGCACGCCGGTCACGCCCTTGGCCTGCTTGGGGCACAGGCTCAAGGAAAAACGCACGCAGTGCTTGGTGATCATCAGGCTGACTTCGCCTTCCTCTTCCTGGCTCTCGTAGGCTGCGGCAATCACTTTCACGCCGTGTTTGGCGTAAAAATCGCGCGCCTTCTCGTTGTACACATTGGCCAGGTAGGTGAGGGTGTCTTCCGGGTAGGGCACCGGCGGCTCCACGGGGCGGGCACGGGGTGGGCGCTGGTAGGCGGCGGCACGGGCGGTTTCCAGTGCGTCCACCGCATCGCGGCGCAGGGCATTGAGCAGCGAAGCCGGAACGAACCAGGGCTGGCTCAGGTTCAAGGTCATGTCGATCGGCTCGAAGAGCGTTGCCCCAAAGCGCCCCAGCTGTTCACGCAAGGTGTGCTCAGCCTGGGCGGCATCCTTTGCCGGCGTCTTGGTGGCCTGAACACGTGCGCTGGCGCTGTGGCCGTCTTCGTCGGTCAGCTGCAGGGCAAAACCGTCCGCAGTTTCGTCCAGCCTGACCCAGACACCGATGCGGCGTTCGCTGGACTTCTTCTCCAGCATGCGCACCCAGTTCATGTCGCGGTTGCGATTGAGCTCGGTGCCTTTGCGCAAATCCTTGAAGCCGGTCATCGGGTCTTTGGGGTAGACGCGCCACTGGTCCACCGCCAATGCACTGGCCGGCTCGGCACGGTTGATGGCCATGCCAACCAGTTCCTTCTGCAGGTCGTAGTAGCACAGGCCGTCGCCGTTGTGCAGCACGGTGCCGGGCTCGCTTGTGGTCAACTCCACGAAATCCGGGCCAACCTTGGTGACGTAGCCGAGGTGGCGGCCCGGGTTCTTCGGGGTGTCAAAGGCACCAATGTCGTCCTTGCGGCCCTGCACGAAGTAGTCGGTGAACTCGCGGTTGAAGTTCTGGTCCGGGTCCGGGGTGAAAGTGAAGCTGGTGTGGCCGCTGGAGGCGCGGGCCAGATCGGGGCGCTGCTCCAGCAGTTCATCAAACAGCTTGCGGTAGTGGGCCGTGATGTTCTTGACGTAGGCCAGGTCCTTGTAACGGCCCTCGATCTTGAAGCTGCGGATGCCGACATCAACCAAGGCCGCCAGGTTGGCGCTCTGGTTGTTGTCCTTCATGGAGAGCACGTGCTTGTCGTGCGCAACGAAACGGCCCTGGCTGTCCATGACCTGGTAGGGCAGGCGGCAGGCCTGCGAGCAGTCGCCACGGTTGGCGCTGCGCCCGGTGTGGGCATGGCTGATATAGCACTGGCCGCTGTAGGCCACGCACAGTGCGCCGTGGACAAAGAATTCCAGCGTGCAGTCGGTCTGCGCGCGGATCGCCTTGATCTGCTCCAGTGTCAGTTCGCGTGCCAGCACGATCTGGGACAGACCGGCATCCTGCAGGAAACGCGCTTTCTCAGGGGTGCGGATGTCGGTCTGGGTGCTGGCGTGCAGCTGGATCGGTGGCAGGTCGATCTCCAGCAGGCCCATGTCCTGGATGATCAGGGCATCGACCCCGGCATCAAAGAGCTGCCAGGCCAGCTTGCGCGCCGGCTCCAGCTCGTCGTCGCGCAGGATGGTGTTGAGCGTGACGAAGATGCGGCTGTTGAAACGGTGGGCATGCTTCACCAGCCGGGCGATGTCCTGCACCGAATTGTCGGCGCTGGTACGCGCACCGAAGGACGGGCCGCCGATGTAGACGGCATCCGCACCATGGTTGATGGCTTCAATGCCGATATCGGCACTGCGTGCGGGCGACAGGAGTTCGAGCTGGTGGTCGGGCATGGACATAACCGTTAATTATCCCAGCCCGAACGGTTTTGCGCCGGCTCGGGGCGTGGCCCCAAGCCGCCTGCTCAGAATTCGACCTTCTCGCCCGGATTGACCACCAGCATCTTGCCGGACTCGGAACCCAGCGCCGCCGAGAACTCGGCGGTTGTGCCTTTGAGTTGCGGAATGGTGCCGTAGTGGATGGGCAGGGCGTACCGGGGCTTGAGGTAGTTCTTCACCGCATAGGCGGCATCGGCCGGGCTCATGACGAAATGGCCGCCGATCGGAATCAGCACCAGGTCGGGTTTGTAGTACTCGCCGATGAACTTCATGTCACCAAACAGGCCGGTATCGCCCATGTGGTAGATCTTGAAGCCGTTCTCCAGCTCGATGATGAAGCCCACCGGTTCGCCGCCGACATGCACTTCGTCCTTGTTGGTGGCCGGGTTCTTCCAGGCCAGCTCCGACGAGTGCTCGGCGTGGGTGGCGGTGATCTTCACGCTTTTGGGGCCGAAGGGCTCGATGGTGCCGCCCTTGCCGAAGCGCGGCGCCTGCTCGACCGGCAGGATGCCCAGCGTGGCCACGGTCTGGTTCATGCCGGCCGGGCCGTACATCGGGATCTTGTGCATCTTGGCCAGGTCCGGGGCATCGGCAAAGTGGTCGAAGTGGGCGTGGGTGACCAGCACCAGATCGACCTTGCCCAGCGCTTCCAACGTCTTGAAATTGGCCGGGGTCTTGGGGTTGCTGCGCAGCCAGGGGTCGACCACGATGACCTTGCCGCCGGGGGTGGTGATGCGGGTGGCGGCCTGGCCAAGCCAGAGCACTTCGGTCTTGCCGTTCTGTGCGGCGGCGCCGAGTGCGGCAGCCAGCAAGGCGCTGCCGAGCAGCAGGGGTCTCAACAGGGAAGAAATGCCGGTCGTCATGGAGGCTCCTTGAGTGATGATGGTCGAGCGCCGATTGGACACAGGCATGCTGCCGGCGTCAAGGGTGGCGACCCGCATCGTGCACGCACCATGAAAAAACGCGGCCGAGGCCGCGTTGATTCCGGGATGCCGACAGGGCCTTATTCGATCTTGGCCTTGGCGCGCAGGTCTTCCTGGTACTTCATCAGCTTTTGCTGACCCAGTTGCTGGGCGATCTGCGGCTTGACGTCTTCCAGCTTGGGCAGTTGCGCTTCGCGCACGTCGTCCAAGCGGATTACGTGGTAGCCGAACTGGCTCTTGACCGGGGTCTCGGTGATCTTGCCCTTGGCCAGCTTGACCATGGCGTCAGAGAATTCCTTCACATAGCTGCCGGCGCTGGCCCAGTCGAGGTCGCCACCGTTGGCGCCGGAACCCGGGTCCTTGGACTGCTTCTTGGCGATGTCCTCGAACTTGGCACCCTTCTTGAGCGAGGCGATGATGGCCTTGGCCTGGTCTTCCTTCTCCACCAGGATGTGGCGGGCACGGTATTCCTTGCCGCTGTTGGCGGCAGCGAACTTGTCGTACTCGGCCTTGATCTCGGCGTCCGTGACGGGGTTGTTCTTCTGGAAGGTGGCGAACAGCTCGCGGATCAGGATGGCCTGGCGTGTCAGTTCCATCTGGGACTTGAAGTCTTCGCTGGCGTCCAGGCCGAGCTTTTGCGCTTCCTGCACGAACAGTTCGCGGGCAATGACCTCATCCTTGATCTGGCCCATCATTTCAGGCGACACCGGGCGGCCGGCGCGGGCCAGCTGCTGTGCCAGCGCATCAACGCGCGTCGTCGGCACCGGCTTGCCGTTGACGATGGCGACGTTCTGCGCTGCGGCCGGCACGGCCAAGGCGCTCAACAGGGTCGCGGCGGCGAGGGCCGAAAAAATCTGCTTCTTCATCATGGGTCCTACTAGGTACGGAAAGGAACGGAAACAAAAAACAAGGGTGTCGGCCGGGTGCTCACATGCGTTCACAGGGTCTCAATGGCAATCGCATGCACGCCTTGGGCGATGAAATCCTGCAGCGCATCATACACAAGGCGGTGGCGGGCCACGCGCGTCTTGCCCTCGAACAGCGGCGAGGCGATGCGAACCCGGAAATGGGTGCCGAAACCGGTGCCATTGGCGCCGGCATGCCCTGCGTGGGCGCCGCTTTCATCGATCACGTCCAGCATCGTGGGCGCCAGCGTGTTGCGCAGCTGCTGCGCCATGTGTTCGGCGAGTTGGGAGAGGTCGCCGCTCATGCTTCGTCACCCTTGCCGCCGTGCAGATGGCGCGCAATGTAAAACCCCTGGGCCACAATGAACAGCAGCGGAATGGCGTAACCCCAGAGCTTGAAGTTGACCCAATCTTCGGTGCTGTAGAACGCAGCCACATAGCCGTTGAGCGCTGCCATGAAGACGCAGTAGACGATCCAGGCCTGGTTCAGCCGCATCCACACGGCATCCGGGAGCTCCAGCTGGCTGCCCAACAGGATCTTCAGGAAGTTCTTCTTCATGCCCCACAAGGCAACCGCCAGCGCTATCGCCATGGCGGCGTAGAGCACGGTGGGTTTCCACTTGATGAAGCGTTCGTCGTGCAGCAGCAGCGTCATGGCGCCAAAGACCAGGATCAGCGCCAGCGTGATCTTGTGCATGGCCTGCAGCTTGCGGTCGATGGCATAGATCAGGCCCATCTGAGCGACGGTCGCGACCATCAGCACACCGGTGGCGACATAGATGTCGTAAAACTTGTAGGCCCCGAAGAACAGCAGGATGGGGAAGAAGTCGATCAGAATTTTCATGCAGTGATTATCAGGCGTTCACACAGGCAACGGCATATGAAGTGTCCCAGCGGGAAACGCCGTGGAACCGGCTTCGCCGGGCCACTAGCGTTGCCCCCTGCAAGGGGGGAGGAGGAGCGACACGCAGTGCGCGCAGCCTGGGGGTGTTCAATTTTCAGGGCCTGAACTCAAGGGAAGCCGAGTTCATGCAGTAGCGCAGGCCGGTGGGCGCCGGGCCGTCCTCGAACACATGGCCCAGGTGAGCGCCGCACTGGGCGCACAGGGTTTCGACGCGGACCATGCCGTGGCTGGTGTCGCGCCGTTCCTCGATCGCGCCGGGCAGGGCCGCCTGCCAGAAGCTGGGCCAGCCGCAGCCGGCATCGAACTTGGTATTTGAATCGAACAGCTTGGCACCGCAGCAGACGCAGTGGTACTGGCCGGGCTGCCAGTGGTCTTCATAGCGGCCGGTGAAGGGGCGCTCGGTCGCGGCGTGGCGCGTGACTTCGAAGGCCGCCGGTTCGGCGCCTTTCTCGGCCAACAGGGCTTTCCACTCGGCTTCGGTTTTCTGGACAGGATGGCTCATGATGAACAGCTGATTTCAATCGTTGAAGCCCAGTCGGGCGGGAAAGATGCCTGGGCTTCAAAGCCCGGGTGTTCGTCGAAGGGATTTTCCAGCAAGGCCTGCAGGCTGGTGACACCGGCAAAGTCCTTCTCGCGTGCCTGCCGGATCGCCAGCTCGCCCAAGTGGTTGCGCAGCACGAACTTGGGGTTGGTTTTGAGCATCAAATCGGCACTTTGGCCTTGATCTGACTGCGCCAGGCGCTCCGAATACTGTAGCAGCCAGGCATCCAGAGCGGCACGGTCGAGGAACAGGTCGCGCACCGGGCTGGCATTGCCATCGGCCGCGAAATGGCTCAGGCGGCGCCAGAAGATGGTGTAGTCGACCCGGTCCTGCGCCAGCAGCTTGAGGATGCCGTCAATCAGGGCGCGATCCCCCGGCTGGGGCTGCAGCAGGCCCAGCTTGGCCCGCATGCGCGCCTCCAGCTCGGCCGGGAACACGGTCTTGTAGGACTCGAGTGCGGCCAGCGCCAGTTCCTGCTCGCCGATCAGCGGCAGCAGCGCCTGCCCCAGGCAGAACAGGTTCCAGTAGGCGATATTGGGCTGCCGGTTGTAGGCGTAGCGGCCCTGGGTGTCGGAATGGTTGCAGATGTGGGCCGTGTTGAAGGCGTCCAGGAACTGGAACGGGCCGTAGTCGATGGTCAGGCCCAGGATGCTCATGTTGTCGGTGTTCATCACGCCGTGGCAGAAGCCCACCGCCTGCCACTGCGCCACCATGGCCGCGGTGCGCTCGCTCACCGCTTCCAGCAGGGCGGCATAGGGGTTGCCGGCGAATTTGGCCGTATGGCGGCAGTCCGGGTAGAAGCTGTCGATGACGAAGTCGGCCAACTGGCGCAGTTGCTCATGCTGGCCGCTGTAGGCGAAGTGCTCGAAATGGCCGAAGCGGATGAAACTCGGCGCCACCCGCGTCACCACGGCGGCGGTCTCAATCGTTTCGCGGCGGATCGGGGCGTCCGAGCCGGTGACGCACAGGGCGCGCGTGGTCGGGATGCCCAGCGCGTGCATGGCCTCGCTGGCCAGAAACTCGCGGATGCTGGAGCGCAGCACGGCGCGGCCGTCGCCCATGCGCGAGTAGGGGGTGCGCCCGGCACCTTTCAGTTGCACTTCCAGGCCACCGTCGGTCTCACCCAGCAGCAGGGCGCGCCCATCGCCGAGCTGGCCAGCCCAGACGCCAAACTGGTGCCCGCTGTAGACCGAGGCCAGCGGGGTGCTGCCTTCCAGCCCTTGGTTGCCGGTGAAGGCCGCCAGGGCCGCGTCGGACGCGAGCCAGTCACTCGACAGACCCAGCTCGCCGGCCACGGCGGCGCTGCGCCCGACCCAGTAGGGTGCGGGCAGGGGTGTGGGCATGAGCCGGGTATGGAAATCCGGGCCGAGGGCGGCAAAGCGGTTGCGCCAGCGCAAGCCGTTGGCCGCCGGCGGAGCAGGGGCGTCGACAGTCATGCTGACATTGTCCCGCAGTGGCTTCAGGCCTGCCGCCCGAAGGGCTATCGCCATCAGGGTTCAGGCGGAGGCCGTTTCCTCGAGATAACGCCCCAGCGCTGCATCGTCCAGGATGGCCACGCGGCCCAGATCGCTGGAGACGATGCCGCGCTCAGCGAGCTGGCGCAACACACGGTTGACGGTCTGGCGCGACAGGCCGACCAGGGTGCCGAGTTCTTCCTGCGTCAGGTAGAGCCGGCGCGTGCTGCGCCAGAACAGGCGGCTGAGGTAGAGCGCCACCCGGTGCTCCGGGGCGCGGATGCGGCTGGCCTCAATCAAGGTCATGGCCTGGCCCAGCCGCATGTTCAGGTGCTGCACCAGGTACTGGTTGAAGCGCAGGTTGCCTTGTTGCAGTTCGGTAAAGACATCGCGCGGCAGGCACATCAGCCAGCTGTCGCGCAGGGCCACCACGGCATAACGACGCAACTCGCTCTTGAGCACCGAGCCTTCGCCAAACCATTCGCCGTCCGGCACGCCGATGAAGGCCGAGCGGCGGCCATCGGCTGCTTCGGTCTGCAGCTTGACCAGGCCGCCCAGCACGGCATACCAGCCTTGCACCGGTTCGCCGGCTTTCAGCACGGTTTGCCCCTTGCTGGCCTGGATCACTTCCACCCGCTGGGCGAGCGCCGCCTGCTGGCAGGCGTCCAGGGCTGTGAACCAGGGCTGGTTGGCCAGAAAGTGCCGGGCCAGGAGTTGGGCATCGCAAAGCATGCCGCGATTGTGCTGCAGTTGGCATGTGGATTGAGGGTTTCTACCAAGAAGGTGTCAGCCGGGCGACAGAGATTGCATGCAAGCTGGGCCGGTGCCATAGTTTGGCACCCCTACCGGAGCGATACTCCGGGCCAGGGATGTGCCCGCAGGGCCATTCCCGAAAGTGGAAACGAGTTTGACTACCAGGAGATGTGTACATGTTGGGACTCATGCAGAGCCAGCCCTTGCTGATTTCTTCCCTGATCGAGTTTGCCGATCGACACCATGGCGATGCCGAGGTCGTGTCGCGCCGGGTGGAGGGTGATATCCATCGCTACACCTGGAGCGATGTGGCAACACGCGCTCGCCAGGTGGCCAATGCGCTCGATGCCTGCAAGCTGCAATTCAGCGATCGCGTGGCCACGCTGGCCTGGAACGGCTACCGCCACCTGGAGTTGTATTTCGGCGTCAGCGGCTCCGGCCGTGTGCTGCACACCATCAACCCGCGCCTGCACCCCGACCAGATTGCCTGGATCGCCAACCACGCCGAAGACCAGGTGCTGTGTTTCGACATGACCTTCCTGCCCCTGATCCAGGCCGTGCACGCCAAGTGCGGCACGGTCAAGCACTGGGTGGCGCTGTGTGATGCCGACAAGCTGCCCCAAGACACCGGCATTCCCGGCCTGCAGAGCTATGAGGCATGGATCGGTGCGCAGTCCAAGCAGTACCACTGGCCCGAATTCGACGAGAACACGGCCTCCAGCATGTGCTACACCAGCGGCACCACGGGCAACCCGAAGGCCGCGCTCTACAGCCACCGTTCCACCCTCCTGCATGCCTATGCCGCTGCACTGCCCGACGTGATGTGCATGAGCGCACGCGATGCGGTGCTGCCGGTGGTGCCGATGTTCCACGTCAATGCCTGGGGCATCCCGTATTCCGCCGCGCTGACCGGCTGCAAGCTGGTCTTCCCCGGCCCGGCGCTGGACGGCAAATCGATCTACGAACTGGTCGAGGCCGAGGGCGTCAGCTACGCCGCCGGCGTGCCGACCATCTGGCAGATGCTGCTGGGCCACATGAAGCCCAACAACCTGAAGTTCTCCACCTTGAAGCGCACCGTGATCGGCGGCTCGGCCTGCCCGCCTGCCATGATCGCCGCCTTCCGAGAAGACTATGGCGTGGAGGTGCTGCACGCCTGGGGCATGACCGAGATGTCGCCGCTGGGCACGCTGTGCACGCTGAAGAACAAGCACCTGCAGCTGCCGGAGGAAGAACAGATGAAGATCCGCCTCAAGCAGGGGCGCGCCATCTTCGGTGTCGACATGAAGATCGTTGACGGCGACGGCCAGGAGCTGCCGTGGGACGGCAAGGCCTATGGCGACCTGCTGGTGCGCGGGCCGTGGATCCTGGGCGAGTACTTCAAGGGGGAGGGCGGCGACCCGTTGATCAAGGATGAGCAGGGGCATGGCTGGTTCCCCACCGGCGACGTGGCCACCATTGATGCCGACGGCTACATGCAGATCACCGACCGCAGCAAGGACGTGATCAAGTCCGGTGGCGAGTGGATCAGCTCGATCGAGGTCGAGAACATCGCGGTGGCACACCCGGCAGTGGCCATGGCGGCCTGCATCGGCGTCAAGCACCCCAAATGGGACGAGCGCCCGGTGGTGGTGGTGAAAAAGCCGGGCGCCGAGGTGACACGCGAAGAACTGCTGGCCTTCTACGAGGGCAAGACCGCCAAGTGGCAGATTCCGGACGATGTGGTGTTTGTTGATGCCATTCCCCTGGGCGCCACCGGCAAGATGCTCAAGACCAAGCTGCGCGACGTGCTCAAGGACTACAAACTGCCCAATACCTGAGGAGCGTACCGGGGCTCGGGCCGCGAGTCGCAAACGCGATAGTTCTAGGGCAATCCCTAGCAACTTGCGGCGCGAATCCCTGTACGCTGAAGCTGTTTTGACAACGAGGAGACATTAGATGAAGTTCACCATGAAAATCGTCGCAGCCTCGGCTGCATTGGCCTTGGCTGGCGCAGCTTTTGCTCAGAAGGGCGAGACCGTCAAGATCGGACTGATTGATCCGCAAAGCGGCCTCATGGGGCCACTGGGGATGAACCAGAAGAACAGCTGGCAGTTTTTTGCCGACGAGTTCAGCAAGAAGAATCCTGCTGGTGTGAAGTTCCAGTTCATTTCCTTTGACAACAAGCTCAGCCCGGCGGAAAGCCTGAACGCCCTGAAGGCCGGCCTGGACCAGGGGATACGCTATTTCGCCCAGGGCAATGGCTCGTCGGTGGCGGGGGCATTGATCGACGCCATCAACAAGCACAACGAGCGCAACCCCGGCAAAGAAGTTGTGTTCCTGAACTACGCCGCCGTGGACCCGGATTTCACCAACAGCAAATGCAGCTACTGGCACTTCCGCTTCGATGCCGACACCTCCATGAAAATGGAAGCCTTGACCACCTTCATGAAGGATGACAAGAGCGTCAAGAAGGTCTATCTGCTCAACCAGAACTATTCGCACGGGCACCAGGTGGCCAAGTTCGCGAAAGAAAACCTGGCCAGCAAGCGCCCTGACGTGCAGATCGTCGGCGAAGACCTGCACCCGCTGGCCCAGGTGCGTGATTTCGCCCCCTACATCGCCAAGATCAAGGCGTCCGGCGCTGACACCGTGATCACCGGCAACTGGGGCTCCGACCTGGCTTTGCTGATCAAGGCGGCCAACGAAGGCGGTTATACCGGCAAGTTCTTCACCTACTACACCGGCGTGACGGGCACCCCGACCGCATTGGGTACCGGTGGCGCCGGCCGCGTGTTCCAGGCGGCCTACAGCCACTACAACATGGGTGGCCAGATGGGCAACTGGATGGCCGACTTCAAGGCCAAGTACAAGGACGACATGTTCACCGGTGCCATTCCCTCGGCCTTCACGGCACTGACGGAAGCCATGGCCAAGGCCAAGTCCACCGACCCGGTCAAGGTGGCAGCGGCCATGGAAGGTATCAAGTACATGAACTACAACGGCGAGGTCGAAATGCGCAAGACCGACCACCAGTTGTAGCAGCCGCTGTTCATCACGGTCTGGCAGAAGGCGGACAAGAAGTACCCCTACAGCCCGGAGAACACCGGCATGACACTGGCGCCTGTGAAGGAGTACCCGGCCTACATCGCCAGCACGCCGACCAGCTGCCAGATGAAGCGCCCCTGAGAGAGATCTGACGGGATGAGTGGAAGGGCCCGATTGGTGCAAGGCGGTCGGGCCCTTGTTTTTGCCTGCCTGGGAAAGCGCTGACCCTCCCGGTGGACATGTATTGACGTCTGCCTTGCAGACACAGAAAGTTTTTCCAAATGGAGTTCTTCATCATCTCCATGCTCAATGGCTTGAGCTACGGGCTGCTGCTGTTCATGCTCAGCTCCGGGCTCACGCTGATTTTCAGCATGATGGGTGTGCTCAATTTCGCCCATGCCAGCTTCTACATGCTGGGGGCCTACATCGGCTACACCGTGGCCAACCTGGCCGGCTTCTGGCCCGGCCTGGTGCTCGCACCGCTGGTGGTCGGCGTGCTGGGAGCCGTGTTCGAGCGGTTGGCCCTGCGCAAGGTGCACAAGTTTGGCCACGTGCCTGAACTGCTGATCACCTTCGGCCTGTCCTACATCATCCTGGAGCTGGTGCAGCTGATCTGGGGACGGACCTCGCTGGAATTTCGGCCGCCCGAGCTGCTGCAGGGGCCGATGTTCACGCTCATCCATCACTCCCTGCAAGGCCTGAGCCTGGTCTGGGGGACGGTGCCGGCCGAGATGTGCCAGGCCGCCGATGCCGCAGTCCGGGTGGTGTGTTCACCGTTCCCGGCCACGCGCGGTTTCATGATGCTGGTGGCGCTGTGCATGCTGGTGGCCTTGTGGCTGCTGCTGACGCGCAGCCGCATTGGCCTGGTGATCCAGGCCGCGCTGACGCACCCGGAGATGGCCGAAGCGCTGGGCCACAACGTGCCGCGTGTCTTCATGCTGGTGTTCGGCGCCGGTGCCGCCCTGGCCGGGCTGGGCGGGGTGATCGGCGGCAGTACCTTCGTGACCGAACCCAATATGGCGGCCACGGTCGGCTCCGTCATCTTCGTGGTGGTGGTGGTCGGCGGTCTGGGGTCCTTGTCGGGCGCCTTTTTGGCATCGGTGTTGATCGGGGTGATCCAGACCTTTGCCGTCGCTTTCGACTACTCCTTCATCACCCTGGCGCAGCAGCTGAACATCGAACTCAGCGAAACACTGAAAGCCAACTCGGTCATCAAGCTCACCTTGTCACAGGTGGCCCCCATCCTGCCTTATCTGTTCCTGGTCCTGATTCTGATCTTCCGGCCCAAGGGATTGCTGGGGACGCGCGAAGAATAAGACCATGGCCAAGAACTACTACGAATTCAAACCCTACAACGTCGGACGCTGGATCGTCTGGGGCCTGTTCGCCCTGATCCTGCTGCTGGCGCCCAAGGTCTTCACCAGCAGCCTGTCCGTCACCATGCTGTCGCAGATGGGCATTGCCATCATTGCCTGCCTGTCCTACAACATGCTGCTGGGGCAGGGCGGCATGCTGAGTTTCGGCCATGCGGTGTACTCCGGCCTGGGCTCCTACATGGCCATCCATGCGCTGAACATGGTCAGCCAGGGGGCGTTGCCGATCCCGGTCAGCCTGTTGCCCATTGTCGGCGGTTTGGCCGGCCTGGCCTTTGCGGTGCTGTTCGGTTATGTCACCACGCGCAAGTCCGGCACGCCGTTTGCCATGATCACCCTGGGCATGGCCGAGCTGGTGTTTGCCATGTCGCTGATGTTCTCCGAGTTCTTCGGGGGCGAAGCCGGGGTATCGGGCAACCGGGTGGCCGGCCAGTCCTTCTTTGGCATCACCTTCGGCCCGGCGACCCAGATCTATTACCTGATCGCGGTCTACACCTTTGTCTGTGTGGCACTGATGTTCGCCTTCACGCGCACGCCGCTGGGGCGCATCCTGAATGCTGTGCGCGACAACCCGGAGCGCGTGGAGTTCATCGGCTACAGCACGCAGCGTGTGCGCTACCTGGCCTTCATCATCTCCGGCTTCTTTGCCGGTGTGGCCGGCGGCCTGGGCAGTTTGCTGTTCGAGATCGTCACGGCCGAGGTGGTCGGCACGGGACGCTCGGGCGCCTACCTGCTTTTCACCTTCCTCGGCGGGGCCACCTTCTTCTTCGGCCCCATCCTGGGCGGCATCCTGATGGTGATTGCCTTTGTGCTGTTGTCGGAGTTCACCAAGGCCTGGCTGCTCTATCTGGGCCTGATCTTCCTCTTCATGGTGATGTACGCGCCGGGCGGCATTGCCAGCCTGATCATGATGAATCTGCGCGTAGCGTCCTTCGGACTGTTGCGACGCCTGTGGGTCAGCTACCTGGCGCTGGGCGTGTCCGCCCTGGTGGTGCTGCTGGGGGCTGCCGTGATGATCGAGATGATCTATCACCTGCCGCTCAATGCCGCCATGGGGCCGATGCTCAATTTTGTCGGCATCGAGTTCAACACCAGCAGCCTGGACCACTGGTTTGGTGCGGTGTTCGTGCTGCTGACCGGCCTGGGCCTGTTCGAGCTGTGCCGCCGCCAGTTCATTCTGGAATGGGGTGAAGTTCAGGAAGAGATTGAAAAGGAAATCAAGCGGAGGGAGACGCTGTGAGCCAAGCACAAACCTGCGCATTGGAGTTGAAAGACGTCCGCAAGAGTTTCGGCAAGACCGAAATCATCCGCGGCGTCAATCTGGCTGTCCAGGCCGGCGAGCGGGTGGCCGTGATCGGCCCGAACGGGGCCGGCAAGTCCACGCTGTTCAACCTCATCAGCGGTCGCTTCGGGCCGAGCAGCGGCGAAGTGCTGCTGCATGGCCAGCGCATCGATGGCAAGAAGCCCTACGAGATCAACCGCATGGGGCTGTCTCGCAGCTTCCAGATCACCAACATCTTTCCCAAGCTCAGCGTGTTCGAGAACCTGCGCTGCGCGGTGTTGTGGAGCCTGGGCTACCGCTACACCTTCTTCAAGTTCCTGGCCGACCTGGAAGATGCCAACGAACGCACCGAGCAGCTGCTGGAGATGATCCGGCTCGACAAGAAGCGGGATGTGCTGGCGGTGAACCTGACCTACGCCGAGCAGCGGGCACTGGAGATCGGCGTCACCATCGCCGGTGGCGCCAGTGTGATCCTGCTCGACGAGCCGACCGCCGGCATGAGCAAGAGCGAGACGGCGCGTTTCATCCACCTGATCCGCGAAGTCACCGAAGGCAAGACCCTGCTGACGGTGGAGCATGACATGGGGGTGGTGTTCGGCCTGGCCGACAAGATCGCGGTGGTGGTCTATGGCGAGGTGATCGCCTTCGACACGCCCGAGGCCGTGCGCGCCAATGCCAAGGTGCAAGAGGCCTATCTCGGCTCGGCCGTGGCCGATGCCCAGGCCGGAGGACATTGATGAGCATCCTGAAAGTTGACAATCTGCACGCCTTCTATGGCAAGAGCCATGTGCTGCATGGTGTGAGTTTCGAGGTCGAGGCTGGCGAGATCGTGGCCTTGTTGGGGCGCAACGGTTCGGGGCGCTCCACCACGGCCAAGGCCATCATGGGCCTGGTGGACTGCGAAGGCGGCATCCAGTGGCAGGGACAGGACATTCAGGGCCGCAAGACCTTCGAGATTGCGCACCTTGGGCTGGGCTACGTGCCCGAGAACCGCGACATCTTCCCGAAGCTGACCGTGCAGCAGAACCTGCAGCTCGGGCAGAAGCGGGCAGGCAAGAACGGCCGTTGGAGCATGGACGACATGTACGCCATGTTCCCGCGCCTGAAGGAGCGCCAGCACACTGAGGCGGGCGTCCTGTCGGGCGGTGAGCAGCAGATGCTGACCCTGTGCCGCACGCTGATGGGCGACCCGGACCTGATCATCATCGACGAGCCGACCGAAGGCCTGGCGCCCAAGATCGTGGAACTGGTCGGCGAGTATCTGAAGAAGCTCAAGGAGCGCGGCATTTCGGTGCTGCTGATCGAGCAGAAACTCACCATCGCAATGGCGATTTCCGACCGCGCGCTGGTGATGGGGCATGGTTGCATCGTGTTCGAGGGCACACCCGAAAGCCTGCGCAACGATGCCTACACCCGCAAGGAGTGGCTGGAAGTCTGACCTGTTCCGACAGGTTTGTCCCTCCTGCGACAAGTGTGCATTGCGCTGCAGCACAAAGCTCTTAGAATCCAAAATCGAACGACCGTTCTATTTTTAGAAACCCGAGGAACGCAAGCATGAGCGCTGAATACCAAGTACACGGCGATGTGGCCGTGATCACGCTGAACAATCCCCCCGTCAACGGCCTGGGTCTTGCCACCCGGCAAGGCATTACCGACGCCCTGGAGCGAGCCAACGCCGACGCGGCCGTCAAAGCCATCGTCATCACCGGTGCCGGCAAGGCTTTCTCCGGTGGTGCCGACATCAAGGAGTTCGGTACCCCCAAGGCCTTGCAGGAACCGAATCTGCTGAGCGTCATCCTGGCGGTGGAGAACTCCGACAAGCCGGTGGTGGCGGCCATGCACACCATCGCCATGGGCGGCGGTCTGGAATTGCCGCTGGGCTGCCACTACCGCATTGCTGCCCCGGGCTGCAAGATCGCACTGCCGGAGGTCAAGCTGGGCCTGATCCCGGGCGCCGGCGGTACGCAACGCCTGCCGCGTGCGTTGGGGGTGGAGCCGGCGCTCAACATGATCGTCAGCGGCGAGCCCGTGCCCAGCGAAATGCTGGCCATGGTGCCGGGCCAGAAACTGTTTGACAAGATGGCCAAGTCCGCCGAAACCCTGTTGGACGAGGCGATTGCCTTGGCGCGCGAGAAGGCCGATGTGCGTCCGCTGCCGCTGGTGCGCAACCTGCCAGCCAAGCACCCGCAGGGTGATGCCTACTTCCAGTTCGCGCGCAATATGGTCAAGGGCATGGCCAAGAACTTTCCGGCTCCGGCCAAGTGCGTCGATGCGGTGGAAGCGGCCACCAAGAAGAAGTTCGACGACGGCATGGTGTTCGAGCGCGAGATCTTCATCAACCTGATGTGGACGCCCGAGTGCCGGGCACTGCGCCACCTCTTCGCGGCCGAGCGTGCGGCCTCCAAGATTCCGGATGTGCCGGATGACACCCCGAAGCGCGAGATCAAGTCAGTGGCCGTGATCGGCGCCGGCACCATGGGTGGCGGCATCACCATGAACTTCCTGAATGCCGGCATCCCCGTCAAGATGCTGGAGATGAAGCAGGAAGCGCTGGACCGCGGCATTGCCACCATCCGCAAGAACTACGAAGCCCAGGTCGGCAAGGGCAAACTGAAGCAGGACAAGTACGAACAGCGCATGGCCTTGCTGAGCACCACGCTCAACTATGAGGACCTGAAGGATGCCGATCTCGTGATCGAAGCGGTGTTCGAAGAAATGGGCGTCAAGGAAGCCGTCTTCAAGAAGCTGGACGAGGTGATGAAGAAGGGGGCCATCCTGGCTTCCAACACCTCGACGCTGGACGTCAACAAGATCGCTTCCTTCACCAAGCGTCCGCAGGACGTGGTCGGCCTGCATTTCTTCAGCCCGGCCAACGTGATGAAGCTGCTGGAAGTGGTGCGCGGCGAGAAGACCGCCAAGGATGTGCTGGCCACAGTCATGGCGGTGGCCAAGACCATCAAGAAGACCGCGGTCGTCTCCGGTGTCTGCGACGGCTTCATCGGCAACCGCATGATCGAGCAGTACAGCCGCCAGGCCGGCTTCCTGCTGGAAGAGGGCTGCACCCCGGCCCAGGTGGACAAGGCGATCGAGAAGTTCGGCTTTGCCATGGGCCCGTTCCGCATGGGCGACCTGGCCGGCAATGACATCGGCTGGGCCATCCGCAAGCGCCGCTACCAGGAAAAGCCGGGCATGAAATACAGCAAGACAGCGGACCTGCTGTGCGAGCTGGGCCGCTTCGGCCAGAAGACCGGGGCCGGCTGGTACGACTACAAGCCGGGCAAGCGCGACGCCATCCCGAGCCAGCTGGTGGTGGACATGGTCGAGAAGCACCGCAAGGACATGGGCATCACGCCGCGCAAGATCTCCGACGAGGAAATCGTGCAGCGCCTGGTGTACTCGCTGGTCAATGAAGCGGCCCACATCCTGGAAGAAGGCATTGCCTCCCGTGCCAGCGACATCGACATGGTCTACCTGACCGGCTACGGCTTCCCGATCCACCGCGGCGGCCCGATGCAGTACGCCGACACCGTGGGCCTGTTCAACGTGGCGCAGAGCATGAAGCGTTTTGCGAAGAACCCGCTGGACGATGCCCAGTTCTGGCAACCCGCACCGCTCTTGGCCCGTCTCGTGGCCGAAGGCAAGACATTCAACGGCTGAGCCGCAGACCTGGAGAATTTGACATGACGAACGCCGTTATCGTTTCCACCGCACGCACCCCCCTGGCCAAGAGCTGGAAGGGCGCCTTCAACATGACCCATGGCGCCACCCTGGGCGGCCATGCCGTGCAGCACGCGATTCAAAGAGCCGGCATCGACGCTGCCGAGGTCGAGGATGTGATCATGGGCTGCGCCAACCCCGAGGGCGCGACTGGCGCCAACATCGCACGCCAGATCGCACTCAAGGCCGGCTGCCCGGTCACCGTCTCGGGCATGACGGTCAACCGCTTCTGCTCTTCCGGCCTGCAGACCATTGCGCTGGCCGCCCAGCGCATCATTGCCGGCGAAGGTGACGTCTATGTGGCCGGTGGCGTGGAGAGCATTTCCTGCGTGCAGCAGGAGATGAACCTGCACATGCTGCGCGACCTGTCGTTGGCCAAGACCAAACCCGAGATCTACTGGTCCATGCTGGAAACGGCCGAGATGGTGGCCAAGCGCTACAACATCGGCCGTGACGCCATGGACGAATACGGTGCCGCCAGCCAGCAGAAGGCCTGCGCTGCGCAGGCCGCCGGCCTGTTCGATGCCGAAATCGCCCCCATCACCGTCACCGCCGGCATTGCCGACAAGACGCTGGGCCTGATCACCAAGGAGGTGACGGTGTCCAAGGACGAAGGCACGCGCGAAGGCACGACCAAGGAGAACATCAGCGGCCTGCGCTCGGCCTTGCCCGGCGGCCTGATCACGGCCGGCAATGCCAGCCAGTTCTCCGACGGCGCCGGCGCCTGCGTGGTGATGAGCGAAGAACTGGCTTCCAAGCGCGGCCTGAAGCCGCTGGGCCGTTTCCTCGGTTTTGCCGTGGCGGGTTGCGAGCCGGACGAAATGGGCATCGGCCCGGTGTTCGCCATTCCGAAGGTGCTGTCCAAGCTGGGCCTGAAGGTCGGCGACATCGACCTGTGGGAACTCAATGAGGCCTTTGCCGTGCAGGTGCTGTACTGCCGCGACAAGCTGGGCATTCCGGCCGATCGCCTGAATGTCAATGGCGGCGCCATTGCCCTGGGCCACCCCTATGGCGTCAGCGGCCAGCGCCTGACCGGCCATGCCCTGATCGAAGGCAAGCGCCGCGGCGCCAAGCGTGTCGTGGTCACCATGTGCATCGGTGGCGGCATGGGCGCCGCCGGCGTGTTCGAAGTGCTGTAATCAGCCATGAGCACCTCGCAAGCGCCCTGGTCGCCGGAGGTTTCACCCGAAACCTTCCTGGCGATGGGGCGTGAGGTGCTGGCCCAGCAGCCTTTCAGCCGGTTGATCGGTGCCGAACTGCACGCCCTGTCACCTGGACAGTGCGAGTTGCACGTACCGGTGACCGAAGCCATTCGCCAGCAGCATGGTTTCGTGCACGGTGGGGTGGTCAGCTACGCGGCCGACAACGCGTTGACCTATGCCGGCGGTACCGCCATGCGCGTGCCGGTGGTGACCTCCGAATTCAAGATCAATTACGTGCGGCCTGCCGTGGGCGAGCGCCTGATCGCGCGCGCCCATGCGGTGCACCACGGCAAGAGCCAGGCCGTGTGCCGCTGCGATGTCTTCGTGCTGAAGAATGGCGCAGAGAAACTCTGTGCCGTGGCGCAAGGCACCATCACGGCCTTGCCGCAAGCCCCATCGGTATAACGACATGAGCTATCGCCAGACCCTCGAATTCCTGCTTTACCAATGGCTCGATGCCGAAGCGCTGAACCAGCGCACCCGTTTCGCCGATCACTCGCGCGAGACCTTTGATGCCGTGCTGGAAACCTGCGAGCGTATCGCGCGCGAAAAATACGCGCCGTTCAACCGTACGGTGGACATCGAGGAACCGCGTTTCGACGGTGAGCAAGTCATCCTGCCGCAGGCCACCTACGAGGCTCAGAAGGCCTATGCCGCGTCCGGCATGCTCAGCGCGGCGCAGGACTATGAGATTGGCGGCATGCAGCTGCCGTACACGGTGGAGTCTGCGGCCAACTCCTTTTTTGCCATGGCCTCGATCAGCATCGGCTCCGGCATGCTGACCTCCGGCAACGCCAACCTGCTGATGGCGCATGGCACGCCGCTGCAGAAAGAGGTGTTTGCGCGCAACGAATTTGCCGGCCGTTTCTCCGGCACCATGTGCCTCTCCGAACCGCAGGCCGGCTCCTCCCTGAGCGACATCGCCACCCGCGCCGTGCCGGACGGTACAGACTTCGAGGGTGATCCGCTCGGCCCGCGTTACCGTCTGACCGGCAACAAGATGTGGATCTCGGCCGGCGAACATGAACTGACCGGGAACATCATCCACCTGGTGCTGGCCAAGATCCCCGGCCCGGACGGCAAGCCCGTGCCGGGCACGCGGGGCATTTCGCTGTTCATCGTGCCGAAGAAGCTGGTCGACACGCAAGGTCACCTTACCGGTGAGCGCAACGACGTGGCACTGGCCGGTCTGAACCACAAGTGCGGCTGGCGCGGCACCACCAACACCTTGCTCAACTTTGGTGAAGGCAAGTACCCGGTGCGGGGTGGGGCGGGGGCGATCGGCTACCTGGTGGGACGGCCGGGTGACGGTTTGCGCTGCATGTTCCACATGATGAACGAGGCGCGCATCGGCATCGGCATGGCGGCCACCATGCTGGGCATGGCCGGCTACCGGGCCAGTCTTGACTATGCAAAGAACCGGCCGCAGGGCCGCCCCATCGGACCAGCAGGCAAAGATTCGGCCAAGCCACAGATCCGCATCATCGAGCACGCCGACGTCAAGCGCATGCTGCTGGCGCAGAAAGCCTGGTGCGAAGGTTCGCTGGCGCTGCAGCTGTACTGCGCCCGCCTGGTGGACGAGCAGCACACCGGCAGCCCGCAGGCGGCTGACGAAGCCCGCCTGCTGCTGGAGGTGCTGACGCCGATTGCCAAGAGCTGGCCCAGCGAGTGGTGTCTGGAGGCCAATTCGCTGGCGATCCAGATCCATGGCGGCTACGGCTACACGCGCGACTTCCCGGTGGAACAGTACTGGCGTGACAACCGGCTGAACATGATCCATGAGGGCACACACGGCATCCAGGCGCTGGACCTGCTGGGGCGCAAGGTGCTGATGGAAAACGGTGCCGGTCTGGCTTTGTTGGCCGACCGCATCGGCAACACCATCGACCGGGCCCGCCGGCATCCGGAACTTACGGAATTCGCCGATCAGCTGGAGCAGGCGCTACAGCAGGTGGGCGCGGCCACGCGCGCGGCCTGGTCCACCGGCCAGCCGAGTGAGGCGCTGGCCAATGCCGTGCCTTACATGCAGGCCTTCGGCCACACGGTGCTGGCCTGGATCTGGCTCGATGTGGCACTGGCGGCACTCGGTACGGCATCCGACACGGCCAACCAGGGCCGCCTACTGGCCACCCGCTTTTTCTTCCGTTACGAATTGCCGAAAATCGACGCTTGGCTTAACGTGGTGCAGGCGCGCGACATGACCTGCGCCGATTTTCCGGAGGAGGCGTTCTGATGGCTTCAAAAGCTACCCTGATGTGGGTTCAGCGGCTGGTGTGGATCTGCATTTATGGTGGCTTGCTGGCCATCGTGCTCGGCATGTTTCTGGCCGCGGCCGAACCGGAGCAGGCTACCGGCATCCAGAGCGTGGGCGGCGTCTTCGTCGCCATTGGTGTGCTGCTGATCTATGTGCGATCGCGGCTGAAGGAATCAACGCAGGCCTGACCCTGATCACAACCCTCGCCTAGACAGAGGGATTCAACTTCACTCCAAGGAAGACAAATGACAAGAACCATTCAGCAACTTTTCGACCTCAAGGGCAAGACCGCCCTGGTGACCGGCGGCTCGCGCGGCCTGGGCCTGCAGATGGCCCACGCCTTGGGCGAGGCCGGCGCCCGCATCATGCTCAGCGCCCGCAAGGCCGATGAACTGGAGGTGGCTGTGGCCGAACTGCAGGCTGCCGGCATCGATGCGCGCTGGGTCGCAGCCGACTGTGCCAAGGAGGCCGACATCCAGCGCCTGGCCGACGAGACACTGCAGCGTCTGGGCGACGTGGACATTCTGGTCAACAACGCCGGTGCCGCCTGGGGTGCGCCAGCGGAAGACCACCCGATCGAGGCCTGGGACAAGGTGATGAACCTCAACATCCGTGGCTATTTCCTGTTGAGCCAGGCCATCGGCAAGAAAAGCATGATTGCGCGCAAATCCGGGCGCATCATCAACGTGGCCTCGATTGCCGGCCTGGGCGGCAACCCGCCGCAGATGACCACCATCGCCTACAACACCTCCAAGGGGGCGGTGATCAACTTCACGCGGGCGCTGGCGGCCGAGTGGGGCAAGTACGGCATCAACGTCAATGCCATCTGCCCGGGCTTCTTCCCGAGCAAGATGACGGCCGGCACGCTGGAGGCCTGGGGCGAGGAGGAGTTGAAGAAGCATGCGCCGCTGCAGCGCCTGGGCGATGACGAGGACCTGAAGGGCCTGTGCGTGCTGTTTGCCTCGGATGCCGGCAAGCACATCACCGGCCAGTGGCTCGCCGTTGATGGCGGTGTCAGCTGCGTGACCGGCGGGTAGAGCATGCTCCCCCCCCGTTGCGGGCCCACTGCGTGTGGCCGCCTCCCCCCTCAAGGGGGCAACGCCAGCGGCCCGGCGAAGCCGGTTCCGCGGCGTTTCCCGATTTGGTTATTACATGCGAAGCACTCCTCTGGTTGCTAGCGAGATTGATTGACATGAGTATTCCTTTTGGCGTCCGCATTCCTTTTGTCGAACACCTGGGCTTTACCCTGGAGCGCTTTGAGGATGGGCAGTCCGAACTGCACTACGAACCCCAGCCCGAGCATCTGAATTCCTTTGCCGTCACGCACGGCGGCGCCAGCATGACGCTGATGGACGTCACCATGGCCACGGCAGCGCGCAGCGTGCAACCCGACATGGGCGTGGTCACCATCGAGATGAAGACCAGCTTCATGCAGGCCGCGCGTGGCAAGCTCACCGGCAAAGGACGGCTGATCCACCGTACCGCCACTCTGGCCTTTACCGAGGCCACGATTTATGACGCCGAGGGCAAGGTCTGCGCCCATGCCACCGGCACCTTCAAGTACGTCAAGCGCCTGCCCACCGGCCCCAAGGGCAGCAACGCATTGAACGTCATTTCCACCGACTGATTCATCAAGAGAGACACCATGCCTACCAATCGCCAGATCCTGCTCGACAACCGCCCGCAAGGCGAAGCCACGGTCAGCAACTTCAAGCTCGTCAGCACCGAGACGCCTGCGCTGCAGGACGGCCAGGTGCTGGTGCGCCACCACTACCTGAGCCTGGACCCCTACATGCGCGGCCGCATGAACGAAAGCAAGAGCTACGCGCAGCCGCAGCCGCTGGGCGAGGTGATGATCGGCGGCACCGTGGGTGAGGTGGTGGAAAGCCGCCATCCGAAGTTCAGCGCCGGTGATAAGGTGGTCGGCATGGGCGGTTGGCAGGAGTACAGCGTGGTCGATGCCGCGCAACCCGGCGCCTTGCGCAAGGTCGACACCACCCATGTGCCGTTGAGCCATTACCTTGGTGCCGTTGGCATGCCGGGCGTGACGGCCTGGTACGGCCTGGTGAAGATCATCGACCCCAAGGCGGGCGACACCGTGGTGGTGAGCGCCGCCGCCGGTGCCGTGGGCAGCGCCTACGGTGCACTGGCCAAGGCGCGCGGCTGCCGCGTGGTCGGCATCGCCGGCGGCAAGGACAAATGCGACTATGTGGTCAATGAACTCGGCTTCGATGCCTGCATCGACTACAAGGAGCACAAGGACGCCTACTCGTTGGCAAAAGCACTCAAGCAGGCTTGCCCGAACGGCATCGACGGTTACTTCGAGAACGTCGGCGGCATGGTACTGGACGCCGTGTTGCTGCGCATGAACGCGCACGGCCGCATTGCGGTGTGCGGCATGATCGCCGGCTACGACGGCCAGCCGCTGCCGCTGGCCAACCCGGCGCTGATCCTGGTCAACCGGCTCAAGATCCAGGGCTTCATCGTCAGCGAGCACATGGAAGTCTGGCCGGAGGCGCTCAAGGAGCTGGGCACGCTGGTCGGCACTGGCAAACTGCGGCCGCGCGAGTCGGTCGCCCAGGGCATCGAGGCGGCCCCGGAAGCGTTCCTGGGCCTGCTCAAGGGCAAGAATTTCGGCAAGCAACTGGTCAAACTTTGAACCACCCCGGCGCCGCCTGCGGCGTCACCCCCACCAGGGGGCGCCACCAGCGGCCCGGCATAGCCGGTTCCGCGGTGGCCCTGGACAGGAGATCGGCATGAGTGTTATGACGCACGAGGTCTTCAATCAGCCTGAATCGCTGGTGGGCTACAACCTGTTCGAGACCAACCCACCGTTGCAGGATGCGTTGAAGTTCAACGCCCCGCAGCTGGACACGGCGCCGCTGCGTAGGCTTGGCGCCGAGATCGGGACGGCAGAGATGCAGACCCATGCGCGGCTGGCCAATGTGCACACGCCGCAGCTGCGCAGCCATGACCGCTCTGGCCGGCGCATCGACCAGGTCGAGTTCCATCCGAGCTACCACGCACTGATGACTGCGGCGGTGGATGCTGGCCTGCACGGCACACCGTGGGCCGGGAATGTTGCCCCCACGCTAGGCACTGGCGTGTCCTCGCTGCCCCCCGAGGGGGCCTTCGCGCCTAGGGGCGGCCCGTCGGCGCTCACGCCGGCGCCACATGTGCTGCGCGCGGCGGGTTTCATGCTCTTCACCGAGCTGGAGCCGTCCATCCTGTGCCCGATCTCCATGACCTACGCGGCCACGCCCGCGCTGCGCCGCAATGAGGCGATTTATGCCGAGTGGGGGCCACGCCTGACCAGTCGCGCCTACGACCCGGTGCTCAAACCCTATACGCAGAAGCTCGGTGTGACCATGGGCATGGGGATGACCGAGAAGCAGGGTGGTTCGGACGTGCGGGCCAACACGACGCAGGCCGTGCTGGACGGCAGCGATGCCTGGGGCCAGCGTTACCGGCTCACAGGCCACAAATGGTTTTTCTCGGCGCCAATGTGCGACGCCTTCCTGGTGCTGGCACAGGCACCGGCCGGCCTGAGCTGCTTCTTCCTGCCGCGTGTGCTGCCGGACGGCTCGCTCAACGCCCTGTATATCCAGCGCCTGAAGGACAAGCTGGGCAACAAGGCCAATGCGAGCTCCGAAGTCGAGTTCGTGCAGGCCAGCGCCTGGCTGGTGGGCGAGGAAGGGCGTGGCGTGCCGCAGATCCTGGAGATGGGCACCATGACCCGGCTTGACTGCGCCCTGGGCACCAGCGGGCTGATGCGCCAGGCACTGGCCTTGGCGCTGCACCACACGCGCCAGCGCCAGGCCTTCGGCAAGCGCCTGGTCGAACACGATCTGATGCGCAATGTGCTGGCTGATCTTGCTATCGAAAGTGAAGCGGCTTGCGCATTATCCATGAGGCTTGCAGGCGCATTTGACCATCAAGGCGAAGCGCATGAGCAGCTCATGGCACGCCTGCTGACGCCGATTGCCAAGTTCTGGATCTGCAAACGCGGCAGCTACTTTGCGCAGGAAGCAATGGAGTGCCTGGGCGGCAGTGGTTATGTGGAAGAGGGTGGTGAGGGCGTCATGGCGCGCATCTACCGCGAAATGCCGGTCAATTCGATCTGGGAAGGTGCCGGCAACATCATGGCGCTGGACCTGCTGCGCGCCTTGCGCAAGGGTGATGTCGCCAGCGCGCTGGAACAGGAACTAGCCCCGGCGCGCGGCATGCACCCGGCGCTGGACCGGCTGGCACACAGCCTGCCGCACCGGGTCGAAGCCATGGCCAGTGAGATGGAGGCACGCCGGCTGGCACAGGACGTGGCGCTGGCGGTACAGGCGGCACTGCTGGCACAAAGCGCGCCGGCCGAGGTGTTTGCTGCCTTCTGCGATTCGCGCCTGGCCGGCAACTGGGGCCATACCTTTGGCAGCCTGGGGGCGGGAACGGTTTTTGATGCGATCTTGCAGCGGGCAATGCCCGCATAACAACGGAGAACGACAGGAATGATCACAGATTTCAAGAACAAGGTGGCGGTGCTGACCGGCGCCGGTTCAGGCTTTGGCCTGGAGTGCGCCCGCATCGGTGCGCAGCGTGGCATGAAGCTGGTGCTGGCGGATGTGCAGCAGGATGCGCTGAACAAGGCGGCGGCCGAGCTGACGGCGGCCGGCGCCGAGGTGCTGGCGCAGCAGGTGGACGTGTCGGATGCGGCGCAGATGGAGCACCTGGCGCGCCGGGTGCAGGAGCGCTTTGGGGCACCCCATTTCGTCTTCAACAATGCCGGCGTTGGCGCCGGAGGCCTGGTGTGGGAAAACACGGTACAGGACTGGCATTGGGTACTGGGCGTCAACCTTTGGGGCGTGATCCACGGTGTGCGCCTGTTCACGCCCATGATGCTCGACGCGGCGAAGAAGGACCCGGCTTACCGGGGGCATATCGTCAACACCGCCAGCATGGCCGGTCTGCTCAATGCGCCCAATATGGGCATCTACAACACGAGCAAACACGCGGTGGTAAGTTTGAGCGAAACCCTGTACCAGGACCTGGCCCTGGTGACGGAGCAGGTCAGCGCCTCCGTGCTGTGCCCGTACTTTGTGCCCACCGGCATCAACCAGAGCGAGCGCAACCGCCCGGGCGAATTGCCCGCCGCCAAGCCGACGCGCAGCCAGCTGATCGGCCAGGCCATGAGTGACAAGGCCGTGAACTCCGGCAAGGTGACGGCAGCCGAGGTGGCGCAGAAGGTATTCGATGCCATCGCCGCCAACCAGTTCTACATCTACAGCCACCCCAAGGCCCTTGGCTCGGTACAGACGCGGCTGGAAGACATCATGCAGGCGCGCAACCCGACCGACCCCTTTGCGCACAAGCCGGAGCTGGGCGTCGATCTGCGCCGCGCCTTGCGGTCCGTCTGACGGCGCGCGGCTTCCTTGGCCCGGGGCGTGGGGCGGCGCATCTTGACAGTCGCCACGACGTGATTTGAAATGTGTAAAAAACTGTGACAACCGTTCGGGGGAACACAGCCACAGAGAGGATTGCACATGAGCACGTCTGCCCTGGAGGAGTGGCCAGCGCTTGCCGCGGCCAAGGTGTCGTTCCGGAGTTCAACGGCGAACGCCTGGGCGGCCAGTTTTGTGCGCCATCTGGGCAGCGAGCTGGCGAAGGAGAACGTTCCAGCGGTGCATCGACGGCTGTCTGAGGTCTGTCAGGCCGCACAGGCGCTGTTCGAGGCGCATCACCCGGCCTGGCCGGACACAGCGTCGTCCACGGTCTTGGGCATGTGCGCCCTGATGCTGTCGGCCCGTCGCCAGCTGGCCGCCGACATGGGAGACCCAGCCCAGGCGCTCGAGCTTGTGAGACGCAGTTTTGACCACGCCTACCAGGCCTTCATCCAGAACATCTGCAAGCCGCTGCTTCACAGCGACAGCCGTTCGCGTCTGGCGCTGGCAGGCATGAATTTCAGAGCCTGGAGTGAACGCATGTACCCGCGAGAGGCCACCCAAGCAGGCCTGAGCCGGGAAGACGACATCACGGGTTACCACCATTTCTTGCTGGCGCAGGGCGAGCCGGCCTTGGCACACATCATCCAGCGCGCAGATCAGGCCTGGATTGCGGCCGTGGCCGCCCATGGGCCATCGCCCCTGGGCGAAAGCCGCCGCACCCGGGCAAGCGACACGCCCACGGACGGTGCGGATGGTTTTGCCCCGTTTCGATTTGTCCCGAAACGCCGCGGACAAACGAGCCAGCAGCAGGATGTGATTCTGGAGCTGCAACTCCATGCCGTGCCAGGCGACCGCCGCAGTGATGCGCCCGGAGCTGACCGGCGGCGCCACTGGAGCGGTGTGGACAGGCGGCAGGCGGGACGACGTCAGGATGACGAGCGTGCCCGGCAATAGCCGGTTGCCATTTTTACCTTTTTGTCTGGGTCGGTGGCCCTGAAAACCGGGTCGCCGCTCTGTGGCACACTCGCGAACTTCGTTTCGTTTTGAAGGGCCGGCATTGACCGGCGGTTCGTAGAGTCATGCAGAAAATCATCGCGCAAATCGCGCAGGAACTCCGGGTACTGGACAGACAGGTCGCGGCCGCCGTGGCCTTGCTCGACGGAGGTGCCACCGTCCCCTTTATCGCCCGTTACCGCAAGGAAGCCACCGAGGGGCTGGACGACACGCAGTTGCGTGAACTCGAATACCGCCTGGGTTATCTGCGCGAACTGACCGAACGGCGCGAAGCCATCATCAAGAGCATCGAAGAGCAGGGCAAACTCACCCCAGAATTGCAGGCCGCGCTGCATGCGGCCACCACCAAGCAGGAACTGGAAGACCTTTACCTGCCCTACAAGCCGAAGCGCCGTACCAAAGGGCAGATCGCGCGCGAAGCCGGCATCGAGCCCTTGGCGGACAAGCTGTTTGCCAATCCGGTGCTGGACCCGGCGGCCGAGGCGCAAGCCTTTGTGCTGCCGCAAAAAACCGAAGCCGGCGATGATTTCACCACCGTGGCCGCCGTGCTCGACGGCGTGCGCGACATCCTGTCCGAGCGCTGGGCCGAAGATGCCGCGCTGGTGCAGAGCCTTCGCGAATGGCTGTGGAGCGAAGGGCTGTTCAAGAGCCGTCTGATGGACGGCAAGGATGAGAACAACGCGGACGTGGCCAAGTTCCGCGACTATTTCGACTACGACGAGCCGATCGGCCGCGTGCCCTCGCACCGTGCCCTGGCTGTGTTCCGCGGCCGGGCGCAGGACATTCTGGATGCCAAGCTGGTGCTGCCCGTGGAACCCGAACCGGGCAAACCGTCGCTGGCCGAGGGCAAGATCGCGCTGCACCTGGGCTGGAGCCACCAGGGCCGGCCCGCTGACGACCTGCTGCGCAAGTGCGTGGGCTGGACTTGGCGCGTCAAGCTCAGCCTGTCCACCGAACGCGACCTGTTTGCCCGCCTGCGTGAAGACGCCGAGAAAGTGGCCATCAAGGTCTTTGCCGACAATCTGCGCGACCTGCTGCTGGCGGCGCCCGCCGGCCCGCGCGTGGTGATGGGCCTGGACCCGGGCATCCGCACTGGCGTCAAGGTGGCCGTGGTCGATGCCACCGGCAAGCTGGTCGACACCGCCACCGTCTACCCGCACGAACCCAAGCGTGACTGGGAAGGTTCGCTGCACACGCTGGCGCGCCTGGTCGAGAAACATGGCGTGAACCTGATCGCCATTGGCAACGGCACTGCCAGCCGCGAGACCGACAAGCTGGCGGCCGACCTGATCAAGCTCGCGGCCAAGGCCGAGCGCCAGATCGAGAAGGTGGTGGTCAGCGAGGCCGGTGCCTCGGTCTATTCCGCCAGTGAATTCGCATCGCAGGAAATGCCCGACGTGGACGTGAGCCTTCGCGGTGCGGCCAGCATTGCGCGCCGTCTGCAGGACCCGCTGGCCGAGCTGGTGAAGATCGACCCCAAGTCGATCGGCGTCGGCCAGTACCAGCACGATGTCAACCAGAGCGAGCTGGCGCGCACGCTGGACGCGGTGGTGGAAGACTGCGTGAACTCGGTCGGTGTCGACCTCAACACGGCCAGCGTGCCGCTGCTGTCGCGTGTCTCCGGCCTGTCGGCGGGTGTGGCCAAGGCGGTGGTGCGCTGGCGCGAGGCCAACGGCGCCTTCCACAACCGGCAGGACCTGCTCAAGGTCACCGGCCTGGGCGCCAAGACCTTTGAACAAAGCGCTGGTTTCCTGCGCATCCGTGGCGGCGACAACCCGCTGGACATGACCGGCGTGCACCCGGAAACCTACCCGGTGGTGGAACAGATCCTGGCCAGGACCGGCAAGCCGGTGGCTGAACTGATGGGCCGTGCCGAGATGCTCAAGACGCTCAAGCCTGAGCTGTTTGCCAACGAACAGTTTGGCGTCATCACCGTCAAGGACATCCTGGGCGAGCTGGAAAAACCCGGCCGTGACCCGCGCCCGGACTTCAAGGTCGCGCGTTTCAACGACGGCGTGGACGACATCAAGGATTTGCAGGAGGGCATGGTGCTGGAAGGCACGGTCAGCAACGTGGCCCAGTTCGGCGCCTTTGTTGACCTGGGCGTGCACCAGGACGGCCTGGTGCATGTGAGCCAGCTGAGCAACAAGTTCGTCAACGACGCGCGCGAGGTGGTGAAGACCGGCGACATCGTCAAGGTCAAGGTGCTGGAAGTGGATGTGGCACGCAAGCGCATCAGCCTGACCATGAAGCTCGATGCGGCACCGGCGCGGCGTGATGGACCGCGCGAGAACCGTTTCGAAGGCGCCGGGCGCGGCCAGCAGCCGCGTCGCTACAACGAGCCGGCACCGCAGTCGGCCATGGCCTCGGCCTTCGCCAAGCTCAAGCGCTGAGGGCCGTCAGGGCGCAGACAGTCGGGCAAGCCATAATCAGCCCATGGGCAGGAACTATCAACGGAGACCGTCGTCATGGAGCTGAGCGCCTTGCTGGCGCAGCCCATCGTCCTGCCCAGCATCCCGAAGGTCATCGCCTTGCTGCTGGGAGAGCTGGACCGCGAGGAGCCCGACCTGCGCCAGGTGTCGCAACTCATCAGCACCGACCCGGCGCTCACCACGCGCCTGTTGCAGGCGGCCAATACGCCGTTTTTCAAACTGCCGGGCAAGGTCAACAGCGTGCCGGAAGCCCTGGCCATTCTGGGCTTGTCCCATATCCGGGCCATGGCGGCGGAGGCCGCCACCGCGGCGTCGCTCAAGGCGGTGCCGGGCATCAACCTGCAGCAGTTCTGGGCCTACAGCCTGAATGTGGCCAAGCTCTCGCGCTCCCTGGCCGGCGTGGTGCGGCAGAACCAGGGTGCGGCCTTTACCTGCGGCCTGATTCACGCCGTGGGCGAGCTGGTGATGCATGTCGGCATGGCGGTCGACATTGCGGCGTTGGACAAGGAAGTGCCGCCACTGGACATCAAACGTGCCCGGGCCGAGTTCAAGCAGTTCGGCTACAGCTATGCCCAGGTCGGGGCCGCCTATGCCCGGCGCCGGCAGTTCCCGCAAGCAATCGTCGATGCGCTGGAACACCAGTACGCACCGTTCGAGAACCATGTCTACGAGCCGCTGGCCGGCATCATCCACCTGGCCACCTGGCGCGCCCGCGCGCGCGAGGCCAACCTCAGCGAACGGGCCATGGCCGTTACCTTTCCCGGTGAAGTGGGGGATGTGCTGGGGCTGGACATCGACATGGTGCTGCAGCAGGACCCGTTCGACTGGTCGGCCTATTCCTGAGTTCAACGCGCGCCTGACAGACAACCGCCTTTTTGATCGATCACATGAAAGCGCTACGCATCTATGCCGGCCCGCAGGCGCGGCGCCATCTGGAACAAGGCGGCCTGCAGGCCCGTGATGTGGTCACCATTCCGGCAGCAGCTGGCGGACCCAAGGGGTTGATTCTGGGTGCGCTCGACCGTTTCATCTTTGGCGACTGGCTGGCCTCGACGACACACACCGTGGATCTGGTGGGCGCCTCAATCGGCGCCTGGCGCATGGCCACGGCCTGTCTGGACAAGCCGGTGGCGGCTTTCGAGCGGCTGGAGCACGACTACATCCGTCAGCACTACGAATTGCAGCCGGGGCAGAAGCGCCCACCGGCCGAGCTCATCAGCGAACGTTTTGGGCAGAACCTGCAGGCGTTTTATGGCGGGCGTGTCCAGGAGGTACTGAACCACCCGCGCTACCACCTGCACATCCTCACCTCGCGGGGGCGTCATCTGCTGGGGCGGGAACATGCCCTGCGCACACCGCTGGGTTACCTCGGCGCCTTTCTTGCCAACACGGTGCACCGCAAGGCCATGGGGGCCTGGCTGGAGCGCGTGGTGTTCTCCTCGCCGGGGGCCGAGTTGCCATTTGCCACCGACGACTACCGCACGCGTCGGGTCGCCTTGAGCGAAGCCAACTTCATGTCGGCCCTGCAGGCCAGCTGTTCCATTCCCTTTGTGCTGCGTGCCGTGCAGCACATCAACGGCGCACCAGCCGGGGCTTACTGGGATGGCGGCATCACCGATTACCACCTGCACCTCAATTACACGGCAGCGCATCATGCTATCAATTTGGAAGCGGCTGGCGCAGACGAGGAAAGGGCTGGAGGCTCAAAAGGCCTGGTGCTTTACCCGCATTTCCAGCAAGCCGTGGTGCCGGGCTGGCTCGACAAAGGGCTGAAGTGGCGCCACCGTGCCACGCATCACCTGGACACCATGGTGCTGCTGGCGCCCGACCCGGAATGGATCAAGACCCTGCCCAACGGCAAGCTGCCCGACCGCAATGACTTCACACACTACGGCAACGACCTGGCCGGCCGCGTCAAGGCCTGGGGCACCGCGGTGCAGATGAGCCGGCAACTGGCCGACGAATTCCAGGCCTGGCTGGACAAGCCGGACCTGGGGCAGGTCAAGCCGCTTTGACAAGCGGGCGGGAGCTTCAGGCCGCGTTCGCGCCTGCGGTGACACAATCAGAGGCTCGGCCGGGATTCATGTAAATCCCCGCTAAAAACAACCTAAGTTATTGATTTGTCAGAGATTATCGACATCCTGAAGTCGAGTGGCTCGCTCTTTCGGCGGAAATCCAGCGTGTAATCCCCATACCGGTTGATATGGGCTGTCCTGAATGGAGCCAGCCCGGCCAAAACTTCTGGCGTGATTTCCGTGCCCTCTTCCCGGAGCTCTTTCAGGACCCTGCTCATTCCAGCCACGTTGTGCAGGATGATCATGTTGGCCACCAGGTGGTTGTACTTGACGACCTTGCGCTGCTCATGGCGGATGTTTTCCGCGATGATGCCTTCCCCACCAAAAAACGACCAGCCGGCGAAGCTGTTGAACTGCTCGCTCTTGTTGGTCTCGGCATGAATGACCTTGCGCAGGTTGACGTCGCCGATATAGCTCAACAGGAACATGGTCCGGATGACTTTGCCCAATTCCACGAAAGCGAAGTACAGCTTGTTCTTTCGGCTGTAGGTGCCCAGACGCCGCAAGATGGCCGATGGCGTGATCTTGCCGGTCTTGATGGAAACGGCGACACGCAGCATGGCCGGCAGATGGGTTTCGATCATCTTCCAGTCGATCACATCGCCGAACAGATCATTGATGTTGTTGAAGACGATCCCGCGTTGCGGCCGAAAGAACTTCAGATCAGAAATCCCACGAATCCGGGGCATGAGCTGGATGCCCAGAAGATGCGCCAGAGCGAACACCGGGTAGCTCTGTGCCTGGGTATCCCCATGAATCGTGTCCGGCCGGATGTCGGACTGATTGCTCATCAACCCGTCCAGGATAAAGATGCCCTCGTACGTCCCGCAGGAAATGAAATGGCTGAACAAGGCGATGAACTTGTCGGACACATGGTAGTAGCCGATGCCGCCGTACCCGCCGTAGCGGATGTGGTATTCCGACAGCATGTTCTGCTCGTAGAGGTTCCACTTGGTGCCATCAGCCGATGCATGCTTGCCGGTGCCCCAATACCCCGGTAATTCGAATTTGTTGTAGGCATTGATCACCTTCACGATGGCCTTGTCCAGAAGATCATCGGTGACGTATTTGAGGTTCAGCCAGGTGATCTGCCGGCGGCTCAGGCCTTTGATGGATTTTGCGGTCTGCACCGGGCCCAGATTGCAGCCGTAGCAAAACAGCGTGGTGATGACACGCATGCGCCGATCTTCCAGGCGGCTGTCGGTGCCAGCCAAGGGACGGAACAGCTTGTGCAGATCCAGCCAGCGTTCGGTGTCAATCATCACGTCCACGATGCTGACGGGCTCCATCCGCTCTGTGATCAGGGCGTCGACCTCCCTGACGGCCTCGATCTCCTCCGAGCGCGGGGGTTTTCTCAAAATGAGTCGGCTGTCAACGATGTCGGCATGGGCGTTTTCCGGGAAAGCAGCGTCCACCTCGGTCGCACGCTGGAGCATGGCCGCCTTGAGTTTGGCCACGAACGTTGCAGGATCGGTCTCGATTCCCGTCACGGCCCCGTAGTCGTCCACCTCCGCGGCAAAGGTCTGGTCATCGACCAATTGCTCCCGGTAGTCGTCGTAGCGCTCGCCATACTTGATGAACAGATCGCCCGATTTGATCTCGTCCTTGACAGCATGCATGACCGCGAGTTCGAAATACCGGCGCTGTATCCAGGCGGCCTTGCCTTTGCCGTCGGCTGGCTTGACCAGCACCAGCTTGCGCCACTGGGCGGACATCCACCGGAAGTCCCGCTCCTCGTCGAGACCCAGGGACTCCAGTGACACCATGTCGGCCCGGTTGCTGCGCAAGGCATACAGGACGGAGATCATCTTCACGATGACCTGATCCTCGCTGCTGGACTGCGGGGCTGCGATCTCGATGCAGTTGATCAGCTGCGCCCGGACCATTTTGTAGGGCTGGACCATGAACGGGAAATGGTTGCGCCCGGCATAGGCCAGATGCTGCTCGCATTCGTCCAGGAGATCTTCCACCTCGGCCACCAGCGTGGAGCCAATAGCTTCTACCCGCTGGGTGTCGGACCCATGGAGTTGATAGGCACCCAGGATCTCCTTGAGCTGGCCGATCAGCATGTCCGTTTTCAGGACCCGCTCCTGCTGGTACTGCAGGAGCTTTTGCCGCGCGTTGTTTTCCAGGTTCTGCATCAGGCGGATGAAAAGATCCGCCGCATCGTCCAATGCCTGGGCGTGCTGCGCACGGATGAAGATCACGGCCAAAGCATGCCGCTTCATCGGCTTGAGCTCAGCCATCTCGGAGGCATCCAGCGCACGAGCCAGATCCTTGAACTGTTGGAGCTTCGGGATGGGCACCTCCGGCTTGGGCAACTGGTCCACCAGGTGTTGCAGGCGCCGGATATGCTGGATGTATTCGCGGGTTTCCTTGTTGGTCGGTCGTTTGGGCTCACGTTTGAGCAACTGCCAAGGTGAGACGGATTCGCCGCGGGCCGTCTTGAGCAGTCCGTCAATCAACCTTGTAGCCTGGGGCGTGAGCTGCCTGGCGATGGCCGAGAAATTGCGGTTGTTGCTGGCTTCCCGGGCCCGGAATGCCATGCGGTCCAAGGTGGAGAACGCCGGCAGTTCATAGCGGTGATGTACCAGTTCCTCCAGCATCACATTGATGATGTCGGCGACTGCGTTCTTGGTTTCGGCGGCCTGATCCGCCACCTGTTCGAGCCATGCCTTGCCTGCCTCATCGAGGGGGCGAACGTTCAGAAACCGTCTGAGCGCTTTGATCATGGCCGTTCGAGGGCCAGATGCGTCGAATCGGCGCAGTTCGGTCCAAGTGGGGGGCCTGAGCACGCCACAGGCCTTGACGATGTGCTCCCGGATTGTGGGGGGCACCTCATCCAGGCGAATGAAGGTTCCTGCCCGCTGGAAGACCTTGAGATAAATCAGAGCAGCGACCTGCGGTATTGACCGCTTGGCAATGCTGGCTACAAACGATTTTTCAGGCGCAGTGGGGGTGTAGACCTCGGTCAGCTCTCTTTCGGTGGGGTCGGATTTCAGGCATGGATAGGCTGTCTCGGTGATTGTCGTCATGGGCGGGCTGGACTGGGCCGGATCGGATGCCTATTTGCAGCGCGGCTTCAATCCCAATAAGTATCAGTCGCCGGTTCGTGCAGGGACACTTCCAGTGAGCATTGGTTGTCATTGGCGATCCGGTACATCTCGTCCAGCATGGCATAAATGGACTCGTCCAATTCCTCCCGGCTCGGGCAGGGAACCGTCAGTTCATAGCGGGTTCCCCGCGCATCCAGGCTCTGCATGGCATAGCGGGCAAAGCAGATTTCTTCAATCAGTCGACGTGCACGAGTCAAGCCGCGGGACTGCGGTGTGAAGCGATCCAAGGCCATGGTCACCTGGACTGTGGCGCGGGATACCGGATTTTCTTGGGTGGTGGATTGCGGCGACGTGAGGGAACTGTCTACCGGCGTCAGCGATTCCAAACCACGCTCGAAACGCTCTTGCAGGGATGCGGTATCCCCCTCCAGATAGCGCATGGCTGATTTGATGTCTTTCCAGCCGACATACTCCATCAGATCCTTCAAATCCCACCCGCTGGAACGGGCCCATCCCGCAAAACCTCGGCGCAGGGAGTGGCTGCTGTATTCATCCGCGGCGGCAATGCCCGCCGACTGGAGGATTTTGCGCAGGAGCGTGATCAGACTGTTGGGATGCAAGCCGTCATCGGCCAGCTTTCCCCATCGGTCAATCTTGCGGTAGACCGCCCCGTCAGAAATCCCGGACAGGCGGATCCAGGCTTCGTAAGCTGTGACTGGGCACAGTCGCGACAAGGCCGGACAAGGATAGGTTCGGCCAGCCAGCTGGCGGTCCCCCTTGCTACGCGACAGGTGGCAGGTCATGCCTTCACCGGGCGTGATCTGCACATCCTTCACGCGCAGGCGTGCCAATTCATCTGCACGAAATCCGCGCCAAAATCCGAGGAGTACGAGACTGCGATTGCGCGTGTGCTGCATCAAGGCCAACCGGTCGCCCGAGGATTCGGCATGGCCGATAGAGGAAACTAGCCATTCGTCCATCTGATGCAAGGCTTCCACCTCCAGGGGGCGTGCGCGTTTCTCGGTCGTTGGGTGCAACGTCCGAATCCCCTTGAGCACCTGACGGATTAGCGGCGATTTGGTGGGGTCTTGGAATCCGTTGTCGGTGTGCCAACGCGACAGCGCCGCGAGGCGCTGGCGCAGGGTGTTGATCGACAAAGTGCTGGCAAAGTGGGAGAGGTATTCAGCCAAGGTGCGGGCTGTCGCCGGCAGCAGCCCTTTCCATTCGACCTCAAAGTGCCGAATGGCCGAGTCATAACTACGGCGGGTATTTTCCCGCTCAGCAGCAACCAAGTAATGATCAAGGTTGCTCATGGCTTTGATTGTTGCAGGTAGTATGCGGCGCGATTCACTGAGATGATTCCTTAGCTCAGCCGCTATGGGTTCTGTGCACATGCCCGGTAATGGATCCGGCCCTGCGCTCAAGGGGCCGGGAGAGCTCACTGAGAATGCCGCAATTTGCTGCCTGCAGGGCTTCGCGGCAACACTCACGTAGGGCTTTCAGCTCCTTCTCTAGGGCGCGCAATTCACGGATGCGAGCCACTACATGGCCGATGTGGGCATCCAGCAGAGCGTTGACTTCGCCACAGTTCTCCTGCGGCGCGTCCTTGAAATGCAGCAGTTGCCGGATTTCGATGAGTGTCATGTCCAAGCCGCGGCAGTGCCGTATGAACGCCAGCCGTTCGGCATGGCCGTGCCCGTAAATCCGATAATTTCCCTCGGTCCGGGCCGGCTTGGGCAGCAGGCCTTCGCGCTCGTAGTAGCGAATGGTCTCGACCTGGGTTTGCGTCAATTTCGACAGATCACCGATCTTCATGTAACGACTCCCGATCTCAGGCTCCGGCCGTGCGGGGTTGGAAAGCAATGAGGGCCATGCCCAGCAGGCAGATGGCGCCGCCTGCAAGATCCCAGCGCGTGGGCGTAACGCCATCGACACGCCAGAGCCAAAGCAGGGCCATCATCACATAGACACCACAGTAGGCCGCATAGGTGCGGCCGGCAGCCTGCGGGTGCAGAGTGAGCAGCCAGGCAAAAAACGCCAGTGCCAGCGCCGCAGGCAGCAGCAGCCAAGGGCTGCGGCCCTGGACCAGCACCAGCCAGGGCAGGTAACAGCCCACGATCTCCGCCAAAGCGGTGAGGATGAACAAAGAAGAGACGCGAAAAGCTTCTAGCATGGCAAGGCAGAATCAGACCAAGATTATTGCATCTTACGGGCTTGACTCTAAAGCCGCTACAGGGTTCCCAATCAAACCCAACAAGGAGTGGAAATGCAATTTCAGAAAATCCCAGAACAAGGCAAAAACCCCGGATGTGCTTGTAGCAGCGCCTGCAGTGTGGCGCCCGCGTCATCCAAGGCCAATGTTGAGCAGCCTGGCGGAGATGGTGCGGTGTTCCGCATCCCGACCATGGACTGTGCGTCCGAAGAAAGCGAAATCCGGCACGCACTGGCCGGCATCACCGGTGTGCGCGGTCTTGGTTTCCAGCTCGCCGCACGCACCCTGCGCATCGATGCGCCGGCTGAGACCATGCCGCGCGCCCTCGCGGCCTTACGCCAAGCCGGCTTCGATCCCCAGCCCGTGACGGTGGAGGAGCAGGCCGACCCGCATGCGCCCATGTCCGAAGGCTTGTGGCGCTTGGGTGCGTCCCTGCTGCTCGCCATCGCGGCCGAGCTGCTGGACTTCTTCGCGCCTGAGACAGCTGTCTACAAAGGAGCCGGCATGGCCCTGGCGGCGGCGGCCATCTGGCTGGCCGGCTTCTCTACCTACCGCAAGGGATTTGCCGCCTTGCGGCAGGGGCGGCTGAACATCAGCGCGCTGATGACAGTGGCCGTTACAGGCGCCTTCTTGATCGGCCAGTGGCCGGAGGCGGCAATGGTGATGGCGCTCTACGCCATCGCGGAACTTATCGAGGCGCAGGCCGTGGACCGGGCACGCAACGCCATCAAAAGCCTGCTGGATCTCACGCCGGATACGGCTGAGGTTCGCCAGCCCGGCGGCGACTGGCAACTGGTGGCTGCTGCCGACGTGGCGCTGAATGCCATAGTGCGGGTCAAGCCCGGCGCGCGCATTCCGCTTGACGGTATGGTCGTCGATGGCAACAGCGCGGTCAACCAGGCGCCCGTGACAGGCGAAAGCATGCCCATCGACAAGGCGGTTGGTGACCTGGTCTTCGCAGGCACCATCAACGGCACTGGCGCGCTGGAAGTGCGCGTGACCGCCGCCGCCAGCAACACCACGCTGGCCCGCATCATCCAGGCCGTGGAACAGGCCCAGGGTAGCCGCGCGCCAACTCAGCAGTTCGTGGACAAGCTCGCGGCCATCTACACGCCGGCGGTGTTCGCGTTCGCCGTGGCCGTGGCCATCTTGTCTCCTTGGCTGATGGGATTGAGCTGGACCGAAGGCCTGTACAAGGCATTGGTCCTGCTGGTCATTGCCTGCCCCTGTGCCCTGGTCATCGCCACGCCGGTCACGGTGGTCAGCGGCCTGGCCTCAGCAGCGCGACGCGGCATCCTCATCAAGGGCGGGGTCTACCTGGAAGGCGCGCACAAGATCAAGGTTATCGCTCTGGACAAGACCGGCACCATTACCGAAGGCAAGCCCAAACTGGTGGCCACCGAGGTGCTGCCCTCGCTGCTCCAGGAAACACAGGTGCTGCGCTGGGCGGGTGACCTGGCGGCCCACTCGGATCACCCCGTGTCCAAGGCCATCGCGCAAGGTCTGGATCGAAGCAATGGACAACTGGAGCAGTTCATGGCCTTGCCCGGCCGGGGCATCCAGGCCCGCAACGACGGGCAGACGCTGATCCTGGGCAACCATCGCCTGATCGAAGAGCAGGGCCTGTGCAGTCCGGCCATCGAAGCACGGCTGGCGGAACACGAGACCCAAGGTCGCACCGTGACGATGCTGGCCATGGACAGCCAGGTACTGGCCATTTTTGCCGTGGCCGACACCATCAAGGAGAGTTCACGCGAGGCCCTGGCCGCGCTTCATGCCCTGGGGGTGCGCTCGGTGATGCTGACGGGCGACAACCCGGCCACCGCGCAGACCATCGCCCGGCAGGCCGGCATCGACGATGCCCGCGGCAACCTGCTGCCCGAAGACAAGCTGATAGCCATCGAGGACATGCAAGGTCGATACGGCCCCACCGCGATGGCAGGCGACGGCATCAACGATGCCCCGGCCCTGGCACGCTCCGACATTGGCATCGCCATGGGTGCAGCGGGCACGGACACGGCCATGGAGGCGGCCGACGTGGTCATCATGAATGACGACCTGCGGCGCATCCCGGAACTCATCCGGTTGTCACGGCGCACGCGCGCGGTGCTGTGGCAGAACATCGTGCTGGCCCTGGGTATCAAGTCGGTCTTCCTGGTGCTGTCCGTCCTGGGCAGCGCCACCATGTGGATGGCCGTGTTCGCCGACATGGGCGCGAGCTTGATCGTGGTCTTCAACGGCCTGCGCCTGTTGAAGACCAAACCCTGAAAGAACATCATGGAACACCGCGGCAGACCCTCGATGACGGGTTCCGGCTCCGTCCGCGCCACGGACCTGCTTCAGCTCGGCCACTCCAAGCTTTCTCCTGGCTGTGCAGGGGCTGTGCAAGGTGTGGGCCAGACCCGCTAGAATGCCGACCATGCGCCGCTGGCTCCCCATCCTTCTGCTGATCCTGCTCCCGCTGCAACTCAGCTGGGCGGCAGTAAGCGTGTATTGCCAGCACGAAACCGGTGCGGCGGCCAGGCACTTCGGCCATCATGACCATCAGCACAAGGCTGCTGATGGAAAAGAAGCAGCACCCGATCCAGCCAAAACTGGTGCTGGCGACCCTGATTGCGTATCCTGCCATGCCGGGTGTTCATCAGCCCTGCCTGGAGAGGTGACTTTCCCGCCGATGTCCAGTTCGTCCCTAGACATAGCGGACTATTGGGCGCGTCTTACGTCGCCACCTTTCGAACGCTTAGAACGCCCGCAGTGGCGTGTCCTCGCCTGATCGGCGGGGAGCGCGTTCCTTCCCTCGTCGTCACTAAAGCAGTCGCGCTTGGCGCGTGACCGTATACTGATTCGCATGGGGCGCACGCTTGAACTTGATGTCCACGTTGCAAGAAATGACCGACACCGTTCGTGCTGCGGCGACTCATTTGCGAAAATGACCATCCCGGAGATGCCTGTCTTAAGCGGTAGCCTCGCAGTACGAGATACCGTTGGACTGATTGACGTGCTCTGGTTGGGCCGTACTTCGAATCGGATCGTAGCGGCATTCGAGGTTGAAAAAAGCACATCCATCTACTCGGGCATATTGCGAATGAGAGACTTGGTTTCCGGGATGGACCATGACGCATGTCATTGTTATATCGCTGCACCCAAATCGCGAGGGCAGGAGGTCATGGCGCATCTTGCGCGCCCCTCTTTTAGTGGGTTGACTCACACTGGCAAGTTCGGCTATTTACCGTTTGATGACTTGCGCGAACATTGTGAGGCGATCTGCAAATTCGGTGGTGATCACCATGCTCTACGAAAAATTGCGCAGTTCGGCATGCCTACGGCTAGCACCGTTTGAGCGCCGACTTACCCTGCAGTCAGATAAGTGTGAGCCGCAGGTGTTGCTCTGGGGACGCGCGTGTCTCTCATATTCATGGGAGAAAGAGGGCTAGCGAAGATCACCAGTTACCTCCAGAAGCAAGTATCTTCAACGCTGACCGCTCAAATTTGCATATTTGAAATTTCTGTGTAGGCCTGAACTAAACGGTTTCGAACTTGCAAATTCGCCTGGAAGGAAATATTCGATTTGACCCCTGTCAGCATAGTCTGCTCCAGGCTTACCGTTGGGTTTTCGAGGGTGAACTCCTTGGTGAGGCGCCCAGACTCTTTCTGGAGGGCACTCGTGTCCTTCAATGCCTGGGATATTGCGTCGGCAAATCCGGCGCCAACAGCACTCGGGCTCTTAACGAGCGGTTGGCTCATTCCGACAACGGCTTGTATTGAGCTCAATGGAGTTAGTGCAAGATTCATGGAGTTCCCCGCCTTCTTTGGCTTACAACAGTCTTCAAAGCGATAACTGATCACCAGAGAGATATTAGGACATCATAGACGGCGGGTTCGCATCTAAACCCCACAAGTCTCCGCTATTTGCTACGCTTTTCTGATGGTCAGAGCTATCAAATTTGTCGCCGCAGCCGACCGGACGTGCGGTAACAAAGAGGGTGTCCCGAATTTTGTGTAAACGGGGCGAGTGTTAAGGCTTGGGCATTCTCTCCTCGAACTGGATGGTAAACCGGGTCAATGCAGCCTTCCAGTCCCGCAGCGGCATCGTCCATTTCTTGCTGATGTTGGCCAGGGCCAGATAGAACAACTTCAGCAGCGCGTCGTCACTGGGGAAGGAACCCCGGTTCTTGGTGATCTTTCGCAAGCTCATGTTCACTGACTCAATCGCGTTGGTCGTGTAAATGATGCGCCGTATCTCCGGCGGGTAGTCGAAGAACGATGTGATGCGTGCCCAGTTGCTGCGCCAGGATTTGACGATGGTCGGGTAGTCCGCACCCCACTTGTCCTCGAATTCATTGAGTCGGATGGATGCTTCATCCACGGTGGATGCGGCATAGACGGTCTTCAGGTCAGCGGCCACCGCCTTGCGCAGCTTCCAACTCACGTAATTCAGGCTGTGGCGCACCATGTGCACCAGGCTCAGCTGCACGGCCGTCTTGGGGTACACCGCCTCGATGGCATCAGGAAAGCCCTTGAGACCATCCACGCAGGCAATGAAGATGTCTTGCACGCCCCGGTTCCTGAGTTCGGTGACCACCAGCAGCCAGAACTTGGCACCCTCGGTCTGGGCGATCCACAGGCCCAGAATTTCCTTCTCGCCAGTCATGCTGATGCCCAGCGCCAGGTACACGGCTTTGGCCCGTACAGCCTCGGCATCGCGGGTTTTGACATGGATGCAGTCCAGGTAGACTGGGGTACAGCGCGTCCAGCGGACGCGCCTGCCAGGCCTTGGCTTCGTCCATCACGGCATCCGTCACCGAGGAGATCAGCGTGGGCGAGACCTCGGCACCGTACATTTCTTCCAGGTGGCTCTGGATTTCTCGCACGGTCATGCCGCGGGCGTAGAGCGACAGGATCTTCTCGTCAAAGCCGCTCCAACGGGTTTGGTGCTTGGGGATGATCTGCGGCTCGAAGCTGCCATGCCGATCCCGCGGGATTTCTATGGGCAGCTCACCAAAGTCGCCCTTGAGGGTTTTCTTGCTCTTGCCGTTGCGGGTGTTGCCGGGTTGGCCCCCGTGTTATTCTTGGCGTGGCCCAGGTGCTCGGCCATCCCGGCTTGCAAGGCGCGTTCCACCAGTTTTTTGGTGAGCAGCTTGAGCAGGCCGTTCTCACCGATGAGGTCTTCAGGTTTTTTGTAGTCAGCCAGCAGGCTGTCGATCAGTTCGTTCGTGACGGTCATTGATTTGCATTTCCATGGGAGCGCAGCAGTTTCCTGCCAATTGACCGTTTACACAAAAGTTCTTACGCCCCCATATTCGTCAATCTTTAACTCAAATTGATCCACATGGCGCGCGAGTTGCCTTCTTCAACGCCGCCACCTGGGCCATTGAAACCTGCCGGCCTGCCGGAATCACGGCATTACTTATTACTTGACAGGCTGGAGATCGGTCACCACCAGTGAGCCACTGTCCTTCATGGCTTTGAACTGAACCTGGTCGCCGGTCTGGACCTTCTCCAGCAAAGCCGGATCCCTGACCTGAAACACCATGGTCATGGGAGGCATCTCAAGGTTCTTGATCTCGCCATGCCTGATCGTGATCTTCTTGGCGTCCTTGTCGATCTTGCGGACCTCTCCCTGGGTCATTTCATTGCTGGCCACCATCTGCATGCCGCCCATTTTGCTGTGGTCCATCGTGGCCTGCGCGAAAGCACTGCCGAAGGCCGCGGCCGACGCGATCGATACGAGGATGAGCAGTTGCCTCATTGATTTCATGATTTGTTTCCTTCATACATTTGGTAAACCGTGGAATTGCCCTCTTTTTTGAGCAGCAACACGCTGTAGGCAGCTTTGTTTGCAGCAGCCGCAGCCTGGGTCTTTCCAGACCTCGACGCTGGGGCGCTTGTGCTGCCCATGCCCCAGCCAGTGGCAGCACAAGCGCCCCGCCAATCAGCGTCGGCGGTTGAATTCAATGGGTGTGTGCATGGCCATCTTCATTGCTGGCTGTTTAGTTATCCGCGACTTTGATCTGGCCTTTCATGCCGGCTTCCATGTGGCCGGGGATCAGACATGCGAAATCGACTTCGCCCGCCTTGTCGAACTGCCAGACGATGCCGCCGCGCTTGCCCGCTGCCAGATTGACCATATTGGCTTCGGCATGCTTCATGCCGGGCATCTGGCGCATCATCTCGGCATGCGCCTTGAGCTCACTCGTCGTGCCAATCACCATCTCGTGCGGCACCTTGCCGGCGTTCTTGACGAAGAAGCGGATCGTCTCGCCTGCCTTGACGGAAACCTGGTTCGGGCTGAAGCGCATGGTGTCGTCCATGGTCACTTCGATGGTGCGGCTGACCTTGGCCGGGTCGCCTGCCCGCCCGGCGGCCGAGTTGTGCTCGCCCTGATGCATGCCGGCCATGTTGCCGTTCATGGCGCCCATGTCATGACCACCATGATCGCCCGCGGCGATCGCCAGAACCGGTGCCACGCCGAGCAGAAGAATGGAAAGAGATTTTTGCATGTTGAAACTGCCTTTTTGATGAAGTTGAAAAAGATGAAAAACGTGAAACGTGCGGATGAAGTTCAGAACCAGAAGCGCACACCGGCCACCCAGCGCGACTCTTCGGTGCGCTCGCCGGCGGTGCGCGCCAGATCGGCGGTGGCGCCGTACTTGCCCTTCCACTCAACGCCAATGTAAGGAGCAAGCTGACGATTGATTTCGTAGCGCAGGCGCAGCGCGGCCGTGCCGTTGGACAAACCGCTGCCGATCTCGCGCGCCTCATCCGGTTGCCCATAGATGTTGAATTCGACGCGTGGCTGGAGAATCAGCTTTTGTGTCAGCAGGACTTCATACTCGGCCCCCAGGCGCAGCGCCGTCCGACCGCCTTCGCCAATGTAGGCCACCGCGTCGACCCCGAACCAGTAAGGCGCCAGTCCCTGCACCCCTACAGCCAGCCAACGGCGCTCCGACCCGCCGCCGCTGTCGCTACGCAGACCCAACTGGGTGTCCCAGAACGGCGCGAAGGCATGCCCCCACAACACTTCCGTACGGGCTTCCGGCACCTTGCCTTCAAGCAGATCACCCTCAGCCTTGATCACCAGACGGTCATAGTCACGACCGAACCAAGCCTGGGCGTCATAGGAGAAG
>NZ_BCWP01000019.1 GCF_001592265.1 Curvibacter delicatus NBRC 14919 | reverse complement strand
TGCACTGGCCTGGCTTTCGGTGCGGGCGCTCAGGTCCTGGCTGCCCTCGGCGATCTCGCTGCTGGCCGTGGTGATGCTGTCGGTCGACTGGCGCACCTCACTGACCAGCCGGCGCAGGGCATCCTGCATGCGCACCAGTTCCTGCATCAGGCTGTTGTCGTAACGCGTTGGCGGCACAGGGTAGACCAGGTTGCCCCCGGCAATTTCGTGCAGCGCCTTGCGTGCATCGCCCGGATCGCCGCCGAGTTCGTTGCAGACCGTGTTGCGCAGGTAAAACGTAAAGCCGGCAGCCACGAGCACGGCCAGCCCCGCCAGCGACAACGCAAACGCGATGAGCCGGTTGGCCTGAAGTTCAACCTGGGACTGCGCCTCTTCGGAAATCTTGCCAGCCACCTTCATCTGCTGCAGCAGCTCCGCCCGCAAATCCCGCCAGGCCGGGGTTTCCGTGCTGTTGAGAAACGGGATGGTGTCCGGCGACTGCTCCTTGACCAGCACCGTCACCTTCTCCTGCGCCTGGGCATGCTTCACACGCAGTGCCGGCAGCTTGGCCAGCCCGGCCTCGAACTGTGTGCCTTGGGCAATCTTGCTCGCCTCGGCAAACGCCTTTTCATAACCGGTGCGCGCATTGTCCAGGTTCTCATAAGCACGCTTGTTGGACGGGTCGAGCACGATGTTGCGCAAGGCCTGCCCCATTTGCAGCCCCTGGGCATACATCTCGGTCAGGCCGCTGCTGATGCGCTGCTCGGTTTCGATGTAATGGTGAAACTGGTTCTTGGTATGGACCAACCCACCAATGCTGCCGGCCAGGCCAATGATGAACAGCACCGCGGGAACCACGGCGCAGAGAAGAAGCTTGCTGCTGAATTTCATAGGGTTTACCCTGACATGTGACACGCCACATTCTGCATCATCGGCTGCTTATATTTATTTCTAAATACCAAGGGGGGCATATAGCCCCCCTCTTTTTTTCAAAACAACAACAGATCAGAGCATTTCAAGCGCCACCGCCGTGCCCTCGCCACCGCCGATGCACAAGGTGGCCAGGCCACGCTTGAGGCCGCGGGCCTGCAGCGCATACATCAGCGTGACCATGATGCGGGCACCGGAGGCGCCAATCGGGTGGCCCAGCGCGCAGGCGCCGCCGTTGACGTTGACGATGTCATGCGACACCTTGAGCTCCTCCATCAGCGCCATCGGCACCACGGCAAACGCCTCGTTGACTTCCCACAGGTCCACGTCCTTGACGCTCCAGCCGGCCTTGGCCAGCGCCTTTTGCGTCGCGCCCACCGGCGCGGTGGTGAACCAGTTCGGCTCCTGCGCATGCACTGCATGGGCCACGATCTTGGCCAGCGGCTTGCAGCCCAGCTTAGCCGCGGTGGAGGCGCGCATCATCACCAGCGCGGCAGCGCCGTCGTTGATGGACGAGCTGCTGGCGGCAGTGATGGTGCCGTCCTTCTTGAAGGCGGGCTTGAGCGCCGGAATCTTGTCCAGCTTGGCCTTGCCCGGGCCTTCGTCGATGGAGATCACCGTGTCACCGGCACGGCCCTTGACCGTGACCGGCGTGATCTCGGCGGCAAAAGCGCCGGACTGGATGGCCGCCTGCGCGCGGCGCACGCTGGTGATGGCGAAATGGTCCTGCGCCGTACGGTCAAAGCTGTACTTGGCAGCGCACTCCTCACCGAAGGTGCCCATGGAGCGGCCGGCCTCGTAGGCATCCTCCAGGCCATCGAGCATCATGTGGTCGTAGATCTTGTCGTGGCCCATGCGGTAGCCGCCACGGCCCTTGAGCATGAGGTAAGGCGCGTTGGTCATGCTCTCCATGCCGCCGGCAACGATCACGTCAGCTGAACCGGCCTGCAGCATGTCATGCGCGAACATGGCCGCGCGCATACCGGAGCCGCACATCTTGGACAGCGTCACCGCGCCCGCGCTCTTGGGCAGGCCGCCCTTGAAACCTGCCTGGCGCGCCGGCGCCTGGCCCTGGCCTGCCATCAGGCAGTTGCCGAACAGCACCTCGTTGACGGCCTCGGGCGCGATGCCGGCACGCTCGACGGCGGCCTTGATGGCAGCGCCGCCGAGGTCATGGGCGGCGAGGGAAGAGAAGTCACCCTGGAACGCCCCCATGGGGGTGCGGGCGGCGCCAACGATAACGATGGGATCGGACATGATGTGCTCCTTCGGTCTGAATACAAGTGGGCACATTTTGCCGCGAAAGCCTTCGTGCGACCCTGCGGGAAGCAGTCCGGATGACTACGTATGTCCCGCAGGTGGCAAGCTCGGCGCCCCGCTGGCAAACCAGGAGAGTCTCCACGCCACGGATCAGCCCTGCGCGATCGGAATGTAGATCTCCCCGCCCGCCCGCTTGAACTCTTCCGACATGGTTTCCATGCCGGCAGTCAAGGCCTGTTCCTCGCTCACACCTTGTGTTTTGGCAAACTCGCGCACCTCCTGCGTGATCTTCATCGAGCAGAACTTCGGCCCGCACATGGAGCAGAAGTGCGCCACCTTGGCCGAGTCCTTGGGCAGCGTTTCATCGTGGAATTTCTGTGCCGTGTCGGGGTCCAGTGACAGGTTGAACTGGTCCATCCAGCGGAACTCGAAGCGCGCCTTCGAGAGCGCGTCATCACGCGCCCGCGCCCCCGGGTGGCCCTTGGCGACGTCGGCCGCATGCGCGGCAATCTTGTAGGTGATGATGCCGGTCTTCACGTCCTCGCGGTCCGGCAGGCCCAGATGCTCCTTGGGCGTGACGTAGCACAGCATGGCAGTGCCGAACCAGCCGATCATGGCCGCACCGATGCCGCTGGTGATGTGGTCGTAACCGGGCGCAATGTCGGTGGTCAGCGGGCCCAGGGTGTAGAACGGCGCCTCGCCGCAGTGCTTGAGCTGCTCGGTCATGTTGGCCTGCACCATGTGCATGGGCACGTGGCCGGGACCTTCGATCATGGTCTGCACATCGTGTTGCCAGGCGATCTTGGTCAGCTCACCCAGCGTGCGCAGTTCGGCAAACTGCGCCTCGTCGTTGGCATCCGCGCCCGAGCCGGGGCGCAGGCCGTCGCCGAGCGAGAAGCTCACGTCATAGGCTTTCATGATGTCGCAGATGTCTTCGAAGTGGGTGTAGAGGAAGTTCTCCTGGTGGTGCGCGATGCACCACTTGGCCAGGATGGAGCCGCCACGCGAGACGATGCCGGTCACCCGGTTGGCCGTGAGGTGGATGAAAGGCAGGCGCACGCCGGCATGGATGGTGAAGTAGTCCACGCCCTGCTCGGCCTGCTCGATCAGCGTGTCGCGAAAGATGGCCCAGGTCAGATCTTCCGCCACGCCACCCACCTTCTCCAGCGCCTGGTAGATCGGCACCGTGCCGATGGGCACCGGCGAATTGCGCAGGATCCAGTCGCGCGTGGTGTGGATGTTGCGTCCGGTGGAAAGGTCCATCACCGTGTCGGCGCCCCAGCGGATGGACCACGCCAGCTTCTCCACCTCTTCCTCGATGCTGGACGTCACCGCCGAGTTGCCGATATTGGCGTTGATCTTGACCAGGAAGTTGCGGCCAATGGCCATCGGCTCCAGCTCCGGGTGGTTGATGTTGGCCGGGATGATGGCGCGGCCGCGCGCCACCTCGTCGCGCACGAACTCAGGCGTCACTGTCTGTGGGATGGCAGCACCGAAGCTGTTGCCGGCCAGGCGCTTCTCACGCTCGGCATTGCTGAGGTATTGGGCCATCCAGTCGCGCTGCTGGTTCTCGCGGATCGCCACATACTCCATCTCGGGCGTGATGATGCCGCGGCGGGCGTAGTGCATCTGGCTCACGTTGACACCGGCCCTGGCGCGGCGCGGCGTGCGCTGCAGGCCCGCTGCCTGCGCGCGCAACGCCGCCAACGCATCACTCTCGCCGCTCTTCAGTCCGTCATCAAGTGCATACGGTGTGCGTCCCTGGTAACCCTCGGTATCGCCACGCGCGGTTATCCAGCCCTCGCGCAAGGCCGGCAAGCCCCGACGCACGTCGATGGTGGCCTGCGGATCGGTGTAGGGGCCGGAGGTGTCGTAGACCGTGATGGCCTCACCGTTGCTCTGCGTGATCTCGCGCATGGGTACGCGCACATCAGCGCGCGCGCCGAGCACATGAATCTTGCGCGAGGCCGGTAGCGGCTCGCGCGTGAGGGAGATGAACTGGGCGAGTTTGTCGGGTGCATTCATGCGAAGTCTCCTTGTGACAGCAAACACATTGCTCCGAAGGAGGTTCACAGAACGCGAACCGGAAGACGGCACGAGGCCAGCAAGCGGGACAGACCAGGCTCTTCACGAAGGGAAAGGCAGCAGGTCAAGCTCTTCTTACGCCGGTATGAACCGGATCAAGTTCGCGGGTTTGGAATCCATCTCAGCGCAACGATTGCGCACCCCGGGCAAGGCAAAGTGTACACCAGCCGCCTGAGGTCACCATGACCGCGGTCAATTTTTGCCTACATGCTGGTACGCTGCTGAGAAAAGCGTCGGCTGCGCTCGTAGGGGAACACGTCGTAGACATAACCCTGCTGGATACGCTCCTTGTGGCTCTGCCAGAAAGGGGTATCGAGCAGGTCGGCATGGTGCTTCATGAAGACCTCGCGCACCGCCGGGGTGCCAAGCAGGAAGGGCGCGAAGGTTTCAGGGAACACATCGTGCGGACCGACGCTGTACCAGACCTCGCCCGACATCTCCTCTTCCTCGTTGCGCGGCTGCGGCACACGACGGAAGTTGCAATCCGTGACGTATTCGATCTCATCGTAGTCGTAGAACACCACCTTGCCGTGGCGCGTGACGCCGAAGTTTTTCCACAGCATGTCGCCGGGAAAGATGTTGGCCGCCACCAAGTCCTTGATGGCATTGCCGTAGTCGATGACGGCGCGCTCCATCTGGGCACGCGCCCGGATGGCATCTTCGCTCTGGTTGTTCGCGTCAGCGGCACCGGCGTCGAACGCTTCCTGCAGGTAGAGGTTGAGCGGGATCATGCGCCGCTCGATGTAGAGGTGCTTGATGATCACTTCGCTGGAGCCGTCCCCATCGCGGTCGCTGATCTCCAGCTGGCTCGGGGCGAATTTTTCGATCTCGGCAATCAGTTCGTCGTCGAAACGCTCGCGCGGGAATGCCACCAGGCTGTACTCCAGGGTATCGGCCATGCGGCCCACGCGGTCGTGCTGCTTGACCAGCAGGTACTTGCCCTTGACCTGTTCGCGCGTGGTGTCCTTGGGCGGCGGATACCAGTCCTTGATGAGCTTGAACACGTAGGGAAAGGACGGCAGATCGAACACCAGCATCACCATCCCCTTGATGCCGGGCGCGATGCGGAACTTGTCGCTCGAGTGCTTCAGGTGGTAGAGGAAGTCGCGGTAAAACAGCGTCTTGCCCTGCTTGGCCAGGCCCAGCGCGTTGTACAGCTCGGCCCGTGGCTTGCGCGGCATCATGCTGCGCAGGAACTGCACATAAGCCGAGGGCACCTCCATGTCCACCATGAAGTAGGCGCGCGCAAAGGAGAACAGCATCAGCAGATCGTCCTCGCCGAACAGCGCGGCGTCGATCACCAGCCGGCCGTCCTCGTTGTGAAGGATGGGCAGCGCAAACGGCACCTCAACGAAGCCGTTGATGATCTTGCCCACCACGTAGGCGCCCTTGTTGCGGAAGAACAGGCTGGACAGCACCTGCACCTGGAAATTGGCACGCAGCTTGGTCTGGCCCAGCTGGTCGTTCACCGCCGCCAGCACCAAGTCGACATCCCGCGCCAGGTTCTCGAACTCGCACCGCAGCTGGAAGTTGGTGATGATGCGTTCGATGGTCGCGCGCAGATTTTCGCGTGTCGGGTAATAGGCTCGGTAGGTGGGCTTGGCGGCCGGTTCGTCGTTCTCGATGTACTCGGTGCTGACGGCCGGACGCACGAAAATGAAGTCGTTCTGGAAGTGCGTGCGGTGCAGGATCTTGCAGGTGACCGAGTTGAAGAAGGTCTCGGCGAGCTCGGGCTGGTGGTGGTCCACCAGCAGGCCGATGTAGTGCAGCTTCACCTGGTGCCAGATGGCCATTGGTTGCGTGCCGGCCTGGAACTCCTTCGCCAGGCGCTGCACGCATTCCTTGACGCGCAGGTCGTAGAACTCGATGCGTTCGCGCTGGGCGCGCTGCTGGCCGTGCCAGTCGGACGTCTCGAAGCGGTGCTTGGCGCGCGCCGACTCGGTGCGGAACAGCCGGTAGTGGCGGTTGAAACCATCCATCATCGCCTTGGCGATGTCATAGGCGAGGGAGGAATCAAGCCGCTGCGGAAACATCGGGGTCCTCAGGACCTGGCGGCAAGCACTCCCTGAATCGCAGCCCGGTACATGGGTTCGATCGAATCGGTGCTGTTGATGGTCATCTTGAGATCCTGCAGCAAGCCGTCATGCACGCCAAACGCCCAGCCATGGATGCTGACGTTCTGCCCGCTGGCCCAGGCATCAAGCATGACGGTGCTGACGCCGACATTGATCACCTGCTCGATGACGTTGAGCTCCACCAGCGCGTCGTGGCGATGGCGTTCCGGCATGGCGTCCAGCAGCCCGCGATGGCGGTCGCGCACGTCCTGGATATGGCGCAGCCAGTTGTCAGCCAGACCGATACGCGCCCCCTCCAGCGCGGCCTGCACGCCGGAGCAACCGTAGTGGCCAACCACCATGATGTGCTCGACCTTGAGCCTCTCGACGGCGAACTGGATGGCGGAGAGTGCATTCAGGTCCGAATGCACCACGATGTTGGCGACATTGCGATGAACAAACACCTCACCCGGGTCGAGCCCGGTGATCTGGTTGGCCGGCACCCGGCTGTCGGAGCAGCCGATCCACATGTACTTGGGTGTCTGCTGTTTGACCAGCCCGGTGAAGAAGCCAGGACGCTCGCGCTCCATCTGCTCGGCCCAGGCACGGTTGTGGAAAAACAGGTCTTCAAGGGATTTGCTCATGCGCCCGATTGTCCTACACCGTGAATAGACCCTAGTGCCGCAGGGTGGCACGGACATTCCAGTCCAGCAAACCGAGTTGCGCGCGCGCCTGGGCATCCTGCTGTGCATCGAAGCGACAGTTGGCATTGGCCGGCCCGGGCGAGCAGACAAAACTGGCCGGGTCGCCCAAGGTCCAGCTGCCCAAGGCGTTGCGGGCCGTGCCGTAGTAGTTCATGCTGAACGGCGCATTCAAGGCCGGATTGGCCTGCTTGGCCGGATCGAGCAGCAGGTTGCGGCCTGTCTTGACGTAGCCGCTGTTGACGCCCAGCAAGGGCAGCAACGTGGGGAACATGTCGCGGTGGCTGGCCGGCAGCTGGCGCTGCGGCCCGCAGTCGAGACCATCGTCCCAGATCACGAACGGCACCTGGCTGAGCAGGTAGCGCCGCTCCGGCGTGGCGTACAGACCGAAGCTGCGCACATTGTGGTCCCCGGTGGCGGCAATCACGGTATTGGCGTGCTGCGGGCCCGCGCGCACCTCTTGCACCAGCCCCCCCAGCAGGTCAGTGGCGTAATGGTAGGAGTCGATGTTGAGCCACAGGGTGTCGGCACTGCGCTCGCCACCCCACTTGGCGGGGTTGCGCTCGACCCGCTGGTACTCGGGTGGCAGGTCGTAGGGCGGGTGGTTGGTGGCCGTCAGCACGAAGACGAACAGCGGCTTGTCCTCTTTTTTCTTCAGGCGTTCGGACAGGTAGCGGAACACATAACTGTCCCACACGCCCCAGATGCCCAGCGTGGCCTCCGGGTAGGCAGCCTTGAGGTTGTTCGCATCCACCACTTCGTCAAAGCCCTGCGTCCTGAGCACGCGATCCAGATCACGCCAGCCTGAACGCGTCGACGTCACGAACAGGGTGTGATAGCCGGCCTGCCTCAGGAGCAGGGGTACCGACCAGGGAATCGGCTTCTTGCCCTGCGGGCCGAGCGTCAGCGGCGTGATCGGGGTGGAAAACAGGATGGCTTCGAGCGAAGGGTGCGTGCCGGGCTGCGCGGAATCGAAGTTGGAGAAATGGCAGGCCTGCGCCAATGTTGGCGCCAGCCGGCCCAGCACATCGAAGTCCTTGGCTTGGTAGCGGAATGGCTCGGCACTCCACGACTCCATCAGAAAAAACAGCAGGTTCTTGCGCGGTTGGCCGGCGGGTGGCGGAGCATCGCCCCCTTGGGCGAACAGCGCGGCACGCAGTGCCTTCTCATCTCTCGCCTCGATGCCGAGCATGCGTGCCGCCGCCATCGGCGAGTCGTAGCCCAGCTGCTTCAGGCCCAGCAAGGGGTCGCTGAAATTCTGCGACGCCTTGCGGCCGTCCCAGGCGAACTTGAGCGCGATCACGCCGTTGGGCACCATGTCGTTCAGGAACTGCGAGGTGGTGACCGAGACGTTCTGCCGCCCCAGCGCCATCGCGCGCAGCGTGCCCTTGGTGGTCAACACCAGCAGGAACAGCGCAAGCAGCACCCCCAGCAGGGTCAGCCAGACCGGAATACGCCGGTCGCCGATGCCGCGGTTCAGCCGCCGGCTCAGCCGGCCATAGGCCGCCTTGCGGGCCGCCATGGCGCCCCAACTTGCGGTGGCAAGCACGACCAGCGTCAGCGTCACCGGGAAGTCGCTCCAGATGGTCTGGAGAATGGCCTTGGTGTCGTCCTCGAAGAAGCCGAACACCACCGGATCGATCGGCGTCTTGTAAAAACCGAAGTAATGCAGGTTGACCAGCGAGGCGGTGACGAACAGCAAGGTCACCGTGCCGGTCAGCCAGCCGTGCCAGCGCGCCGGCACGATGATCAGCACCGGCCACAGCAGGATGGCGGCGGCGGCGCAGACCTTGAGGTCGAAACGTGCGCCCTGGAACACCACGGACCAGAGGTCGGCCAGCGACGCCTCGAAGCCTTCGGGCCAGTGCCAAGCGATCTGCCCCATGCGCAGCAGCGACAACGCCAAGGCCACGCACAACACCATGAGCCAGGCCTGCAGGGTGGCGGAGGCCAGCGCCCCCAGCAGATGCTGGCCGAAGGTCCGCAGCGAAAACTTCATTGTCGACTTCCCTTGTTCACTCAGGGAAGTATTGTGCCGCCTGCCGGCGCCTCCCGTGTCTCGGGAGGCCACCGGTCACATGGTTTCGGCAAACAGCTCGCGCCCGATCAGCATGCGGCGGATCTCGCTGGTGCCGGCACCGATCTCGTACAGCTTGGCGTCGCGCCACAGGCGGCCCAGTGGGTACTCGTTGATGTAGCCGTTGCCACCATAGATCTGCACGCCTTCGCCGGCCATCCAGGTCGCCTTCTCGGCGCACCACAGAATGACCGAGGCGCAGTCCTTGCGCACCTGGCGCACGTGTTCGGTGCCCAGCATGTCGAGGTTCTTGGCCACGGTGTAGGCGAACGACCGGCCGGCCTGCAGCACGGTGTACATGTCGGCCACCTTGCCCTGGATCAGCTGGAACTCGCCGATGCTCTGGCCGAACTGCTTGCGGTCGTGGATATAGGGCACCACGTTGTCCATCACCGCTTGCATGATGCCCAGCGGGCCGCCGGTCAGCACGGCGCGCTCGTAGTCCAACCCGCTCATCAGCACCTTGGCGCCGCCGTTGACACTGCCCAGCACGTTGCTCGCCGGAACCTCCACGTTCTGGAACACCAGCTCGCCGGTATGGCTGCCGCGCATGCCCAGCTTGTCGAGCTTTTGCGCAATGGAAAAGCCCTTCATGCCCTTCTCGATCAGGAAGGCGGTGACACCGCGCGCGCCCAGCTCGGGCTCGGTCTTGGCATAAACCACCAACGTGTCGGCATCAGGGCCATTGGTGATCCACATCTTGCTGCCGTTGAGGACGTAGTAGCCGCCCTTGTCTTCGGCTTTCAGCTTCATGCTGATGACGTCCGAACCAGCCCCTGGCTCGCTCATGGCCAGGGCACCGACATGCTCGCCCGAAATCAGCTTGGGCAGGTACTTACGGCGTTGCTCGTCGTTGCCATTGCGCTTGATCTGGTTCACGCACAGGTTGCTGTGGGCACCGTAGCTCAAACCGACCGAGGCACTGGCGCGCGAGATTTCCTCCATCGCAATCATGTGCGCCAGGTAGCCCATGTTGGCGCCGCCGTATTCCTCGCCCACGGTGATGCCAAGCACACCCAGGTCACCCATCTTGCGCCACAGATCCATCGGGAACTGGTCGTTGCGGTCGATCTCGGCCGCGCGCGGCGCGATCTCGGCCTGTGCGAAGTCGCGCACCGCATCACGCAGGGCATCGATGTCGTCACCGAGCTGGAAGTTGAGTCCGGGCAGGTTCATGCAAGTCTCCGTCAGAATGAAAAGGTTCAGTAAGTCTTGGGCACGGGCACCAGGGTCTGCTGCAGCATGGCGCAGGCGCTGGTCTTGCCGTCGGCATCGATGTGCACCACCTCGGCGGCCGTGACAATGACGCGTCGGCCCGCCTTGAGCACGCGGCCGGTGGCACGCAACTCGCCGCCCTGGAAGCTGCTGAGGAAATTGATCTTGTATTCCACAGTCACCACCTCCATGCCCTCCGGAGCCATGGTGAGCCCGGCGTAACCACCGGCGATGTCGGCCAGCGCACCCATGGCACCACCATGAAAGCCGTCCTGTTGCTGCGTCACCTTGTCGGAGTACGGCAGCGCCAGTTCGCACAAACCCGGCTCTACGCGCAGCAGGCGTGCGCCTAGGTGGCGCATCATGCCCTGGCGCTCAAAGCTGGCCTGCACACGGGCAAACTCAGGCAGCATGGGCTTTCTTCCCGCGCTTGGCGGCGACCTTGGCCAGCAGGGCACGGGCTTCGCGCTGGTGTGCTTTCACCTCGTCCAGGTTGGCCTGCAGGTCGGCCATCTGCTCTTCCACCTGCCGGCGGTGCTGGGCCAGCACGTCCAGGAACTTCTGCAACTGCGGCCCGGTGTCGCGCGGGCTGTCGTACATGTCGATGATCTCTTTGGCCTCGGTCAGGCTCAGCCCCAGCCGCTTGGCGCGCAGCGTGAGCTTGAGGCGCGTGCGGTCACGGCCGCTGTAGACCCGGTTGCGCCCGCCGGGGCCCGAGCGCTCGGGCTGCAGGAGGCCCATGTCTTCGTAGAAGCGCATGGCACGCGTGGTCAGGTCGAACTCCCGGGCCAGATCGCTGATGCTGTAGGTCGTTGCCATAGGGTTTGGAAGAGTACAAGGTCCGCCGCTACGTCGCAGCGGCGCACTCCGATCGGATGGCTGCGCGCGCATTGACGTTTACGTAAACGTCAATTATGCAACCAAAATCCGGGGGCGCCCCGGCAGCGAAAAATCAGCGCGGCAACCGGTCTGGACGCAGCAGCAGGAAGGCCCCCAAGGCCAGCAACGCCAAGCCGGCGGCGAACAGGAAGGCGCTGGCTGGCTGCAGCAGCCACAACGCCCCGGCGATCAGCGAGGCGGGCAGGTAGATCAGGCCGGTCACGAAATTGTGGAGCCCGATGGCCGCGCCGCGCCGTTCATGCTCCAGGTCGGCGATGAACGCCTTGCTCTGGGCCTCGTCGATCGCATAAAACAGACCAAACAACAGGAACAGGACAACAATCTGCCAAGGTTCGCTGGCGAAGGCGAACCCCAGGCTCATCAGCAGGTAGGTCAGGTAACCCAGCATGACCATCTGCCCCCGCCCCAGGTAGTCGCCCAGTTTGCCGATCAACGGCGCGGTGAAAACGCAGGCGATATTGAACAGGGCGTACAGCAGGACCACATCCTTGACCGTGAAGCCGACACTGTGAGCCTTCAACAGCAGAAAGCTGAAGCTGAAATAGGCCAGCGAAAAGATGCCTGATGTGACCAGGTAGCGCTTGAAGGCTGGACTGAGGACACTCCAGGTCTCGAACATGTTTTCGCGTTGGTGCGGGGTGCCAGGCTGCTCCTTGACCCGGCTCAGAACCCAGACGCTGAGCAGGGCTGGAATGAGCGCAACCCAGAACAGGACCTGGAAAGACGTCGCCCCCTCCCCCAGCCACGACAGCAGGCCATAGGCGGCCAGGGGCCCCAACACAGCCCCCGACTTGTCCAGCGCCTTGTGCACGCCGAAGGCATAACCGCGCGTGTCCTTGTCCGCCACGGTCGACAGCCAGGCATCGCGCGGCGGCCCGCGAAAGCTCTTGCCCAGCCGTTCGATGACACGGAAGATCCCGAGTCCGGCCACCGAGCTGGAGACCAGCAGAATCAACTTGGCCAGGGTGGAAAAACCGTAGCCGGCCAATGCAAAAACCTTGCGTTTGCCGGTGCGGTCCGACAACCAGCCCGACAGGTAGTTCAAGGAAGAGGCCGCCAGATCGGCGCAGCCTTCGATCACCCCGAGCAAGGCGGCTGAAGCACCGGCGATGGTGGTGAAGAACACGGCGAAGACGGCAAAAATCATCTCCGAACTGAGGTCGGTCAGGAAACTCACCAGCCCCAGCTTGAGCACATCGGGGTGCACGCCCAGCTTGTTGTTCTCAGAGTCTTCCGGCATCGCGCTTCCTTTGTTGTCGCAACTGACATTCTGGCTCTTTTGACCAGCCAGTCCCTGAGGACACAAAACGCAGGTGACAGCACCGTGCAGCAGGCGTCCCTAGAATCGACCGATGGTTGACGTCCCCGTCAACCTGACTGGACCGCACACCCCATGAACGAACTCGAACGTCAACTCCACTACCCCTTGGGCGACACCCTGCCGGCTCCAGGCACGACACTGGAAGTAGCCCCCGGCATCCGCTGGGTACGCATGGCCCTGCCCTTTGCGCTGGACCACATCAACCTCTGGCTGCTGCGCGACGAGCTCGATGGCCGTGCCGGCTGGAGCGTCGTGGATTGCTGCATCAGCCGCGACGAAGCCAAGACCCAGTGGGAGCAGATCTTCAGCACCGAGTTCGAAGGCCTGCCGCTGCTGCGCGTCATCGTGACCCACATGCACCCCGACCACATCGGCCTGGCTTACTGGCTGTGTGAACGCTGGAGCACGCCGGAACATCCCTGCCGCCTGTGGATCAGTGCCACCGACTACAACCTGGCACGTGTCGGCTCGGCCGGCACCAACGGCTTTGGCGGCGACAGCTCGGCCCTGTTTTTCGCCTCGCATGGCCTGACCGACCCGGCGTCGATGGAAAAGATCCGCGAGCGCGCCAGCTACTACCCCACGCTGGTACCGGCGGTGCCGCGCCACTTCCGTCGCCTGATGGAGAACGATGTGCTGACCATCGGTGGCCGCACCTGGCGTTGCATCAGTGGCCATGGCCATGCCCCGGAACACATCGCGTTCTACTGCGACGAACTGAAGCTGTTGATTGGCGGCGACATGATGCTGCCGCGCATCTCGACCAATGTCAGCGTGTTCGACATGGAACCCGAGGCCAACCCGCTGCAGCTGTTCCTGCACTCCATCGACAAGTTCAAGATGCTGCCGGCCGACACGCTGACGCTGCCGTCGCACGGCAAACCCTTCACCGGTCTGCACCGGCGCATCGAACAATTGCATGAACACCACCGCGACCGCCTGGCCGAGGTGCTGCAGGCCTGCACCGAGAAACCGTGCAGCGCGGCCGACGTGCTGCCCATCCTGTTCAAACGCCAGCTCGATCTGCACCAGACCACCTTTGCCATGGGCGAGTCGATCGCGCACCTGCATGCGCTGTGGTTTGAAGGCCGGCTGCAGCGGCAGCGTGACCCTCACGGCGTCTACCGCTTCAGTGCCAGCGTTGCTGCATGACAGCCGAGACGCCGGATACGAATCGATACAAATCGCCCGTCAACGGTGTTCTCAATGTGCTCGTTGTGGTAAGGCCTCCGGGCTTTTCCGGAGCAGCAAATTGAACTTTGAAAGGCATTTGAAATGAGCAAGATCCTCGCTTCCCTGATCGCTGGTCTGTTCGCTGCTGGCGCGTTCGCACAAGCTGCGGCACCCGCCACCCCGGCTACGCCGGCCACTCCTGCAGCGCCCGCCAAGGTCGAAGCGAAAGCCGACGCCAAGGTTGAGAAGAAGGCTGAAGTGAAGAAGAAGGTCGCCGCCAAGAAGACGGAAAAGGCGGCCGAGAAAGCAGCCGAAAAGAAAGAAGACGCGAAGAAGTAATTCCCTCGTCACACCCAACAAAAAGCCCGCACCTTGCGGGCTTTTTGTTGGGCGCTCCTTGAGCCCAGGTCGCGAATCGCCTTGCGCGCTGCAGCAGCTGGCAGAGCGCCCGGCACGGCGCGCGCCTATGTACAACTACGTACACGCGCCGTACTGGGAGATTTCTACAATCTGGTGTCTCGCGTCCGAAGCCGACCCACCGTCGGATCTGCGCCGACACCCCGATCCAAGCCCGCCCGCAAACACACGGTCTGAGGGCGCCTGGCGATCCATTCACAACAGTCAAAGGGAAGCGACGCGAAGCACCCCCGCTTCTAGCCGACACATTCATTGTCACGCGTGTCACCGCGTGCCCAGCCTGGGCGCTGGCGTTGGCCACCTTGGCTCACAACCGACTCGACTAATTCACAACATCACAAGGAGTATTTGATGGTTTGGCAACAGGTTTATGACCCCTTGGGCAATATGGCCCTATCCACGCTGCTGGCGGCAGTGCCCGTCGTTGTCATGCTGGTCGGCCTTGGCTTCCTGCATCTCAAGGCGCACATTGCTGCAGCCGCCGGCCTGGTCAGCGCGCTGGCGATCGCCGTGTTTGCTTTCGGCATGCCCGCCGAAATGGCCGGCAAGGCTGCCTTTCTCGGCGGTCTGACCGGCCTGCTGCCGATCGGCTGGATCGTGCTCAACATCATCTTCCTGCACCAGCTGACCGAGGAAAACGGCAGCTTCAAGGTGCTGCAGGATTCGATTGCCGGCATCACGGAAGACCGGCGCCTGCAACTGCTGCTGATTGCCTTTGCCTTCGGTGCCTTCTTTGAAGGTGCGGCCGGCTTCGGCACACCGGTGGCGGTGACGGCAGCCATCCTGATCGGCCTGGGCTTCTCGCCGCTGGCCGCCTCCGGCCTGTCCCTGATCGCCAACACGGCGCCCGTGGCCTACGGCGCGCTGGGCACGCCGGTCATCACGCTGGCCAAGGTGCACGGCTATGACGTGGGCGAGGTGTCGGCCATGATCGGTCGCCAACTGCCCTTCTTCTCGCTGATGGTGCCGTTCTGGCTGATCTGGGCCTTCGCAGGCTGGCGCGGCATGAAGCAGATCTGGCCGGCCATCCTGGTCACCGGCGTGAGCTTTGCCATTCCGCAGTTCCTGGTGTCCAACTACATGGGCCCGGAACTGGTGGACGTGATTGCGGCCATCTGCTCCATGGGTGCCCTGGTGTTGTTCCTGCGCGTCTGGAAACCCGCTGAGATCTGGACCTCGGTCTCCCTCAAGGGCCATGAAACGGACGGCGGCAAGGCACAAGCACCTGTGGCACCGGCCAAGCATGATCGCGCCACGGTGATCAAGGCCTGGACGCCCTGGGCCATCCTCACCGGCTTCGTGTTCCTCTGGGGCCTGCCCGTCACCAAAAACTACCTCAACAGCATCTTCGCACCGAAGTTCGCCATTGACGGCCTGCACAAGCTGATCGAGAAGATCCCGCCGGTGGTGCCGAAGCCGACCGCTGAATCCGCTGAATACGTGCTCAACCTGCTGTCGGCCACCGGCAGCGGCATTCTGCTGGCAGCCGTTGTCGGCGGCCTGGTCATGGGCTACGGCATTCCGGCGCTGCTCAAGTCCTACGGCAAGACCTTGTGGCTGGTGCGTTATTCGCTGCTGACCATCGTGCTGATGCTGGCCTTGGGCACGCTGACCCGCTACTCCGGCCTGGACACCACGCTGGGCCTGGCCTTCGCCGCCACCGGCATGTTCTACCCCTTCTTCGGCACCCTGATGGGCTGGCTGGGCGTGGCACTGACCGGCTCCGACACCGCCTCCAACGTGCTGTTCGGCGGCATGCAGAAAGTGGCGGCCGAGCAGCTCGGCCTGTCGCCCAACCTGATGGGCGCCGCCAACAGCTCGGGCGGCGTGATGGGCAAGATGATCGACGCCCAGTCCATCGTGGTGGCCTCCACGGCAACTCGCTGGTTCGACCACGAAGGCGACATCCTGCGTTATGTGTTCTTCCACTCCATCGCACTGGCCTGCTTGGTCGGCCTGCTGGTGACACTGCAGGCCTACGTGCCGCCGTTCACCCTGATGGTCATCCACTGAGCCTGGCCACCCCTGAGAAAAGACCGCTTCGGCGGTCTTTTCTTTTTGGCAAGCGGCCCCGCCCCGAGAGAAACACCCTCACGCGCACCCGGTACACCCTCGCACCTACAATGCGCCATCCTGGTGCGATCGGCACCGCTCTGGAGTGCGCCACGTGCCTGTCGTTCTTTCCTGGCTTCGTTCCTTTTTGCCTGCGCCTTTGACCGTTGGGCGGCGAGAAATCTGGTTGGCTTGTATCGGCGCCGGGCTCGGCCTGCTCGGCACCGAATGGCTGAGCCACCAGGTCCTGGGCAGTGCCAACCCCTGGTTCATTGCGCCCATGGGTGCCTCTGCCGTGCTGCTGTTTGCCGTGCCGGCCAGTCCATTGGCCCAGCCCTGGTCCATCGTGGGCGGCAATCTGGTGTCGGCACTCATTGGTGTGAGTTGCGCCCTGTGGCTGGGCCCGAACGGCCTGGCCGCGGGCCTCGCCGGCGCCCTGGCCATCAGCGCCATGTTTGCTCTGCGCTGCCTGCATCCGCCGGGCGGCGCGGTGGCACTGACGGCGGTGCTGGGTGGGCCCGCCGTGAACCAGCTGGGTTATGGCTTTGCCCTCTGGCCAGTCGCCGCCAACTCCTGCCTCATGTTGCTGCTGGCCCTGCTGTTCAACAACCTCATGCAGCGCCGCTACCCGCACCAGCCGCCCCCGCAAGCGCACCCCCACCGCACGACCGACCCGTTGCCGAGTGCACGCCTGGGCTTCACACAGGACGACCTGGATGCGGCACTGTCCGGACAACATGAATTACTGGACATCAGCAAGGACGACCTGGAGGAAATCCTGACCCGGGCCCAACTGCATGCCAGCCGCCGCAAATGGGGCGATGTGTCCTGTCGCGACATCATGTCGCATGATGTAGTGCACATCGGGCCGCGTGACTCGCTGGACGCGGCCTGGGGCCGTCTGGCCAAGCACAAGGTCAAGGCCCTGCCGGTCACGCTGGAGGATGGCACGCTGGTGGGCATTGTGTCGCTGCACGACTTCTTCATCGGCCACAGCGCCCCGACGTCGCGCATGGTGCCGGCCATGAGCACGGCACGTTATGTGGAGGACATCATGACCAGCAAGGTGCGTGTGGCACGGCCGGAGCAGCCCATGGTCGATCTGGTCGGGCTCTTCTCCGACGGCGGTCTGCACCACATGCCGGTGATTGATGCGCAGCAGCGTGTGATCGGCATGATCACGCAGTCCGACCTGGTCGCCGCGCTCTTCAAGACCGGCATCGGCAATCCGGCCACGGCGGCTTGAGGTCAGGGCCATGGAGCACACTCTGCCATCCGGAACCACCCCCGCCGCCTCGTTGACGGTGCTGCACATTGGTGCGGAGCAGACCACGGTGCTCCAGCGCCAGGGCAGCACCCAGGCCACCCCGCTGGCGCTGGACATCGGCGCACAGAAGACCGCGCAGCAGTTCTTCAAGCACGCGCCGCCCTCGCCTTACGAGCTGGAAAACGCCATTGCAACCGTTGAGGACGAGGTGATGCGCGTACGTCCGCAGATCGTGCCGGGCTCGCGTCTGGTCACGTCGGACGCCGCCATTCGCGAGATCGCGCGGCTGGCCGGGCTCGCACCGGCCGCGCAGATTGAATTGCCATTGGATGCCATGGAGCAGGTCTTTCAGCGGCTGACGGCGCGCAGTCTGGGCCGCCCCGCTTCGCAGGATGACATGCCGACCGATACCGCGTTTGCTGCCACCTTGCTGATCCTGCGCGAATTCATGCAGCACCTGCATTTCGCGTCGATCACCGTGCAGGCATAAGCACGGACTGTTCACACAACGTCAGGCCAGCCAGCGCGTCCAGCCCCATGGCAGCCAGGCAGCCAGCGCCACCAGCAGCAGACCCATGGACACGACGGAGCCGAAGCGCACGCCGCCGGCGGCGTAGGCGGCCACGATCTTGCTCACGCTGTTGGTGGAGAAGGCCAGCAACACCGCCGTGAGCATGGTGGCCGTATCGGTGCCGCCATGCGCCGCCAAAGTGATGGCCGCGGCCGACACCGAGTGCATGTCGGCAAAACCGGCCAGGGCGGTGGCCGCAAAAGTGGCCAAGGTCCCGAAGGCCGCCTGCACCCAGGTCACCACCGCCGTCACACCCGACAGCAACAGCGCCAGACCGATGGACTGCCCCAGATGAAAGGCACGCCCCTTCACATCGCTGTCCTGCACCGGGGTCCCAATACGGCGGAAGGCGACCAGGCCCAGCACCAGTGCCATCACCAGCGCGCTGCCCATGGCCGGCGCGAGAACACCCAGGGACGCCGGATTGAGCACCAGCGCAATCAGCATCACCTGCAAGGCCGTGGAGACGGTGGAGAACCAGGCACCGGCCACGCAGGCGCTGCGCAGTTCGGGGTGCTTGCTCGCGCGCGCGCCCATGGCCGCAATGGTGGCAGTGCTGGAGACAAAACCCGCCACCAGCCCCGACAGCGGCATGCCGAGCCGGGCACCGAACAGGCGCAGCGCCACATGCCCCACGGCCTGCACCGCCATGATCATCACCACCAGCAGCCACACCGTGCGCGGGTTCACGCCCGCCAGCCAGGTCAGCGGCTGGTCGGGTGTCAGCGGCAGGATGATGAGTGCCGAACCAGCCAGCACCAGCGCATCGCGCAACTCCTGCTCCGACAGTGTGCGCGTGGAAAAGCGCTGCAGCGGTTCGCGTGCAGCCAACAGGCCGGCCACCACCACGCCACCGGCGGCCGCCTCGGCCTGGTGCTCCACCGTCAGGACCCCCAGCAGAAAGGTGAGGAACAGCGCCATCTCCGTGGTAACGCCAGGGTCCTTGGAGCGATCCTTGAGGTGCGAGACCACCGCCAGCGAGGCCACCAGCGCGGCCGTGACAACCGTGAGCCAGGGCTGGTCCAGCAGTTGGGCCCCCGCCCCCACCAGCGCCACCAGGGAGAAGGTGCGGATGCCGGCGAAATGACGCGTGGGCCCGTGGCCTTTGTGGCGCTCGCGATCAACGCCGATCAACAGCCCCAGCCCCAAGGCCAGCGCCAGACTGCCCAGGGAATCGATGTTGAAGTCCATGTTCATGTCAGTGCCAGCGCGGAACGGCGTCGTCCTTGAGCTGGCTGCGCAGGGTCTCGTAATCCGGCATGACGGAGCGCACCGTGTCCCAGAACCGCGGACTGTGGTCCATCACGCGCAGGTGGCTCAGCTCATGCGCCACCACGTAGTCGATCACCGACTGCTGGAAATGGATCAGGCGCCAGTTCAAGCGGATGGCGCCGTCGCTGCGCGCGCTGCCCCAACGGGTGCCGGCACTGCTGAGCGACAGTTTGCGCCATTGCACCTGCAGTTGCGGCGCGTAGTGGTTCAGTCGCGCCGTGAAGATGCTGTGCGCCTGTCGCATCAGCCAGGCCTGCACCGCATCGCGGATCTGAGCGTGCGTTGCCGTCTGCGGCAGCCCGATGTGCAGCGTCAGGCGCGGCACGCCGGCCAGTGTCAGGTTGGGCGCCTCGGCGTCGGTACGCAGCACCACCTCCACCCCGGCCGACTTGAGGTTGCCCCCGACGGTGGTGAACGCATGGCGCGGGTCCAGCACCACGATGACCTGCTCGCCCAGAAAGGGAAAGGTGACGCCGTCCTGCCACTGGATGCGGGCCGACTCCAGCCGCTGCTGGCGTTCACGCGCCTCGTCGAGCTTGCGCACGATCCAGCTGGCTTTTTCCTGCAGCGCGGCTTCCACCTCGTACAGCGGCACCCAGCGCGGCGCACTGACCACCAGGCCGTCGGCCCCGACCGCCATGCCGATGGTGCGGCGCTTGCCGCGCTTGAACTCGTAGGCCACCACCGCCTCGCACAGGCGGCTCTCGCGGTTGGCGCGTGGGTGCGCAAAACGCGCCGGCGTCATGACGCTGGCAATCGGCGCCGCCGGCACGACCGGTTCAGCCGGATCATTTGCTATCAATTCAGGAGCTGCTTGCACAGACAGGACGGGCAACAGAGGCTGATTTGGCTTGGAATCCTGCGGCACGGCAACCGCTGGCGCCGGTGCGCTGTCGAACAGATCGAGGGCAAGCTGCAGGAACCTCATAGCCACGACTCTACCGAAAACTGCATATCCCAGCGTCACAAGCTAACCCAACAACCCAGGAACGCCGTGGAACCGGCTCTGCCGGGCCACTGGCGTTGCCCCCTGCAAGGGGGTGGGCGAAGGGACACGCAGTGCCCGGAGCCTGGGGGTATGCCATCAATAAGCTTCAGGGTCGAGCCGACGCATCTCCGCCTCGATCCAGGTTTCGACTTCGCGCATGAGCTCGGCCGGGTCGCGTCCCTCGCTGGGAATGGGTTTGCCAATAGAGACGTCCACCACACCCGGCCGCTTGATGAAGGCCTTGCGCGGCCAGCACTTGGCCGAGGTCACGGCCACCGGAATCACCGGTGCGCCGGTGGCCACCGCCAGCCGGGTGCCGCCAGTCTTGTAGGTGCCGGTTTGGCCGCGCGCAATGCGCGTGCCCTCGGGGAACATGATGATCCAGACGCCACGCGCCAGCAGTTCCTTGCCTTGCGCCACCACCTTGGCAAAAGCTTTGGAGCCCTGCGAACGATCGATGTGGATCATGTCCAACCGCCCCATGGCCCAGCCGAAGAAGGGTACGTACAGCAGCTCCTTCTTGAACACATAGGCCAGCGGGTGCGGCATCAGCGTCGGCATGTAGAAGGTTTCAAAGGTGGACTGGTGCTTGACCAGCAGGATGGCCGGGCTGGTCTCGCCGACCGGCAGGTTCTCCATGCCGCTCACGCGCACCTGGATGCCGAGGATGACGCGCGCACCGTCGATGGCCCACCCCAGCCAGCGCACGGCCATCCAGTACAGCGGGTTGCCGCGCACGCGGATGGAGGCCACCACCATGATGATGCCCCACGGAATCACCGTGACCAGCATCCACAGCGCATGAAGAATGGAACGAATCAAAGGCATGGGTGTGGTGTTTCTTCAGGCAACGCTGTCGCGTCGCACCAGATGGTCGGCAAAGGCCAGCAGGTTCTCGTGCACGCGCGTGCCGGGCGGGAAGTTGTCGGGCAGCGGCTGGCCGCGCAGGGCCTCGCCCTTGCCGGTCAGCACCAGGTGCGGCTCGCAGCCGACACTGGCGCCGGCGATCAGGTCACGCGCCGTATCGCCCACCGTGGGCACACCCTTGAGGTCAATGCCATAGCGCTCGCCGATCTGTTCGAACAGGCCTGGCTGCGGCTTGCGGCAGCGGCAGGCCTGGTCGGGTGCATGCGGGCAGTAGAAGATGGCCTCGATGCGGCCGCCGGCGGTGGCCAGCAGCTTGTGCATCTTGGCGTGCATGGCGTTGAGTGCCGCCACGTCAAACAGGCCGCGCCCCAGCCCCGACTGGTTGGAGGCCACCACCACATGCCAGCCGGCGTGGTTCAGACGGGCAATCGCCTCCAGCGCACCAGGCAGCGGCTTCCACTCGGCCTCGGACTTGATGTACTCGAGGCTGTCTTCGTTGATGGTGCCGTCGCGATCGAGGATGACGAGCTTCATCGTCTGCGCCGTGTGCACGTCAGGCCGCCAAGCGGGACAGGTCGGCCACGCGGTTCATGGCGTCGTGCAGGCTTTTCAGCAGGCCCTGGCGGTTCAGGCGCAGGTCCAGCTCTTCGGCGTTGACCATCACGTCGTCAAAGAAGGCGTCGACCGGCGCGCGCAGTGCAGCCAGCGTCTGCAGGGATGCAGTGTAGTCGCCGGCCTCGAACTGGGCGTTGGCTTGCGGCACCACGCTCTTGAGCGCGGCGTACAAGTCCTTCTCAGCCTGCTCCTTGAGCAGCACGTCGCTGACATGGGCATCGACGTCGCCGGCCTTCTTCAGGATGTTGCTGATGCGCTTGTTGGCGGCCGCCAGTGCAGCGGCTTCCGGCAGCGCGGCAAAGGCGCGCACGGCGGCCAGACGCTTGGTCACATCGCCCAGACGCTGCGGCTGCAGCGCCAGCACGGCTTCGACTTCCTGCGCGCTGTAGCCCTGCTCGCGCAGGGAACCGGCCAGGCGGTCGTAGATGAATTCGGCCAGGGCCGGCGTGGCATCGTTGATCTTGTCGCCAAAAGCCGGCACGGCACCAGCGAGCAGGGCGTTGAGGTCGAGCGGCAAATCCTTCTCGGCCAGCATCCGGATCACGCCCAGAGCATGGCGGCGCAGCGCGAACGGGTCCTTGTCGCCGGTCGGCAGGTTGCCGATGCCAAACATGCCGACCAGCGTTTCCAGTTTGTCGGCCAGCGCCACCACCAGCCCCACGTTGTTGCGCGGCAGATCGTCGCCGGCAAAACGCGGTTTGTAGTGGTCTTCGATGGCATTCGCCACCTCATCACCCAGCCCGTCATGACGGGCGTAATACCCGCCCATGATGCCTTGCAGCTCGGGGAATTCGCCCACCATGTCAGTCAGCAGGTCAGTTTTGGCCAGACGGGCCGCAGTATCGGCGGCCTTGGCCAGCGCTTCCCCGCCCAGTTGCTGCGCGATGGCGCGCGCAATCGCGCGCACACGCTCCACACGCTCACCTTGCGTGCCCAGCTTGTTGTGATAAACCACCTTGCCCAGTCCCTCGACGCGCGATTCGAGCGTCTTCTTGCGGTCCTGGTCGAAGAAGAACTTGGCGTCCGCCAGGCGCGGGCGCACCACGCGTTCGTTGCCGCCAATCACCGCGCTGGCATCGCTCGGGCTGATGTTGCTGACCACCAGGAACTGGTGGGTCAGCTTGCCGGTTGCATCCAGCAACGGGAAGTACTTCTGGTTGGCCTTCATCGTGAGGATCAGGCATTCCTGCGGCACGTCGAGGAACTGCTTCTCGAACTCACACACCAGCACATTGGGGCGCTCGACCAGCGCGGTCACTTCATCGAGCAGCGCATCGTCTTCAATCGGGCGGACCCCGTTGCCGACCTGGGCCGCGGCAGCCGCCAGTTGGCGCGCGATCTCGGCACGGCGCTCGGCGAAGGAGGCGATCACCGCACCATCCTGCTGCAGCGTGGCGGCATAACTGTCGGCGTCCTTGATGACAACCTTAGCGACCTTGGCCTCGAAGCGGTGGCCTTGCGTGCTGTTGCCGGCGGTGAGGCCCAGCGCCTTGACCGGCACCACGGTGCTGCCATGCAGCGCCACCAGACCGTGCGCAGGGCGCACGAAGTTGACGCTGCTCCAGCCCGGCAGTTCGCAATCGGTCTCGAGCTGGTAGCTCATGACCTTCGGAATCGGCAGCTTGGCAATGGCCTCTTCCAGCGCTTTTTGCAGGCCGGTGTCGAGCGTAGCGCCGGTGACCAGGCTGTCGTAGAACAGCGCTTCGGCCTTGCCGTCGGGCGCGCGCTTGAGGGCAGCCACGGCGGCGGCCGGGTTGGAGACGTCTGCACCGAGGGCCTGTAGTTTTTTCAGCAGCGCGGGCGTGGCGTTGCCACTCGCATCCAGCCCCACCGTCACCGGCATGAGCTTTTGCTGCACCGCCTTGTCGGCGGCCTTGAGCCAGACGTGCGTGACGTGCGCGGCCAGACGGCGCGGCGAGGCGTAGGCGGTGACGACGGAGTCGGCACCGGCCAGGCCCAGCGCCTTGAGTTGATCGGCCAGCGTGCCGGCAAAGGCATCGCCCAGCTTCTTGAGTGCCTTCGGCGGCAGCTCTTCGACAAACAGTTCAACGAGAAGATTCTTGGTGGTCATCGTGTTCTTTCCCGGCCTTCAGGCTGCCTTCTTCGTCAAGGGTGTCATCTGCTCCACCCACTCGCGCGGCGCCATGGGGAAGCCCAGACGCTCACGGCTCTCGTAGTAGCTCTGCGCCACGGCGCGCGCCAGGTTGCGGATGCGGCCGATGTAGGCGGCACGCTCGGTAACGGAAATCGCACCACGGGCATCCAGCAGGTTGAAGGTGTGCGCGGCTTTGAGCACCTGCTCATAGGCCGGCAGCGCGAGCTGCTGCTCCATCAGGTACTTGGCCTGCTTCTCGTGCGCGCTGAAGGCAGTGAACAGGAAGTCGGCATCGCTGTGCTCGAAGTTGTAGGCCGACTGCTCTTTTTCGTTCTGCAGGTAGACATCACCGTAGCTCATGGTGTCGGTCCACTTGAGGTTGTAGACGTTGTCCACGCCCTGCAGGTACATGGCCAGGCGCTCCAGACCGTAGGTGATCTCGCCGGTGATCGGCTTGCAGTCGATGCCGCCCACTTGCTGGAAGTAGGTGAACTGCGTCACCTCCATGCCGTTGAGCCAGACTTCCCAGCCCAGGCCCCAGGCGCCCAGCGTCGGGTTTTCCCAGTCGTCTTCCACGAAACGGATGTCGTTCTTCTTCAGGTCGAAGCCCAGTGCTTCCAGCGAGCCGAGGTACAGCTCCAAGATGTTGCTGGGGGCCGGCTTCAGGACCACCTGGAACTGGTAGTAGTGCTGCAGGCGGTTCGGGTTCTCGCCGTAGCGGCCGTCCTTCGGGCGGCGGCTGGGCTGCACGTAGGCAGCCTTCCACGGCTCGGGGCCGATGGCGCGCAGGAAGGTCGCGGTGTGCGAGGTGCCGGCGCCGACCTCCATGTCATAGGGCTGCAACAGGGCGCAGCCCTGGGCATCCCAGTAGGACTGCAATTTCAGAATGATTTGTTGGAAGGTCAACATGGCTGTGAGCTGGATCGCACGAGACAACAAGACTGGCTTGCCGGAGGCGCGCGACCGGTTGCTGGTAAAGCGGATTTCCCGCGTAAACCCTTGATTTTACGGGGCTTCCTGACGGCGGGTGCCGGATCGGACACCGGCGCCATTGGCGTTTCGCTTCTGACACAGGGCACGCGTCAACGGAGGCACGGCCCTCAACGGGGATTTCAAGGAAATAAGGGCTTCAGACCTTGTCAGACATGCGCCGGCAGCTATTCTTTTGATAGCACCCGACGCAACACCAACCCCGGCACAAGCAGCGCCATCCCCCACAAGGGCCACAGGCCGAAGCGCGACACCCACCAGGCATAGGGTGTGAGGCCCTGGCGGCCCTCGATTTCACCACTGAGTACACCGCGGGTATGGCGCGGCAGCATAGCCGTCACGCGGCCCTGGTGGTCGATGATGGCCGTTGCCCCGGTGTTGGTGGCGCGCACAAAGGGGCGCGCGAACTCCAGCGTGCGCATGCGCGAGATATGCAGGTGCTGGTCGATGGCCACCGTGTTGCCGAACCAGGCGATGTTGCTCAGGTTGACGAACACCGTCGGCGCGGCAGCCGGGTCGGCAAAACGCGCGCCGAGTTCTTCGCCGAACAGGTCTTCGTAGCAGATGTTGGGCGCCAGACGCTGGCCCTGCCATTCAAAGGAAGGCTGGCCGAGGCTGCCACGGGAGAAGTCGCCCAAGGGGATGTTCATCATGGCGGTGAACCATTTGAAGCCGGTCGGGATGAACTCGCCGAACGGCACCAGGTGGTGCTTGTCATAGCGCCACGGGCTGGACTGGCCCGGCTTGAAGCCGACGGCCGCATTGGTGTAGCCCGCGCTGAAACTGCCCCAGGGCATGCCGATGAGCGCGGCCTGCTCGCCGCTGGCAAAGCGTTTCGTGAGCGCGTCCCAATAGCCGTCCGGCAGTTGCTGCGGCAGCAGCGGCAGGGCCGTTTCGGGCGCCACCACCAGCGGTGCGCGGCTGGCCCCCAGTTGCTCGCCGTACCAGCGCAGGGCGGTGGGCACACCGCTGCCGGGCTGGAATTTCTCGTCCTGTGGAATGTCGCCTTGCAGCAGCGCCACCTGCAGCCGCCCCGCAGAGGTGGAGGTCACGGGGCCGCCCATCTGGTAGGCCCAAGGCAGAACCAGCACGAGCAGCACCGCGCCCCGCTGCCATGCCCCGCAGGTCCGGATCTGCGACAGCGTCATGGCCAACCAGGCCGCGACCGCGCTGATGCCATAGACCCCCAGCCAGGGCGCATAGCCGGCCAGGGGGCCGTCCACATGGGCGTAACCGCCGCCGCCCCAGCCGAAGCCGGTGAACCAGCGACCGCGCGCAAGCTCGGCCAGCAGCCACAGCGCTGCAAAAAGCATAGCGCGTTGCGCATGATGGACGGGAGCCAGACGCACAAACAAGGCACAGGCAGCAGCGTAGTACAACGCCAGCACCGCGGCCAGGGCCAGCACCGCCAGCGCGGCCAGCGCAGCCGGCAAGCCGCCGTAGGTGTGCATGGAAATGAACATCCACCAGAAGGTGCCACTCAGCCAGGCACAGGCGAACAGCCCACCCAGCAGGGCAGCACGCCGCCAAGGCACACCGCGCGCCAGTTGCCAGGCCAGCACGCCCAGCGAAAGCCATTGCAGCCACCACAGCGGCTGACCGGTCCAGGGGGTGGCAATGGACACAGCCTGCGCCAGACCGGCCAGCAGGCTCAGACACAGGGACCAGACCAGAGGGCTGCGGCCTTCAGCCTTCAAGACCGGTCTCGGGGGCGGGCGACACCTTGAACCACTTCACGGCACCACCCTTGGTATGGAGCACGACAAACTGCAGGCCGGCCATCACATGCTGCTCGCCGCGTTTGGGCACGTGGCCCATCTCGTGCGCGATCAGCCCGCCAATGGTGTCGAACGCGGCGTCCGGGTCACCCCCTGTCAGCGTGACGTTGAAGGCGTCGTTCACGCGCTCGACCGGCGTGTCGCCACTGACACGGTAGGTACGATCGGCCAGGCCAAAGATGTCACCTTCGTCCCCGGCAATGTCGAATTCGTCTTCGATCTCACCCACGATCTGCTCCAGCACATCCTCGATGGTGATGAGGCCGGCGGTACGGCCGAACTCGTCGACAACCATGGCGAGGTGATTGCGGTTGCCGCGGAATTCGCGCAGCAGATCATTCAGGCCCTTGCTTTCCGGCACAAAGGCCGCCGGCCGCAGCAGGGCCCGGATGTTGAACTCCGGCGCGCGCTGCAGCTTGAGCAGATCCTTCGCCATGAGAATGCCGATGATGTTCTCGTGGTCGCCTTCGAAAACAGGAAAACGCGAGTGCGCCGTGCTGATGACCACGCGCAGCAACTCGTCGTAGGGCGCATCGATGTCGATCAGGTCCATGCGCGTGGCCGGCACCATGACATCGCCGGCCGTCATGTCGGCCATGCGGATCACGCCTTCCAGCATGACGCGGGACTCGGCGCCGATGACGTTGTTGCCTTCCGCCTCGGCCAGGGTTTCGATCAGCTCGGCGGTGGAGTCCGGCCCGGGATGGATGAACTCGACCAGCTTCTGCAGAAAGGTGCGCTTGTCTTCCTTGTCAGGAAGCCGCGCAGGATGTGGGTCTGACACAGAGGAATGTGCAGGACATGCGGTAGTTGCGACCCCCTAAGGATAGCGGATCGGCAAGACCGCCCCATGACAGCGCGGCACCGCGCTCAGGACGAGGTCTTGTGGCGCGCATCGCGCACGCCGCGCCGGACTTCCTGCAAGCTGGCCAGGAAATCCCAGAACTGCTTGGCCTGGCGTTTCAAGCGGTAGTCGGTCTGGGCAATCTGCTCCTCCAGCAGCTCGGTAACGCGGCTGTCAAAGGTGGCCGGCGGTAGCCGCAGGTAGGCTTCGCTCTCCGAGCCATCCCGCTCCACGGTGGCGCCGGCCTTGCGTGCAATCTTCAGCATGGCCGTGTTTTCGGTCAGGGCGTGGATGAACATCAGGTGCACGCCTTCGTTGCGCGCATGCATCACGGCCCGGTCGAACAGCTTGCCGCCGTAGCCGCGCCCGCGCGCCGATTTCGACACCGACACGCCAAATTCACCACACGCATCGAAATTGCGGTCGACCGAATGCGCCAGGTGCGCCATGGCGATGAGCTCCAGCCGGCGGTTGTAGATGCCGAAGATGTCATCGCGCTCGAAGTCCAGGCCCTCGACGTAGCGGCGGATCTGCTCGTCGGTGGCGGCATAACCAAAGCGCAGGTAACGATCGTGTCCTTCAAGGGCCAACAGATGCTTGGCGATCCGCTCGCGATGCCCGGGGCCCAGCTTGCGGATGCTGGCGACCCAGGGCGCCAGACGTGAACTGTTCTCCTCGCGAAAAGGCAAATCCAATTGATTGCGTTGTTTTATCGAGGAAGAAGGAGGTTCCAGCGGGTCAGCCATAGGGGTGAATGTAAGGGCATTTGCGCAAATCGCCAAGATGGGCATCGTCCCGCGCACGGTTGACGCCTGCGTGACAGTTTCTGCCCGCAACCTAGGACAAGCCCGGTGGTCGACCGCCGCCAGCTGCGCTCAAATAGCCGCATATGGAGTACCTGATGGATAAATTCTGGCTTGAACATTACCCCGCGGGGGTCCCCCACGACGTCGACCCCAGCCAATACAGCTCTCTCAGCCAGTTGCTTGAAGAGTCATTCCGGAAAAATGCCGACCGCCCGTTTTCCGTCTGCATGGAGCGCTGGATGTCCTACCGCCAGTTGGACGAGTTGTCCGCTGCGCTCGGCGCTTGGCTGCAACGGCTGGGACTCGAACCCGATGCGCGTGTCGCCATCATGCTGCCCAATATCCCGCAGTTTGCCGTCACCATGGCGGCCATCCTGCGTGCCGGCTACACCTGCGTCAACGTCAACCCCTTGTACACCGCGCGCGAACTGGAACACCAGTTGCGGGATTCCGGCGCCACGGCCATCGTGGTACTGGAGAACTTTGCCCACACGCTGGAAGAAGTGATCGACAACACGCATGTGAAGCATGTCGTGATTGCGGCCATGGGCGACCTGCTCGGCCCCTGGTACGGCCGCTGGATCACGTTTGCCGTTCGGCATCTCGCCAAGATGGTGCCCGCCTTCCGCCTGCCGCTGTCCGAAGGGCGTACTGTCACGTCCTTTCGCAAGGCCTTGGCGGAAGGGTCGCACCTGACGCTCAAGCCTGCCGCCAGTTCGCTGGACTCGGTCGCTTTCCTGCAGTACACCGGCGGCACCACCGGTCTGAGCAAAGGCGCCGTGCTCACCCATCGCAACATCGTGGCGGCCATCCTGCAGGCCGAAGCCTGGTTCACGCCGGCCCTCCAACGCGTCGGGGATGTCCGCTCGACCAACAGCATCGCCGCGTTGCCGCTGTACCACATCTTCGCGCTCACGCTGTGTTTCCTGGCCATCCGCTGGGGCTCGCACATGACGCTGATTCCCAACCCGCGCGACATCGGCAAGTTCATTGACACCCTGAAGCGCCGGCCGTTCCACATGCTGCCCGCTGTCAACACCCTCTTCAACGCCTTGCTCCAGCACCCGCAACTCCGCACAGTCGACTTCTCTCACCTTTGCATCTCGCAGGCCGGCGGCATGGCAGCCTCCGAAGGAACGGCCAAACACTGGCGCGAAGTCACCGGCTGCGCGATGGTGGAGGGCTGGGGCATGAGCGAGACCTGCGCCATTGGCACGAACAACCCGGTGACGACCGACCGCTTCAGCGGCAGCATTGGTCTGCCCTTGCCTGGGGTCGAAATCGCGATCAAGGATGACGCCGGCAACTCCCTCCCTGTGGGTGACTCCGGCGAGATCTGCATTCGCGGTCCTAACGTGATGACGGGCTATTACCGCCAGCCAACCGAGACGGCCAATGCCTTCACGGCCGATGGTTTCATGCGCACCGGCGACATCGGCATCATGGACGCACAGGGCTACACCAAGATCGTCGACCGCAAGAAAGACATGATACTGGTCAGTGGTTTCAACGTCTTCCCCAGCGAACTGGAAAACGTCATTTCGTTGTGCGATGGTGTGCTCGAGTGCGCGGTCATCGGCGTCCCCGATGCCAAACAGGGTGAAGCCATCAAGGTGTATGTCGTGCGCAGTGACCCGACCCTGAGCGAAGAGGATGTCGCCAAGTATTGCGCCCAGAATCTGACCGGCTACAAACACCCTAAATACATCGAGTTCCGCGACGAACTGCCCAAATCCAATGTTGGCAAGATCCTGCGCCGTGAATTGCGCGCAGGAAAGTAGGTATTCACCATCTGTAATCACGTCCGATCGCCAGCCGTCCTACACTCTGACGTGATGCCTGCTCACGCCCTTGTGCCAGACGACGTCCGCGTTTTCGAACGCGGCTGGCTGTCGTCCAACAACATTCTGCTCTGCTCCGATACGGGCGCCGCCTTGGTTGACAGCGGGTACGTGAGCCATGCCCCCCAGACGCTGGCTCTGATTGCGTCAGCCCTCGGAACTCGGTCGCTTGATGTGTTGGTGAACACCCACCTTCATAGCGACCATTGTGGTGGTAACGCCGGTCTTCAAGGTCACTACCCGGCCTTGCGTACGCTCATTCCCCCCGGCCATGCCGAACAGGTACGGCAGTGGGATGCCGAGGCCTTGAGTTATGGTCCGACGGGACAGTCATGCTCACCGTTCCGCTTTGATGGCGTGCTTGCACCGGGCAGCAGCCTGCGCCTAGGCCTGCGCGACTGGCAGGTCCATGCGGCTCCCGGCCATGACCCGCATTCGGTGATTCTTTTTGAGCCGGAGCACCGAATGCTGATTTCCGCCGATGCGCTCTGGGAGAACGGCTTCGGCGTCGTCTTTCCTGAAATTGAGGGAGAAGATGCGTTTGATGAAGTGGCAGCCACACTGGACCTGATTGAGTCGCTGCAACCCCGCACCGTCATCCCTGGCCATGGCAGCGTCTTCCATCAGGTGGATACCGCGCTGGATGTGGCACGTCAACGGCTCAGGCAATTCATCGCTGATCCACGCCGGCATGCACGCCATGCCGCCAAGGTTCTCATGAAGTTCAAATTGCTGGAGCTGCAACAGGTGGCGCTCGACGACTTCCAGCGTTGGATTGGACAGACCTCGTATTTCTCCATCCTGCATCGCGCGCATTTCAAGACGCAGGACTTCAGGCTGTGGATCGAAGAGCTTCTGCAGGAGCTGGTCCGTGTCGGCGCGGCACGCATCGACAACCAGACCCTGTTCAACCAATAAACAAAACCACTTTCGTCCAGGCAAAAAAAACGCCCCATCGAATGATGGGGCGTTTTTGCTGTAAGAGCCTGACGATGTCCTACTTTCACACGGGAATCCGCACTATCATCGGCGCTGAGGCGTTTCACTGTCCTGTTCGGGATGGGAAGGAGTGGGACCACCTCGCTATGGTCATCAGGCATAACTTGTTGCCATCTTGACTGGGTCAAGACGACCAATTTATAGAGCCAATCAGCTTTGTATTTTTGAATGCGTCACTTGGCATAACAACCTTGATTGCTTGAATCAAAGTTATAGGGTCAAGCCGCACGAGCAATTAGTATCAGTTAGCTTAACGCATTACTACGCTTCCACACCTGACCTATCAACGTCCTGGTCTTGAACGACTCTTTAGGGGGCTCAAGGCCCCGGCAGATCTCATCTTGAAACGAGTTTCCCGCTTAGATGCTTTCAGCGGTTATCTCTTCCACACATAGCTACTCGGCAATGCCACTGGCGTGACAACCGATACACCAGAGGTGTGTCCACTCCGGTCCTCTCGTACTAGGAGCAGGCTTCCTCAAATCTGCAGCGCCCACGGAAGATAGGGACCAAACTGTCTCACGACGTTTTAAACCCAGCTCACGTACCTCTTTAAATGGCGAACAGCCATACCCTTGGGACCGACTACAGCCCCAGGATGAGATGAGCCGACATCGAGGTGCCAAACACCGCCGTCGATATGAACTCTTGGGCGGTATCAGCCTGTTATCCCCAGAGTACCTTTTATCCGTTGAGCGATGGCCCTTCCATACAGAACCACCGGATCACTATGTCCTGCTTTCGCATCTGCTCGACTTGTCAGTCTCGCAGTTAAGCACGCTTATGCCATTGCACTATCGTCACGATGTCCGACCGTAACTAGCGTACCTTCGAACTCCTCCGTTACGCTTTGGGAGGAGACCGCCCCAGTCAAACTGCCTACCATGCACTGTCCCCGATCCCGATAAGGGACCCAGGTTAGAACCTCAAACACACCAGGGTGGTATTTCAACGTTGGCTCCACGATACCTAGCGGCACCGCTTCAAAGCCTCCCACCTATCCTACACAGATCTGTTCAAAGTCCAATACAAAGCTACAGTAAAGGTTCATGGGGTCTTTCCGTCTTTCCGCGGGGAGATTGCATCATCACAAACATTTCAACTTCGCTGAGTCTCAGGAGGAGACAGTGTGGCCATCGTTACGCCATTCGTGCAGGTCGGAACTTACCCGACAAGGAATTTCGCTACCTTAGGACCGTTATAGTTACGGCCGCCGTTTACTGGGACTTCAATCAAGAGCTTGCACCCCATCATTTAATCTTCCAGCACCGGGCAGGCGTCACACCCTATACGTCCACTTTCGTGTTTGCAGAGTGCTGTGTTTTTAATAAACAGTCGCAGCCACCGATTTTTTGCAACCTCATTGGGCTCCCCAAGTAAATGGTTCACCTACTAAAGGCACACCTTCTTCCGAAGTTACGGTGTCAATTTGCCGAGTTCCTTCTCCTGAGTTCTCTCAAGCGCCTTAGAATACTCATCTCGCGCACCAGTGTCGGTTTGCGGTACGGTCGTGTGTAGCTGAAGCTTAGTGGCTTTTCCTGGAAGCAGGGTATCACTCACTTCGGCAGCAAGCTGCCTCGTTATCACCCCTCATCTAAGCCCGGCGGATTTGCCTACCAGGCACGACTACAGGCTTGAACCAACATATCCAACAGTTGGCTGAGCTAACCTTCTCCGTCCCCACATCGCACTACACATCGGTACAGGAATATTGACCTGTTTCCCATCAGCTACGCATCTCTGCCTCGCCTTAGGGGCCGACTCACTCTACGCCGATGAACGTTGCGTAGAAAACCTTGCGCTTACGGCGAGGGGGCTTTTCACCCCCTTTAACGCTACTCATGTCAGCATTCGCACTTCTGATACCTCCAGCACGCTTTACAACGCACCTTCACAGGCTTACAGAACGCTCTCCTACCACTTGCAATAAATTGCAAATCCGCAGCTTCGGTAACTGGCTTAGCCCCGTTACATCTTCCGCGCAGGACGACTCGATCAGTGAGCTATTACGCTTTCTTTAAATGATGGCTGCTTCTAAGCCAACATCCTGACTGTTTTAGCCTTCCCACTTCGTTTCCCACTTAGCCAATTTTAGGGACCTTAGCTGGCGGTCTGGGTTGTTTCCCTCTTGAGTCCGGACGTTAGCACCCGGTGCTCTGTCTCCCAAGCTGTACTCGTCGGTATTCGGAGTTTGCCTTGGTTTGGTAAGTCGCCATGACCCCCTAGCCAAAACAGTGCTCTACCCCCGACGGTAATACTTGAGGCACTACCTAAATAGTTTTCGGAGAGAACCAGCTATTTCCAAGTTTGTTTAGCCTTTCACCCCTATCCACAGCTCATCCGCTAGTTTTGCAACACTAGTCGGTTCGGACCTCCAGTACCTGTTACGGCACCTTCATCCTGGCCATGGATAGATCACTTGGTTTCGGGTCTACACCCAGCGACTGAACGCCCTATTCGGACTCGATTTCTCTACGGCTTCCCTATTCGGTTAACCTTGCCACTGAATGTAAGTCGCTGACCCATTATACAAAAGGTACGCAGTCACCCTTGCGGGCTCCTACTTTTTGTAAGCATGCGGTTTCAGGATCTATTTCACTCCCCTCCCGGGGTTCTTTTCGCCTTTCCCTCACGGTACTAGTTCACTATCGGTCAATGATGAGTATTTAGCCTTGGAGGATGGTCCCCCCATATTCAGACAGGATTACACGTGTCCCGCCCTACTTTTCGTTAGCTCAGTACCACACGTCTCTTTTCGCATACAGGGCTATCACCTGCTATGGCCAGCCTTTCCAGACTGTTTTGCTAAGAGTCGTGCTATCACTAACAGGCTTCTCCGATTTCGCTCGCCACTACTTTCGGAATCTCGGTTGATGTCTTTTCCTCGAGCTACTGAGATGTTTCAGTTCACCCGGTTCGCCTCGCATACCTATGTATTCAGTATGCGATACCTTTCGGTGGGTTTCCCCATTCGGAAATCTCCGGATCAAAGCTAATTTGCCAGCTCCCCGAAGCTTATCGCAGGCTATCACGTCCTTCGTCGCCTATCATTGCCAAGGCATCCACCACATGCTCTTAGTCACTTGACCCTATAACTTTGATCTCTCTTGCGAGACCTCAAAGCGTTTCAAGGACTTGCCAGGTCTTTCACCTGGCGCGTTATGCCGTAATGTGAATGATTCTTTGGTATTGCTACCAGAGAACGATTCGTCATTACTTGAAATACAAACAAAGTTTGAATTTCGTTTTGACGCAATCAAAAAATTGTCATCAGAGGCACGGTCTGCACTAAACCTTTACGAATGTGCAGTTTCCTCTGACAACGCTGATTCGACTCTATAAATTGTTAAAGAACAGCCGTGAGTCTTGCGACTCGTTGTTGATCGATCTATATCAACCAACATCAAAGCAGCCTTTTTCAAAGCAGCTTTGATGTTGAGATTTGATGGTGGAGGATGACGGGATCGAACCGACGACCCCCTGCTTGCAAAGCAGGTGCTCTCCCAGCTGAGCTAATCCCCCAGTTTGATGGACGGGATGGTGGGTCTGGTTGGTCTCGAACCAACGACCCCCGCCTTATCAAGACGGTGCTCTAACCAACTGAGCTACAGACCCAAGCCGGTCGCTTTAACCAGGACTAAGCCCTAGCCGTTGGCGACAACCTTCCAACAACCGATAAGTGTGAGCGTTCAAATTAGATTGCAGTTTCCAGAAAGGAGGTGATCCAGCCGCACCTTCCGATACGGCTACCTTGTTACGACTTCACCCCAGTCACGAACCCTGCCGTGGTAATCGCCCTCCTTGCGGTTAGGCTAACTACTTCTGGCAGAACCCGCTCCCATGGTGTGACGGGCGGTGTGTACAAGACCCGGGAACGTATTCACCGTGACATTCTGATCCACGATTACTAGCGATTCCGACTTCACGCAGTCGAGTTGCAGACTGCGATCCGGACTACGACTGGCTTTATGGGATTAGCTCCCCCTCGCGGGTTGGCAACCCTTTGTACCAGCCATTGTATGACGTGTGTAGCCCCACCTATAAGGGCCATGAGGACTTGACGTCATCCCCACCTTCCTCCGGTTTGTCACCGGCAGTCTCATTAGAGTGCCCAACTAAATGTAGCAACTAATGACAAGGGTTGCGCTCGTTGCGGGACTTAACCCAACATCTCACGACACGAGCTGACGACAGCCATGCAGCACCTGTGTTACGGTTCTCTTTCGAGCACGAAACCATCTCTGGTAACTTCCGTACATGTCAAAGGTGGGTAAGGTTTTTCGCGTTGCATCGAATTAAACCACATCATCCACCGCTTGTGCGGGTCCCCGTCAATTCCTTTGAGTTTCAACCTTGCGGCCGTACTCCCCAGGCGGTCAACTTCACGCGTTAGCTTCGTTACTGAGTCAGTGAAGACCCAACAACCAGTTGACATCGTTTAGGGCGTGGACTACCAGGGTATCTAATCCTGTTTGCTCCCCACGCTTTCGTGCATGAGCGTCAGTACAGGCCCAGGGGATTGCCTTCGCCATCGGTGTTCCTCCGCATATCTACGCATTTCACTGCTACACGCGGAATTCCATCCCCCTCTGCCGTACTCTAGCTATGCAGTCACAAATGCAGTTCCCAGGTTGAGCCCGGGGATTTCACATCTGTCTTACATAACCGCCTGCGCACGCTTTACGCCCAGTAATTCCGATTAACGCTTGCACCCTACGTATTACCGCGGCTGCTGGCACGTAGTTAGCCGGTGCTTATTCTTACGGTACCGTCATGAGCCCCCTGTATTAGAGAGAGCCTTTTCGCTCCGTACAAAAGCAGTTTACAACCCGAAGGCCTTCATCCTGCACGCGGCATTGCTGGATCAGGCTTGCGCCCATTGTCCAAAATTCCCCACTGCTGCCTCCCGTAGGAGTCTGGGCCGTGTCTCAGTCCCAGTGTGGCTGGTCGTCCTCTCAGACCAGCTACAGATCGTCGGCTTGGTGAGCCTTTACCCCACCAACTACCTAATCTGATATCGGCCGCTCCAATCGCGCGAGGTCTTGCGATCCCCCGCTTTCATCCATAGATCGTATGCGGTATTAGCGTAGCTTTCGCTACGTTATCCCCCACGACTGGGCACGTTCCGATATATTACTCACCCGTTCGCCACTCGCCACCAGGATTACTCCCGTGCTGCCGTTCGACTTGCATGTGTAAGGCATGCCGCCAGCGTTCAATCTGAGCCAGGATCAAACTCTATAGTTCGATCTTGAATTTTTTCGCTCTTTCGAGCAACTCATAAAAACGGAATTGAAGTGAACTTCACTTCTATTCTCATGAGCGTTTAAAGTCTTGCGACTTAGTTCCGAAGAACTTGGCAATCACCTTCAAACGCCCACGCTTATCGGCTGTATATTTTTAAGGAACCATCGTAAAACTTATTCGCTTTACGCTTGCTTTGCTGTGATCAGCGAAGCCTTGAATTATAGCACTATTTTTTCGACTCAGTCAACATTGCGATTTATTTTTTGTTTCGAACATTTGCTCTCAACATCGCAATCAACCCAGTCTTAGCGCCGCTTCGTTGCATCGATCATTCCAAATGAATCTCAGCAGCGAAGCCCGCAACTATAACACGCTTTTTTTCCCTGGCAAAGAATTTCTTTTCTCCGTGAAGATGGGGGCGCCCCTCATGTCACGCATCGCATGGGGACGCCGCCCCTGCGGGCCTCATTTGAAGTTAGGCACCAACCATTGGAATGGGGCCACAGCAGCCAGGAAGTCTCTTGCACGCCTTGCAGCCGCGTCCACCGTGAGCCGCCTTGCTGAAGGGCATCCGCGCGGCCTCTCGCCACCTCAAGCAAGGATAATTCCGCCCTTATGGCACTTATCACCCTACTGAACGCACAACTGGCTTTTGGCCATGTGCCTCTGCTCGACCACACTGACTTTTCTCTGGAGGCCGGCGAACGCGTTGGGCTGATTGGCCGCAATGGCACGGGAAAATCCTCGCTTCTCAAGATCCTAGGGGGGCTTGAGAAACCGGATGATGGCACCTTGCAGCTGCAGCAGAACCTACGGCTGGCCTATGTGGCCCAAGAGCCGAATCTTGACCCCAACGCCACCGTCTTTGAAGCGGTGAGCGCAGGCTTGGCGCGAACGATTGCCTTGATCGACGCGTATTCTCAAGGCGTGGGCGACCTTGACGCCCTCCAGGACGAAATCGAGGCACGGGATGGCTGGAACTGGCAGCAGCGCGTCGAGGCCTCGTTGCAACGCCTGCGCCTGGATAAGGATGCCGTGGTCGGAACGCTTTCAGGCGGCACCCGCAAGCGCGTTGCGCTGGCGCAAGCGCTGGTGGCGCAGCCTGAAGTGCTGCTGCTGGACGAGCCGACCAACCACCTTGATCTCGACGCCATTGAATGGCTGGAAAAGCTGCTGCTGGAGTTCAAGGGCAGCGTAGTCACCATCACACACGACCGCACCTTTCTGGATCATGTAGCCACCCGCATCGTGGAACTGGATCGTGGCCACCTCAGCTCCTACCCGGGTAATTTTGCCCAGTACCTGATACAGAAGGACGAACAACTGGCGCAAGAGGCCGTCATCAACGCCAAGGCAGACAAACTATTGGCACAAGAGGAGGTCTGGGTCCGCAAAGGCGTAGAAGCGCGCCGTACGCGCAGCCAAAGCCGCATCAACAGGCTGGAGCAATTGCGCGAGCGTCGTGCCGCCCGCCACGAGGCCGTCGGCCGCGTCAAGATGGAGGTGGCGACAGGCGCATCCAGCGGCAAGCTGGTCGCCGAGCTGACGGATGTCAACAAGGCGTTTGACGACAAAGTCATCGTCCGGAATTTCAGCGCCACCATCTTGCGCGGCGATAAAGTGGGCTTGCTTGGCCCGAATGGCGCCGGCAAGACCACCCTGCTCAAACTGATCCTGGGCGAGCTGCAACCCGATAGCGGGCAGGTGCGCCAAGGCGCCAACCTGCAAGTGGCCTATTTCGACCAGATGCGCAATGCACTGGACCTTGACGCCACGCTGGAGGATTTCATCAGCCCCGGCAGCGAATGGATTGAAATTGGCACCAAGCGTCAGCACGTCAAAAGCTATCTGGGCGACTTCTTGTTCTCGCCGGCGCGCGCCAATTCGCCGGTACGCTCCCTTTCGGGTGGCGAGCGCAACCGCTTGTTGCTAGCGCGGTTGTTCGCCCGGCCCGCCAATGTGCTGGTGCTGGATGAACCCACCAACGATCTCGACATCGACACGCTGGAACTGCTGGAGGATCTTCTGCAGAACTATGAGGGCACGGTGTTTCTGGTCAGTCACGATCGCACCTTCCTCGACAATGTTGTTACCAGCACCATTGCTTTTGAAGGCGATGGCAACTGGCGTGAGTATGAGGGCGGCGTGCAGGACTGGCTGACGCAGTCGAAGCGGCGTGAAGCATGGCTCGGCGCTACAAATTCAGGAGCATCTTCCGCCTTGACAGCAAGGCCTATAGCCCAAAAAGACTCTGAAAAACCGGCACCACCACGTCCGACGCCCCGAACCAAGCTCAGCTACAAGGAGCAGCGGGAGTTGGAAGCATTGCCTGATTTGATTGATGCGCTGGAGGTAGAGCAAGCGCAGCTGCAGGCTGAACTGGCAGACGGCAGCCTCTACGCCCGTGACCCGCAACGAGCCACCGCACTACATGCCCGCGATGCGGCCATCGAAAACGAATTGATGGCCGCGCTGACACGCTGGGAAGAGTTGTCCGTCAAATAAAGCGGCTGGCGCAACACCGGCCTCGGGCATCAGACCCGGTACCGGTCGGTCGTGTTGCTCAGGCGGGACAAAAGGGCGGGCGCAATCGACGTCAAAGGCAGCACCTCGTCTGCCGCTCCGTGTGCAATCGCTTCGCGCGGCATGCCGAACACGACGCAACTGGCCTCGTCCTGCACATAGTTGTAGCTGCCGGCATCTTTCATCTCGCGCATGGCCTTGGCGCCGTCATTGCCCATGCCCGTCAGCATGATGCCGAACGCATTACGCCCGACCACTTGCGCACAGGACTTGAACAACACCTCGACGGAAGGCTTGTGCCGGTTGACCGGCTCACCATCTTCCACGACCGCCACATAGTTGGCGCCGCTGCGGTCAATCCGGAACTGCTTGCCACCCGGGGCAATGTAGGCATGCCCCGGCAGAATCCGTTCGCCATGCACGGCTTCCTGGACGGTAATCTGGCACAGGCTGTTAAGGCGGGCCGCAAAACTGGTGGTAAAACCTGGCGGCATGTGCTGCGTGATCACGATGCCGGGTGAATCCGCCGGCATGCGCGTCAGAATCTCCTTGATGGCCTCGGTGCCGCCGGTGGAGGACCCGATGCAGATCAGCTTCTCGGTGGACAGCCGCCCCAGCAGCTTGACCTCAGGGCGGGGCGCCGACGTACCTTCTGCCGCGGCGCCGGCCGCGGGAGTTGGCAGCCGACGGATATGCGCCGCTGCAGCCACCCGGATCTTCTCGACGATCTGATCGGACAGGTCCTTGATGCCTTCGGCCAAGCCGATACGCGGCTTGGCGACAAAGTCAACGGCCCCCAGCTCCAGTGCACGCATGGTGACTTCGGCCCCGCGCTCGGTCAGCGTGGAGATCATGACCACCGGCATGGGCCGCAGACGCATCAGACGCCCGAGGAAATCAATGCCATCCATGCGCGGCATCTCGACATCCAGCGTCAGCACATCCGGATTGAGTTCGCGGATCATTTCGCGCGCGATCAAGGGATCGTTCGCCGTGCCAATGCACTCCATATCTTTCTGGCGATTGATGATTTCTGCCAGCAGGCTGCGCACCAGCGCCGAATCATCCACCACCACAACTCGAATCTTCTTCAAACAGATTCCCCTAGAACAGATCGACAGAACCACCCGCAGTGGATTTCGCGACCAGCGCAGCATTGCCCCTACGCTCTTCGACAACCAGCGATTCGGGATGCGAGTGCGCCAGCCGCTTGACCAGTACCTTTCCCGTCACCGGGAAGAAGCACACCTTGCGTGGGTGGATATCCAGCACATCCTGCGAGACCACCGGAATACGCTCGGTTGCCAGGTAGTCCAGCACAAATTTGGTGTTGCGCTCACCCACATTCATGGTGGTGAAACCCGCCATCACCGCACCACCCCCGAACACCTTGGCCTGCATGGTCTCGCGCCGCGCACCGAGCTTGATCATTTCGTTGATCAGCAATTCCATCGCGTAGGAACCATAACGACCCGAGCCATCGGCGCCATCACCATCCGGCAGCATGAAATGGTTCATTCCCCCGATGCGCATCTTGTTGTCCCAGATGCAGGCGGCGATGCAGGAGCCCAGCACGGTCATGATGACCAAGTCTTCGCTGGAAACAAAGTACTCGCCCGGCAGCACCTTCACGGCGTCGTACTGGAAATGATGGCCCGCATAGAAAAAGGAGGCCTCACCCGGCTTGCGCGGCTGCGCCTTCAGCTGGTCGATGCGCGATACCCGACCACTGGCCAGAACTCTTGCCGCAACACTTGAGCTTGAAGCGCTAGCGACGCTCATATACCGTTTTCCCGCGCAGAACGAACAGGTCGCGCGATTCGTTGAAATTCTCCGAGTGCCCCACGAACAACAGGCCACCGGGTTTCATCACACGGTGGATGCGCTCCAGCACACTGCGCTGAGTCGCGGCATCGAAGTAAATCATGACATTGCGGCAGAACACAATGTCGAATGGCTCACGAAACGGCCAATCATCGCGAATCAGGTTCACGCTGAGGAACTCGATCATGCGCTGCAACTCCGGCTTGACGCGGACCATGCCCTCGTTGCCGCCCTTGCCGCGCATGAAAAAGCGCTGCAACCGCCCCGAATCGATGCCTTTTAGGCTGTCGAGACGGTACACGCCGCGCGCCGCCGTCATCAACACCTTGGAGTCGATGTCACTGGCCCACAGCTTGAAATTCGCATGTCCACCCAAGGCGTCCATGGCCGTCATCACAATGGAGTAGGGTTCCTCTCCGGTGGAGGCCGCATTGCACCAGACGCGCCAAGCCGTGCTCGCCGGCTTTGATTTCAGATGCTCCGCCAGGATATCGAAATGATGCTGCTCCCGGAAAAAGGATGTCAGATTGGTTGTCAGCGCATTGACAAACTCTTGCCATTCCGGGCCGTCATGCGACTCCAGCCAGCCCAGGTAATCACGGAAGCTCTGATGCCCCGTCTCACGCAGACGGCGTGAGAGTCGGCTGTACACCATGGCGTGCTTGCCATCATGCAGACTGATGCCGGCACGCTGGTAGATGAGGGATTGAACGCGGGCGAAATCCGCTTGCGTCCACGCGAACTCCCGCCCTTGGGCGTCGGTGCCACCGGTGTCGGAAGCGGCGGCGCCACTCCTGACGGTTGCCATCGGCCGCGGCATGCGTAGCGTGATCAGCATCAGAGAGAGGGACTCAGGAAATCAGTGGTCACTCTTCCGCGGCAATCAAGCCCATGTCGAGACCCGACATGAGCTTTTCGATGTCCAACAGAATCAGCATGCGCTCACCCACGGAGCCCAGGCCCATCACGGCCGAACTGTCGATGACGCTGTCAATCTCCGGGGCGGCCTTGATGCTGTCAGCCGGCAACTCCATCACATCACTGACCGAATCGACCACAATGCCGACGATGCGGTTGCGCAAGTGCAGGATGATGACGACCGTGAAATCGTTGTACTCGGCCTTCGCACAATTGAATTTCAGCCGCATGTCAACGATCGGCACGATCGTGCCACGCAGATTGACCACGCCTTTGATGAACTCCGGCGCATTGGCCAGGCGGGTGGGTTTCTCGTAGCCCCGAATTTCCTGAACTTTGAGAATGTCGATGCCGTACTCTTCCTGGTCCAAACGGAATGTCAGGTACTCACGTGCCCCAACCGACGTCACTTCATCTGTTTTTTCCATCACATCCATTCACGTTCTCCTTCGCAAAGCTCAGTGGCGCGAGCGGCGCACCAGAGCACTGGTATCAAGAATCAGCGCGACCTTGCCGTCGCCCAGAATCGTGGCACCCGACACATTCGGGACCTTGCGGTAATTGGTCTCCAGGTTTTTCACCACCACCTGCTGTTGGCCGAGCAGCTCATCCACCAGCAAGGCAACGCGGCTACCCTCGGCTTCCACCACGACCATGATGTCGCATGCCTTTTCGAAATCGAAACGCGGCACCTGGAATACCTTCTCCAGCTCAATCACCGGCATGTATTCCTCGCGCACCTTGACCAACTGCGAGCCTTGTCCCACGGTGCTCACAGCATCAGGCTTGACCTGGAACGACTCAACCACAGAGGACAGCGGCAAGATATAGACTTCGTCACCGACCCCCACGGACATGCCATCCATGATGGCCAACGTCAACGGCAGGCGCACCGAAACCCGCATGCCATAGCCTTCGGCCGATTCGATTTCAACCGTGCCGCCCAGCGCCGCGATATTTCGTTTGACCACATCCATGCCGACGCCACGGCCAGACACGTCGGTGACGACCTCCGCCGTCGAGAAGCCCGGTGCAAAAATGAGTTGCCAGACATCGGCATCGGACATCTGATCCGAGACCTCAATGCCGCGCTCACGGGCTTTGCGAAGAATCTTCTCGCGCGACAGGCCTCGGCCGTCATCGCGCACCTCGATCACGATAGACCCGCCTTGGTGAGCAGCGGACAGAGTGATGGTGCCGGTCTCTGACTTGCCCTTCGCAAGCCGATCCTCCGGCATCTCGATCCCGTGGTCGCAGCTGTTGCGGACCAAGTGCGTCAGGGGATCGGTGATCTTTTCAACCAGGCCTTTGTCCAGCTCGGTGGCCTCACCCTGCGTCACGAAGTCCACCTTCTTGCCCAGTTTGCTTGCAAGGTCACGCAACATGCGCGGGAAACGGCTGAACACGATCGACATCGGAATCATGCGAATGGACATCACCGATTCCTGCAGATCACGCGTATTGCGGTCCAGATCCGCCAAACCCGTCAGCAATTGCTGGTAGACGGTCGGGTCCAGCGTACGGCTGTTTTGCGCCAACATGGCCTGCGTGATCACCAGCTCGCCCACCAGATTGATCAGTTGGTCCACCTTGTTGATGGCCACACGAATGGTGGCAGCCTCGGGTTGAGCCAACTGGGCCGGTGCCTTGCCCGCGGGCTTGATGGCCCCTTTGGCTTCGGACGCTTCGGCTTTGGCAATGGCAGGGGCACCGGGAGCACCATCAAAGAAGCCAAATCCCGGCGCCGGTGCAAGAGGTGCGCCGGGAGGAGGATCGTCACTCCAGCTGACCGCCTCAGAGGCCGCGTTCGTCTCTTCGCCCAGATCGCGAATCAGCACATGTTCACGTGCGACATGGAAAGCGAACAAGTCGAGCAAATCATCATTGCTGGACGAAGTCCCCACTTTGAAAACCCGGAAGTTGGGTCGGTCGCTGGGCAGGTCGACGATCTCCCCCAAGCCGGCAATATCGCGAAACAGGTCTTTGACCGGGTCAACCTGGTCCAACCGTTCCAGCGGACCCATCTGGATCTCCAACTGGCGCTCCCCCTTGACGACGGCCGTCTCGGCCTTGGGTGCCGCTGCGACAGGCGCAGCAGGTGCCGGCGCTGGCGCCGGCGCCGCCACAGGCGCAGGGGCCGCCGCAGGTGTGGCCCCTGAAGCCAACTCGCTGATACGACGCACCAAATCTGCCGAGGAAGGCGGCTCACCGGTCTCACCCGCCTGATGGCGCGCCAGCAAGCTTCGCGAAATATCCGCCGATTCGAGCAGCACGTCCACCATCATGGCGTTCGGCTGCAGCTCATGCCGTCGCAGTTTGTCGAGCAGGGACTCCATCTGATGGGTCAACTCGGCCACATCACTGAAGCCGAAAGTCGCCGCCCCGCCCTTGACGGAGTGGGCACAACGGAAAATGCCGTTCAGCTCCTCGTCATCCGCCGTCTCCAGATCCATGTTGAGCAGCATCTGCTCCATCAGATCCAGGTTCTCCCCCGCTTCCTCGAAGAAGATTTGGTAGAACTGACTCAGATCGAAATCGCCCGATCCACCGCTTTCCTGATGCGCCTCAGCCATGACTAGAACTCCTGTGCTTCTTTTGCGAAGCGTATTATCAATTGTATCAAATATGCATCACTTGATGACTTTTTGGATGACATCAAGCAATCGGGCCGGATCAAACGGTTTAACCAGCCATCCGGTTGCACCTGCAGTGCGGCCTGCCTGCTTCATCAAATCACTGGACTCGGTGGTCAGCATCAGGATCGGCTTGGTTTTGTATTGGGGATGCTCACGCAATTTACGGGTCAAGCCCAAACCATCCAGCCGAGGCATGTTCTGATCCGTCAGGATCAAATCAAAAAGTTGGGCTTGGGCTTTCTCAAACGCGTCCTGGCCATCCACCGCCTCCACCACTTGGTAGCCAGCCCCCGTCAGGGTAAATGTCACCATCTTGCGCATGGAAGGCGAGTCGTCAACGGCAAGGATCAAAGGCATGTGAGGCTCCGACTGATTGAATTAGCTTGATAAATGATGATTTTCAGAACAGTTCGATGGAACCGGCGTCCATCTCATCCTGTGTCACCGGATTCGGCCGTTCTGGAACTTCTTCGACGAAGGGCACGGCCTCGCCGTCTTCCTGCCCCATGGATTCTGCGGCCAAACGATAGGCACAGCCTTGGAGAATTTTGGAAGTATGGTTGATGAGTTGGGATGCCATGTCTTGAAACTGCAATTCCGTCACAGCCGAGTGCAGCGCTGCACGAACAGCATCAAGCGCCTCAGAGTCAACCAGCGCAGGATCAGCCAATGTGGCGCTGGCGCTGGTGAAACGCTCCATCAGGTTTTCCATGGTGTGAGCCAGCAGGCCATCCAGCCGTGTCAAATCGTGCACCACGACCAGCAGCGCATCCTGGACTTCGGCGACCAGCATGACAGGCAACTGCACGGCGGGAACGGTTGGCGTCGTCATCGTGGGTTGCATTGTCATTCCATTCTGTTGCCCGGTTGTTGCTTGATTCACAGCTCCATTCATCCCAGCATAAAATTTTGCCAGATGTAGGTTATCAGGATTCCATCTAATTGCGGCGATTTCCCGACCTTTTTGGATGATTCAGCAAGCCGACAGAGCCCAGGCGCCTTATAAAGGCCTCTCGGGTCTTATTCATCATAGCGCCTAATTTATGCCTCCTGCCCCCCTTCGGCCGATCCGCATCCTGCATCTGGAAGACTCCGTCCTGGATCACGACCTGGTCGCCCGCACACTCGTCAAAGCGGGCTTGTCATGCGACATGCGCCGCGTGGAAAGACTTGACGAGTTCCTGAGTTCGCTTCAAACCGACCGATTCGATGTCATCCTGGCTGATTACCGGCTGCCGGGCTTTACCGCGCTGGATGCATGGCAAGCCCTCCGGGAACACCCCCAACGACCACCCTTTATTCTTTTATCGGGAGCGATCGGCGAATCTGCAGCTGTTGAAGCCATCAAACTTGGCATCAGTGACTACCTGCTCAAAGATGACATGGGAAAACTCCCCCACGTTATCCATCGAGCCTTGGAGGTGCAGGAGGCCCACCTTGCCAAGGAACGGGCCGATGCCGAACTGGCGGCCTCTGAACAGCGCCTGGCCCATTTCGCAGATCATCTGCAGATGACCATTGAACAGGAACGCGCGGCCATCGCACGCGAGATTCATGACGACATCGGCGGCTCACTGGCCGCCATCAAGTTCGACCTGTCCTGGCTTGGCCGGCATTACGGCACCCCGGACGCACTGGCGCACATCGAGTCGGCGCTGGGCATGCTGCAGCACGCCTTGGGCGCCAGCCAACGCATCATGCTCAATTTGCGCCCCGCGATTCTGGACCAGGGCCTGGAAGCGGCCGTCGACTGGCTGGCCCGGGAATTCGAATCACGCACAGGAATCCGGACCCTCTTTCGTGCCAACCTCAAGACAATCGACCTCAGCAAGCCCGTGCAGCTGGCGGCGTACAGGACGGCGCAGGAAGCACTGACAAACATATCCAAGCACGCTCAGTGCAGTGAAGTGCGGATTGAACTCTCGGACGCGGAAGATGTTCTGACTTTGGAAATCGCCGACAATGGGCGCGGCATTCAGCCCACCGAGCGCGAAAAGCCCAAGGCCTTCGGCCTCAAGGGACTGCAGGAACGGGCACGCAGCGTGGGAGGCTGGCTGGATGTGAGCAGCCGCAGCGGCGAAGGAACTGCCATCACCTTGACCATTCCACTCTCAAACCCACCGGCTGGCCATTCACAGGATGGGACTTCATGATCCGTGTCATTCTTTGCGATGATCATGCCGTCGTGCGACGCGGCATCCGCGAAATGCTGTCAGAAGCCGTCGATATCCAGGTGGTGGCTGAAGCGGGCAGCTACGCCGAGGTGCGCGAAGCTTTGCGCTCGGCCCCTTGCGACGTGCTTGTGCTCGATCTGAACCTGCCCGGCCGCGGCGGGCTGGAGGTTCTGGCCTCGCTGCGCGAAGCCTCATCCCCCATCAAGGTGCTGGTGGTCTCCATGTTCCCGGAAGACCAGTACGCCATCCGCTGCCTGCGTGCCGGCGCGCAGGGCTATCTGAACAAGGCGGGCGATCCCGGCGAACTGGTCACCGCCGTTCGCACCGTCGCCCAGGGCCGCAAATATGTGACGCCAGACGTGGCACAAATGCTGGTGGAAAATCTCTCGGCCCCCTCGGATGAGGCATTGCACGCCTCCTTGTCGGAACGAGAACTCCAGACCTTGCTGAAAATTGCCTCCGGCAAACGCCTGTCAGACATCGCAGAAGAACTCATGCTGAGCCCCAAAACCGTCAGCGTCTACCGCGCACGCGTCCTGGAAAAGCTCAAACTCTCGAACAATGCCGAACTGACCGTCTACGCCATCCGCAACGGGCTGGTCTAGCCGCCCGCTAGCGACCGGTAAAGATATCGATCGCACGCTCCATCAGCGCGGTGAAGGGGCGATCCAGCATGGGCAAGGTCACGGCCATGCCGATCAACCCGACGCCCAGGGTGATGGGAAAACCGACCGCGAAGATGTTCATCTGCGGTGCCACACGCGAAACAATTCCCAGCGCCAGATTGGCGAACATCAGCATGCCCAGCATCGGCAAGGCGATCCAGAAGCCGCTGGCGAACAGCTCGCCGCCCAAGCCATAAAGTTTCATCAGACTCAATGCCTCGAGAAAGTTCTGGTTCACCGGGAATACCTCAAAACTGCGCACGACAGCCATCAGCACCATCAGATGGCCATTGAGCACCACGAACAGCAAGGAGGCCATGTAGCCGAAAAACCTGGCGGTCGCGCTGGCCTGGGTATTGAGTGAGGGGTCGAAAAAGGATGCGAAGTTCAAGCCCATCTGGAAACCCACCACGTCGCCCGCCAGCTCAAAAGCGGCAAATACCAGTCGCACGACAAAGCCGATCGCCAAGCCGATGCCGACTTGCTGCACCACCGCCCCCCAAGCCTCGGCCCCATTGAGGCTGATGACCGGCTGCGCTGGCAGACTGGCCTGCGCAGCCAGGGCGATCAAGAAAGCAAGGGCAATTCGTGCCCGCACAGGAAAAGCCCGGGAGGAAATAACGGGGGCAGCCGTGAAAACCGCCAGAATCCGCAGGAACGGCCACAGGATGGGCGAGAGCCACGCCATCAACTGAGCCTCCGTCAGCGAGATCATCGCCGCGTCCCGCTCAGGCCACGATACCGGGGATGGATTCGATCATGCGACGGATGTATTCCACCAGCATGTTCAGCATCCATGGGCCAGCCCAGGCGAACACTGCCATGGCGGCTATCAACTTGGGCACAAACGCGAGGGTGGCTTCATGGATCTGGGTGATCGCCTGGAAAAGACTGACCAGCAAGCCAACCACCAGCACAACCCCCAGCACGGGAGCCGATACCATCAGGAGCATCAGCAGGGCCTCCTGTCCGATGGTCAGAACCATTTGCGCATTCATGCCCGGCTCCTCAGGTGACGAAGCTGGCCGCCAACGAGCCAATCAGCAGGTTCCAGCCATCGGCCAGAACGAACAACATCAACTTGAACGGCAAGGCCACCAGCACGGGTGACAGCATCATCATCCCCAACGACATCAACACACTGGCCACAACGATATCAATCACCAGGAAGGGGATGAAAATCATGAAGCCGATCTGGAATGCCGACTTGAGTTCGCTGGTCACAAACGCCGGCACCAGCACACGCAACGGTGCGGTCTGAGCCTTGGCATCCGGCCCCAGTTTCGCCAGCTTGGCAAACAGTGCAAAGTCGGACTGGCGCGTCTGCTTGACCATGAATTGACGAATCGGTGCCTCGCCTTTTTCCAGCGCCTCATCGAACGTGATCGCATTCTGGGTGTAGGGCACATAAGCGTCCTGGTAAACGCGGTCCAGGGTCGGCCCCATCACGAAAAACGTCAGAAACAAGGACAGGCCCACAATGACCTGATTGGGCGGCGCAGACTGTGTGCCCAGCGCCTGACGCAACAAGGACAACACGATCACGATGCGGGTAAAACCCGTCATCATCAGCAGAATCGCAGGCAGGAAGGACAGCGCCGTGAAAAAGAGCAGCGTCTGAATCGGCACGGAATAACTCGTACCGGATTCACCGCTTCCAACCAGCAATGGCAACTGCCCATTGCCTTGCGCCCAAACCAAGGAAGGCAGCATGAACGCCACGACCACCATGACCATACGACGGATGGAGGGCATCCGCAGGTATTCGTGATGTTGACGCACCGTCAGCCCTTGCATCATTGTGCCGGCACAGCGTTCGCCACGACCGGGCTCACTTGACCCGCCGCAGGGGCCGGCGCCGCGACATGAAGGCAGGTGATGTTCTGTGCCGTCACCCCCAGAACCAACCAGGTGCGAGCCTCCTCGGGGCCGACCTCGACGGTCACAACCCGCTGGTGCGGCCCCACGGCAATGGCCGAGACGATCTTCGCAGCGCCAGCGATCGAAGCTCCCCCCGGCGCACGGCGCTGTACCCACCGGATTCCCAGCGGCAGCAAGGCCAGAAGCACCAGAAAAACGGCAACAGAAACAATGGTCTGCGTCATGCGCGCAGTTTACCCCTTGCTGAGGCGCTTCAAACGCTCCGACGGCGTCACAACGTCGGTCAGCCGGATACCGAACTTGTCGTTGACCACCACCACTTCGCCCTGGGCGATCAGATAGCCATTGACCAGCACGTCCATCGGCTCACCTGCCAGCGCATCCAGCTCCACGACCGAGCCTTGGCCCAACTGGAGAATGTGCTTGATCGGCACCTTGGTCCGCCCCAGTTCGACTGACAGCTGGACAGGAATATCCAACACCATGTTGATGTCACTGGTGGATCCATCGGCGGCCGTGCCCCCGGCGGAAAAGGGACGGGGTGCCTCCCCTCCGGACAGCACACCACCCGGTTCGACATCGCCTGGCTGACTATCAGCCGTCTTTTGTTCCTGCAGCGCTTCGGCCCAGTCGGCCATGCCGTCATCTTCCGGCTTGTCATCAACCGCCATGTCGTTCCCCTAACCAGTTCATATCATTGCCCCTCAGGCTCTTGTCAATCCGGATGGCATATTTCGAATTGTGCGTTCCATATTGACACTCGAAGACCGGCACCCCATCGACGCTGGCCTGAATTTTTGGCTGCCGCTCCAACTCGATGAAGTCACCGGGTTTCATCGCCAGCAGTTGCTCAATGGTCGCGTCGGTACGAGCCAACTCCGCCACCAGGGTCACCTCGGCAGCCTGGATTTCCCGCGTCAGAACATTGACCCAGCGGCGATCGACCTCAATCGAGTCGCCCTGTGTCGACGAGTACAGCACATCACGGATCGGCTCCATCGTCGCATAAGGCATGCAGAAATGAATGGAACCTGTGATCTCACCAATTTCCAGCTGGAACGAGGTCGAGATCACAATCTCACTGGGTGTGGCGATATTGGCAAACTGGGGCTGCATCTCACTGCGCTGGTAATCCAGCTCCAGAGGATAGATCCCCTTCCAGGCCTTCTTGTATTCCTGGGTGATCACATCCACCATCCGGTTGATCACCCGCTGCTCGGTTGCCGAGAAATCCCGCCCTTCGATCCGTGTCTGGAACTTGCCGATGCCGCCATACAGCGTATCGATCACACCGAACACCAGGGCCGGCTCGCAAACAATCAGGCCACTGCCACGCAGCGGCCTGATGGCCACAATATTGAAATTGGTCGGCACCGCCAGTTCGCGCAAGAAAGCACTGTAGCGCTGGACCTGAACCGGCCCGACGGAAATCTCCGGGCTGCGGCGGATGAAGTTGAACAAACCGATCCGCAGATTGCGCGCAAACCGTTCATTGACGATTTCCATCGTCGGCATGCGTCCGCGAACAATCCGCTCCTGGCTGGAGATGTTGTAGGACCGAATTGAACCAGCCTCAGGCGTCTCTTCAACTGTCTTCTGACTCTCGCCTGTGACCCCCTCCAAGAGGGCATCAACTTCTTCCTGGGACAGAAAGGATTCACTCATGACACGTGTCCAGTTTCGTCGTCACTGCACAATGAAGCTTGAGAACAATACGCCACGCACCGGATTTCCGCCTTCTTCCGGCTTGCCCTTCTTGGCCTTGCCCCCGTTCTTCTTGCCCTTGCCACCCGCAGGACTCTCGTCCTCGAAATGGCGAGACGCTTCGGCCAGGATATCGGCCGCCAGCTTCTCCTTACCCTCTCGCTGCAACAGCTCTTCGGCTGTACGCTGAGAAACCAGCATCAGGACACTGCTGCGAATCGCAGGCAGGTACGGTTTGACACGCTCGGGTGCCTTGATGTCGGAAAGCTCCAGTGTCACGCCCACCTGGGCTACCTTTTCGCCACCCGGATCGGCCAGATTGACCACCATGTGGTCCATCGGCAAATAGGTCGGCGGGCCTTTGGGGGCCACATGTGCGACCTCTTCTTCCTCATCTTCGAGATCCGCATTCTTCTTGCTCAGATAGAACCAGCCGCCTCCGCCGCCCAGGACCAGAAGCAGAACGGCCGCCAAGATGATCAGCAGCATTTTCTTGCTTTTGGGTGGTTTGACAGCTTCATCAGCTTCGGGTTTCGCAGACACAGTGAGTTCCTTCAAAGGCAAGACCTGGGGGAGGCATCGGTAGCCCCCTGCAGAGGGACTGAACCGCCACTTTAACGCTCAGATTATGGGCCAGCATCATGTGGACGATACCCTGATTAACGGCAAAAAACCATCACATTCGAAGCGGCTGGCAGCATTGCCCCAGCCTAGACGAACAGGTCGACAGCCCGTCCCGACAAGCGGGCCGGACGTGCGGCTGCCTCCATCGGTTGCGTTGACGACACGGCGACGGTTGCCTGCCGGTCACCTTGGCGGGGCCTTCTTTCCTGGGAAGTCGCGCCATCGGCACCCGAAGACCCGACGGAGACACCTGACAGCACCAGCCCCTCGTTGCCCAGCAGGTCCTTCAGGTGCGACACCGCCCCTTCAAGCACCTGACGCGCCTCGAGGTGGTCGGTCCGGAACTCAACCCGCGCCTCGTTGCCTTGCAATGAAATGCTCACCTCAACCGGGCTGTCTCCCATGCCATCGAACTTGAGTTCGGCGTTCTGGATATCTTGCCCGATCCAGTAGTTCACCTGCTCGGCCACCATCACCTCAGGGGACATGACGGCAGTCGGTTCAGCCATGGTGAAAGACTGCTCAGGGGCAGACGTCGCCGACAAGGCCTGATGGCCCCAGGAACCGTCGCCCTTGCCACTCTGCCCGCTTTCGGCCCTTTCGCCCATGCGTTCGGCGCGCCGAACCCCCACCTCGCTGGTACCCACAGCCGCCACCGGCTGGGCCGCCGCCGAACTGGACTCCACCCGGGGTTCTCCCTGGGCCAACTTCTGCAAGCGTGCCTCGGCAGCAAGCTGGCCGCTGGCGCTGACGCTGGTATTGGCGGCTGCGCCAGACTGTACCGGCGTCACATCCTTGACGGCTGCGCGCGATGCGCTGCGGTTCACCGCCGAAGCTTTGGCGGCGACATCCTTGATCGCCTCACCCAATTCCGGCCGCATGAGATCCTGGCTTTTCGGAGCCGGCGCGGGTACCCCGCCCTGCGTCTCTGGCCGCGTCTGCTGCGACAAGGCATCACCCGAAACAGCCGCCGTCATGCCCGCTTCGCCCTCGGGTGCTCGCACCGTCGGACGCGCATCTACCGGCGGCTGATTCTTCTGGAATTGCAGTGATTGCGCCAACAGGAGGTTAGGGTCGACAGCCGCGCCCTCCTTGGCAAGCAGATCCTGCCCCGCCACCACATCCGGCGCAGCGCCTTCCGTGGCAGACACCAGATCATCCGCGGCCACATCCTCATCACCGGCACCCAATTGCATGAGCAGCGCGGAAAAGTCACCAGCGCCCGGCGCACCGGCATCGCCAGCGACACTCGGCTTGCCTTTGGCGCCGTGCGCCCCATGCGCTCCACGCGCCCCTTGGGCGGCAGTCTTGGGCGCGGCAGGTGTACAACTTTCAACACTCATGACATTTCTCCACTATGTAACTGCGCCATGGCTCTTGCATGTTGCATGGCCGCAAATTCGTCCGTCTGTCTCTGCTCCCGGCGCGCCATCAACATGGCCCGCTCCATCTGTTTCTTTGCCAGCAGCTTTTGCAGCACCGCCAACCGCATCTCGGCTTCCTGGACGCGCTTCCTCTCGACCTCCACCTGCTGTTGCAGATTGGCAAGCACACCGTCTTGCAGGCCGATGGCATGGTGCAGACGGTCCATGAACTGGTAGTGGTGCTGCAGAATGCCCGTACTCATGGACACCTGCGCCGAACTCACCCACCGGGCCTCGGAATCGGTCGCATAGTTGGCCAACTGCTCCAGCTGGTTCTGCCCCTGCAGATAGGCGCGCTGGGCCTGCATCAGATGGCGCCCCGCTTCGTCACGTTTTTCGGTCGCCAGCTCAATCGCCAGCACCAGGCTTCTCAAGGCCGACATGCGTCACCTCCGCACTTCACCGCGCTCATGGGAAAACCTCCTCCAGCTCGATCGTGGCGGCCATCTGTTGCACGCTGTCTTCGAACGGGGCAGCCACATGCATCTCCTGCTGGAGGTACTCGGCCATGGGCTGGTGCAGCCGGATGGCCTCGTCCAGCGCCGGATCAGACCCCTGCACATAAGCGCCAATCTGCACCAGATCACGCCCCTTCTCATAACGGGAGCTGATGGCGCGGAAACGCCGCGCCACGTCAAAATGCTCGCGGGACACCACGTTGTGCATCACGCGGGAAGCTGACTGGCCAATGTCGATGGCCGGATAGTGACCTGCTTCGGCCAGCGCGCGCGACAACACGATGTGGCCGTCGAGGATGGCCCGGGCCGCATCGGCGATCGGATCCTGCTGGTCGTCGCCCTCGGTCAGCACGGTGTAGAACGCCGTGATGGAGCCCACCCCATTGAGTCCATTGCCACTTCGCTCCACCAGCTGCGGCAGCTTGGCAAAACACGATGGCGGATACCCTTTGGTCGCTGGCGGCTCGCCAATGGCCAGCGCGATCTCCCGTTGCGCCATGGCATAACGGGTCAGCGAATCCATCAGCAGCAGCACATGCTTGCCCCGGTCCCGAAAATCTTCCGCCACGGCGGTGGCGTAGTTGGCGCCCTGCAAGCGCAGCAAGGGCGGCGCATCTGCCGGCGCCGCCACCACCACCGAACGTTCGCGCCCGTCAGCACCCAGAATGTCCTCAATGAATTCCTTGACCTCGCGTCCGCGTTCGCCGATCAGGCCGACCACGATGACGTCCGCCTGGGTGTAGCGCGCCATCATGCCCATCAAGACGCTCTTGCCGACGCCGGAACCGGCAAACAGGCCGATCCGTTGACCTCGGCCCACCGTCAGCAGTCCGTTGATGGCGCGAACGCCCGTATCCAGAGGCTCACGAACCGGCGCACGGTCCATGGCATTGAGCGGCATGCGGTCCAGTGGACGGGCCGCAACGTTGAGCAACGGCCCCATGCGGTCCAGCGGCTCGCCATGCGCATCCACGACGCGCCCCAACAAACCCTCACCCAGCGGCAGGCGCAAGAGCCCTGGAACGGAGCGGACTTCCTTTGGAACCACCTCTTCACCCAGCCGCGGCACCGGCATATAAGGGGCCAGCGGCACCACACTGGCCCCGCTGGAGAGGCCCTGCACATCGCCGGCCGGCATGAGAAAGGCCTTCTCATTGGCAAACCCCACCACCTCGGCCAAGACCGGCTCTTGCATCCCGGTGTTCACCAGGCACTGGGAACCGACCGGCACACGAATACCCGAGGCCTCCAGCACCAGACCGGTCAGGCGCGTCAGGGTGCCGCCGGTTTCCAGCGTACTGCCACCGGACTGGACACGCTGCCGTGCCCCATCCAGAAACTGCTGCCACTTGGCGGAGGGATCATTGCTCATCTGCGGCAGCCTCCCATGGCAGGTTCAGGCCCAGCTGGCCCACGGCACGGCTCCAGCGCTTTTCCAGCGTGCCATCGATTTGCGTGCCGGTGGACTGGATCTGGCAACCGCCGCGCGTGATGGTGGCATCGGCCAGCAAGGTCAACGGCAGGCTGGGATATTCAGCACGCAGCACGTCCTCCAGCATGTCCATGTCCAGCGGGTGAAGCTTCAGCACGGTGCTCTTGCTGTCGGCAATCAGCGGCGTCAGTGCCTCGCGGATCACGGGCAACAGGGCATTCGGGTTGGTGGAGATTTCATGGCGCAGCACCTGGCGAGCCAGCTCGCAGGCCAGCTCCAGCATGCCGCGCGCGGCCACCTGTTCAGCCGCATCCAGCTGGGCATGCGCGGAAGCCACCAAGGCGGCCAGCTGCCGGGCCGTGTCCTGCCCCTGGTTGTTCAGGAACGCATTGACCTGCTCCTGCGCTTCCAGCATCGCCTGGCCATGGCCCTGGGCCAGCCCCTCGGCAAACCCCTTGGCATAACCTTCCTGCCGGAACGCTTCCGCCTGCTCATCCTGCAACCGGGTCCGCGCCTGCTCTTCAAGCAACAAGGCAGCCGCATCCACCGCGCCGAAGCGCCATTGGGCCACAGCATCAATTTCTTCGCCTGGAATGAAACGTGAGTAGTTGCTGGACATACGGTTTACACCATGGCGTCATCGGCGCCACCGGCGATGACAATCTGACCCTCGTCGGCCAGGCGACGCACGATCTTGAGAACTTCCTTCTGCTGTGCCTCGACCTCGGACAAGCGCATCGGACCACGCGACTCCAGGTCTTCACGCAACGTTTCTGCCGCCCGCGACGACATGTTGGAGAGGAATTTTTCCTTGAGTTCAGGCTGGGCACCCTTGAGCGCGACGATGAGGGCATCGGACGACACTTCCTTGAGCACCATCTGGATCGCCTTGTCGTCGAGCTTGATGACGTCGTCGAACACAAACATCTTGTCCATGATCTTCTGGGCCAGCTCGGGATCGTGGCTGCGGATGGACTCGATCACGGTGCCCTCGATGACCGTCCCCATCAGGTTGATCATCTCCGCCGCCGTCTTGACGCCACCCAGCGAAGCCTTGCGGATCTTGTCGCCACCGGCCAGCACCTTGAACAACACCTCGTTCAGGTCCTTCAGCGCCGTCGGCTGGATACCTTCCATGGTGGCGATGCGCAGCATGACCTCATTGCGCTGCCGCTCGGTCAGGTGCTTGAGCACATCGGCCGCCTGGTCAAAGTCCAGGTGCACCATGATGGCGGCCACAATCTGCGGGTGCTCGTTGCGCAGCAGCTCGGCCACCGACAGCGGGTCCATCCACTTCAGGCTTTCAATGCCCGAGACGTCCCCGCCTTGAAGAATGCGGTCCAGCAACAATGCGGCCTTGTCATCACCCAACGCACGACGCAGCACGGAACGGACATAGTCACCCGAATCGGACACCAGCAGGCTGTGCGCAGCGGCCACACTGGTGAACCGCTCGACCACCTCATCGACTTTTTCGCGCGTGATGCTGCGTGTCTTGGCAATGGCCTCGCCCAGCTTCTGCACCTCTTTGGGCGACAGATGCTTGAACACCTCTGCAGCTTCCTCCTCGCCGAGGGACATCAGCAGGATGGCAGCGTTTTGCAGTCCTTCGTCTTGTGACATGGCTTTACTCGTGCGTTCAGCGGTTAGGCCGCAGCCTCGCCACTAATCCAGTTCTTGACAATACTGGCCACAGCCGCCGGGTTCTCCCGTGTCAGCTTGCGTGCATCTTCCAGGGCCATTTCGCCGGCCGTGGGGACGGGCGTCTCATCCCTCTTGGGCGCTGCCAACTGCGGCCGTTCGGGTTCTTCCGCCAGCACGGCATCAATCTGCTTGCGCGGCGCAGCGGGCCGGGTCGCCGACTTGAGCGCCGGCCGGATCAAGCCGAACAGCACCAAGGCCCCCAGCAACACGGTGCCCACCGGCCACGCGAGATTGCGTGCCAGCTCCTGTGTTTCAGGCTGCTTCCAGAAAGGCACCTCGGGCAAAGTGATCTTTTCCTTGGCAAACGGCGCATTCATGAGGTTCACGGAGTCACCTCGGTCCTGGTTGAAGCCGATTGTCTCACGGACCAATGCGGTCATCTTCTCCAGTTGCTGCTCCGTCAGCGGCTGGGTTGTGGTCTTGCCCTTGTCATCGGTCTGGGTCTGATGGTTGATCACCACCGCCGCACTCAGGCGTTTGACAACGCCGGAACCGGCCTTCACCACCTTGATGGTCTTGTCCACCTCGTAGTTGATGATCGACTCGCGCTTGCTGTTGCCGACGGCCGCGCTGCCGGTGGCGGCGCCTGCAGGCGACGGGGCAAGCGTCTGGGCCGGGCCGTTCACCGGGGCGGTTGAAGGCCCGGGCGGTTGATTGGTCGTGGCGCCCGGCACGCCGGAAGGCGCACCGCTGCCACCGGTGTTGGTGCTTTCCACCAGCTGCTGGCTGCGGATGGCGCCGGATTCGGCCGTCTGGTTGGGGCGGTGCGACTCCGAAGTCTGCTCGGTCTGGGAAAAGTCGACCTCGGCCGTGACCTGCGCCTTGACGTTCTGCCGGCCCACGACGGGTTCCAGAATATCCAGCACCCGCTGGCGGTACATCTGCTCAATCTGTTGCACATACTGCAGCTGTTGCGCGTCAGCGCCACCAGCCACGCCGTTGAGCCCATCGGCCGGCGTCGAAAGCAGTTTGCCGGTCTCATCCAGCACGCTGACCGCCTCCGGCTTCATCTCCGGCACACTGGAGGCCACCAGGTGGATGATGCCGGCCAGTTGATTGCGATCCAGCGAACGGCCGGCATTCAAGCTGACCAGCACCGAAGCCGATGGTTTCTGCTGCTCGCGGAAAAAGCCGTTCTGATTGGGCAGGGCCAGATGCACGCGGGCGCTCTGAACCGACGACAAGGCCTGGATCGAACGCGTCAACTCCCCTTCCAAACCACGCTGAAACGTCAGGCGCTCCTGGAACTGGGTCATGCCGAAACGGTTGGCCTCCATCAACTCGAAACCCGCCACCGACCCCTTGGGCAAGCCCTGGGAAGCCAGGCGCAAACGGGTGTCGTGCACCTTGTCGGCCGGCACCAGGATGGCGTTGCCGCCGTCGGCATGCTTGTAGGGAATGTTCAGTTGCGACAACTGGGCAATGATGGCGCCGCCGTCCTTGTCCGCCAGGTTGGCATACAACACCCGCCACTCAGCTTGACGGCCCATGAACAGCCCGGCGATCCCGATGGCGACGAACAAGGCAATGCCCAAGACCAGGCGCAGCTTCTGCCCCTGGTCCAAAGCCGCCAGTCGCTGGGTCAAGGTTGGGTTAACGGGAATTGCAGGAACGGTATCCATCATGTTTTCCGGTGCGGTGAGATGCAGCCTTGCATCGTCAATGGCACCGATTATTCGGGCTGGACCCGAAAACATTAGGACGATAAGCCCCGGATTTCCCTGCTATTTCAAAATAATGGCGCCTGCGACGGGGCGATAGGATCGCTGCAACCCTTTTTTCCTTCGGGACTGCATTATGGATCTTCGCCTTTCCCCCACCACCATGCCTGTGACGGTGCGGCCCGGCCTCGCCTCAAAAACCGCCTCCACGCAGGTGGCAGGCGCTGCGGACGGCGGCTTTTCCGGCGCGCTCAAGTCCGCACTGAACTCGGTCAGCCAGGCCCAGAACCAGGCATCCAGCCTGCAGCGCGAAGTGCAGATGGAGAACCCCAAGGTCAGCCTGGAGGAAACCATGGTGGCGATCCAGAAAGCCCAGATCGGCTTCCAGGCCACGCTGCATGTGCGCAACCGGATGGTGCAGGCCTACACCGACATCATGAACATGCAGGTCTAAATCGAATTCAAACCCTTGCCCACAAAGCGCCAGCAGCTATCAATTCAATAGCAAATCAGTGAAGGAAGCGGGAGCCGGCAAAACGCTCCTCGAAATGCGTCAGCCATGGCTCGGCCAGATAACGGATCTGGGCATCGTTGAGCAGGATGCGTTGCATGATGCGGGTCTTCTCGCGTCGTTGCTCGGGCTGCAACTCCTCGCTGCGCGCCTTGATTCGAAGCTGCTCGATCAGCACGGCGCAGGCACCCTCGAACCGGACCACCTGGTCCCAATCCTCAGCCTTGGCCGCGTCCAGCATCTTGCGACTGCTGTCCTCGATGGCGCGGTAATAGTCAATCAGCATTTGCGGCATGGCCTCGCCCCTTGCAGCAGTAGGTGCAGATGCGTGCATGGTCTTATTTTCCAATTTGTTTCCAAGCATCAGCAATCGGCTCAATCAACCCAATTACTTCCCCGATCTTGTCGACGTCATTCTTGAGGTTGGCCTCGGTCAGGCAGCGCACGGCATAGCTGTAGACCGTCCGCAGATTTCCCGCCACCTCGCCGCCAGCGTCGTCAAGCGCGGCCTTGAGGCCCTCCTCGATCAGGCGAACTGCCTTACTGAGCTGCGCGCCTTTCAACGCCAGATCACCACGCTCCAGCGCGGCACGCGCCAAGGACATGGACTGGAGCAAGGCATCAAACAGAAGGTTGACCAACTCATGCGGACTTGCACCGTCCACAGAGGTTTCAACGCTGACTCGTTTGTAGGCAGAGGCTGCCCGGGTGCTGACTGGTGTAAACATCGTGTCACTCATCAATCTTGTTGACTTATGTAAGATGTATCGGCACCCGGAGCGCGAAACTTAACCCGGAACTGAGCTTATGAACAGCATTTATTCAATGGAATCACTTGTTCCACTGAGCCACTTGCTGGCTGATATAGCTGTTCAACGCCGTCAAACCGGCCATCTTGGTGTCCAACGCACTGTACTGGGCCCGCAGCCGCTTCTCCAGCAAGGTCACCCGGTCGCCGACCTTGGCCTGGTCTTTTGAGTTGTTCTTGAGCTCGGTCTGCAAAGCATCGGATTTGGTCGTCACCGTCCCCCCCGTCGCGAGAAGGCCATCCGCAAAGGCCTTGATCTTCAGGCCGAATCCGTCGGTGGCAGTTCCCGTGTTGTCGGCCGTGAACAGCGCCGCGAGGTTGACCGGGTCCTTCATGGCCGCATCGAGCTTGCTGTTGGACAGCGTCATCAGGCCACCACGCTGGATATCCAGCCCGATGTCCGCCAGGCGTGAAAAACTCGACCCCGTGCTCGAGGTGCCCAGCAGCCTGCGCATGGCATTCTGCAAGCCGACGATCACGCTGTCGCCCTGCATCGTTCCGGCCGTCTTGCTGGCCTCATCGTATTTGGTCGCCTCGGTCAGGGTCTTGCTCAGGCTGTTGTAGGAGGCCACGAAATCCTGGATGTTTTTCTTGATCGTGGCCGTATCGTTGGCCAACGTCACGGTCACCGGCGAGGTCGTGACCGCCGCAAAATTCAGCGTCAGGCCGGGCACGGCATCAGCCAGCGTGTTATTGGCCGATTGCACGGCAATGCCGTTGATGGTGGCCTTGGTGTTCAGGCCTTTTTGATAGGCGTTCGCCGCCATGCCAAACGAACCGTTGGCCGGGTCAAAAGCCAGGCGGGACAAGCCGGAACTGTCTGTATTGTTGCCGTCGCTGTCCCCCGCCACCTGGATGCGGAAACCGGTGGCCTCACCCGTGCTGTTGGAGCGCATCAACAAACGCTCGCCCGAGGCGTCCCGCAGAACCGTGGCCGTGACACCTGCCGAAGCGGCATTGATTTTGGCTGCAATCTTTGTAAGTGTGTCCTCGCCTGCGCCAATCGTCACACTGATGGTAGAGGCCGAACCTGCCGTGAAAACCGGTGTCCCGGCATAGTTCCAGGTCCCGATGTCGATATTGAGGGTGCCGGTACCGATCGCCGAATCCACGGTCACCGCATTGGATGCGGTCGACTGCGCCGCCGCCATCTGCTGGACTTCAACGCTGAACGCCGTGGCTGACGCAGCACCCGTCACGCTGCCGGTGACTGCGCTCTCATTGGAGGACTTGACCGTGACGCCGGTCCAGGAACTCGCCTTGGCCAGGGTGCTCGCCGATGCGGACAAGGCGGCGACCTGCGACTTGATCTGGCCGACCACGGACACCTGCGTCTGGATCTGACTCGCCTTGCTGATCAGCTTGCTCAACGGCTGCTGCTCCAGCGCCGTCATCTTGCTGATGATGCTTTCAACATCAATGCCACTGCCGATACCGATCGATGAGATGGACATACTTTCCTCCTGGCTCCTGGCCCAGACGCGCTTGCCTATGCTGGCCGCTGGCTGAACCGGCTCAGCCCCTTAACGACCAAGGGCGGCGACAGTCAAAACCGTCGCCGCCTTGAAAACCATCCCAGTCTAGCCAGATCTGGGTGGTTTAATCGCCAGAAAAGCTTACCTCAACAGGGCCAATACACCTTGCGGCAGCTGGTTGGCCTGCGCCACCATCGCCGTACCTGCCTGCTGCAGGATCTGGGTACGCGACAGGTTGGAGGTTTCCGTGGCGAAGTCAGCGTCCATGATGCGGCCACGCGACGCATTGGTGTTTTCCACCATGATGCCGATGTTGCCGACAGCGCTCTCGAAACGACTCTGGACAGCGCCCAGCTTAGCGCGAGCGCTATTCACCTGGTCAATCGCCGAGTCAAGCTTCTTCAGCGACAGCCAGGCATTGCCCTGGGTGCTGACCGACAGCGTGTCGATGCCGGTGGCGGTCGTTGCAGCCAGCGTGCTGGCGGAAACGCCGGTGGTGGTGGCCGTGAAGCCCACCAGGCTCACCGAAGCGGCGGCACCCGAGGTATCCAGCGTGGACGAATAGAGTTCCACGTCGAAAGTGCCGCTGGAGTTCTTGGTCAGGTAAGCGGTCACGCCGGTATCAGCCGTCTTGGCGTTGATGGCTTCCACCACTTGGCCCAGACGCTCGTCGCCCGTGGTAGCGGCAGCGATAGCACCCAGCTGGTAGCTGGAACCACCCGACACGGAGATGCTCAGCGTACCGGTGGCAATGGCGGTCAGGGTCGTGATCGACGAAGCCGAGATACCAGCGTTGGCGGTGTTGGAAGCGTAGTCGATATCAGCCAGGCCGCTGGCCTTGGCGTTGGTCAGCGAACCGACGGTGATGTTGTCGCCGGAGTTGGCGCCCACCTGGAACACGGCACCAGCGAAGGAGCCGTCCAGGATCTTCTGGTTGTTGAAGGTGGTGGTCTTGCCGACGCGGTCGATTTCATCGGCCAGCTGCTTCACTTCAGCCTGCAGGGCGGTACGGTCAGCCGAGCTGTTGGTGCCGTTGGCGGACTGCACGGCCAGTTCACGCATACGCTGCAGCATGTCGCCGACCTTGCCCAGCGCGCCTTCAGCGGTCTGGGCCAGCGAGATACCGTCATTGGCGTTACGTGCGGCAACGTTCAGACCCTTGGACTGGACGCTCATACGTTCAGCAATGGCCAGACCGGCAGCGTCGTCTTTGGCGCTGTTGACGCGCATGCCGGAAGACAGGCGCTGCATGGAGGTGGCCAGCGAGCTGGCGGACGCCTGCAAATTGCGCTGGGCGTTCAACGAAGGAATGTTCGTGTTGATACTAGGCATTTCAATACTCCTGAAAGGAAGGTGTCAATTGACGAACCTTTTTGAAGGCCCGTTGCAAGTGTTTTCGGGCGGTTTTCAGGAAACTTTAGGACTGAATCGTCTGGCTTGACCCATATAGGCTGGCCACCCCTACCGCCTTGAAGCCAGTCATATCGGCAGATATGCCGGGTTTTTTACCCTTTTATTCCGGCAACGCCCCATGGCGTCCGTCCGCACAATTCCCAAACCGCCAAAACCGTCAGCGCGTCGTGCTGACTTCAAAAACCGGCACTGGCCACTTTCTTACGTAAAGGAGCTCCGAAATGGCTGCTACGATTAATACGAATATTGCGTCGCTCAACGCCCAGCGCAATCTGTCCTCGTCGGCCAGTTCGCTGGCCATCTCCATGCAGCGCCTGTCTTCCGGCATGCGCGTCAACAGCGCCAAAGACGACGCTGCCGGCTTGGCCATCGCCGAGCGCATGAACACCCAGGTTAAAGGCCTGACGGTGGCGGCGCGCAATGCCAACGACGGCATCTCGCTGGCCCAGACCGCTGAAGGCGCCTTGGGCAAGCTCGGCGACATGCTGCAGCGTATGCGCGAACTGGCCGTGCAGGCCGGCAACTCGACCAACAGTGCGGCCGACCGTACCGCCCTGCAGGCTGAAGTCTCCCAGTTGCGTGACGAAATCGACCGCGTCTCCAAACAGACCACCTTCAACAACCAGAAGATCCTGGACGGCTCCTTCGCTGGCGCTGTGTTCCAGATCGGCGCCAATTCCGGCGACACGGTGTCCGTCGGTGCCCTGACCAATGCCACCGCACAAGGCCTGTCCAAGATCGACTACGCCTCCAATGCCAGCACCAACACCGGTATTGCCGCCTCGGCCATCACCACCCTGACCGCCATTGCGACCGGCACCCTGAGCATCTCGATCACCGGTGGCATCTCGTACGACCTGGGCGCCATCAATGCCGCCACCACCGGCGACGAACGCATGGGTCAGGTGGTCGAAGCGATCAACCGCAAGACACCGGACACCGGCGTGACCGCTTATCTGACCAAGGCCAGCGACGGCAGCTATTCCGTTGAACTCTATTCTTCGGCCATGAACACCTCGGGAACGGCCGCCGTGGCCAGCCTGGCTGGTTTCACCACCGCCACCACGGGTGTGGCCGCCACGACGCTGGCCGCAACCAGCGCCACCGGCGTTGACACCCTGTCGGTCAGCACCCAGGGCAATGCCTGGCTGGCATTGAAGAAAGTCGACTCGGCGATTGACCAGATCAACACCTCGCGTGCCATGCTGGGCGCGATGCAGAGCCGCTTCGAAAGCGCCATCTCCAACATCGACATCCAGGTCGAGAACCTGTCCGCTTCGCGTGGTCGTATCGTTGATGCCGACTTTGCCAAGGAAACCGCCAACCTGTCGCGCACCCAGATCCTGCAGCAGGCTGGCATGGCCATGGTGGCGCAGGCCAACCAACTGCCGCAAGGCGTGCTGGCCCTGCTGAAGGGCTAAAGCGCCCCGCCCCCGTCCGGAGGACGCATTGGTGAGGGATCATCAATGCGTCCTTTTTACATTCAGCCCCCGATGGTGTTTGGCCGCGGCACGCCTGCGTCGCCGCGCATCACCGCCGTCAACTATCATCCCAGCTCAACCTGACCGGAGTGATCATGCGTCAAGGCCCCTTGCTCAGCGAACCCCAGGTCGCGGAATTCAAACGCAATGGCGTTCTGATCCTGCGCGATTTCTACGATCTGGAGCGCGATATTGCCCCGATCCAGCAGGCCATCTATGACCTGATCGGGCTGTTGATCGCCAAATACCGCCTGCCCATCAGCCGTCCGGCCTTCTCCCCGGCCACGTTTGATGCCGGTTACCAGCAGCTGATCGCCCTGAACCGCGCCTATGGCGCTGAGATCTACGATGCCGTCAAGCAGATTCCGGCCTTTGTGCGGCTGGTAGCGCACCCGCAGCACGACCAGTTGTTTGCTGAGCTGCGGCCCGGCTCGTTCCCGGCCGTTGCGGCCGGCGGTTATGGCATTCGCATCGACAACCCGAACGAAGACCGTTTCCGGGCCAACTGGCACCAGGAATACCCGGCGCAGCTGCGCAGCCTCGATGGTCTGGTCTACTGGAGTCCGCTGGTGCCGGTGACCGAGGACATGGGCCCCGTGGAGTTCTGCCCCGGCTCGCAGGCCGAAGGGGCGATGCCGGTCCATACCCGCGACCCGAACAACCCGCAAAAAACCGGCGCCTACTCCCTGACACTCAAGGGTGAAGATGAGCTGTTGCGCAAATATCCCCATGTCAGCCCCCTGACATCGCCCGGCGACCTGGTGGTCATCGATTTTCTCGTGCTGCATGCATCCGGCCACAACCGCAGCCAGCGCTCGCGCTGGACCATGCAGCTGCGCTACTTCAACTTCCTTGAACCCACCGGCCAATCCCACGGCTGGCGCGGCTCGTATGCCGCCGGGGTCGATTTCCGCACCATCCATCCGGAACTCTGTGCCGACTAGGAGACGATGATCTTGAATTGCAATCTGTGCGGCACCCCGCTCGCCGACAAGCTTTACGACTCGGGCAGTGCCAAATCCCTGACCTCGCTGTGCACGGCACATGAAGGGCGGACGCAGGTCTATGTCTGCCAGAGCTGCGCCCATGTGCAGAGCATCGCCATGGACAACATCGACGCCTACTACGACGACAGCTACGACATCCTGGTCGACAGCGAGGAAGAAGACCAGATCTACGAAGTCGTGGCTGGCCAGATGGTTTACCGCACGGAACACCAGGTGCGGGTCCTGCGCGACAAGGTCACGCTGGCATCGGGCATGAAAATCCTCGACTATGGCTGCGCCAAGAGTGCCACGATGCGCACGCTCAGCCGGCAGATTCCGGGGCTGGAAGTGCACCTGTTCGATGTCAGCGACCGCTATCGCCCCTTCTGGGACAAGTTCATTCCCGCTGAGCGGGGGGCGACCTTCGAACTGCCCGCCGACTGGCAGGGCCGCTTCGACGTCGTGACCTCGTTCTTCTCACTGGAACATATGGCCCAGCCGCAGGACGCACTGGGCAAGATTGCCGCCCTGCTCAAGACCGGTGGCACCTTCTACGGCATCGTTCCCAATGTGCTGTCCAACACGGCGGACCTGATCGTGGTCGACCATGTAAACCACTTCACGCCGCCTTCACTCGCCTACCTGCTGCGTGCCAATGGCTTTGAGGTGCAGGAGATCAGCGACAGCGCACACCGCGGCGCGCTGGTCTTCATCGCCCGCAAGCTGGCCCAGCCGGCCGCCGCCCAGCCCCCGGCACAAACCGAGGTGCATGCCATCGCGCAGACAGCGCGCCAGATCGCCGATTTCTGGCAGCAGGCCGGCGCACGCGTGCAGGCCTTCGAGCAGACCCTGGCCGCCGATGTGCCCGTGGCCCTCTATGGCGCCGGCTTCTATGGGGCCTTCATCGTCTCCTGGCTGCGCCAGCCGCAGCGGATCCGCTGCATCATCGACCAGAACGCCTTCCTGCAAGGGCGCCAGTTGCATGGCGTACCGGTGATCGCGCCGGCCGACCTGCCGACGGACATCACCACACTGCTGGTCGGTCTGAACCCGGCCCACGCGCACCAGATCGTCGGCGATATTCCCGCCTTCGCCGGCCGTTCCCTGAACTGCTTCTATCTGTAAGGCCTTGAGATGTTGACTGGCAAACACGTGGTTCTACGGGCCTGGGCAAGCGAGGATCTGCCGGCCCTGCAGGCGCTGCGCAACGACGTGCCGCTACAGCGTCAGCTGATGGCCCAGCCCAAGGGCAGCTCACTGGAGCAGGTGCGAACCTGGCTCACCACCCGCAGTCAGACGGCCGACGCGGTGTTCTTCGTCATCGCCGACCGGGCCAGCAACCAGGCACTGGGCTATGTGCAATTGCTCGACATGGACCTGTTCCACGGCACCGGCCGACTCGGCATCTGCGTCGGCCCGCAGGCCCAGGGCCGCGGCTGCGGTGGTGAGACGCTGAACCTGCTGGCCGACTATGTGCACGAGACGTTCGGTCTGCGCAAGATCCTGCTGGAAGTGCTGGCCAGCAACGAAGGCGCCATCCGCCTCTACCTGCGCCACGGCTACCGCGAAGTGGGGCGCTGGTTGCAGCACTTCCGCACTGCCAGCGGCTACGCCGACGTCGTCATCATGGAAAAACTGCTGACAGCATGAAAGTCGTCATCTCCCAGCCGATGTTCTTCCCCTGGGTGGGGATGTTCGAGCAGATCCGGCTGGCGGATGTCTACGTCCACTACGGCGACGTGCAGTTTTCCAAGGGCAGCTTCACCAACCGGGTGCAGATCAAGACGGCACAAGGCATCAAGTGGCTCACCGTGCCGCTGCAGCAGGTTTCGCTCGGGCAGTCGATTGACGAGGTCCGCCTCGACACCCGGACCGACTGGCGGCGTCAGCACATGGACCAGCTCAAGCAGGCGTATGCAGCCGCCCCCTACCGCAAGGACATGCTGGCGCTGGTGGATTCGGTCTATGCACAGTCGCAGGCCTCCATCGGCCACTTGAGCCGGCATTCCATGGAAGCATGCTGCCGCTATTACGGGCTCGATGCAGGCCGCCGCTTCGTCGAAGTGGAACAATTGGGCATCGCCGGCGCCAGCAGCCAGCGGGTGCGGGACATCGTTCTGGCGGTGGGCGGCACCCGCTACATCACCGGTCACGGCGCGCGCAACTACCTGGACCACCAGCTGTTCGAAGATGCCGGCATCCGGGTCGAGTACATGGACTACGAGAAACGGCCCTACCCGCAACTGCATGGCGAATTCACCCCCTATGTGTCGTTGCTGGACTTGATTGCCAACACAGGCCCGGCAGGAATTGAGTGCATCTGTTCAGGAACCAGTTACTGGAAGGACTTTTTGAAAAATGAATGAAATCGACAAATTCAAGGAAGAGGTTCGCGCCAACATCCGCGGCCTGATGGACGACCATGACGTACAGGCGCTGTCGCGCATCTGGGTGCGCGAGATCGCGCGCCACAAATACGCCTACAACTTCTCCTGGATGGGGCGCCCCATCATCCAGTTCCCGCAGGACATGCTGGCCATGCAGGAGATCATCTGGGCCACCAAGCCGGACCTGATCATCGAAACCGGCATTGCCCATGGCGGCTCGCTGATCTACTACGCCTCGCTGATGGAAATGATGCAGCTCGACGGCTATGTACTGGGTATCGACATCGACATCCGCGCGCACAACCGGGCCGAGATCGAAGCCCACCCGATGCACAAGCGCATCCAGATGATCCAGGGCTCCTCGATTGCCGCGGAGACCGTGGCCCAGGTGGCCCAACACGCCAAGGGCAAGAAGAGTGTGCTGGTCATCCTCGACTCCAACCACACGCACGAGCATGTGCAGCAGGAGCTCAAGCACTACGCACCCTTTGTGACGAAGGACAACTACCTGGTGGTGTTTGACACCCTGGTGGAAGACATGCCAGACGACCTGATTCAGGACCGGCCCTGGGGCAAGGGCAACAACCCGAAAACCGCAGTACGTGAGTTCCTGAAGTCGAACGATCAGTTCGAGATCGACAAGGCGATCGAGGCCAAGATCCTGATCACTGTCGCACCCGACGGTTATCTGAAGCGCGTGCGCTGAGCGTCGGCCAGCCCGCCTGCGGGCTGGCACCACGCCTCTTAACTGGCGCGGGTCGCGAGTTGCCGCACGACGGCTGCCACGCGCTCGATCTCCGGCGCCGTCATGTCGTGGTAACTCGGCAGGTTGATGGCGCGCCCGGGAATGGACCAGGCCAGCCTGTTCTGCGGGCAGTCGTCGAACATCGGCAGGCTCGACAGGGGGTGGAAAAACACCCGCGCATCGACGTTCTCCGCCGCGAACGCCTGCTGCAAGGCCTCGCGCGTCACGCCGGTTTCGGCATCGAACACCACCGTCGGCATCCAGGCGCCATTGACCGTGCCGGGCGGTTCCGGATTGAGGTGCACGCCGGGCAGCCCCCGCAGCTCTTGCCGATAGGCCTGGAAAATCTCGCGCTTGCGCGCAATCAGCGCATCGATGCGCTCGACCTGTGCGCAGCCGATCGCGGCCTGCAGATTCGACATCTTGTATTTGTAGCCGACCACGTCAGGCCAGAACTGCTTGGTCTGGCCGCGGGCCCGCCCGTGGTTGGACAGCGTCAGCACACGCTCGTACAACGCCGGGTCCTGCGTCACGAACATGCCACCCTCGCCGGTGGTCAGCGTCTTGGTGCCGTGGAAGGAGAAACTGCCGAACACACCCATGCTGCCGGCACGCCGCCCCCGGTGCTGTGAACCGATGGCCTCGGCCGCGTCCTCGATCACGGGGATGCCATGGCGCCGGCCCAGATCCAGCAAGGCATCCATGTCGCACAGATTGCCGTAGATGTGAACCGCCAGGATGGCCTTGGTGCGCGGCGTGATGGCGGCTTCGGCAGCGGCAGGATCGATGCACCAGCTGTCGGGGCGGATGTCGACAAAAACCGGTTTTGCACCCAGGTGCACGATGGGGGCAGCCGAGGCGATCCAGTTGGTGTCGGCCATGATGACCTCGTCACCGGGGCCGATGCCCAGCGCGGCCATGCCCATGTGCAGCGCCCCGGTGCAGCTGGAGGTGGCAATCGCATGCGCCACGCCCAAATGGGTGGCGAACTGCTGCTCGAAGCGGTTGATGTACTCGTAGCAGCGCTCGCCCCAGCCGTTTTGCGCCGCGTCGGTGGCGTAGACCACCTCGCGTTCGGTGATGGAGGGCTTGGTGTAGAGGATGCGCGGTTTCATGACACTTGCAGCCGGGGCACGGCGGTGACGAACTGGCCGCCCCACTCGCGGATGTAGGCCAGCTGGGTGGTGATCTCTTCGCGCAGGTTCCACGGCAGGATCAGCACGCGATCAGGCCGGTCGGCCTTCAGATGCGCTTCGTTGACGATCGGGATGCGGCTGCCCGGCATGCAGTGCGACTGCTTGGCCGGGTTCAGGTCCACCACATAGGGCAGAAGATCGGGGCGCACCCCGGCGAAATTCAGCAGCGTGTTGCCTTTGGCGGCTGCGCCATAGGCAGCCACCTTGAGGCCGTCACGCTGCGCTTGCAATAAAAATGATAGCAGCTCGCGCTTGATTCGCAAGGCTTCCGACTGGAAATTGGCATAAAACGCCGGCGCATTCATGCCCGCCGCCTGCTCGGTGGCCAGCAGCTCGGCGACGGCCGGCGACGGCGCATGCGGGCCACCCTGGCGCTGGGCGTAGACGCGCAGGCTGCCGCCGTGGGTCGGCAGCTGCTCCACATCGATCACCTGCAGCCCGTTGGCGGCAAAGATGCGCTGCACGCTGCCGAGCGACAGGTAGGAGTAGTGCTCGTGGTAGGCGGTGTCGAACTGGCACTCGCGCACCATGCGCAGCAGGTGTGGGAACTCGAACGTGGCCACGCCGGCCGGCTTGAGCAGGACGGCAAAACCGGCCACGAAGTCGTTGATGTCCGGCACGTGGGCCAGCACGTTGTTGGCCGCCATCAGGTCGGCCTGCCGGCCCTGCGCCGCCAGCTCGCGCGCCAGCTCGACGCCAAAAAAGCGCTCAACGATCTCGATACCCTTGGCACGCGCCGCCTGCGCCGTGCTGGTGGTGGGCTCGATGCCATAACAAGGAACGCCCGCTTGTTGCACATACTGCAGGAGGTAGCCATCGTTGGCGGCCACCTCGACCACGCAACTTTGCGGCCCCAGGCCGAAGCGCTGCTGCATGGCCTGCACATAGGCCTGCGCATGACGCAGCCAGGAGCTGGAGAAGGAGCTGAAATAGGCGTAGTCGGCGCTGAACAGCGCTTCCCGGCCGGCATGGTCTTCCGTCTGCACCAGCCAGCACTTGTCGCACACCAGCAGACGCAACGGGTACCAGACTTCGGGCGCGTTCAGTGCCGCCGGCGTCAGGTAGGCGTTGGATGGCGGCGCACTGCCCAGGTCGAGGAATGGTCGGTGCAATTCCGACCCGCAATGGCGGCACTTCACAGTCGGACTCCTTCAAAGTCTGCGGCAATCATGGGGTGATCGGCATCGCGTGGCGACAACCCCTGCACCGGCTGCGGCCAGGCAATGCCCAGTCGCGCATCCTGCGGGTTCAGTCCCGCCTCGGCCTGCGGCACGTAGGCGCTGGAATGGCAATACAGCAGCTCGGCATCATCGCTCATCGCTTGGAAGCCGTGGGCGAACCCCTGCGGAATCAGCAGGGCACGGCCATTGTCAGCCGACAACAGCTCGGCGTGCCAACGCAAAAAGGTCGGTGAACCCAGGCGCAGGTCGACCGCCACATCCCACACGGCACCACGCACACAGCTGACCAGTTTGATCTCGGCATGCGGCGGCTTCTGGTAATGCAGGCCGCGCACCGTGCCGGCCTGCCGTGTACAGGTGTGGTTGATCTGGGCCACCGGGCCGTACCAGCCGGCGGCGTGCAGCTCATCGGCACAGAACAGGCGGCTCAGGAAACCCCGCTCGTCCCGCAGCATTTGCCGCTGCACCCGCTTGAGACCGACCAGCGGCGTGTCGGTGATGAGAAAACGGCTCATGTGCTGGCCGCCTCGTAGTCGGCCAACTCGGCCAGGCACAGGGTGCGCGCATCGCCTCCCGCCTGGTACTGGCGGTACCAAGCCATGGTGCGGGCAACGGACGTGGACAAACCCCAGCGTGACTGCACGCCCAGGACCTGACGCGCCTTGGCGACTTCCAGCGCCAGCCAGCCCGCTTCGTGCGGCCCCTCGCTGCCATCGCCCCAGATCACCTCGCCACTGCCCCAGGTCTGGCGCGCCTGCTCCACCACGGCACGTACCGTGGCAGCCTCGGCAGTCGCGGGGCCGAAGTTGTAGGCACCGGCATCCTGCGGTTTGTGCCAGAGGTGCTCGGCCAGGCGCAGGTAAGCGGCCAACGGCTCCAACACATGCTGCCAGGGGCGAATGGCATCGGGGCGGCGGATCTCCAAGGGCTGGCCGGCCTGCCAGGCGCGCACCGCATCGGGCAACAAGCGGTCGGCCGACCAGTCGCCACCGCCGATGACATTACCGGCCCGGGCCGTGGCCACGGCCACCTGCCGCTCTGTCAGAAAGGAGGCGGCATAACTGGCCGTCACCAGCTCGGCCGCAGCCTTGCTCGCGCTGTAAGGGTCGTGGCCACCCAGTGCATCACCCTCGCGGTAGGGATAGACCCATTCGCGGTTCTGGTACACCTTGTCGGTGGTCACCACCACCACCGAGCGCACGCCATCCACCTGGCGCAATGCCTCAAGCAGATGCACCGTGCCCATGATGTTGGTGGCAAAGGTCTCGACCGGCGCGCGATAGCCCTGACGCACCAGGGCCTGGGCGGCCAGATGCAGCACGACCTCGGGTCTTGCCTGTCGCACGCGCTCCGCCAGCAAGGCGGCATCGCGCAGATCTACCGTCTGGCTGTCCACCAGCTCCCCGATGCCGGCCGCCTGGAACAGGCTGGGCTCGGTGGCGGGCGGCAAGGCCAGTCCGGTCACCTGCGCGCCCAGCCGTTGCAACCACAGGGCCAGCCAGGCACCCTTGAAGCCGGTATGACCGGTCAGCAGCACCCGCTTGCCGCGCCAGAAGGACAGATCCGGCAGGAAAGACGTGGAGGCCACCGGCATCACCACATCTTCCAGGGCGCACGGCCCGATTGCCAGAGGTCTTCCAGCATGTTCTTTTCCCGCAGCGTGTCCATCGGCTGCCAGAAACCCTGGTGTTCATAGGCCATCAGCTGCCCGTCCGCGGCCAGACTGGTCAAGGGCTCGCCCTCCCAGCTGGTGGGGTCGCCGCTGATGCGTTCGATGCAACGCGGCGACAGCACGAAGAAGCCGCCATTGATCAGCCCGCCGTCGCCGCGCGGTTTCTCGGTGAAGCCGTTCACCTGGGTGCCCGCAATCTGCAGAGCACCATAACGGCCCGGCGGCTGCACGGCCGTGACCGTTGCCAGCTTGCCGTGCGCCTTGTGAAAACGAATGGCCTCCGCGATGTTCACGTCGGCCACACCGTCGCCATAGGTGAAGCAGAAAGCCTCCTCCTGGGCGACGTATTCGGCCACGCGCCGCAGACGGCCGCCGGTCATGGTGTTCTCGCCGGTGTCCACCACCGTCACACGCCAGGGCTCGGCATGCTTGCGGTGCACTTCCATCAGGTTGTTGCCCATGTCGAAAGTGATGTCCGACATGTGCAGGAAGTAGTTGGCGAAGTATTCCTTGATCACGTAGCCGCGGTAGCCGCAGCAGATCACGAAGTCGTTCACGCCGTGCGCGCTGTACATCTTCATGATGTGCCACAGGATCGGCTTGCCGCCGATCTCGACCATCGGTTTGGGTTTCAGATGGGTCTCTTCGGAAATCCGGGTGCCCAAACCACCCGCCAGAATCACGGCTTTCATTGCTTCTGCGCCT
>NZ_BCWP01000018.1 GCF_001592265.1 Curvibacter delicatus NBRC 14919 | reverse complement strand
TCAGCAAATCCTTAAAGGGCTAAGCAAACCGTCCGGGGAATCGGGGGAAGCCCACACCTCCGTACTAAGGGGTGCGTCAGCGACAGCTTTGCGGAGGTGATCAACTGTGTCCGCTCATGGCCGCAATCCGTCTTCCCATCATCGAACATCGCTACGAAAACAACAAACCCCGCCACAGCGGGGTTTGTCTTTCAGGGCAGCCGCAAGCCGCTCATCCCATGTGCAGCCCACCATTGACCGAGAAGTCGGCACCGGTCGAGTAGCCCCCCTCTTCCGACGCCAGCCAGGCAATGATGGAAGCAATCTCGCTCGGCTGGCCCAGGCGCTTGACCGGGATGGTGCCGACGATCTTGTCGAGCACGTCTTCGCGGATGGCTTTCACCATGTCGGTGCCGATGTAGCCAGGGCTCACGGTGTTCACCGTCACGCCCTTGGCCGCCAACTCCTGCGCCAGCGCCATGGTGAAGCCGTGCATGCCGGCCTTGGCGGCCGAGTAGTTGGTCTGGCCGGCCTGGCCCTTCTCGCCGTTCACGCTACTGATGTTGATGATGCGACCCCAGCCGCGCTCCACCATGTCGCCCACCACCTGCTTGGTGACGTTGAACATGGAGTTGAGGTTGGTCTCGATCACGGCGTCCCAGTCTTCACGTGTCATCTTCAGGAACATGCGGTCGCGCGTGATGCCGGCGTTGTTGACCAGCACGTCGATCGGACCATGCTCGGCCTTGGCCTTGCCGAAGGCTTCCACCGTGGACTCCCACAGGCCGACGTTGCCGACCGAGGCATAAAAGGTGTAGCCCTGCGCCTTCTGCTCATCCAGCCACTTGGTGAAGTCGCGCGTCGGCCCGCAGCCGGCGATGACCTTGAAGCCTTCCTTGTGCAGGCGCTGGCAGATGGCGGTGCCGATGCCGCCCATGCCGCCGGTGACGTAGGCTATTTTCTGGCTCATGATGCTCTCCTCGTTGTAAAAATGCTATCAATTCAATAGCTGCTGGCGCATTAACTACGGGGCACAGCAGCCTGAAACACGCTCAACCTCCCAGCTCAGCGTTCGATCGTCAGCGCCACTCCCATGCCGCCGCCAATGCACAGGCTGGCAATGCCCTTCTTGGCGTCGCGGCGCTGCATCTCGTGCAGCAGCGTCACCAGGATGCGGCAGCCGGAGGCGCCGATCGGGTGGCCGATGGCAATGGCGCCACCGTTGACGTTGACCTTGCTGGTGTCCCAGCCCATCTGTTGGTTCACGGCGCAGGCCTGGGCGGCGAAGGCTTCGTTGATCTCCAGCAGGTCGAGGTCGGCCGCCTTCCAGCCGGCACGCGCCAGCGCCTTGGTGGATGCCGGCACCGGCCCCATGCCCATGGTGGCCGGGTCCAGCCCGCTGGTGGCAAAGCTGGCGATGCGGCCCAGCGGTTTCAGGCCCAGCGCGGCTGCCTTCTTTGCGGTCATCACCATCACGGCGGCAGCACCGTCGTTGATGCCGGAGGCGTTGCCGGCGGTCACACCGCCCGCCTTGTCAAAGGCCGGGCGCAGGCCGGCCAGGGCTTCGGCATTGGTCTTGCGGTTGATGAACTCGTCGTTCTCGAAGATCAGCGGATCGCCCTTCTTCTGCGCAATGCTCACCGGCACGATTTCGTCCTTGAACTTGCCGGCGTCCTGCGCGGCGGCGGCCTTCTGCTGGCTGGCCAGGGCCAGTGCGTCCTGCATGTCGCGCGTGATGCCGTACTGCTTGGCCACGTTCTCTGCCGTGATGCCCATGTGGTACTGGTTGTAGACGTCCCACAGGCCGTCAACGATCATGGAATCGATCATCTTCCAGTCGCCCATGCGCTGGCCGTCGCGCGAGCCCAGCAGCACATGCGGGCTGGCGCTCATGTTCTCCTGGCCGCCGGCAATCACGATCTCGCTGTCGCCATAGGCCACCGCCTGCGCTGCCAGCATGACGGACTTCAGGCCCGAGCCGCAGACGGCATTGATGGTCAGTGCCGGGATTTCCTTGGGCAGGCCGCTCTTCATGAGCGCCTGGCGCGCCGGGTTCTGGCCGGCGCCCGCGGCCAGAACCTGGCCCATGATGACTTCACCCACCTGGGCCGGGTCGAGCTTGGTACGCTCCAACAGCGCCTTGATGACGAGGGAGCCGAGTTCGGTGGCCGGCAGCTTGGCCAGCGAGCCGCCGAACTTGCCGACCGCGGTGCGGGCGGCGGAAACGATGACGATGTCTTCCATGGTGTCCTCCAGTATTTGATGGGTCGGTGACAGCTTGTTTACGGCGCCTTTTGCTTGACGTAGCGGCCCGGTGCCGCTTCGATCACCTTGTACTTGCCCTTGCCGTAGGTCTTGGGCGCCGCCACTTGTTTGCCGGCCTGTGCCTTGAGCCAGGCGGCCCAATCCGGCCACCAGCTGCCGGCGTGTTCCTGTGCGCCCTCAAGCCAGGCGTCCAGCGTCTTGGGCAGTTTGCCGTCGGCGCGGATCCAGTGGCTGCGCTTCTTTTTCTCCGGCGGGTTGATGACGCCGGCGATATGGCCCGAGGCACCCATGACAAAACGCTTCTTGCCCGGCAGCACCCGGGTGCTGGCATAGGCCCCGCCGATGGGCACGATGTGGTCCTCGCGCGAGCCGTAGATGTAGGCCGGAATGTCCACTTGGCGCAGATCGATCTGCTCGCCGCACACCGTGAGCTTGCCCGGTTTGACCAGGTTGTTTTCCAGGTAGGTGTTGCGCAGGTACCAGGCGTAAAACGGCCCCGGCAGGTTGGTGGCGTCGCTGTTCCAGTACAGCAGGTCGAACGGCGGCGGCGTTTCGCCCTTGAGGTAGTTGCCCACCACGTAGTTCCACACCAGGTCGTTGGGGCGCAGGAAGCTGAAGGTGGAGGCCAGGTCGCGCCCCTTCATCAGGCCGCCCTGCCCCATTTCTTGCTCACGGAAACGCACCATGGCCTCGTCGATGAAGACGTCCATGATGCCGGTCTCGGCGAAGTCGAGGAAGGTGGTGAGGAAGGTGGCGCTGTGCACCGGCTTCTCACCGCGCGCCGCCAGCACCGCCAGCGCGGTGCCCAGGATGGTGCCGCCAACGCAGAAGCCCAGCGCGTTGATGGTGGGCGCGCCGCTGATGGCCTGCACCCCATGGATGGCCTGGATGGCGGCGTCCTCAATGTAGTCGTCCCAGGTCTTGTGCGCCAGCGATTCGTCCGGGTTGCGCCAGCTCACCACGAAGGTGCGGTGGCCCTGCGCCACGGCGTAGCGGATCAACGAGTTGTCGGGCTGCAGGTCGAGGATGTAGTACTTGTTGATGCACGGCGGAATCAACAGCAAAGGACGCTCGTACACCTTGGCCGTGAGCGGCTTGTATTCGATCAGCTGGAACAGCTCGTTCTCGAACACCACGGCACCCTCGGTGGTAGCCACGTTGCGGCCGACCTCGAACTGGCTTTCGTCGGTCATGCTCACATGGCCCTGCTGCAGGTCGTGCAGCAGGTTGTGCATGCCTTTGGCCAGGCTCTCGCCCTTGGTCTCGATCGCCTTTTGCTGCGCTTCGGCATTCAGCGCCAGGAAGTTGCTCGGGGCACTGGCCGCCACCCACTGCTCGACAGCGAAGCGGATGCGGGCACGCGTCTTGGCGTCGGCCTGCACGGCGTCGGCCATCTGCATCAGCAGGCGCGCATTGAGCTGGTAGGCCGCGGCCGAGAGTGCTGCCAGCGGGTTGTCGCCCCAGGCCTTGGCCGCAAAGCGCTTGTCGGTGGATGCCGCGGCGCCGGGGCCGTGCTGCATCAGCTGCGCCAGGTCGTGCAGGTACTGCTGCTGCAGCGCCTGCAGCTTGTCGGGCGCAATGCCCACCGGGTGCTCCGGCAGAGGCAGGGCTGCTACGCCACCTTGACCAAGATCAAGCCCCTGGAAAGACTGGAACATCTTCATCCAGCTGTCGCCAAAGGTCTGCTGGAACTGCTTGGCCGCCTGGGCCCAGAATTCGGGAGTATCCTGTGTCACGCTTCGTCCTTGTGCTGCTGATCCGCGTTGCCTGTCAGTATCTCAGGCCTACCCCTTCGAAAAACTGACAGTCCTCGATTACCCCATGTTCCCGATACTGATTGCCGTTGGCTGGCTTTATGTCGCCCTGATGATGGCGGTGGCCGAAGCCACCAACACCACCGGCACCGTGCTGGGTGCGCTCATCACCTTTGTACTCTATGGTGTGGGTCCGGTGGCATTGGTGCTTTACCTGATAGGGGCGCCAGGCCGGCGCCAAGCGCGCAAGCAACGCGAAGCCGCCGAACTGGCGGCCTGGCGGGCCGGCCAGACGTCGGCAACTGAGGCCGAGAACAGCGCGGCCGGCTCAGGCCAGCCAGACGCAGGCGGCCATGCGCCCGCTGACACCGTCACGCCGGTGCGAAAAGAACCGTGACGGGTTGCTCAACGTACACCAAGTGCGGCTGCCGTCATTGCCAGACACCTGGCTGATGCCCAGCGCCGCCAGACGCTGACGCGCCAACGCCGGCAGATCGGCCAGCCACTTGCCCGCGGTGGATGCGGGGCGAAAGCAGGCAGCAGCCCGCGGGTCATGCGCCTCGAACGCGGCTTTGACCTCCGGCCCGACCTCAAAGGCCTCCGGCCCGATGCAGGGGCCCAGCCACGCTATTATTTTTGTAGCGTCCGGCGCATGTAGATCGGCGTCTTCAGCCCAAAAATGCTTGAAAACCGACTCCAGCACGCCGCTGCCCCCCTGCCCCGCCAGGCCGCGCCAGCCAGCGTGCGCCGCCGCGACAAAACTGCCCTGCGTGTCGGTGAACAGCACCGGCAAGCAGTCGGCCACCATGATGGTGCAGGCGACACCCCGTTCACGCGTGAAGCAGGCATCGGCCTGCGTGCCGTGGGCGGTGTGGCCGTCCAGCGCCACCACGCCGCTGCCGTGCACCTGCGACAGGAATACCGGCCGCGCCGCCATGGCGTCATGGAGCACGGCCCGATTCGCCCCCACGGCCAGAATATCGTCCCCCACATGGTCGCCCAGATTCAGGCTGTCGTAGGGTGGCTGCGAACGGCCGCCGGCGCGCGTGGTGCAGACGGCCCGCACCCGGGCCGGTGCCGGCCACTGGGGGATCAGCCAGTCTGGGTGCAGGTGCGCCGGAGCAGACAAACTCAGGCCTCGTTGTCGGGACAGTTGGCCGGCTGCGCCTGCTGGAAGGCCGGCAGCTGCATGCAGGCGTCGAACGCCGCCATGGTCAAGGGCAGGCCGTCGAGGTTCACGTCAAAGCGTTGGCCGTTGAATATCTGCGGCACCAGGCAGCAGTCGGCCAGCGTGGGCGTGTCACCCCAGCAATAGACCGAAGGCTTGAGTCCGGCCTGCCGGCGCTGCGCATCCAGCGTGGCAAGTTGCCGCTCGAAGCTCTCCAGCCCGGTGCGCACCCAGTGGCGGTACCAGATGTTCTTGGCTTCCTCTTCCACCTTGAGTTCGCGCATGAGGTACTTGAGCACACGCAGGTTGTTGAGGGGATGGATCTCACAGGCAATGGATTGCGCCAAGGCCCGCACCTTGGCACGCCCCAGCGCATCGGCCGGCAGCAGCGGCGGCTGCGGATGGGTTTCGTCCAAGTACTCGATGATGGCCATGGACTGTGACAGCCGTTCGCCGTCGACTTCCAGCAGCGGCACCAGGCCATCGGACGAGATGCCCGTGTACTCGGGCAGCTTGTGGTCGCCACGCGCCAGGTGCACCGGGATGTACTCGTAGCTCAGCCCCTTGAGGGCCAGCGCGATGCGCACGCGGAACGAGGCGGAAGAACGAAAGTAGTTGTGCAGCTTCATGGCATGGAGGATAAACCGGAAACAGCCCCGTCACGCCCCCGTAAAAGCAGGGCTCACCCGGGCCCGTACTTCGTAAAATGGAGGGTTGAAAACCGACATGTCCAGCACCGACGCGCCTCCTGCGAATCCGCCTGGATTCGTCCAGCGCTACGCACACCGGCTGCGCGCTGTGCTGTCGGCCTGCGCCTCCCTGTGGGATCTCGTGCTGCTGGGCGCCCTGCTGCTGACGCTGATCTGGAGTGTTGTGCTGTGGGAGAGTCGGCGCACCGAAGCGGAGCGCCTCGACGATTTCAGCCAGAACCTGACGCACCTGACCGAAATCCTGGACGAGACCCTGGTACGGCAGCTCGACGGCATCGACAACGCGCTGCTCATCCTGCGCGAGGACTACCTGAGGAACAAGGCCGACCTGATGCGCACGGTCGGCTTGCTGCGCCATGGCCCGCTCAAGGGGCTGAACGTGAGCGTGACGGTGATCGGGCGTACCGGCTACACGGAAAGCAGCGACGTTCCCGACTACCGGACACCGATGTATCTGGGCGACCGCCCGCATTTCCGCCACTTTGCCAATGGCGGTGCCGACCGGCTCTACATCAGCGAACCGATGCAGGGCCGCCTCACCCAGCGCTGGGGTATCCAGTTGTCGCGCCCCATCGTGGGCCCGAACGGGCAGTTCCTCGGTGTGATCGTGATTGTCCTGTCGCCCGAGGAGCTGACCCGCTTCATCCAGCCGCTGGCGATCAGCGCAGACACCGTCATGTCGGTGTTCTCCACCGACGGCATCCTGCTGAGCCGTTCACGCGATCTGCCGCAGTACCTGGGCAGCCGGCTTTCCAGCCGGCTTTTGGCGGAGTTCATGCGCGAGCCCGAAGGCTTCGCCATCACCCGCTCGTCGTTTGACCACATCGAGCGTGGCCGGGCCCACCACTGGGTGGTGGCTTATCCTTTGCTGCTGGTGGTGGCGCGCTCACCCGAGGCGGTCTACGCCGCCATCAGCGCCCAGCAACGTCTGCTGCAGCTGCTGGGCGCAGGGGCCAGCCTGGTGGTGCTGGCCTCACTGACCTGGATCGGGCGCACGCTGCACCAGCGCATCCAGGCAGAAGCCCGCCTGAACAGTGAACACGCCCACCTGGTCGAAGCCCAGCGCATCGCCCACCTGGGCAGTTGGGAATACGACCTGGCCGCCGACCGCTGGACCTGGTCGGACGAGGTGTTCCGCATGCTCGAAATCGAACGGGGGCGCGGCGAAGCCGCTTCGCGCGTGCTGTTCACGCTGGTGCACCCGGAAGACCGCCACAGCGTCGGCCAGACCTATGCACGCGCCTTGAAGAACCAGGTGCCGTTCGATATCAGCTACCGCCTGCGCATGGCCGACGGGCGCCTCAAATGGCTGCATGCCCGCGGCAGCCCCAGCCTGAATGCAGCAGGCCAGGCCGTGATGGCCGGCACCGTGCAGGACATCACGGCCGCCAAGTATGAAGAAGCCGCACGCGAAGCCCTGTCACGCGAACGGCTGCTGCTGCTTGAATCCACGGGCCAAGGCATCTATGGCATGGACCGCGATGGCCTGTGCCCCTTCATCAACCAGTCCGCCAGCCGGATGCTGGGCTACGCGGTGGCAGACATCATCGGTCGCAACATCCACGAGCTGGTGCATTACAAACGCGCTGATGGCTCGCCTTATCCGCTACAGGACTGCCCGGTGCACCAGACGTCGATCTCCGGCGAGCCGATCCAGTCGGTCGAGGAAGTCTTCTGGCGCAAGGACGGCACGCCGCTGCCGGTCGAATACTCGGCGCATCCGATCCGTGACGCCGAGCAGCTCACGGGCACGGTGGTCATCTTCTCCGACATCAGCGAACGGCGACGCAATGAGGCCGAAATGCGCATTGCGGCCACCGCCTTCGAAACCCAGGAAGGCATCTTCATCACCGACGCCGATGGCCTGATCCTGCGCGTCAACAGCGCTTTCAGCGCCATCACCGGCTACACCGCAGCCGAGGCAGTGGGCAAGAACCCGCGTTTTCGCAGTTCGGGGCGCCACGACAATGCCTTCTACGCCGCGATGTGGACCCGCCTGCAGACAACAGGCGTGTGGAAAGGCGAGATCTGGAACCGCCGCAAAAACGGCGAAATCTACCCGGAGTCCGCCACCATCACTGCCGTGCGGGGCGACAACAATGCCGTGAGCCACTACGTCGCCACGCTGCACGACATCACTGAACGCAAGGCGGCCGAGGAGGAAATCCATCAACTGGCCTTTTTCGACCCGCTGACCGCACTCCCGAACCGCCGGCTGCTGCAGGACCGGCTGGAACAGGCCCTGGCCACCAGCAGCCGCAGCCAGCACCATGGCGCTGTGCTGTTCATCGACCTGGACAAGTTCAAGCAGCTCAATGACACCTTGGGCCACGACTACGGCGACCTGCTGCTGCAGCAGGTTGGCCAGCGCCTGCAGCACTGCGTGCGCCAGGCCGATACCGTGGCCCGCCTGGGGGGTGACGAGTTCGTCGTGCTGCTCCAGGAACTCAGCCCCCGCCTGGAAGAGGCCACCGCAGAGGCCACCCTGGTCGGCGACAAGATCATGGCAACCCTGAACCAGCCCTACGAGATCAAGGACCACATCTACCAAAGCACCCCCAGCATTGGCGCCACCCTGTTCCTGGGTCAGGCGGCCAGTGGCGACGAGTTGCTCAAACAAGCCGACCTGGCCATGTACCGCGCCAAGGGCGCTGGCCGCAACACACTGCGCTTCTTCACACCGGACATGCTCAACACCGAGACGTGAGCTGTTCGGCTGGAGCCCCGGGCGCTGACGTAGACTCGCAGGCCGGAAAACCTTTACCTTGGAGAGCCCTTCCCATGATTCTCGAACTTGCCGACATCCGCATCCACGCCGGCCAGCAGACGGCTTTTGATGAAGCCATCCAGCGCGGACTGCAGACCGTGATCAGCCAGGCCAAGGGCTTTCAGGGCTTCAAGGTCAACAAGGGCATTGAGCACCCGGAGCGTTATGTCCTGATGATCTTCTGGGACACGCTGGAAGACCATACCGTGCATTTCCGCCAGTCGCCGGCCTTTGCCGAATGGCGTGCCATCGTAGGCCCCTTCTTCGCCACCCCGCCGGTGGTGGAACACTTCGAACTGCTGGCCAAATCAGCCTGAGGCTCCGCCTTCGTGGCCTGACACCAGCTTGTCCAGCAAGGCGATGAGCTGGGCACGCTCCTGCGCATCAAGGGGCTCCAGGATTTTTGCCTGCGCGCGGGCCACGGCGCGCTTCATGCCCTGCACCGCCTGCTCCCCCTCGGGCGTCACCCACAGCAACTTGCGGCGCCGGTCCTGCGCGTCGGCTTCGCGCCGCACCCAGCCCTTGGCCTCCAGCCGCCCGATCACCGAACCGGAGGTGGCCGCATCAAAGGCCACCCGACCGGCCAGCGTGACCTGATCCTCGCCCGGCGTATCCATCAAGGCATTCAGAATGGCGAATTGCACCGGCGTGACGTCAAATGCCGCCGTCTCCTCCATGAAAACCGCATAGGAAAATTGATGCGCGCGCCGGATCAGGTGGCCAGGTGCATGCTTGTAGTCGAAGCTCTTGGGCATGGTGTCAGTCTAGGCGCTCGTTGCATCGGGTTTTCCCGATGTCCGGGCGCGCAAATCGTGTGCGTACCTATTGAAAACAACCCTGTCAAAGACGACGCGGCACATCTGGGCGGCGTCACCTACCGTATGGCCGCAGTGGCACTGGCCGCTGGACTACGGCACGACCACCCGGTTTTCATTTCAGACCGGCGATCTTCACGATATTCGATTACCTGGGGCTGACGCAAGCCATCCGCCAGCTGACCTCGGTACATCGCGCAGGGCCGGCCTCCGTTCAAGACCGCTTGCCCGTGCCGAACGTGCTGCCAGGCCCTACTGTCTAAGGTGTGCCGTTCCATGGCGGCGGCGGGAATTGCGTATACCGAAGGGCTCGTGCGTCCTGTACGATTTACGTTTGAAGGACGCCCTCTCCGTGTCTTGGCATGCCCTGCGCTTGCTGCGAAGAAAAGGTGGCGTGCTTTTCCGTTTTTTAGACCGCTCGGTGCCACAGGCCCAGGGCATCCACAAGGAAGAAAGGTTTTCATGAGCTACGTCATCACGCCTCCCGCCCCCGTGTCCGTGCCGGTGGTCGGCAGCAAGGATCGTTTTCCGGTCAATCGCATTTACTGCGTGGGACGCAACTACGTGGAACACGCCAAGGAAATGGGGTTCACCGGCCGCGAGGCCCCCTTCTTCTTCATCAAGCCGGCTGACACCTGCCTGGTACTGGAAGCCGGCCAGACCGGCACCCTGCACTACCCGAGCCTGACCAAGGATTTCCACCACGAAATCGAATTGGTGGCCTGCATCGGCACCGGTGGCAAGAACATCAAGGCGGCAGATGCCAAGAAGCACATCTACGGCTACGCCGTCGGCCTGGACATGACGCGCCGGGACCTGCAGGGCGAACAGAAGAAGCTCGGCCGCCCCTGGTGCATCGGCAAGACCTTCGACGAAGCCGCGCCGATCGGCCCCATCACGCCGGCAGCGCAGGCTGGTGATGTGGAGAATGCCGAAATCTACGTGCAGGTCAACGGCCAGGACCGGCAACGCAGCACGGTCAGCAAGCTGATCTGGAACATCGGCGAAATCATCGAACACCTGAGCACGGCCTGGGAACTGCGCCCGGGCGACCTGATCTACACCGGCACCCCGGAAGGCGTGGCGGCGGTGGTGCCCGGTGACACCTTGAGCGGCGGCGTGGCTGGCCTGGAGCCGATCACACTCAAGGTCGTCTGACCCGGGGAAGAATCAGCCTTCCCTGCCACCGGCTTCTTCAGGGCTCCGTCATCCGGAGCCCTTTTCTTTTATACACTCCGTTCACCATGCATCGCAGCCCGATCAAACACTGCCGCAATTGCGGCGTCGCCGTGGTCTACCGCATCCCCGACGATGGCGACACCAAGGAGCGCGCCATCTGTCCGGCCTGCGCCACCATCCACTACGAGAACCCGCTCAATGTGGTGGGCACCGTGCCGTACTGGGGCGACAAGATCCTGCTGTGCAAGCGCAACATCGAACCGCGTTTTGGCAAATGGACACTCCCGGCCGGGTTTCTGGAACTGGGCGAGACGACGGCACAAGGCGCCGCACGCGAAACCCATGAGGAAGCCGGTGCGCAGATCGAATTGGAAGGTCTGTTCACCATCATCAATGTCGCGCGTGTCGGCCAGGTTCACATGTTCTACCGGGCTCGTTTGCTGAGCGACCAGTTCGATCCCGGCTTTGAAACCATCGAAGCCCAGCTTTATGCCGAAGATGAAATCCCCTGGGACGAAATCGCCTTCCGGACGGTGAAGGAAACCCTGGAACACTTTTTCGCCGACCGACGTCGAGGCCAGTTCCAGATCCACGATGTGGACATCGTCTGAACCGTGCACGTGAGCCGTTTTCACCCACCAATTCGGCGTATCAAATTGAAACAATTCAGGTTCAAATACGACATGGTGGCGTGATACCTTACGTCATTCCGCCCATCGGCAACAGGTTGAAACATGAAACGGCAACAGCACTTCTGGAACGTTGATCTCATTGAGCTGTCACGCGATTGGCTCAGTCAGATCGGCACGTTTCTGATGACGGCCGTGGCCTTTGTCGGCATGGCCTTGCCGGTGCTGATCCCCGCCTTCATCCTGTGGTACCTGGCAGGGTTCCCGCGGATTCCCTGGTAAAGGATCAGGCCCATCATTTGACTGCCGACACGGGCAGAAAAGACAAAAGGGTTGGCAGGAATTTCCTGCCAACCCTTTTTGATTGATGGTCGGTGTGAAAGGATTCGAACCTTCGACCCCTTGCACCCCATGCAAGTGCGCTACCAGGCTGCGCCACACACCGATCTAGCCTTGCATTATACCCTGCAGAATGGCCTGATTCTTCAAGGCGCAGAGAGTAAATCCCGAATTTCCGACAGCTCACGGCGCACCAGATACAGTTTGTCCGCGTCCACCATCGACAAGTCATCCGGCTGGCTGTCGACGAAGTCGGCCATGTCGTCGTCAGCGTTCATCTCCAGGACATCCACGCCGTCCAGCTGGACCTCACCGTTGCGCTTCTTTTCGCGCTCGACCTGCAGCAATTCCTGCATCTTGTTGCGCGCGCCGCTGATGGTGAAGCCCTGGTCGTAGAGCAGGTCGCGGATGCGGCGGATCATCAGCACCTCGTGGTGCTGGTAATAACGGCGGTTGCCACGCCGCTTCATCGGGCGCAGTTGCGTGAATTCCTGCTCCCAATACCGTAGCACGTGAGGCTTGACACCACACAGGTCACCGACCTCACCGATGGTGAAGTAGCGTTTGGCGGGGATGGGAGGGAGCGCTTTCTCCATTGAAATCAATGCTGTACGAGAGAAAGCTGCAAGGTTACTCTAAGTCGAGGCCGGATGCAAAGCCTGTTTGCACGAAATCGGCCCCAACCCGCAGACTGTTGATCTCAGGCCGCCGGAGGCGTACGCCCTTCTTCCTGGATCTGTTCCTTGAGCTTGTGGCTGGCGTGAAACGTCACCACACGGCGGGCCTCGATCGGAATCGCTTCACCGGTGCGCGGATTGCGGCCGGGACGCGGTGCCTTGGTCCGGATCTGGAAATTGCCGAAGCCGGAAATCTTGACGTCATGGCCTTCCACCAGGCTGTCCGCCACCAGGTCGAAGAAGGCGTCAATCATGTCCTTCGATTCGCGCTTGTTCAGCCCGATCTGTTCGAACAGCAGCTCTGCCAGCTGCGCCTTGGTCAGCGCCGGTGTTTCCAGACTTTCAACCGTGATTTCCATGATGTCTGCTGTCTCTTGTTGCTTTTGATGTTCCAGACCCGGCTCAGGCCCGCAGGCGCGCGCCCAACTGACTTGCCAACTGACCCAGCACGGCCTGCACGGCCGATTCAATCTGCTCCTCGGTCAGCGTCGCCTCTTCGCCATTCAGCGTGAGGCGCACCGCCAGGCTCTTCTCGCCTTCGCCCAAGCCGGCCGATGCCGCTCCCGGCTTGGCCCGGTAGACGTCGAACAGTATCGCATCCCGCAGCAGCCCCTGCGTCGGCGCGGCCCAGATGGCCTGCATCAGGGCCGCATGGCTGGTCGACTCGGCCACGATGACCGCAATGTCGCGCTCCACCGGCTGGTGCTTGGCCACACCGCTGAAAGCGGCCACGCCGCGTTGCAGCACGGCATCGAGCTCCAGTTCGAACATCACCGGCACCACGGCCAGGTCATAACCTTGGCGCCAGCGCGGGTGCAACTCGCCGACAAAACCGATGGTCTGGCCACCCAGCAGCACTTTGGCACAGCGGCCCGGGTGCATGGCCGGATGCGTTGCCGGCTCGAATGTGGCTTTCAGCGGCGACAGCAAGGCCTCAACATCGCCCTTGACGTCGTAGAAATCGACACTGCGCTCCTTGCCTGCCCACTGCAGGCCATCCACCGCACCACAAGCCATACCGGCCACGCGCATCGGCTGGTCGAAGCCTTCGACCGTGGTGTCGCTGTTCTTCACCGAGACATCGCGCAGGAACACCCGCCCCAACTCGAACACGCGCACGCGTGAGGCCTTGCGGTCCAGGTTGAACTTCAGCACCTGCAACAGCGAACCGAGCAGCGAAGAGCGCATGACGTTCATCTGGCTGGCGATCGGGTTCAGCAGCTTGATCGGATCCGGGTTGCCGGCGAGTTCATGCTCCCAGCGCTCCTCGACGAAGCTGTAGTTGATGGTTTCCTGATAGCCCTGCGCGGCCAACGAACGGCGCACGGCAAACTGGCTGCGTTGCGCCTCTGGGCGGCTTTTGGCCACCACGGGGGCCTGCGGCGGCGTGTGCGGCAGCTTGTCGTAGCCCACCATGCGCGCCACCTCTTCAATGAGGTCTTCCTCGATCTGCAGGTCGAAACGGTACAACGGCGGTGTCACGGTGATGCTGCCGTCCGTCTGCGTCAACGGCAGGCCCAGGCGGGCCAGCGCATCCGCGCACTGTGCCTGTGTCACCGGCATGCCGATGATCTTGGCCGCGCGCGCCGCACGCAGCGTCACCGGCTGCGCTTGCGGCATCTTGACCTGATGGTCGTCGATGGGGCCGCACACGGTGTCGGGCGTGCCGCAGATGTCGATGATGAGCTGGGTGATGCGCTCGATGTGCTCCACCGTCAGTTGCGGGTCGACACCGCGTTCGAAACGGTGGCCAGCATCGGTAGCGAAGTTGTAGCGGCGCGAACGGCCGGCAATGGCACGGGGCCACCAGAAGGCGGCCTCGACATAAACGTTCTTCGTGTCATCCGACACAGCGGTGGCGTCGCCACCCATGATGCCGGCCAGCGATTCGACCTGCACATCATCGGCAATCACGCCCACTTCGCCGTCCACCGTGACGGTGTTGCCGTTGAGTAGCTTGAGCTGTTCGCCCGGCTTGCCCCAGCGCACGTCCAGCGCACCGTGAATCTTGTCAAGATCGAAGATGTGCGACGGGCGGCCATACTCGAACATCACGTAGTTGGAGATGTCCACCAGCGCCGTCACGCTGCGCTGGCCGCAACGGGCCAGGCGGTCCACCATCCACTGCGGTGTGGCAGCTTGGGTGTTCACGTTGCGCACAATGCGGCCGGAGAAACGGCCGCACAGGTCAGGCGCACTCACCTTCACCGGCAGCTTGTCGGTATTGCCCACGGCCACTGGCGGGAAGCTCGGCGCTTTCAACGGCGCACCGGTCAGCGCGGCCACTTCACGGGCCACGCCGTAGACGCTGAGGCAGTGTGCCAAGTTCGGCGTCAGTTTCAGCGTGAAGAGCATGTCGTCCAGATTCAGATGGGTGCGGATGTCCTGGCCAATGGGCGCATCAGCAGCCAGCTCCAGCAGGCCGCCATGGTCTTCGGACAGTTTCAGTTCGCGTGCCGAGCACAGCATGCCCTGGCTTTCCACACCGCGCAGCTTGCCCAGCTTGATCAGAAAGGGCTTGCCATCGTCACCGGGCGGCAGTTCCGCGCCAACAAGAGCGCACGGCACCTTGATGCCCAAGCGCGCATTGGGCGCGCCGCAGACGATGTTGAGCAAGCTGCCCTGCCCCACATCCACCTGGCAGACGCGCAGGCGATCGGCGTTGGGATGCTGCACAGCTTCCTTGATCTCGCCGACAACGATCTTGGTGAACGGCGGCGCCACCGGGCGCAGCTCTTCCACTTCGAGACCCGCCATGGTCAGGGTATCGGCCAGTTGCTGGGTAGAGAGCGTCGGGTTGCAGAATTCGCGCAGCCAGGATTCCGGGAATTGCATAGAGGGGTCTCAGCTTGATTCGTTAGTGCGTTTGGGTACCCATGCGCGGAACACCGTGGAGCCGGCTTCGCCGGGCCACTGGTGTTGCCCCCTGGAGGGGGTGACGCGCCGCAAGGCGCGGCTCAGGGGTGTATCTGATCATCGGAATTGGGAGAGAAAACGAATGTCACCGTCGAAAAACAGGCGCAGATCGTTGACGCCGTAGCGCAGCATGGTGAAACGGTCCAGCCCCATGCCGAAGGCAAAGCCGATGTGCTTCTCCGGGTCCAGCCCCATGTTGCGCACCACGTTCGGGTGCACCTGGCCTGAACCGGCCACTTCCAGCCAGCGGCCGGCCAGCGGCCCGCTCTGGAACTGGATGTCGATCTCGGCGCTGGGTTCGGTGAAGGGAAAGAAGCTGGGGCGGAAGCGCAGCACCAGATCGTCGCGTTCGAAGAAAACGCGGCAGAACTCGGTGAAGAGGAACTTGAGGTCCTTGAAACTCACGTTCTCGCCGATCCACAGGCCTTCGCACTGGTGGAACATGGGCGAGTGGGTGGCATCGCTGTCCACGCGGTAAGTACGGCCCGGGCAGATGACCCGGATCTCTGGCATGGGCTGGCCGGCTTCGATCAGCGCGCGGTGCTGCTTGACGTGCTGCAGCGCGTGGCGCACCTGCACCGGGCTGGTGTGCGTGCGCAGCAGGTTGGGCGCCTTCTCGCTGCCACCTTCGACATAGAAGGTGTCGTGCATGGAACGCGCGGGATGGTCTTCCGGCGTGTTGAGCGCGGTGAAGTTAAACCAGTCAGCCTCGATCTCGGGACCCTGTGCCACTTCGAAGCCCATGGAGCCGAAGATGGCCTCCAGACGCTCCATGGTCAGCGAGACCGGGTGCAGGCCACCGTTGCCGCGGGCACGGCCGGGCAGCGTGACGTCCAGCGCCTCGGCCTGCAGCTGGGCCTGCAGCTCGGCTTCGGCCAGGGCTTGGCGCCGTTCATTCAGTGCGGCTTCGATCGCCTGTTTGGCCACGTTGATGGCGGCACCACGCGATTTCTTTTCTTCCACGCTCAGGGCCGCCATGCCCTTCATCAGCTCGGTGATGCGCCCGGCCTTGCCCAGAAAGCGCGCCTTGGCGTTTTCCAGGTCGACCGGGGTGGTGGCCTTGACAAAGGCCGTTTTCGCGCTGTCGACGATGGCGTCCAACTCGTTCATGTTCACATCCGCTTATGCAAAGAGATCAGGACATCAGGGTCGGCACCGCCCACCCCCATCTCCTGATCGCTTTTGAAATGACAAAGGGCTAAAGCTCTTTTAAAGCTCTAGCCCTTGTTTCTTGAGCGTGAGGTGCTATCGAAAAAATAGCACCTCTGCGTGAAGATCAAGCAGCCAGCTTGGCCTTGACTTGCTCCACGATGCCGGCGAAGGCAGCCATGTCGTGCACAGCGATATCGGCCAGCACCTTGCGGTCGATCTCGATCTGGGCCTTCTTCAGGCCGTTGGCGAACTGGCTGTAGGTCATGCCGCACTGACGGGCTGCCGCGTTGATACGGGCAATCCACAGCTGACGGAAGACACGCTTCTTGGTACGGCGGTCACGGTAGGCATATTGCCCGGCCTTCATCACCGCTTCTTTGGCGATGCGGAAGACGTTACCGCGGCGACCGCGGAAGCCCTTGGCAAGGGCGAGAACTTTCTTATGGCGGGCGCGAGCCGTTACACCACGTTTGACGCGAGGCATTTGATTACTCCTTGTTCGTCGTTAATTAAATGCCCTGGCCGGGCAGCATCTGTGCCATGTGACCCATATTGGTCTCATGCACCGTCACCGCGCCACGCAGATGGCGTTTATTTTTGGTGGTCTTCTTGGTCAGAATGTGACGCTTGAAGGCTTGACCGCGCTTGACGGTACCACCGGGACGAACGCGGAAGCGTTTCTTCGCCGCGCTCTTGGTCTTCATCTTGGGCATTGGAATGCTCCTTTTACTTTGTGCTCGTGAGGCGCCGGAAACCCATTCCGGACTTGTTGGCCCCGAGCCACTTGTGTGGCGGGCACGAAACCCACCACTTGTGCAGTGAATCCTGGGATTCACCACTTTTCGGGAAAGCTCTCGCCTTCCCGGCGATTTCCGCCGGCGAACAAACCGACAGAAAACGAATCTTTACGACGCTGCTTCGGCAGCCGGCTTGGGCGCTGCGCCACCCGCCTTCTTCTTGCCCGGCGCGATCATCATGATCATCTGCCGGCCTTCCAGCTTGGGGAACTGCTCAACAATGATCAGGTCCGCCAAGTCATCGCGCATGCGGTTAAGCAGCGCCATGCCAATTTCCTGGTGTGTGATCTCGCGACCACGGAAGCGCAAGGTAATCTTGCACTTGTCACCGTCTTCCAAGAAGCGCTTGATATTGCGCAACTTGATGTTGTAGTCACCATCGTCGGTACCAGGCCGGAACTTGATTTCCTTGACCTCGATGACCTTCTGCTTCGATTTCGCCTCGGCGGCCTTCTTCTGCTCCTGGAACTTGAACTTGCCGTAGTCCATCAGGCGGCAGACGGGCGGATTGGCGGTGGCCACGGTTTCAATCAGGTCCACATCCATCTCGCCTGCCAATCGCAGGGCCTCTGCCAGACTCACCACACCCATGGGCTCATTATCCGGACCCGAGATCCGTACTTCGGGCGCCATGATTTCACGGTTCAGGCGGTGCTTGCGTTCTTCGCGCTGGCGGCGATCACGAAATTCAGTAGCGATGGTTCAATCCTTCACATTTCTTGCCACAAAACGTGGCGTCAACCGTCCTGTACACGCAGGCAAACTGCCAATGGGCCCCAAAGGAGCCTAGCCGACAGACTTGTGAGCGATGTCGTCCGCGATGGTTTGCACGAATGCGTCGAGGGACATCACACCGAGGTCACGATTACCCCGGGCGCGCACTGCAACGGCACCAGCGGCCTTTTCCTTGTCACCTGCGACCAGGATGTAAGGCAGCTTCTGCATTGAATGCTCCCGTATTTTATACGTAATTTTCTCGTTGCGCAGGTCCGTGATGACTCTAAGTTCTTGATTCGGCAGAGATTTCCGCAGTTTTTCCGCAATTTCACGACAGTAATCGGCCTGCGAGTCGGTGATATTGAGCACCGCCACCTGCACCGGCGCCAGCCAGGTAGGCAGCGCACCGGCGTGTTCCTCGATCAAAATCCCGATGAAACGCTCCAGGCTGCCGACGATGGCCCGGTGCAACATGACCGGGCGATGACGGCCGCCGTCCTCGCCCACGTACTCGGCATCCAGCCGCTCCGGCATGGAAAAGTCGACCTGGATGGTGCCGCACTGCCAGTGGCGGCCAATGGCGTCCTTCAGCGTGTACTCGATCTTCGGGCCGTAGAAAGCGCCGTCGCCCGGGGCAATCTCGAATTCGCAGCTGGCGGCCTTCAGGCTGGCCATCAGGGCGGCTTCGGCCTTGTCCCAGCTCTCGTCCGAACCGATGCGCTTTTCCGGCCGGGTGGCGATCTTGTAGATGATGTCGGTGAAACCGAAGTCCTTGTAGACCTTCTGCAGCAGCGCCGTGAAGTTGACGCACTCGTCCAGGATCTGGTCTTCGGTACAGAAGATGTGGCCGTCGTCCTGCGTGAAGCCGCGCACGCGCATGATGCCGTGCAGGCCGCCCGAAGGCTCGTTGCGGTGGCACTGGCCGAACTCGCCGTAGCGCAGCGGCAGGTCGCGGTAGCTCTTGATGCCCTGCTTGAAGATCAGGATGTGGCCCGGGCAGTTCATCGGCTTCAAAGCGTACTCACGCTTCTCGCTCTCGGTGGTGAACATGTTCTCGCGGTACTTGTCCCAGTGGCCGGTCTTCTCCCACAGCGTCTTGTCGATCACCTGCGGGCCCTTGACCTCCTGATAGCCGTTGTCGCGGTAGACTTGGCGCATGTACTGCTCCACGCCCTGCCACACCGTCCAGCCCTTGGGGTGCCAGAACACCAGGCCGGGGGCATGGTCGTCGATGTGGAACAGATCCAGTTCGCGCCCCAGCTTGCGGTGGTCGCGCTTCTCGGCCTCCTCCAGCATGGTCAGGTACTGCTGCAGATCCTCCTTGCTGGCCCAGGCCGTGCCGTAGACGCGTTGCAGCATTTCGTTGCGGTGATCACCGCGCCAGTAGGCGCCGGCCACCTTCATCAGCTTGAAGTGCTTGAGCTTGCCGGTGCTGGGCACGTGCGGGCCGCGGCACAGGTCTTCGAACTTGCCTTCGCGGTACAGGCTGACGTCTTCATTGGCCGGGATACTGGCGATGATCTCGGCCTTGTAGTGCTCGCCGATGCCCTTGAAATAGGCTACCGCCTCGTCGCGCGGCAGCACGCGGCGCACCACCGGCTCGTCCTTGGCGGCCAGCTCGGCCATCTTCTTCTCGATGGCAGTCAAGTCCTCGGGCGTGAACGGGCGCTTGTAGGAGAAGTCGTAGTAAAAGCCGTTGTCGATCACCGGGCCGATGGTGACCTGGGCATCGGGGAACAACTCCTTGACGGCATAGGCCAGCAAGTGGGCGGTCGAGTGACGGATGACCTCCAGGCCATCGGCATCCTTGGCGGTAACGATGGACAGCGGGCTGTCGGTACTGATCTGGTAGCTGGTATCCACCACCTTGAAGCCAGAACCGTCTGCGTCGGGCACCTTGCCGGCCAGTGCCGCCTTGGCCAGGCCGGCACCGATGGAGGCTGCCACCTCGGCCACCGTCACCGGGCCGGGGAAGTCACGTTTGGAACCGTCGGGAAGCGTAATCTGAACCATGTTTCACTCGCAGAAAAGAAAAAAGGCGCGGTGGAGACCGCGCCTTGCTTTGAATTTGATAGCACTTGGCGCCCGGGGCGCGCGGACTAGCAACCCCTGAGGCGTATCAACCGGGTGGTGGTAGTTCGCGGTGTCATAACCGGGATGCCTTTCTCGCTCTTGTGAACGGACGGGATGTCCAATGGCGACATTCTAACCCGAGGGGGAAGAAACAAAAACGCCAGGATTCGACCCTGGCGCCCTTGCTGACCGTCTGGAAGTGCAGACCGAGGCGCCCGCCGCCTCAGGCAGCGACCGCCTCAGCCGCTTTTTTTTCGGCAGCGGCCTTGCGGTTGCGGTCGAGCCAACTGTTGACCACCTTGACCGTCTCGCTGACGGACTCGTTGTTCAGGCCCTTCTGCTCGGCCACCAGCTTGACCAGCAGATCAATGCGCTCGATGTCGGTGGCACCGGCCGCCAGCGCCCGGGCCGCGGAGGACGGCTTGAGCAGGCCTTGGCCCGCAGCGGCGTACTTGTCGAACGGCACCATGTCGTCACGCGAAGCGCCCAGCCGGACGCACAGCTCAACCACCCACTCGTACACCTGACGCGACTGCTCCAGGTTGCCGTGCACGGCATCCTTGATGGCGCGCATGCCGTCGGACTGCACGCAGCGGTAGTTGCCGGTCAGCAGCATGGCCCATTTGGCCAGCGGCACGAAGATGGAATCGTGCACCTTGAGCTTGACCGGAATGTCCAACACCTCACCGCCCACGTTCAGCCGGGCCGCGGCGATGTCGGATTCCATCTGCTCGAGCATGGCGGTATGTGCCGGGTTGTCGAAACGGGCGGCCTTGAAGTTGGTCGGCAGGCCGACCTGCAGCACGTTCGGCTTCTCTTCCGGCGGACGGAAGGCTTGCGGATCGAGGCTGCACAAGGTCATCAGGCCGGGCTCGAATGCGTCCCAGACCGTGGCGTCGTGGAAGCAGGCACGCAGGCCGCTGGCATCCAGGCCCGGGATGCGGGCCAAGTAAGGCAGCGGCGGCATGTTCATGATGGACATGCAAGGCACCTTGGCCAGAGCGACCGCCTGCATCAGCTCACGCATGCCCGGGGCGCTGTACTGGGGCTCCTGCATGGCCAGGCAGACCAGGTCGTACTGCCCGGGTTTGGCTTGCGACGGGGAGACCGCATCGAGCTTGCCCGGCAGCTGGCGCGAATCAATCTCGACCAAGCCTTCCCGGCCTTTGACTGGCATGCGCACGCGGGTGCCTTCGCGGTTGATCAACTCTGCCGTCTCCCGGCGACAGACCAGGCTGACCGAGTGGCCTGCCATGAGCAGCTTGCTGCCAAGCAGCGAGCCATAAGATGCGCCCAGGATGAGGATGTTGAATTTCTTGCTCATGTTGATTGATGCCCCTTCGGGCCCGTAGTTTTGAAAATCGTTTCAGCGCAGAGTGCTCGACTGGGAAATGAGACACCCGGATCGGTATGCCGCAAATATAGAGACGGAGACTAATAAGGTAAATTAAATTATTCTTTTGACAATCAAGAAGAATGTTTATTAATTACATTGAATGACGACATTTCCGGAATTAATCAAAACGGTCCCGGAAATTGCACGGGGCCGACGGACCTGCGATGTCGCAGGTGCGTCAGCCCCGTAGGATGACCGAGTACTGGGTACTTCGTGCTTAGTGGAACTGCTCTTCTTCGGTGGAGCCGGTCAGCGCGGTCACGCTGGACTTGCCGCCCTGGATCACGGTGGTGACATCGTCGAAGTAACCGGTACCGACTTCCTGCTGGTGCGACACGAAGGTGTAGCCACGGTCACGGGCAGCGAATTCGGGCTCCTGCACGCGCTCCACGTAGGCGGACATGCCGCGCTTCACGTAGTCCTGCGACAGGTCGAACATGTTGTACCACATGGAGTGGATGCCGGCCAGCGTGATGAACTGGTACTTGTAGCCCATGGCGCCGAGTTCGCGCTGGAACTTGGCAATGGTGGCGTCGTCCAGGTTCTTCTTCCAGTTGAAGGAAGGCGAGCAGTTGTAGGCCAGCATCTTGCCCGGGTGAACCTTGTGCACGGCGTCGGCGAACTTCTTGGCGAAGTCCAGGTCGGGCGTGCCGGTCTCACACCACACCAGGTCGGCGTAGCGGGCGTAGGCGTTGGCACGGGCGACAGCCTGGTCCAGGCCCTTGCGGGTCTTGTAGAAACCTTCGCTGGTGCGTTCACCGGTCAGGAAGGGCTTGTCGATCTCGTCGTAGTCGGAGGTCAGCAGGTCGGCGGCTTCCGCGTCGGTACGGGCGATCACCAGGGTGGGCACGCCCATCACGTCGGCAGCCATACGGGCGGCGATCAGCTTCTGGCAGGACTCGCGGGTGGGCAGCAGCACCTTGCCGCCCATGTGGCCGCATTTCTTGACGGAAGCCAGCTGGTCTTCCCAGTGCACGCCACCGGCGCCAGCACGGATCATGGCCTTCATCAGCTCGAAGGCGTTGAGCACGCCGCCGAAACCGGCTTCAGCATCAGCCACGATGGGCGCGAAGTAGTCGATGTAGTCCTTGTGGCCGGCATCAATGCCCTTGGCGTGCTGGATCTCGTCGGCACGGCGGAAGGTGTTGTTGATGCTTTCCACGACGCGCGGCACCGAGTCCACCGGGTACAGCGACTGGTCCGGGTACATGGAGGTGTAGGTGTTGTTGTCGGCAGCGACCTGCCAGCCCGACAGGTAGATGGCCTTCACGCCGGCCTTGACCTGCTGCATGGCCTGACCACCGGTGAGTGCACCCAGGCAGTTGATGTAGGGCTCGGTGTGGAGCATGTCCCACAGCTTCTCGGAAGTACGGCGGGCAATCGTGTGCTCGATCGGGAAGGAGCCACGCAGGCGCACCACGTCGGCAGCGGTGTAGCCGCGCTCGATGCCCTTCCAACGGGGGTTGGTGGCCCAGTCTTTTTCCAGGGCAGCGATCTGCTGTTCGCGGCTGAGTTGTTCAGTCAGGCTTTTCGGCATGAGATTTCTCCTTGAGTTACATGAAACCAGTCGGTGGCACCGCTGCACTTGGCGCATTGGCACGTTTCGAGAACCGATGACTGAACTTTAAGTCTTCTATAAGACTTTGTACACCTCTTATGTCTTATAGAAGACATAAATTTAACCCATGAAAATCAATGACTTACATGCATCAATTTGCGATATGAAATCTCATATCTCGTATTGAGAAAATTTGCCGCAACGCATCATGTCGATATTTCTCAATGCGAAATAAAGAAATGCATTTTGAAATGCCACCGCAGGCAGCGTTGACGCAGGGGTGCAAGCATCCCGGCAACAACATGCGCCACCTCCTCACGCGTGCGTGACGAGACGCAACACGGCAGTGCACACGTTCACACACGATGCGGGCGAAACGCCCGCACCGCACACCTCAGACCAGGGGCTTGGGGCTGACCACGATGCCGTCTGCATCGGCATACAGCCAGTCGCCCGGGCGCACCCAGACACCTTGGACCTGTACCGCCACATCGCGCTGCCCCTCGTTGCGCTTCTCGGTCGGCAGCGGCATGCTGGCCAGCGCGCGAATACCCACCTGGTGTGTCGCCAGCTCGGCCACGTCGCGCACGCAACCATCGATCACCACGCCGGCCCAGCCATTGCGCGCTGCGGCGGCACCAAGGTTGCCGCCCAGCAGCGCACGGCGCAGCGAGCCGCCACCATCAACCACCAGCACGCGGCCCTCACCGGCGGAGTCGACCATCGCCTTGACCAGCGAGTTGTCTTCGAAGCATTTGACCGTGACCACCGGGCCGCAGAAGGCGCGCACGGCACCGAAATCGTGAAACACCGGCGGCAGCACGCGGAAGTCTCCGGAGCTGTCGTTCTTGAAGTCGTCGCACAGGTCACAGGTCGCAAAAAGGGTGCTCATTTGGGGTCGTTTCCTCTCGGTGAAGGTGGTGTGAATGCCCCCGTCAGGGGGGCACAGATGAAGCCGGCGCTATTTTCCGCGTGAAACTGCCTTGCGACTTACGATGAAAAAAACAACATCTCAGAGGAGAAAAAGCGATTTTTCGCTTGGAGATGCGATTTTTCTCCAGTAGCATCCGCAATGCCAGTGCAGAAGCAGTTCTTCGCTGGTGATTAATCAACTTCTAGAAGGACAATCAATCATGGCAACTGCAAAGAAAGCTCCGGCTAAAAAGGCGCCCGCAAAGAAGGCTGCTCCGGCAAAGAAAGTCGCTGCTAAAAAAGCTCCGGCTAAAAAAGTAGTCGCGAAGAAGGCTCCGGCCAAGAAAGCCGCTCCGGCCAAGAAAGCCGCTCCGGCCAAGAAGGTCGTCGCCAAGAAAGCTCCGGCCAAGAAAGCCGCTGTGAAGAAGGCCCCCGCCAAGAAGCGCACCCCGAACGCCGCGTTCATGAAGGCCCTGACCCCCAGCGCCGCACTGGCTTCCATCGTGGGCAACAGCCCGCTGCCGCGCACTGAAGTGGTCAGCAAGCTGTGGGCTTACATCAAGAAGAACAAGCTGCAAGACGCCGTCAACAAGCGCATGATCAACGCCGATGCCAAGCTGAAGGAAGTCTTCAACAAGGCTCAAGTGTCCATGTTCGAGATGGCTGGCCTGATCGGCAAGCACCTCAAGTAATCAGGTTCGCCTATTACGCAAAAGGCCGACTGTAAAGTCGGCCTTTTTTCTTGGGCGCTCCCTACGACAAGGCGCCCTCTCTCAGCAAAATCACTTCCTGGCCAGCGCCGCCTGCGTGATGGCGCTCAAGGTACCGCGCGTGGTGATGACGTCCGGGTCAAGCGTGATCTCGATCAGCGTACCCTGCGGGCGATCCACGGCCGCCTTCAGCTCTGCTTCGAACTCAGCGGTGCGCGTGATGCGCACACCGGCATAGCCGTAGGCACGCGCCAGCGCGGCGAAGTCCGGGTTCTGCAACTGCGAGCCACTCACATGCTGCGGGTACTCGCGCTCCTGGTGCATGCGGATGGTGCCGTACATGCCGTTGTTGAGCAACACGATGATGGTCTTGGCGCCGTGTTGCACCGCCGTGGCGAGCTCCTGCCCGTTCATCAGGAAGTCGCCATCGCCGGCGATGGTAAAGACCGTGCGGCCAGTCAGGATCGCGGCCGCAATGCCGGCCGGCACGCCATAGCCCATGGCGCCGTTGGTCGGCGCCAGTTGCGTCTTGTGGCCCCGGGCCAGGCCGGCATAGCGCCAGAAGCGGTGCACCCAGCTGGCGAAGTTGCCGGCGCCATTGGTGACCACCGTGTCCGCCGGCAAATGCTTTTGCAGCGTGGCGACGATGGCCGGCATGTCGATGTCGCCCGGCAACGCCTGCGGCTGCAGGTTGGCCAGGTAGTCAGCCTGACAGCCCTGTGTCCAGCTCTCCCACGGCACCGAGGGTGGTGCGCTCAGCACTTCGAGTGAACGCGCTGCGGCATTCATGGTGGCATTGATCGCCAGATCGGCCTGGTAGACCCGGTTGAGTTCCTCGGCACTGGCGTGGATGTGCACCAGCTTCTGCCGGGTACGCGGCGCTTCCAGCAGCGTGTAGCCGCCGGTGGTCATCTCCCCCAAGCGCGGACCGATGGCGATGATGAGGTCGCTGTCCTTGACGCGCTGTGCCAGCTTCGGGTTGAGCGCAATGCCCACATCGCCCGCGTATTGCGGATGGTGGTTGTCAAACGTGTCCTGGAACCGGAAGGCATTGGCCACCGGCAGCTTCCAGTTCTCGGCAAAACGCTGCAGTGCCTGCGCGGCCTGCGGCGTCCAGCCACCACCGCCGGCGATGACCAGAGGACGCTCCGATTTCAATAGCATCTCGCGCAGGCTGCGCAAGGCCCCGGGATCACTCCAAGCCTCCACGGCATCGAGGCGCGGCAGCGGTGCCACGTCCACCTCCTGCACCAGCATGTCTTCCGGCAGCACCAGCACCACCGGGCCGGGGCGACCGTTCATGGCGGTGGCGAAGGCGCGCGCCACGTACTCGGGGATGCGGCGTGCATCGTCGATGCGCTCCACCCGCTTGGCAAAGCCCTTGGTACTGGGGCCGAAGAAGGCACCGTAGTCGACCTCCTGGAAGGCTTCGCGGTCGCGCATGTCGCTGGCCACGTCGCCGACAAACAGCACCATGGGGGTGGAATCCTGGAACGCGGTGTGCACGCCGATCGAGGCGTTGGTGGCGCCGGGGCCGCGCGTCACGAAGCACACCCCCGGGCGGCCAGTGAGCTTGCCCTGTGCCTCGGCCATGAAGGCGGCACCGCCCTCCTGCCGGTTGATGACGAAGCGGATCTGGTCGCGGTAGGCGTGGAAACCGTCAAGCACCGCCAGGTAGCTCTCGCCCGGCACCCCGAAGGCCACCTCGACACCTTGCTTGATCAGACACTCGACAATCAGGTGTCCCGCTACTTGCTTGGCCATGTATGTTTCCCGTGTTGTTGCATTGAATCGCGCCGATTATCTCCGTGCACCGGCCCCTTGACGGGTCACGGTCGCGACGACAATGCGCCTTGCCGATCAATTGCCACACTTGAGTTAATTCACCAATCAGTTAAATTTGCCACCATGCGTAAGCCCACCCCAGCCGCCGAAGAACCGCGCTCGCGCGATGCCGACCGCTCGCAACAGGCCATCCTGCTGGCTGCACGCGACGAGTTCGCCCAGCACGGCCTGGCCGGGGCGCGGGTGGACCGCATTGCCGAGCGCGCCGGGCTCAACAAGCGCCTGATCTACTACTACTTCAGCAGCAAGGACGAACTCTTCCTGGCCGTGCTGGAAAGCGCCTACGCTGACATCCGCGCCGCCGAGCAGCAACTGCATCTGACCGACATGCCACCGGCGCAGGCCATTCGCCGCCTGACCGAATTCACCTGGAACTACTACCTGGAGCACCCCGAGTTCCTCACCCTGCTCAACAGTGAAAACCTGGAGCACGGCCGCCATCTGGCCCAGTCCCAGCGCGCGCGCAAGACCAACCTGCCGTTGATCGAAACACTAGCCGACATCCTGGAGCGCGGCCGGCGCGACGGCGTCTTCCGCGGCGGCATCGATGCGGTGCAGCTCTACGTGTCGATCGCCGGCATGGCCTACTTCTACCTCAACAACCAGCACACCCTGTCGGCCATCTTCGGCCGCGATTTGATGACACCCAAAGCCCTGCACGAGCGGCTGTCGCACATGAGCGATGTCATCCTAGGGTATGTCCTGAGAAACTGAAGACGAAGGGCGCTTGACGCGCCGTCTCCTGGCTTCCTAGAATGGCTCTATTCACCTTTTAGTGAATTAAGCAGCCGACAGGCCCCAAAGACACCCAACACCCGCGCCCTTGAGGCACCGGGGGCCTGCCGTGGTGTACGACCATTCATGCCCAGAACCAGGAGACATCATGAAGAAACTTGCCCGCCTTGCCCTGGCCACGCTCAGCTGCGTAGCCGCCCTGCTGCCCCTGCAAGGTAACGCCCAGAACGGCTACCCGAACAAGCCGATCCGCGTCATCGTGCCCTTTGCGGCCGGTAGCACCACGGACATCATCGCGCGCGCCATCGCCGACAAGATGGGGGCCAGCCTGGGCCAGCCGCTGGTGGTGGACAACCGCGGTGGCGCCAGCGGCACCATCGGCCAGGCTGCCGTGGCCACGGCAGCACCGGATGGCTACACCATCATGATCCACTCGTCTTCGCACACGGTCAGCCCTTCGACCTTTGCCAAGCTGCCATTTGACACCGTGGGTGACTTCGCCGGCATCACGCCAATCTCCTCGCTCTCCAACGTGCTGGTGATCGCGCCGTCGAAAAACATCAAGACGCTGGGCGAACTGCTGAGCGCCGCGCGCGCCAAGCCGGGCAGCCTGAATTTCGCTTCCGCCGGTCAGGGCAGCGCCACCCACCTGAACGCCGAGAAGTTCAAGATGGCGGCCAACATCCAGGCCACCAACATCCCGTTCAAGGGCTCGGCCGAAGCCGTGACCGAAGTGATGGCCGGCCGGGTGGACTACTACTTCTCGCCCGTGGCCCCGGTGATCGGCCAGATCAAGAGCGGCCAGCTGCTTGCGCTGGCTGTCGGCTCGCCACGCCGCACGGGCGCCCTGCCAGACGTGCCCACCACCGCCGAAGCCGGTGTGCCGGGCTCCGAATTCAACTTCTGGATCGGCATGATGGCGCCGGCCAAAACACCGCGCGACATCGTCAACCGCCTGCACGACGAAGTGGTGAAGGCTTTGGCCGCGCCCGACGTGAAGGAGCGTTTTGCCAAGCTCGGTGCCGATGCCTGGACCCTGAAGCCTGAACAGTTCGACGCCTACATCAAGGACGAGATTGCCAGCAACGCCAAGCTCGTCAAGGCCGCTGGCCTGCAACCCCAGTAACCCCCCAGAGAACCCAGAGAAGAGACCCACGACATGCCTACCCAAAGACTCGGCATCATCATGCACGGCGTGACCGGCCGCATGGGGATGAACCAGCACCTGATCCGCTCCATCGTTGCCATCCGCGCCCAGGGCGGCGTCACCCTGTCCAACGGCGACCGGGTGATGCCCGACCCGATCCTGATCGGCCGCAACGCCGAGAAGATGGAAGCCCTGGCAAAGGCACACAGCATCACGCGCTGGGGCACCGACCTCGACCAGGCCCTGGCCAACCCCGATGACACGGTGTTCTTCGACGCCGGCACCACGCAGATGCGCCCCGCCCTGCTGGCCAAAGCGATCCGCGCCGGCAAGCATGTCTACTGCGAGAAGCCGATTGCCACCAACCTCAACGAGGCGGTGGAGATCGCGCGTCTGGCGGAGCAGTCGGGACTCAAGCACGGTGCCGTTCAGGACAAGCTGTTCCTGCCCGGCCTGCGCAAGCTCGACATGCTGCGCCGCGCCGGTTTCTTCGGCCGTATGCTCAGCGTGCGCCTGGAGTTCGGTTACTGGGTGTTCGAAGGCGACCTGCAGCCGATCCAGCGCCCGAGCTGGAACTACCGCAAAGAAGACGGCGGCGGCATGATCCTGGACATGATGTGCCACTGGCGCTACGTGCTGGACAACCTGTTTGGCGAAGTGAAGTCGGTCTCCTGCATAGCCGCCACCCACATCCCCGAGCGCTGGGACGAGAGCGGCAAACCGTACAAGGCCACCGCCGACGACGCGGCCTACGCCACGGCCGAACTCATCGGCCACAACGGCGAGCCCGTGATCGCGCAGATGAACATGTCCTGGGCCACGCGCGTGCGCCGCGACGACCTGGTCACCTTCCACGTCGACGGCACGCACGGCTCGGCCGTGGCCGGGCTGTCCTCCTGCCGCGCGCAAAGCCGCGTGGCCACGCCGCGCCCGGTATGGAACCCGGACGAGAAGCAGATGATGAACTTCTTCGAGCAGTGGCAGGAAGTGCCGGACACACAGGTTTACGACAACGGCTTCAAGATCCAGTGGGAACACTTCATCCGCCATGTGGTGGAAAACGAGCCTTACAAGTGGACGCTGCCCGAAGGCGCCAAAGGGGTGCAGCTGGTGGAAGCCGCGCTGCAAAGCTGGCAGGAGCGTCGCTGGGTCGACGTGCCTTCACTACAAGTTTGATAGCTGCCTGCGCTTATTTTTCAAGGACCTGGGGCCGATTTGATGCTTGACTTCATCGCCCCTACCCTGCCATCGCCAAGGAAATCTCCATGCCATTGACCTTGTCCCTGCCCACCCAGGCAGGCCAGTTGCAGACCTACCAGCTCAGCGGCGCCACCCCCATCCAGCCCACGCCGGGCGTGAAATTCAACCGCATCGCCTACTCGGCCGCCCACGTGGTGGCCGACCCGCGCGCCGCCATCGACCCGTGGCTGCAGTGCGCGGTGGACTGGGACGCCACCATCGCCTATCGCCGCCGCCTGTGGTCGCTCGGCCTGGGTGTGGCCGAAGCCATGGACACCGCACAGCGCGGCATGGGCCTGGACTGGCCGACCTCGCTGGAGCTGATCCGCCGCTCGCTTGATGCCGCGAAAGACATGCCCGGCGCCTTCGTGGCCTCCGGCTGCGGTACCGACCATCTGGTGCTGGACGAGGTGAAAAGCGTGGACGACGTGATCCGCGGGTACGAAACACAGATGGAGGCCATCGAGAAGCTAGGCGGCAAGCTCATCGTCATGGCCAGCCGCGCACTGGCCCGTGTGGCGAAGGGCCCCGCCGACTACGAGCGCGTCTATGACCGCATCCTCACGCAGGCCAGGCAACCCGTGGTGCTGCACTGGCTGGGCGACATGTTCGACCCGGCGCTCAGCGGCTACTGGGGCAGCCTCGATCTCGACTGCGCCATGGACACGGCCCTGGGCATCATCGCGGCGCACGCCGACAAGGTGGACGGTATCAAGATCTCGCTGCTCGACAAGGACAAGGAAATCGCCATGCGCCGGCGGCTTCCCACCACCGGCGGGGCCGATGGGCACGGCGTGCGCATGTACACCGGCGACGACTTCAACTACGCCGAGCTGATTGCCGGTGATGGCGCTGGCAGCGCCACCGTGCATGGCCAGAGCGATGCGCTCTTGGGTATCTTCGACGCCATCGCACCGGCCGCCAGCGCCGCCCTGGGTGAGCTGGCGCAGGGGAACACCGGACGCTTTCAAACCATCCTCGGCCCCACCGTACCGCTGTCACGCCACATCTTTGCCGCACCGACGCGCTTCTACAAAACCGGCGTAGTCTTCATGGCCTGGCTCAACGGCCACCAGAGCCACTTCACCATGGTGGGCGGTCAGCAGAGCACGCGTTCGCTGCTGCACTTCGCCGAGCTGTTCCGCCTGGCCGATGCCGCCTGCCTGCTGGAGCAACCCGAGTTGGCTGTGCGCCGCATGAAAACGCTGCTGGCACTGCACGGCATTGACGACTGAGCAACACAAGGACGTTCATGCGCGATTTCTCTGCCGACCACCGCTGGCTGTCCATCAACACCGCCACCGTGCGCAAGCAACGCGGTATCGACCTGCCACTGCCCGACATCCTGGAAGCCTGCGCCCGGCGCGGCATCCGTGCCATCTCGCCCTGGCGCGACCAGGTTCATGCGGCGGGCCTCGCCACGGTCTCGAAGCTGGTCAAGACACATGGCTTCGAACTCTCAGGCTACTGCCGCGGCGGCATGTTCCCGGCGGCCGATGCGGCCGGCCTGAAAGCTGCGCGCGACGACAACCGCCGTGCGCTGGACGAAGCCTGCGAGCTGAACGCCGCCTGCCTGGTGCTGGTGGTGGGCGGCCTGCCCGGCGCGCTGGACGGCCAGGCGGCGCACAAGGACATTGCCCTGGCGCGCAACCAGGTCACGGATGGCATTGCCGAGCTGCTGGAATACGCGCGCGCGCAAGCCATGCCGCTGGCCATTGAGCCGCTGCACCCGATGTACGCGGCCGACCGCGCCTGCATCAACACGCTGGAGCAGGCGCTCGACGTCTGCGACCTGCTCGACCCAGTCAGCGCTGCATCGACGGCCGGCCCACGTGCGCTGGGCGTGGCAGTCGATATCTATCACACCTGGTGGGACCCGAAGCTGCAGGCACAGATCGCGCGCGCCGGTGAGCAGCAACGCGTGCTGGCCTTCCATGTGTGTGACTGGCTCACCCCCACCACCGACCTGCTGAACGACCGCGGGATGATGGGCGACGGCGTCATCGACATCCCGCGTATCCGTAGCTGGGTGGAAGACGCCGGCTTCGCCGGCTACAGCGAGGTAGAGATCTTCTCGACGAACAACTGGTGGCAGCGCGATTGCGCTGAAGTGCTCGACACCTGTATCGCCCGCCATCGCAGCGCGGTGTAGTGCATCTCGCGCGGCCTTCTGCTTTTCTGACCGCATCTTCCGGGCCCCTGAGCCGGGATCTTTGTTTCATTGTCTGCGTGGCGCCAAAGGCGCACTTCCCCCATGACATGCGGCTTCAGCTCAATCATCCTTCACGGAACAGTCTTTGCTACATTAGCCAATGCTTATTTAAATGAAAGAGACCTGCCCGTGAAAAGAATCTCCCCCGCGCTGTGCATCGGCCTGTCGCTCATCGCGCCCAGCGCCTGGGCCGACAACAAGGCCGCTGCCGTCGACGAAATGGCCGCTTACCTGGAGTTTGTGGACTACGGCGGCGCCACGATTTTTCCGGAACAGATTCCCAGAAGTGAATACGCCAGGATGCTGGTCATCGACACACGTGATGCCGGGCAGTTTGCCAAGGACCACATCCCGGGCGCCATCAACATCGAATGGCGGCAGGTGCTGGCCAAAAGCAGTCAGATCCCGAAAGACAAGACCGTGCTGCTGTATTGCAATGGCGGAACGCTGTCCTCCCAAGCCGGCTTTGCCCTGCGTGTCGCCGGCTGGGACAACGTGAAAATTCTGGACGGCGGCTTCACCGCCTGGAAAGCCAAGGGTGGCATGGACGCCAATGCCAAGGCCGGCGGCGCCCCAGCCCAGCATTGACCGCCCGTCACGAAAGCCGTGTGCATTGATGATCGGCTGACGGCTTTCGAACACGCCCACAAAGCCCGAAGGGGCGCACCCCAGCTGGCCATGGCCGTTGTGGTGCATCAAATCATGGCGGCACAAGTCATGGCAGACTGATTGCCTCATGACGTCCGCGCTGAAGCTGCTCGCCCTGCTGATCTTCGTCCTCCCCGTGCTTGGCCATGCCGCCGAGCTGGGGGACTGGACGGTCGACGTCGTCACCAAACGCTATTTCAGCAGCCATACCTCCTACGAATTTGGCAACCCCGACCCGCCGCACCAAGCACCGTTGAGCCGACTTGAATTCCCCATGAACGGCTGGTTCGGCGGGCTGGCCGTCAGCCGCAAGTTCGACCGGTTCACCGTCAGCGGCGAACTCCTGCGCAACATGTCGCAACGCTCGGACGAGCGGTTCAAGGATTCCGACTGGACCGGTGAGACACATCCCGTCAACGTGAAGGATGTCTATTCGGAATCCGGCATGCTGTTTGAGCCGAGTTACATGGCGCGCCTGGATGCCGACATGCGGGTAAACGACTGGCTGCGCCTGCCCCAAGGGCTTGATGTGCGGCCGGTGGTGGGGATGCGTTGGCAGGATCTGAACCTGCTCGCGCGCGAGGGCCTGCAGGTCTATCCGGCCGATCCGGGCCGGGCTGCGGACCCCCTGCACGGTGATGCAATCCGGTTCAGCCAGAAGTATTGGCAATACTTCCTGGGTGCGCGCATGGCCTATGACTTGAGCAAACACGTCAACGTGCCGGGCCTGACATTGACCAGCCAGATTGATGGCGCCATCGTCTTCGGGAAAAACCGGGACCACCACCTGCTGCGCAGAGGCATCCGCATGACCTATGAAGACACACGCGGCAACGCTTGGCACGCGCAGGTGGGACTGTCTGCCCCGCTGAACAAGCACCTGACGGCAGGCGTGACGTTTGAATACCTGCGCATCGAGACTACGGGTGATCATTTCTGGTCGGACACGGTTGAAAAAGCCGAACAGGTCTGGGCCAACGGCGTGCGGGTCTGGTCCGAACAGACGAATGTGATGTTCACACTGCACTATCTCTTCTAGCGCGGCACAGGATGGCACGTTGGCCGACTCCCTGCTGGACGCAGTGAAAAAACACATGCGCTAAACTGCAAACGGGTGCTGCAGTTGACTGCAGCAGGTTCATGCGAAGGTCGGGCCGCCTCGCAGCTTTGGCATGACCTATGACATCTCCTACCCTCATTCAGATGATTGGCGCCACGCTCTTCGGCTTGGCTGTTCTGCACACCTTCTCAACCAAATTCTTCGAGCATCTGGCCCACACCCAGACGCGCCATGCGGGCATCTGGCATCTGCTGGGTGAGGTCGAGGTCGTCTTCGGCTTCTGGGCAATGGTTCTGATGCTCTTCATGTTCGGCCTCAGTGGAAAACAGGAGGCCACCGCCTACCTCGATTCCCGCAACTTCACCGAGCCCCTGTTCGTCTTTGCCATCATGGTGATTGCGGGCACACGCCCCATTCTTCAATTTGCCGGTGCGGCCGTCCGTTTCATCGCCCGCTACGTGCCTTTGCCGCCAGGCATGGCGCTTTACTTCCTGCTGCTCTCCTGTGTGCCCATCCTCGGCTCCTTCATCACCGAGCCCGCGGCGATGACCCTGGCCGCCCTGATGTTGCGCGACACCCTGTTTGCACGCGAAGTCTCCACCAAGCTGAAATACGTCACCCTCGGGGTTCTGTTCGTCAATGTCTCCATCGGCGGCACCTTGACCCCCTTTGCCGCACCACCCGTCCTGATGGTGGCAGCCAAGTGGAACTGGGATATCTGGTTCATGGTTGCGAACTTCGGCTGGAAGGCTGCCATCGCCGTCTTCGTCAACGCTGGCTGCGCCATGCTGCTGTTCCGGCGTGAACTCGGGCACATGGCAACCCAGCCGACAACGTCGACCGCCCCTGTCCCGCTGTCGGTCGTGCTGGTGCATCTTTTCTTTCTGGCCGCGGTGGTGGTGTTCGCCCACCACCCTGCCGTGTTCATGGGCCTGTTCCTTTTCTTTCTGGGGTTCACCACCGCTTACCAGCGGCACCAAGACCAACTCATCCTCCGGGAAGCCTTGCTGGTGGCCTTCTTCCTGGCAGGCCTGGTGGTGCTGGGCGGGGTGCAGCAGTGGTGGCTGGAGCCTGTTCTGATGGGCATGGATGCCAACACCGTTTTCTTCGGCGCCACCGCCTTGACGGCCATCACGGATAACGCTGCCTTGACCTATCTGGGTTCGCTGGTGAACGGTTTGAGTCTGGAGTTCAAGACCGCACTTGTGGCGGGCGCTGTCACCGGAGGAGGGCTGACGCTGATTGCCAATGCGCCGAACCCCGCTGGGGCGGCCATCCTGAAGGAGAAGTTCTCCGACAACACCATCCAGCCGCTGGGGCTGCTGATCGCCGCCTTGCCCCCGACCCTTGTGGCAATCCTGGCCTTCCGGCTGCTTTGATGCTGGTGCCGGGTGCTTCAGTGCCCATGCAAAGCCAGCGACGCCCTGGTGGTCTGGATCAGGAGCGCCGTTGCCGAGTGGGCCCGGCCAAACGACTTCAGGCCGCCACCGCCACAGTGCGCCGCACGCGCCGCACGCGGAAGGCCGTCACCACCAGCGTGAGCTGCACCAGCGCCAAGCCGACGAACAGCAGGCGCCAGGCCTGCTGGTCCATCAGCACGCCGAAGATCAGCGGTGAGACGGCCTGGCCGATGTCGAGCCCCGAATACACCACGCCGTAGACACGGCCGCTGGCGTTCTCCGGTGTGGAGCGCTTGATCAGCAGATCACGTGACGGGCCGGCAAAGCCGGCCGCAAACCCCATCAGGGCAAACAGCAGCGGTACCGCCACCGCCGGCAGCGAAGCCAGGCCCAGCAGCAGCGAAACGCTGGCTGCCACGGCAAAACCGCCGCCCACCACGCGTTCGCTGCGCGCCGGGTCGTTGGCCAGAAAGCCGCCTACCAGCATGCCGCTGGCGCTGGCCACCATGTAGGCCGTCAGGCACACCGCCACCAGGCTCAACGGCACCGCATGCAGCTGGCGCGCCGCTTCCGGTGCGAAGGCCTGCACCACACTCAAGGCCATGGCGAAGATGAAGAAAAAGGCAAAGCACATCCAGACCGCGGGAATGCGCAGAAAGGCCAGACTGCTCTCGGCAACGGCGCCGGCCGTCGGCCGCCCCACCGGCGCGCTGGCAGACAGGGCCAGCCGGGAGCGCTGAACCCAGCACAGGGCCAGCACCGCCAGCACCAGGGTGCCGGCGGCCGCCAATGCCACCCGCCAGGAAAACAGCAGCGCCAGCGGCACCAGCAGGGCCGGCGCCACCGCCCAGCCCAGGTTGCCGCTGATGCCATGTGCGCTGTAGGCATGGCCCAGGCGCGGCGCGCTGACCTTGCGGTTGATCAGCGTGTAGTCCACCGGGTGGAACACACCGTTGCCGGCACCCGCCACCACGGCAAACAGCATCAACATCAGGTAGCTGGTGCTCAGGGCGAAGCCGAAGGCGGCACACGCCAGCAGGCCCAGGCCTGCGTACAGCACCGGCCGCGGGCCGTAACGGTCAACCCAGAAGCCCGAGAGCGTCTGCACCGTGCAGGAGACGACAAAAAAGATCGTCATCAGGAAACCGAGCTCGGCATAACTGGCGTTGAACGCCCCCTTCAACCACGGAAACAGCGGTGGCAGCAGGAGCTGGCTGAAATGGCTGATCAGGTGCGCCAGGCCAATAAGGCCGATCAAACTGGCATCCTGGCGCAGGCTGACCGGCGTCACAGGGCTTGAGGAGGTGTTCGACATGCCGCCATCGTAGCCCAAGGTCATTGCGCCCGACGTGGGCAAACGCCGCACGGCATACTGTGCAAGACACCCACACCCTGACCGATTTGCATGAGCGTCCATTCCCCTCACGATCACGATCACGCGCACGACCACCACGATGCGCATGGCCATCACCACCCGACGCCTCCGGCCAGCTTCAGCCGGGCCTTTGCCCTCGGCATCGGCCTCAACCTGGCGTTTGTGGCGATCGAGGCCTTTTACGGTTGGCAGATCAACTCGCTGGCCTTGCTGGCCGATGCCGGCCACAACCTGAGCGATGTCGCCGGCCTGCTGCTGGCCTGGGTGGCCGCCCTGGCAGGCCGGCTGCAACCCAATGTACGCCACACCTATGGCTGGCGGCGCGCCTCCATCCTGGCCGCCTTCGCCAACGCCGTGCTGCTGCTGGTGGCCATGGGCTCACTGGCCCTGGAAGCCCTGCAGCGGCTGGGCACCCCCGAGGCCACGCAAGGCTGGACCATCATCACGGTGGCGGCCATGGGCATCGTGGTCAACACTGCCACCGCCCTGCTGTTCCTGCGCGGGCGCGAGCACGACCTCAATGTGCGCGGCGCCTTCCTGCACATGGCGGCCGATGCGCTGGTGTCGCTGGGCGTGGTGATCGGTGGTGCGCTCTACCTGTGGCAGGGCTGGGCCTGGCTTGACCCGGTGATCAGCCTGGGCATCGCCGTTGTCATCGTGGTCGGCAGCTGGGGCCTGTTGCGCCAGTCGCTGCACCTGCTGTTCGACGGTGTGCCGCCGCACATCGACCTGCCGGCCCTGCACGCCTGGCTGGCCGCGCGCCCGGGCGTGGCACGGGTGGACGACCTGCACGTCTGGGCCATGAGCACCACGCAGGTGGCGCTGACCGCGCACCTGGTCATGCCCGCAGGCCATGCGGGTGATGACTTCCTGCGTCAGACCAGCGAGGCGCTGCACGAGCGTTTCCGCATCGACCACACCACGCTGCAGGTCTCGACCGCACCGCTGATGCCGGCCTGCCACGATTTTCACGAAGGAAAAGGCCACTAGACCTTTCAGAATATGCGCCTCCAGCTATCGATTCAATAGCAAAAATACCATCCCCCTGACAGCCTGGGTGTTGTCGGCCACCCACTCTGCACGTCACGCAGGCTTGGGCTACATTGGCATCACCCTTATTTCCTGACCACCATGACCACCCTCGCCGACTTCCCCATCACCCGCAAATGGCCCGTCCAGCACCCTGACTGGCTGCAGCTCTATTCACTGCCCACGCCCAACGGTGTGAAGGTCTCGATCATGCTGGAAGAGACCGGCCTGCCCTACGAGCCGCATCTGGTGAGCTTCGAGACCAACGACCAGCTCTCGCCGGAGTTCCTCAGTCTCAACCCCAACAACAAGATCCCGGCCATCCTCGACCCCAATGGTCCGGGCGGCCAACCGCTGGCGCTGTTCGAGTCCGGCGCCATCCTGATCTACCTGGCCGAGAAAACGGGCAAGCTCCTGCCCACAGACCCGGCGGCCCGCTACGAAACCCTGCAGTGGCTGATGTTCCAGATGGGCGGCATCGGCCCCATGTTCGGCCAGCTCGGCTTCTTCCACAAGTTCGCCGGCAAGGACTACGAAGACAAACGACCGCGCGACCGCTACGTGGCCGAAACCAAACGCCTGCTGAAGGTGCTGGACCACCGCCTCGCAGGTCGCGACTGGATCATGGGCAAGGAATACACCATTGCCGACATCGCCACCTTCGGCTGGGTGCGCAACCTGATCGGCTTTTACGAAGCCGGCGACCTGGTGGGCATCCAGGATTTCCCCAACGTCACGCGCGTGCTGGCCGCCTTTGTGGCGCGGCCGGCCGTGGCCAAGGGCCTGAACATTCCCAAGCGGTCCTGAACAAGAGACCAGCACAGAAGTCTATGGCACAGGTCGCGCTCTTCACCGGCAGCATCCAGCCCCTGCCAGCGTCCGGCCGTCCCACCGGCATGTTCAAGCGCCCCGTTGCGGGGCCGCTTGAGTTGACGGAAGAAGGCTTCACCGGTGACCAGCAAGCCGACCGGCGTGTGCACGGCGGACCGGACAAGGCCGTTCACCTCTACCCGGCCCGGCACTACGCCAGTCTGGCCCGCAGCTTCCCGGAGATTGCCACGGCCCTGGTGCCCGGCGCCCTAGGAGAAAACCTCTCGGCGGCCGACATCGACGAACGCGATGTCCGCATCGGTGACCTCTGGCAACTGGGCAGCGCCCTGCTCCAGGTCAGCCAGCCGCGCACCCCCTGCTGGAAGATCGACGAGCGGCTGGCCTGCGAAGGTGTGGCGGCCCTGATTGCGAGCAGCCACCTGACCGGTTGGTACCTGCGCGTCACGCGGCCTGGCACCGTCAGCCCTGGGGACACGCTGGTGCTGGTTCAAGCGGCATCCGGTTCCCCCACGCTGCACGACGCCATGCGGCTGTGGGCCGAGCACAGGCCGTCGATCACGGCGCTTGAAGCGCTGGCCCAGCTCCCCGGCATGGCGCCTGGCTGGCGCGACAAGATCCACCAGCGCCTCGCGTGGCTGAAGCGTCTTTGAGGGCTGACCGCCGGCCATTGCCGCATGCGCCCATCCCTCTGCGACACATCAAGGTAAACGGCACGCCTGCGGGTGTATAAACAGGGCCCCCGGTCCTGCGCTGCGTTGTTGAATTTGCGCGCAGGCCCCGACCCGACAAACCCGGCGCCCTGGCGCGCCGCAACCGCAAGAAAGATCCGACATGGGCGCGCAGTGGAAAGCAAAAGGCAAGGCACAGGCCGCCGATGCCAGAGGCAAACTGTTTGGCAAGCTGGCCAAGGAAATCATGGTGGCCGCACGCAACGGCGCCGACCCGGCCCTGAACGCCCGCCTGCGCCTGGTGGTGGAGCAGGCCCGCAAGGTCTCCATGCCCAAAGACACGCTGGAGCGCGCCATCAAGAAAGGCGCCGGCCTCACCGGTGAAGCGGTCAACTTCGAGCACGTGATCTACGAAGGCTTCGCACCGCACCGCGTGCCGGTGATGGTGGAATGCCTGACCGACAACGTCAACCGCACCGCCCCTGAAATGCGTGTGCTGTTCCGCAAGGGGCAACTGGGCACCTCCGGCTCGGTGGCCTGGGACTTCGACCACGTCGGCATGATCGAAGCCGAACCTGCGGCCGCCGGTGCCGACCCCGAACTGGCCGCCATCGAAGCCGGCGCGCAGGACTTCGAACCGGGCGAAGACGGCGGCGCCACGCTGTTCCTGACCGACCCGACCGACCTCGACCTCGTGAGCCGCGCCCTGCCGGCCCAGGGCTTCACCGTGCTGTCCGCCAAGCTGGGCTACAAGGCCAAGAACCCGGTGGACCCGGCCAGCCTGAGCGCCGAGGCGCTGGAAGAGGTGGAAGCCTTCCTGGCCGCCATCGACGCCAACGACGATGTGCAGAACATCTTTGCCGGCCTGGGCAACTGAACACCGAGCCCGACCCGTTTCATTGACAAGCGATTTCCATGACCGACACCACGCAACGCCCCGCCCTGCCTGACCACCTCTCCATCGACCCGCGCAGCCCGCACTACGTGGCGGCCGTGTTCGAGCATGACGTCGGCATCCGCTTCAACGACAAGGAGCGCATGGACGTCGAGGAATATTGCATCAGCGAAGGCTGGGTGAAGGTGCCCGCCGGCAAGACGGTGGACCGCAAGGGCAACCCGCTGATGATCAAGCTCAAGGGCAAGGTCGAAGCGTTCTACCGCTGAACGCCCTCACCGGGCCGTGAGCACAGCTCAGGGCCGACTGTAGGCCAGGCCCGAGGCCACGCCGCCAAAGAGGTCACCCTCCACCAACGGCACACCGGCAAACTCGGCTTGCAGCGCACGCTGGAACGGCCGCAAGGCCGATGAACCACCCGTGAGGTAGATGGCGTCCAGCGCACCAATCGTCAAGCCGGCTTTCTGCACGCATTCGCGCGCGCAGGCGACGGTGCGCGCCAGCAAGGCTTGCAGGTGCTCGCGCATGTCGGCCATGCCCATCGGCGCGGCGAGATTCGCCTCCACTTCCGACAGGTCCAGCACGGTATCGCCGTCCTGCTGGGAACAGCGGATCTTCGCCTGCTCCACCTCGTAGGCAATGCGATGGCCCAGGCGATGCTTGAGCACATGCATCAGGCGCTGGTGCAGCCGCACATCGGCGTAGTTGGTCCACAGCGCCTGGGCGTCGCTCAGGGCACGCGGCTGGTACAGCCAGTTGATCAGGTGCCAGGTGGAGAGGTCAAAGAAGATGCGGCTGGGCACCTCGCGCCCCTGCGGCCCCAGATGGCGGTAACCCAGCAGCGGCATCACCTGCTCCAGGCTGAGTTTCTGGTCGAAGTCCGTGCCGCCGATGTGCACGCCGGTGGTGGCCAGCACATCCTGTGTGCGGTCGGCCTGTGTCATACGCTCAGGCCCCAGGCGCACCACGGTGAAGTCCGAGGTGCCGCCCCCCAAGTCCACCACCAGCACCGTGCTCTCCTTGTTCAGGCGGCGCTCGTAGTCCAGCGCGGCGGCAATCGGCTCCAGCTGGAACGACACTTCGGTAAAGCCCACTGTCTGCGCTGCCTGCAGCAGCGAGGCCTGCGCCTGCGCATCGCGCGCGGGGTCGTCGTCCACAAAATGCACCGGCCGCCCCATCACCACGCGCGTCGGCGCGGCGCCCAGCGCCTGCGTGGCGCGCTCGCGCAGCGTGGCCAGAAAGGTGGCAATGATGTCCTGAAAGCTCACCTGCCGGTTGTTGACGACAGTCGTCTCCAGCAGCAGCGGGCTGCCCAGCAGGCTCTTGAGCGAACGCATCAGCCGTCCCTCGGCACCTTCGAGGTACTGCGTCACGGCGTCGCGGCCGAAATGGGTGCTGAGGTCTTCGCTGTTGTAGAACACCGCCGTCGGCATGGCGGTGGCCTGGCCTTCCAGCGGAATCAGCCGTGCCGCGCCCTGCGGATCGGCCCAGGCGATGGCCGAATTGGAGGTGCCGAAGTCGATGCCGAGGGTGCCCTGGAGTGGAAATGTCATGCGAAAGAAAACGTGGTGGCCAAGGCCCGGAACTTGAGAGGCTTGCACACCATGGCAAGCCGACGAGGACGGGCGATTGTGCCACCGCAGGCGGCACGTTCAGCCAGCGGCGCCGACCCACGGCCCCAGAAGAAAACCCGCCCTGGCACAGGCCATGGCGGGTTTTCTGTCTTCTGGCATAAAACAGGCCTCAAGAGCTTGATAAATATGCGCCCGCAGCTATCGTTTCAGTAGCAATCGCAGCACCTCAATGAAGTCACAGCGTGAACCGACGCCCAGACGGCCTAGTTCAACGCTTGTCCACCAGGAATGCTGGCACCGCAGTGTGAAAACGCTTGGCGGCCTTGAGGCGCAGCGTGTGGTCCACGCGCCTGTGGTCGAGCAAACGCAAGATGCCTGCACGCCGAGTGGGGACATGCGCACGGCAGCGCCAGCAGGAAGAGAATGCCGATACCGGGGAGGGTTCGGGGCGCAGCTTCCCGCCGTCTTGATTCAGCGCCTATCAACTGCACAGGAGATGGATGTGAAAAAAGTACTGACTACGATGGCGGCCGGCCTTTTGCTCGCCGGCGCGGCCTGGTCCCAGCCCTACGGCATGGGCCCCGGGATGATGGGAGGCTATGGCGGCGGCATGGGCCCGGGCATGATGGGCGGCTATGGTCAAGGCGGCTATGGCTACGGCATGGGGCCCGGCATGATGGGCGGTTATGCCGGGCGCGGTGACTACTGGGGGCTCGACCTCAGCGCGGATCAGCGCAAGAAGATCGACCAGATCCAGGAAGAAACCGCCAAGGCGCATTGGCAGCTCATGGGCAACATGCAGCAGCAAGGCTTCCACATGAACAACATGTTCGGCCCCGGCGGGCTGGACGAGGCGGAGGCCCGCAAGGCTTTCAACACCATGGTGGATGCGCAAAAGGAAATGTTCGAGTCATCCCTCAAGGCGCGCAAACGGATCGACGCCATTCTGACCAACGAGCAGAAAGAGCAGCTGCGTCGCAAGTGGGGGCGCTAGCGCCCCATCAGCGCGCGCACGTGCGCGGCAGTGCCGCTGGCCAGGCCTTCCAGGCTGTAGCCGCCTTCGAGCACCGACACCACGCGGCCTTGCGCCGTCTCGTCGGCCACCGCCATCAGCTCGCGCGTGATCCAGTGGTAGTCGTCATCGGTGAACTGCAGGCCGCCCAGCGGGTCCAGCTGGTGGGCGTCGAAGCCGGCCGAGATGATGAGCAGCTCGGGCGCGAACTCGCGCAGCGCCGGCAGCATCACGTCCGTCATGGCGGCGCGGAAAGCCGCTGAACCGGTGCCGCGCGGAAACGGCACGTTGACAATGTTGTGGGCTACGCCCGTCTCGTGGCGTGCACCGGTGCCGGGGTAGAACTGGCCCTGATGGCAGGAGCCGTAGAACAGGTCCGGGTCGTCGTAGAACGAGTTCTGCGTGCCGTTGCCGTGGTGCACGTCGAAGTCCACCACCGCCACCCGCTGCAGGCCGTGCTGCTGGCGCGCATGCAGCGCGGCAATGGCCGCCTGGTTGAAGACGCAAAAGCCCATGGCCTTGTCGGCCTCGGCGTGGTGGCCGCAGGGGCGCGTGGCGCAAAACACATTCTTCGCCTGCTGCGTCACCACGTCATCCACGCCGGCGCAGGCCGCGCCCACGCAGCGCAGCACCGCCTCCAGCGAGCCGGGCGACAGGATGGTGTCGCCGGCGTCCAGCGCACGGTAACCCTCGGCAGGCAATGCGGCCCGCACATCCTCCACGTAATCGGGCGTGTGGATGTGCAGCACCTGCTCGAAGGTGCCCCGTGGTGCGTCACGCCAGACGGCATCGGCAAAGTCGGGCGTCTTCAGCGCGGCCAGCACGGCCTCCAGCCGCTCGGGGGACTCGGGGTGGTGCGGGCCGGGCTGGTGGTCGAAACAGGCTTGGTGCGTATAGATCAGGGTGCTCATGGAATCGGGCTCTCCTCGTGATGCAAAGGCCCTTCGTCTAGCGAATGGCACGGGCCATTGTGGCCATCACCAGCCGCCTGCGCAAGCCGGCCGGCCGCCTTGTCGCCCTGGCGCTTGGCCGTTCAGCCGCGCCCCCCTAGAATGCAGAAATTACTCACATCGTTGGTGACGCGCTTATGACTGCCATTGCCTGGAAAGAAACACCCCCCACCTGGACGGCACTGCTGGATGGCCAACCTGTCTGCGCCCTGAAGGGCAAGGACATCGGTGGCTGGGCCGCCAGTTGGCTCGACGGCCGGCTGTGGGCGCCGCCCGCGCATCTGCCCAAAGCCACACCGCAGGCAACGCGTTTTTTCATCAGCCTTGAGGAAGCCAAGTCTGCCGTCGAGCAGACGCTGAACAACTGACGGCGGGCCATCCGGCCCAGTCTCCCACACGTGAAAAACCGTCACCGGCCACGCTGGCGAACGGGAAATTTTCACATCGCATAGAGCGATAGCCATTGAATAACAAGCGCGAAACGCTCCTGAATTCATAGCGCACCCTACCTGCGACAGCCATGCGCTTCGGCGCTGCCGCCCCAGCGCTCAATCAACGTTCAATGAGCGCCCCATCGTGCGTCAATTGCGCCTGCAAACGGGCCACGTTCAGCGACTGCATCGCCTGCCCGCCGACCATGGCTGCCGCCGTGCCCGCCGCCTGCCCCATGACGAAGCAGCCGCCACTGGCACGCGCCGCCGACTGGCCTTCGTGCGTCATCGAAGCACAGCGCCCGGCCACCAGCAGGTTGCTAACCGTCCTGGGCACCAGCATGCGCCACGGCAGGTCGTTGTAGCTGCGATCCGCATCACGCGGGAAACCCCAGTCAATGCGGCCATCCTGGTGCAACTCCATGGGCCAGGCGTTGATGCCGATGCTGTCAGTGAAGCGTGCCGAGCCCAGAATGTCCTCACCGGTCAGCGCATACAGCCCTTCGATGCGCCGCGTCTCGCGGATGCCCACCTGCGGCGCGATCTCCACAATCTGCGCTTTGGAAAAGCCGGGCACCTGCTCCCGCAGGAACTCAAAGTAATGGACGACCTGGCGCCGGCCTTCCAGCTCGCCTGCGCTCAACTCACGCGCATCCACGCCGTTCATGGCATGCCCTTGCGCATTCTTCACCTGCGTCACATTGGCGCGCCATTCGGCCGGGTTGATCTGCGGGCGAAGAATGGCGCCGATACGGGGAAAGGCGTAACGGCCGGGGTGCGCCGCCTGCGCGCGCGCCATGTAGTCGTTGATTGCGCTGAACTCACCCACAGCGGCCAGCGCAGCCGTCGCGTCCACATGGCCGACGCGGAACATGGTGGTCGGGAACAGGCCGCTGCCATGGCCGTCACCCACCTCATAAGGCACGCCAGCGAAGGCCGCCACATCGGCGTCACCCGAGCAATCGACGAACACCTGGGCACGAACGGCCTGGCGGCCGGATTTGGTTTCCACCACCAGGGCCTGGATGCGGTCGCCCTCCATCAGGACGGATGCCGCGTAGGCATGGAAAAGCATCTCCACGCCGGCGGCCAGCAGCAACTGGTCGGCCGCACACTTGTAGATGGAAGTGTCGTAGGAACGCACGCGGATGCGCCCCTGCATGCCGTCCTGCGGCTTGTTCAGGCCGCCCAGAGCGTCCATGCGCGCCATCAGATCATTGACCACGCCATGCACCAGCTGCTGCATCTCGCCGTTGCGCCGGCCGTAGAGGCCGGCGAAGTTGGTCACCCCGCCCGCCGTGCCCATGCCGCCCAGGAAACCGTAGCGCTCCACCAGCAGCGTGCGCGCCCCGTGGCGCGCGGCACTCACCGCGGCCGCCAGACCGGCCGGCCCGCCGCCCACCACCACCACGTCGTACTCGCCGTAGACCGGCAGCGTGCGGCTGGGCTCCTGCATCGTTGCCGCGCCGCTCATTCGATCTTGATTCCGCGGCTGGTGATGATGCTCTGCATGATCTTCGCTTCGTCCTGCACGCGCGCTTTCAGCGCCAGCGACGAGGCGGAGGCCGGTGCCTGCCAGCCCTGGCTGAACAGCTTCTGGCGCACACCGGCGTCCTGCAGCACGGCCGGCAGCACGCTGGCCAGCTTGTCCTGCGCCGCCTTGCTGAGCTTGGCCGGCCCCACCAGGGCCGTCCACACCTCCAGCTGGAAGTCCCTCACGCCGGCGTCGCTCAGCGGCGGAATCTCCGGTGCCAACGTGCTGCGCCCGCTGGTGATGCCGATGGCCTTGAGCTTGCCGGCCTTGATCTGCGGCTGCGCAATGCCCGGCGGCATCAGCGCCATCTCGATCTGCTTGCCCAGCAGGCCCGTCACCACGAAGGGGTTGCCCTGGTAAGGCACGTGCACCACGGCGAGACCCGGCACACGCGCCTTCAGCAGCTCCATGCCCAGGTGCGCCACCGAGCCGGTGCCGACCGAGCCGTAGTTCCATTTGTCACCGGCGGCCACGGCCGCGCTGAAGAAGGCCTTGCCGCTGGGCGCATCGGGTTGCGCCACCAGCACCAGCGGTGCGGTGCCGATCAGCGTCAGGTAGGTGAAGTCGCGCGCCGGGTCGTACGGCAGCTGGGGAAACAGCATCTTGGCCGAGGTCAGGTTGCCGTTGATGACGATGCCCAGCGTGTGGTCGTCCGTGGCCTTGGCAATCTGGCCGGTGGCGATGTTGCCCGACGCACCCACCTTGTTCTCGACGATCACCGGCTGCCCCAGCGCCTTGGACAGCGGTTCGGCAATGGCTCGCGCCGCGCCGTCCGGCGTGGAGCCGCCGGGGAAACCCACCAGCAGGTGCACCGGCTTGCTCGGCCAGGGCTCTGCCAAGGCGTGCGGCGTGCCGGCGAGCAGGCCGAGCAAGGCCAGGGCACCGAGCCAGGCACGTTTTTGCAGATGGACAGGCATGGAAAACTCCTTGTTCACTCAACGGGATGGTTCTTGCAACGAAGTGCCGCCACGGGTGGCAGCTGCGCACACGGTACAGCAGGTGCAAGATTAATCGCAGACCATTATTGCGTCCATCGCATAATCAAAATAAACATCAGCGGGAATTTGAATAATGGACATGCGGCTGCTCACCATTTTCGACGAGATCTACAAGACCAAAAGCGTCACCCGTGCCGGGCAGAACCTGGACCTGCCCCAGACCTCCGTCAGCCTGGCCCTGGGCCGCCTGCGCCAGCAGTTCAACGACCCCCTGTTCGTGCGCACCTCCAAGGGCATGGAACCCACCCCGCATGCACGGGAGCTGGTCAAGCCACTGCGCCAGGCGCTGCAGATCCTGCAGGCTGCCACGCGGCAACAGGTGGTGTTCGACCCGGCACGCTCGGAGCGCAAGTTCCGCATCAGCATGACGGACTTCAGCCACCTGGAGTTCCTGCCCTCGTTGATCAACCGCGTCAACGAACTCGCACCATCTGTACAGATCGAGATTTTGCGCATCACGCCGGACACCGCCAGCTTGCTGGAGTCCGGCGACTCAGACCTGGCGGTGGGTTTCATGCCGGAGCTGGAGGCCGGCTTCTTCCAGCAGAACCTGTTCCAGCAGAACTTCGCCTGCGTCGTGCGCAAGGCGCACCCGCGCATCGGCGCGCGCATGACGGAAGGCCTCTACAAGCGCGAAAGCCACGTCGTCGTCACCGCCGCCGGCACTGGGCAGGAGCTGGTGGAGAAGACACTCACACGCCGGGGCATCCAGCGCAACATCGCGCTGACCCTGCCCACCCTGCCGGGCCTGGGCAACCTGCTGGCCAACACCGACCTGGTGGCCACCGTGCCCGTGCGCGTGGCCCAGACGCTGGTGCGCATTGCGCAGGTGAAGCTGCTGGCACCGCCCATTGCGTTTCCCAGCTTCATGATCAAGCAGCACTGGCACGAGCGCTACCAGCATGATCCGGCGAACCGGTGGTTGCGGTCGCAGATGGCGGATTTGTTTCAGGAGTGAGAGCAAACGCTTTGACTCATGGTTCACCAATCTGGGCAAGTCGGACGTGCCAACGAACGCGAAAGGCTAAACGCACGAAGAAGCGTCAATAAACCTATCGTTAGAGAATTTCTGATTACCTACTTCGAGATTGCAGGCGCGCTCTTTGTTTCTCTTCAATTTGTGCGATTCCTCGCGCAAATAGGTCATTCGCATTGGGATACCGAGACAACTCAAGTTCAAGTGCAGAAACGATGTTCTCACGTGTCAGCACGAGGATACCGCTCTCCTCTGCTGCTGGAATATCGGCTTTCACTTCATCTGCGGTCATAGCACTTACGATCACTGGCAACACCTGAATGTGTTTCATATTTGATCGCGCCAACATTTCACGCAGTCGCGCGGCACGAGCTGACAACTTAGATAGTTTCGAGTCCGCTCTTAGCAAGGCCAGTGTTGTTTCGATCACAGCGATGTCTCCGTTGGGCGTAACCGCGACGGTATCGAATGCATCAGTAGACTTCGCATTTGTCCCAAATGCTGCCGTCGAAAATCCAAGGATCCAAAGCAACCAAGCTATACCCGACTCGAAATCATCGGCCGCCTTTCCTCGGAGAGGGAATTCAGGCTGCAGAAAGCTCCGCAACAATTCGCCTCGAGAATCGATCAACTCGAAAACTGCGGCCCGTGGATTCTTAAAGATGGTAGGGTCGGCAAGCCATTGCACATTCTGGGCATGCCCTGAATAAGAGGCGATGCATTGAATGATCGCTCCACTTGGCACCTCCATTTGCATGGTGCCGATCAGTGCATCGCTCTCTTCCGTCCACGTGAGTTGCGGGCCTGAGACCGTATCTCTCCGAACAACCTTCCCATTGTCTAGAAGTCGAAATCCGAGCTTTACCTCGTTACGATCAAGCCCTTTGCCCATCCATACCCCAAGGTCTGCTTGTGTTCCAACTACAGTTGAACGCCCGAGAACTTGGACAGCCGTCCGCGCCACCACCTCTAGCGCCGACTTATCGCCGCGCAGGACACCGAGTGAGTAATCGAAGCACAGTTCTTGTAGAGAGTCATAGGGAGTATCCGCTGCTTTCAGGAGCCAATCCGTGTCCGGCTGTGGCACCAACTCACCGAAATTCTTTCCGGTAACCGTAAGAACCGCCAAACGACTTCCTGTGTTGAGCCCTTCCGGATGCAGAAGTATGGGAGGCGACACAAATGCCTCTTGGCGCTCATCACTCTCCAATTTGAGCCGCCCAACCTCGGGGATATTCAGACCACGCTCGCTTACCAATTCCTGGACAACGTTCTCAACGGCGTGGACACTCTGAGGAATCTGCCACTGGCCCGCGACGACCCTCCCCGCACGGAATATAGCCTTCACTGGCTCAGAGGCGGCAACATCCAAATAGATCCGTGCCGCGACAAGGGAAATTCCAGATTCGGCAGATACGCCAATGTAATGAAGCCTTACGTTTCGGTACGCATCCCGCCATCCAGCAATCGCCGAAAAGAATGCGTCGAATTGGCGCTGCGAGTATTCGTTCATGATCTCCCTCCGAAACCAGATTCTGAACCATGCCTCATACATGACAAAACCCGCCTTCTGCTCACGCAAGAGGCGGGTTTCTCGTTTGAAGCGCGGCCAGTCACCCGGCCGCTGACACTCAGCCCTTCTCGAAGCTGAACTGCCCCGGATTGCGCACCGGGTCCGTGTCCACGTCGATCACATCCTTCGGGCCAAACTTGCCTTCCAGCAACAGCTTGGACAGCGGGTTCTCGATGCGCTGCTGGATGGCGCGCTTGAGCGGCCGGGCGCCGAACACCGGGTCGAAGCCGACCTTGGCCAGTTCGCCCAGTGCCTTGTCGGACACCTTGAGTTCCAGTTCCATCTTGGCCAAGCGGTCCTGCAGCTGCTGCAGCTGGATCTTGGCGATGCTGGCGATGTGCTGCGCATCCAGGCCGTGGAACACCACCGTCTCGTCGATGCGGTTCAGGAACTCGGGGCGGAAGTGGTTCTTCAGCTCACCCCACACCGCGTCCTTGATCTCGTCATACGGCTGGCCCACCATGCTCTGGATCAGGTGCGAGCCGATGTTGCTGGTCATCACGATGACGGTGTTCTTGAAGTCCACGGTGCGGCCCTGGCCGTCGGTCAGGCGACCATCGTCCAGCACCTGCAGCAGCACATTGAAGACGTCCGGGTGGGCCTTCTCCACCTCGTCGAGCAGCAGCACGCTGTAGGGCTTGCGGCGCACGGCTTCGGTCAGGTAGCCGCCCTCCTCGTAACCCACGTAACCCGGAGGCGCGCCGATCAGGCGGGCCACGGAATGTTTCTCCATGAACTCGCTCATGTCGATGCGCACCAGATGGTCCACGCTGTCGAACAGGAAACCGGCCAGCGCCTTGCACAGCTCGGTCTTGCCCACGCCGGTGGGGCCGAGGAAAAGGAAGGAGCCGGTCGGGCGGTTCGGGTCCGACAGGCCGGAGCGGGAACGACGGATGGCGTTGGCCACGGCGCTGATGGCTTCGTCCTGCCCCACCACACGCTCGTGCAGCTTGGTTTCCATCTGCAAGAGCTTGTCTTTCTCGCCCTGCATCATCTTGGCCACGGGAATGCCGGTGGCACGGCTCACCACCTCGGCAATTTCTTCCGCGCCCACTTGCGTGCGCAGCAGCTTGTTGCCGGCAGCCCCCTCACCTGCGGCTTCCTTGGCCTGGGCTTCGTTCAGGCGCTTTTCCAGCTCGGGCAGCTTGCCGTACTGCAGCTCGGACACCTTGGCGAAGTCGCCCTTGCGCGTCAGCTCGCCGATGCGGGCCTTGAGCTTCTCGATCTCTTCACGCACGGTCTGGCTGCCCTGGGCCTGGGCCTTCTCGGCCTTCCAGATTTCTTCCAGGTCGGCGGCTTCCTTCTGCAGCTGGCCGATCTCTTCCTCGATCAGCGCCAGGCGCTTTTGCGAAGCCTCGTCCTTTTCCTTCTTGATCGCCTCGCGCTCGATCTGCAGCTGGATCAGCCGACGGTCCAGCTTGTCCATGACTTCGGGCTTGGAGTCGATCTCGATCTTGATCTTGGCCGCGGCCTCGTCGATCAGGTCGATCGCCTTGTCGGGCAGGAAACGGTCGGTGATGTAGCGATGGCTCAGCTCGGCCGCGGCGACGATGGCCGGGTCGGTGATGTCCACGCCGTGGTGCACTTCGTATTTCTCCTGCAGACCGCGCAGGATGGCGATGGTCTGCTCCACGGTCGGCTCGCCCACCAGCACCTTCTGGAAACGACGCTCCAGCGCGGCGTCCTTCTCGATGTACTTGCGGTATTCGTCCAACGTGGTGGCGCCGATGCAGTGCAGCTCGCCGCGTGCCAGCGCAGGCTTGAGCATGTTGCCGGCGTCGATGGCGCCTTCGGCCTTGCCGGCGCCCACCATGGTGTGCAGCTCGTCGATGAAGAGGATGATGCGGCCCTCGTCCTGCGCCACTTCCTTCAGCACAGACTTCAGGCGCTCTTCGAACTCGCCGCGGTACTTGGCACCGGCCAAGAGGCCGGCCATGTCCAGCACCAGCACGCGCTTGTCGCGCAGGGTCTCGGGCACTTCGCCGTTGACGATGCGCTGCGCCAGACCTTCAACGATAGCGGTCTTGCCGACACCGGGCTCGCCGATGAGCACCGGATTGTTCTTGCTGCGGCGTTGCAGCACCTGGATGGCGCGGCGGATTTCGTCGTCGCGGCCGATCACCGGGTCGAGCTTGCCGGAACGGGCGCGCTCGGTCAGGTCCAGGGTGTATTTCTTCAGCGCTTCGCGCTGGCCTTCGGCTTCCGGGTTGTCGACCGACTGGCCGCCGCGCACGGCGTCGATGGCACTCTCCAGCGACTTGCGCGTCAGGCCGTTGGCCTTGGCCAGGTGGCCGATGTCACCCTTGTGGTCGGCCACGGCCAGCAGGAACAGTTCACTGGCAACGAACTGGTCACCACGCTTGATAGCCTCTTTCTCGGCCGCCTGCAGCAGCGTGACCATGTCGCGCCCGACCTGCACCTGCTCCTGCCCTTCGACTTGCGGCAGTTTCTTGACGGCGGCTTCGGCCGCAGCCGTCAGGCCCGGCACATTGACGCCGGCGCGCTGCAGCAGGGCTTTGGGGCCGTCCTGCTGGCGCAGCATGGCCACCAGCAGGTGGGCCGGCTCGATATAGGCGTGGTCATTGCCCAGGGCCAGCGTCTGTGCTTCGCCCAGGGCTTCCTGGAATTTGGTGGTCAGTTTGTCTACTCGCATGAAATCCTCCGATTGCACCGCAGCTTTGGGTGCCTGCCGTGAATTTCAAGGGATGGGAGCCAAAACGTTCTTGACGAACATCAAATTCGGTTCGATCCAGGGCGGGTGCGCATGCGGCCGGGCACGCAGCGTGCCCCCATTGGCCTTAAACCGACAGGTTGCCGGAGGCAATGCCCCACTTGGCCAGCGCCTTGTCGTCGCTGACGCGGGCATCAACCCAGCGTGCGCCCTCGGGCGTCTGTTCCTTCTTCCAGAACGGCGCCTGGGTCTTGAGGTAGTCCATCAGGAACTCGCAGGCCTGGAAGCTCTCGCCGCGGTGGGCCGAGGTGACGGCCACCAGCACGATCTGGTCCAGCGGCTGCAGCGGGCCGACACGGTGGATGACGCGCGCAGCGTAGATGTCAAAGCGCTTGAAGGCTTCGTCGATCATGGCCTCGATGGCCTTCTCCGTCATGCCCGGGTAGTGTTCCAGTTCCATGGCGCTGACCGCACTGCCATCGTTGCGGTCGCGCACGGTGCCAATGAAGCTGCAGACGGCACCAACGCGCTTGTCCTGCGCACGCAGGGCCGCGATCTCGGCGTTGACGTCGAAGTCTGCGGTCTGGATCGAGACGAGGCTGGCCATGTCAGCCTCCGGTGACGGGGGGAAAGAAGGCGACTTCGGCACCCTCGGTCAAGGGCGTGGTTTCATCGCTCATCACCTGGTTCAGCGCCACGCGCACCGCGCGGCCGCGGGCCAGGCTCTCGGCATGACCGCCGCCGCGGGCGATCAGCTCGTCGCGCAGCGCGCCCAGCGTGGTCGCTGTGGTCTCAAGCGGCTCACTGCCGGTGCCGATGCGCTCGCGGATGGAGGCGAAGTATTTGACGTTGACCTTCATCCCATCAGCTCCGCAAAAGAAATGAACTGCACGGTGTCGCCTTTGGTTATGGTCTGGCCGGCCGGGTTGTCGACCACGCCGTCGCCCCACACGGCCGAGGTCAGCACGCCGGAGCTCTGGTTGGGGAACAGCTCCAGCCCGCCGGCGGCATTGCGGCGTACACGCAGGAACTCGCGGCGCTTGTCGGCGCGCGGCCAGTCGAAGTGCGCCGGCAGCGCCATGCGAGGCGGTGCCACGTCTGTCACGCCCTGTAGTTTGAGCAGGAAGGGCCGCACCAGCACCAGGAAGGTGATGAAACTGGAGACCGGGTTGCCCGGCAGGCCGGCGAAGTGGCAGGCGTCCTGCGCACTGCGCGCCCCGGCAGCTTGATCGCGGTAGATCTTGCCGTAGGCAAACGGCTTTCCGGGTTTGATGGCGATCTGCCACAGGTCGAGCTCGCCCAGCTGCTGCACCGCGGGTTTGATGTGGTCTTCCTCACCCACCGACACACCGCCGCTGGTAAGGATCAAATCGTGCTGCTGTGCAGCGTCGCGCAGGGCGTCGAGCGTGGCGTCGCGCTGGTCGGGCACGATGCCGTAGTCGGTGACCTCGCAGCCCAGGCGCTGCAGCAACGCGCGCAGGAAGAAGCGGTTGGAGTTGTAGATGGCGCCGGGCGGCATCTGCTCGGGCGCAATGTCGCCCGGCATCACCAGTTCGTCGCCGGTGGAGAACAAGGCCACGCGCGGGCGGCTCACCACCGGCAGCGTGCTCATGCCGATACTGGCCGCCAGACCCAGTGAAGACGGCGCCAGCCGCTCCCCTTTTGATAGCACCACGGCGCCACGGGTGACGTCTTCGCCGGCGCGGCGGATCCACTGGCCCGGCTTAGGCACGGCATTGACGCGCACACTGCCCTCGCCTGCGGCCTCGCACTCTTCCTGCATGACGATGGCGTCAGCCCCCGCCGGCACCGGTGCGCCGGTGAAGATGCGCGCCACGCTGCCGGGCTGCAGCGGCGCACCGCTGGCACCGGCCGGGATGCGCTGTGACACCGGCAGCACGACACCGGCCTCACGCACGTCGGCGCAGCGCACGGCGTAACCGTCCATGGAGCTGTTGTCCTGCGGCGGCACGTGCAGCGCCGAGGTGATGTCGCGCGCCAGTACACGGCCATCGCCGTCGAAGGTGGTGATGTCTTCAATACCGGCCAGCGGCTGGGCGTGGCTCAGCAACTCGGCCAGTGCCTCGTCCAGCGCTTTCAAGGGGGGACGTGGAGCGTTCATAGGGCGTACAACTCGGGACTGTAGTCAAAACGTTCGGCGTGCTGGAGCAGCCAGTCGGCCACGGCCCCCGCGTCGTTGAGGTCCAGCACGTCAAGCCCGGTCGGCTGCGGCAGCTGGCCGGGCGAGTCGGTGGCGATGGCGGTGATGAAATCGTCATCCGGGTAACGCACCGGCTTGGCCGTGGACGCGCGCCAGACCTCGATCTTGGGCAGGTCACTGCGCTTGTAGCCTTCGACCAGCACCCAGTCCACGCGGTCATCGAGTTCACTTATCAACTGGTGCACCGACAGCTCGGTCGGCTGCTCGAATTCACGCATCAGCGCCATGCGGCGGTCAGAGGCGATCACCACCTCGAAGGCGCCGGCCTCGCGGTGGCGCCAGCTGTCCTTGCCCGGGTGGTCAATGTCGAACTTGTGGTGCGCGTGCTTGACCACCGAGACGCGCTGCCCGCGCAGCTTGAGTTCGGGGATCAGACGTTCGACCAGCGTGGTCTTGCCCGAGCCGGAGTAGCCGGCAAAGCCGATGACCTTCATGCGGCCACCTTCAGAACGCTATGTTTTTGATAGCTGGTCACGCTTATTCCAAAAGGGCAAAAGCCCTATTTCACTTGCAATGGGTGACGATGTAGGCCTTGACGGCCTGCACGTCCGCCTCGAGCACCGTCACGCGCTTGGGCAGGTTTTCAATGCCCTCGAACTTGGCCGGCCGGTCGGGTTCACGTCCCAGCGCCTCGACGATGGTTGAAGCGAACTTGATCGGCAGCGCCGTCTCCAGCACGATCATCGGCACACCAGCGCTGAGGTGCTCGCGCGCTACCTTCAGGCCGTCGGCGGTGTGGGTGTCGATCATGCCGCCGAAGCGCTCGAACGTGTCCTTGATGGTAGCCAGGCGGTTGGCATGCGTGCTCTTGCCGCTGGAGAAACCATAACGCTGGTGCGCCTGGGCGAAGGCCGGGTCCTGGCTCAGGTCGAACTGGCCGGTCTTGTTCAATTGCTCGCCGAACAGGGCCTTGGTCTTGGCACCATCGCGGCCCAACAGGTCAAACACAAAGCGCTCGAAGTTCGAGGCCTTGGAGATGTCCATCGACGGGCTGGAGGTCTCGTGCGTGTCGGCACTGCCGCGCACGCGGTAGACGCCGGTGCGGAAGAACTCGTCGAGCACGTCGTTCTCGTTGGTGGCCACCACCAGCTTGTCGATCGGCAGGCCCATCATGCGCGCCACATGGCCGGCGCAGACGTTGCCGAAATTGCCGGACGGTACAGTGAAGCTGACCTTCTCGCTGTTGTTCTTCGTCGCCTGGAAGTAGCCGGCGAAGTAGTACACCACCTGCGCCACCAGGCGTGCCCAGTTGATGGAGTTGACGGTACCGATCTTGTACTGGCGCTTGAAGTCGAGATCGTTGGACACCGCCTTGACGATGTCCTGGCAGTCGTCGAACACGCCCTTGACCGCCAGGTTGTGGATGTTGGCGTCCTGCAGGCTGAACATCTGCGCCTGCTGGAACGGGCTCATGCGGCCATACGGACTGGTCATGAAAACGCGCACGCCCTGCTTGCCGCGCATGGCGTATTCGGCCGCGCTGCCGGTGTCGCCACTGGTGGCGCCCAGGATGTTGAGCTGCTCGCCGCGACGGGCCAGTTCGTACTCGAACAGATTGCCCAGCAGCTGCATGGCCATGTCCTTGAAGGCCAGCGTCGGACCGTTGGACAGGGCTTCCAGGTAGAGGCCGTTTTCCAGCGGACGCAGCGGCACGATTTCCTTCGTACCGAAGACGGCCTCGGTGTAGGTCTTGCGGCAGATGGCACGCAGGTCGTCGGCCGGGATGTCGTCGATGTAGAGCGACAGGACTTCGAACGCCAGATCGGCATACGGCAGGCTGCGCCACCTGGTGAGCGTGGCGTCGTCCACCTGCGGGTAGGACTCGGGCAGGTACAGGCCGCCGTCGGGCGCCAGGCCCTCGAGCAGGATTTCACAGAAACGCTTGCGGTCAGCGTGACCGCGGGTGCTCAGGTATTTCATCAGGCCAGCTCTTCCTTGCGGATGCGAACGATCGGTGCCAGCACCGTCGGCAACGCCTGCAGCTTGGCCAGCGCGTCGTTCATGGTGCCTTCGCGCGCGTCGTGCGTCAGGATGATCAGGTCGGTCTGCGTGGAGCCCTCGCCGCCCACTTCGTCGGCTTCGCGCTGCAGCACGGCGTCGATGCTGATGCCGGCCTCGGCCAGGATGCCGGTGACCTTGGCCAGCACACCGGCCTCGTCGGCCACGCGCAGGCGCAGGTAGTAGCTCGTCACCACCTCGCTCATGGGCAGCACGGGCAGGTTGCTCATGGCCTGGTCGAGTGTGTTGGGCTGAAAGGCCAGGTGCGGCACGCGGTTGAGCGGGTCGGCGGTGTGCAGGCGGGCAATGTCGACCAGGTCGGCAATTACCGCACTGGCCGTGGGCTCGGAGCCGGCGCCCTTGCCGTAATACAGTGTGGTGCCGACGGCGTCGCCGTTGACCACCACGGCGTTCATGGCACCCTCAACGTTGGCAATCAGGCGCTTGCTCGGCACCAGGCTGGGGTGCACGCGCAGTTCGATACCCTTGGCGGTGCGCTTGGTGATGCCTAGCAGCTTGATGCGGTAGCCCAGTTGCTCGGCGTAACGGATGTCCTGCGCACCCAGCTTGGTGATGCCTTCCACATAGGCCTTGTCGAACTGCACCGGGATGCCGAAGGCAATGGCCGACATGATGGTGGCCTTGTGCGCGGCGTCCACGCCTTCGATGTCGAAGGACGGGTCGGCCTCGGCGTAGCCCAGGCGCTGCGCTTCTTTCAGCACAACATCGAAGTCCAGTCCCTTGTCGCGCATCTCGGACAGGATGAAGTTGGTGGTGCCGTTGATGATGCCGGCGATCCACTGGATGCGGTTGGCGGTCAGGCCTTCGCGCAGCGCCTTGATGATCGGGATGCCACCGGCCACAGCCGCCTCGAAGGCCACCATCACGCCCTTGGCGGAGGCGGCGGCAAAGATTTCGGTGCCATGCACGGCCAGCAGCGCCTTGTTGGCGGTGACCACGTGCTTGCCGGCGGCAATGGCCTCCATCACCAGCTGCTTGGCAATGCCGTAGCCGCCGATGAGCTCGACCACGATGTCGATGTCGGGGTTGGCAATGATGGCGCGGGCGTCGTTCACCACCTTCACGTCCGGGCCGACGACGCTCTGGGCGCGCGCCACATCGAGGTCGGCGACCATGGTGATTTCGATGCCGCGGCCGGCGCGGCGCTTGATTTCTTCCTGGTTGCGCTTGAGCACATGGAAGGTGCCCGAACCCACAGTGCCGATGCCCAACAGGCCTACTTGTATTGCTTTCATCTTTGACTCAGTTTTTGGCGCTGGCGCGCCGTCTTCAAAATTAGGCGCGCGCGTGGCGCTTTCGGTAGTTTTCAAGGAATTTGGCCACGCGGCCGATGGCCTCGCGCAAATCGTCTTCATACGGCAGGAACACGATGCGGAAGTGGTCCGGTTTGGGCCAGTTGAAGCCACTGCCCTGCACCAGCATCACACGGGTCTCGCGCAGCAGCTCAAGGAAAAACTGGCGGTCGTCCTCGATCGGGTAGATCTTGGGGTCGAGCCGGGGAAACATGTAGAGCGACGCCTTGGGTTTCACACACGTCACCCCCGGAATGGCGGTGATGAGCTCGTACGCCAGGTCGCGCTGGCGGCGCAGCCGGCCGCCCTCCTTCACCAGGTCGTTGATGCTCTGGTAGCCCCCCAGCGCTGTCTGCACCGCCCACTGGCCCGGAACATTGGCGCACAGCCGCATGTTGGCCAGCATGTTCAGGCCTTCGATGTAATCCTGTGCGCCGCGTTTGTCGCCCGAGATCACCATCCAGCCGGCGCGGTAACCGCAGGAACGGTAGGACTTGCTGAGGGAGTTGAAGGTCAGCGTGAGCACGTCTTCCGACAGGCTGCCCAGCGCAACGTGGTGTTCGCCGTCGTAGAGCACCTTGTCGTACACCTCATCCGCGAGGATCACCAGGCCATGCTCGCGTGCGATGTCGACAATGCCCTTGAGCAGTTCTTCGGAATACAGGGCGCCGGTAGGGTTGTTCGGGTTGATGACCACGATGCCCTTGGTGCGTGGCGTGATCTTGCTGCGGATGTCGTTGAGGTCCGGCATCCAGCCGTTCTCTTCGTCGCACAGGTAGTGCACCGGCGTGCCCCCCGAGAGGCTGGTGGCCGCTGTCCACAGCGGGTAGTCAGGGGCCGGCAACAGCAGTTCGTCACCTTCGTCGAGCAGCGCGTTGGTGGCCATGACGATCAGGTCGCTGGCGCCATTGCCCAGGTAGATGTCGTCCAGCGTCACACCCTTCATGCCCTGCTGCTGGGTGTAGTGCATCACCGCCTTGCGCGCCCCGAAGATGCCCTTGCTGTCGGAATAACCTGCCGAATTGGGCAGGTTGCGGATCATGTCCTGCTGGATTTCCTCCGGCGCGTCGAAACCGAAAGCCGCCAAGTTCCCGATATTGAGCTTGATGATCTTCTGTCCCTCTTCCTCCATTTGCTTGGCCGCATCCATGATGGGGCCGCGAATGTCGTAGAGCACGTTGGACAGCTTGGCAGATTTACGTATGGTTTTCAAAGTCCCTCCGGGATGCTGAAAGCGGGGCGAAACCTATAATTTGACCACAGTTCCCTTCTGCCTATGAAACTCCAACCCGACAAATTCGACGTTCAGACCATCAGCGGCTACGGCCCGGGCTGGATCGGGCTGGACGGGGAAAAAATCACCACCAGCCTGGTGGTCGGTTCGCGTGGTCAGCGCTTCGACTGGGACTGCGCGCGCTACAGCGATCTGAGCGCCGCGCACTTCGCCCGGCTGGCCGACATCGGTCCCGAGCTGGTGCTGTTCGGCAGCGGCGACCGCCTGCGCTTTCCCCAGCCGGCCTGGCTGCAGGCCCTGGCTGAGCGGCGCATCGGCGTCGAGACCATGGACACGGCAGCCGCCTGCCGCACCTACAACATCCTGGCCGGCGAAGGCCGGCATGTGGTCGCCGCCCTCCTACTGGAAAGCCCCTAGCGCCCCCACCCCCACCAGGTTATCGATTTCAAGGTAAAATTGATAAATTGAGTCGGGGGCGCCACCCTGCTGTCACAGCGTCAACCCCGACCACCATACGACAGCTCCTGTCACACAAGATTTAAGGCTTATGGCGATCGTTGTAAACAAACCTATCCCGGAATTTGAAGCAAATGCCACCAGCGGCATCAAGGTTTCCAACACTTCCCACCTCGGCCAGACCCTCGTGCTGTATTTCTACCCCAAGGACAACACGCCCGGCTGCACCACGGAAGCCATGCAGTTCCGCGACAAGTACAAGGATTTCGTGAAGGCCGGCGCCACCGTGTTCGGTGTTTCGCGCGACAACATGAAGTCCCACGACGAGTTCAAGGCCAAGCTGGAGTTGCCCTTCGAACTCATCGCCGACACCGAAGAGAAGATGTGCCACATGTTCGGCGTGGTCAAGAACAAGATCATGTACGGCAAGAAGGTCAAGGGCATCGAGCGCAGCACCTTCCTGATCGGCACCGATGGTCAGCTCAAGCAGGAATGGCGCGGCCTGAAGGTGCCGGGCCATGTGGACGAAGTGCTGAAGGCCGTCAAGGCGCTCAAGAAAGCCGCTGCCGCCTAAGCTGAAAACCGGGCGGCACCCCGCCTTTGATGCGTTGCAGCAACATGTAATGCGGAGTTAGCCCAGCTCATGCATAATGAATTTATGCCGTTGAGAACAGCGACGAAGCTCCCCGAAAAAAGCCGCCCAGGTTTACCAGGCGGCTTTTTTGCTTTTTCGGCGGCATCCGCTAACCTTTTTGCGAGCCTTACGCCCCATGCCTCTGCCTCCCGCCCCTACCAAGCGCGCAGCCCTGCTGTCTCCCGACGCTTTTGATGCACCGGCCCGCAGCAAGCCCCGGTCATCCAGAGAATCAGCGACCGCCTTCGAAGCACCTCCCGCCGACCGCAAGCCGCAAGCCCGCGACCTGTTTGAGCATGCCGGCGGGGCCGCGGCCGAAGTAGCGCCTCCCGTACCGCCCAGCCGGGCCAAGGCCGCCCCCAAGACCTCGCGCGGCAGCAAGGCAAAGGCCGCCCCCGTGAGCAGCACGGCACCGGCCACGCAAAGCCCGCCCGAGCCGAAGAAAAGCCGCGCCAGCGGTCCGAGCAAGCTGTTCGTGCTCGACACCAATGTGCTGATGCACGACCCGATGTGCCTGTTCCGCTTCGAGGAACATGACATCTTCCTGCCCATGATCGTGCTGGAAGAGCTCGACGGCCACAAGAAAGGCATGACCGAGGTCGCCCGCAACGCGCGCCAGACCAGCCGCATGCTCGACGGTCTGGCAGATGCCCAGGGCGCGGACATCGCGGCCGGCCTCAAGCTCGACACCACCGGCCACCGCGAGGCCGGCGGCAAGCTGTTCTTCCAGACCCAGCCGCTGGACTACAAACTGCCCACCAGCCTGCCGCAGGGCAAGGCCGACAACCAGATCCTGGGCGTGGTGGAGGCGCTGCGCCAGCAGTACGCGCCGCGTGAGGTGGTGCTGGTGTCCAAGGACATCAACATGCGCGTCAAGGCCCGGGCCCTGGGCCTGGCCACCGACGACTACCAGAACGACAAGACGCTGGACGACGGCGACCTGCTCTACGCCGGCTCGCTGGCCCTGCCGGCCGATTTCTGGACCACCCATGGCCAGACCGTGGAGAGCTGGCAGCAGGGCCCGCACACGTTCTATCGCATCAACGGCCCGATCGTGCCCAGCCTGCTGATCAACCAGTTCGTCTACTTCGAAGCACCGGGCGAACCGAGCCTGTACGCCCGCGTGTCCGAAATCCGCGGCAAGACCGCCGTGCTCAAGACACTGAAGGACTACACCCACCTCAAGAATGCCGTCTGGGGCGTGGCTGCGCGCAACCGCGAGCAGAACTTCGCCATGAACCTGCTGATGGACCCGGAAGTCGATTTCGTGACCCTGACCGGCACCGCCGGCACCGGCAAGACGCTGATGGCGCTGGCCTCCGGCCTGACCCAGGTGCTGGACGACCGCCGCTACACCGAGATCATCGTCACCCGCGCCACGGTGAGTGTGGGTGAGGACATTGGCTTCCTGCCCGGTACCGAAGAAGAAAAGATGGGCCCCTGGATGGGCGCGCTGGATGACAACCTGGAGGTGCTGTCCAAGACCGACACCGGTGCCGGTGAATGGGGCCGCGCCGCCACCAGCGAACTGATCCGCAGCCGCATCAAGATCAAGAGCATGAACTTCATGCGCGGCCGCACCTTCATGAACAAGTACGTCATCATCGACGAGGCGCAGAACCTGACACCCAAGCAGATGAAGACGCTGATCACACGCGCCGGCCCCGGCACCAAGATCATCTGCATGGGCAACCTGGCGCAGATCGATACGCCCTACCTGACCGAAGGTTCGTCGGGCCTGACCTTCGCGGTGGACAAGTTCAAGGGCTGGCCGCATGGCGGCCACATCACGCTGGCGCGCGGCGAGCGCTCGCGCCTGGCGGACTTTGCCTCCGAAGTGCTATAAAAAGAGTAGCTTCTTGCGCAATAAAAACGGGGCCTCGGCCCCGTTTTTGTTTAGAAATCGCCGCTGCCGTAGCCGGCGGCCAGGTTCTCGAAGCGCGTCAAGCGGTTCAGGAAGGCCAGCTTGACGGTACCGGTCGGGCCGTTACGCTGCTTGGCGATGATGATCTCGGCCACCCCCGGCTCCTTGCAGGCGTCCTTGGTGTAGTACTCGTCGCGGTAGATGAACATGATGATGTCGGCGTCCTGCTCGATGGCGCCGGATTCGCGCAGGTCGCTCATCATGGGGCGCTTGTCGGGGCGCGTTTCCACGCTGCGGTTGAGCTGTGACAGCGCAATCAAGGGGCAGCCCAGTTCCTTGGCCAGCATCTTCATGCCGCGCGAGATCTCGCCCAGTTCGGTGGCGCGGTTTTCGTTGTCGCCGCTGGTGCCGCTCATGAGCTGCAGGTAGTCGACCACGATCAGGCCGAGCTTGCCGCACTGGCGCGCCAGCCGGCGGGCATTGGCGCGCAGCTCGCTGGCGGTCAGGCCGGCGGTCTCGTCAATGTGCAGCGAGATGGTGCGCAGCTTCTCGATCGCTTCCGTCAGGCGCGGCCACTCCTCATCGGTCAGCTTGCCGGTACGCAGATGGCCCTGGTCGATGCGGCCGATGGAGCCGACGATACGCACCGCCAGCTGGGCGGCACCCATTTCCATGGAAAACACCGCCACCGGCAGGCCTTCATTGAGCGCCACGTGCTCGGCAATGTTGATGGCAAACGCCGTCTTGCCCATGGAGGGACGCGCCGCCAGCACCACCATGTCGCCCGGCTGCAGGCCGGAGGTCATGCGGTCCAAATCGTAGAAGCCGGTCGGCACGCCGGTGATGTCATTCGGGTTGTCGGCCATCTCCTGCACGCGGTCCAGCAGGTCCACCACCAGGGTGTCCATGGACTGGAAGCCGCGCTTCATGCGCGAACCTTCCTCGCCGATGTTGAAGATCTTCTGCTCGGACTCGTCCAAGATGGCCGCCACCGGCCGCCCCTGCGGGTTGAAGGCGTTGGTGGCGATCTCGTCGCTCGCCGCCACCAGCTTGCGCAGGATGCCGCGCTCGCGCACGATTTCGGCATAACGACGGATATTGCCGGCGCTGGGCACGTACTGGGCCAGCGAGTTGAGATAGGCCAGGCCGCCGATCTCCTCCGCCTTGCCCTGGCTTTGCAGCTGCTCGAACACCGTGATCACGTCCGCCGGTTTGCTGGCGTTGATCAGCGCCGCGATGGCGGCATAGATCAGCCGGTGCTCGTAGCGGTAGAAGTCCCCCTCCCCCAGCAGGTCGCCGACCCGGTCCCAGGCACCGTTGTCCAGCAGCAGGCCCCCGAGCACGCTGGATTCGGCCTCGATCGAGTGCGGCGGGACTCGCAGTTGCGCAACTTGGCGGTCTTGTCCGTAGTCGTCATCTACGGGGGTCAATACGGCGGACATGAATGAAGGTTTCCTTGTAATCCCCAATGCTAAGCCCTCGGCACGCGATCGTCGAGGAACATGCTGGGGACAACTGACCCACAAGCTGTGGGTAATCTGTGCAAATGCATGTATGGGCGAAAACACCCATCACAAAGACAAAAGCCGCCAGAGACAGGCCCTGGCGGCTTTTGGTGGAGAGAGCCGCAGCTTAAGCGGTTTCGCCGTACACGGAAACGGTGATGTCAACCACCACGTCGGTGTGCAGTGCCACGCTCACGGTGCTGTCGCCGATGGTCTTGATCGGACCATTGGGCATGCGCACTTGGGCCTTGGCAACCTTGTAGCCGTTCTTGGCCAGCTCTTCGGCGATGTCGAAGTTGGTCACGGAACCGAACAGACGACCATCCACACCGGCCTTTTGCGTCAGCTTGATGGTGGTACCAGCCAGCTTCTCGCCCAGGCCTTGCGCTTCAGCCAGTTTGGCGGCAGCCGCTTTTTCGAGTTCGGCGCGCTTGGCTTCGAACTCGGCCTTGTTGGCCTCGGTGGCGCGGCGGGCGCGGCCGGAAGGGATCAGGAAGTTGCGGGCATAACCGTCTTTCACCTTGACGATTTCGCCCAGGTTACCCAGGTTCACGACCTTGTCGAGCAGAATGATTTGCATGGGTCGACTCCTTAGATCTTGTGCTGGTCGCTGTACGGCAGCATCGCGAGGAAACGCGCGCGCTTGATAGCGGTGTTGAGCTGGCGCTGGTAGATCGCGCGGGTGCCGGTCAGACGGGCCGGGATGATCTTGCCGTTTTCGGCAATGAAGTCACGCAGCGTGTCGATGTCCTTGTAGTCGATTTCTTCGACGCCAGTGACGGTGAAACGGCAGAAGCGCTTGCGCTTGAACAGCAGCGACTGGGTATTGCGCTTCGGGCGCTTGTCTTTGTTGAATTTTTTGAACGTGGCCATGGGGGCCTCCTGAAATTAATCTTGACTGAACTCTCGGATGTGGAACACCAGACTCTTGCCGTTACGAGGGGTGGCGACAAAACCGCTGAAGCACCAGACACTGCCAATGGCCTGCTTTGCAAGCCGCTCGGCCAGGGCACCAAAGGCAACCGCCTTGACACTGGCCTTTACCTGCCTGTCCTGCCCTGCTTCCGGCACCATCGACTCATGTTCGAGCTTCAGGTCCAGGGCCGGTAATCCGGCCGGGGTGTAGCGCAAAGGGGCGACCTCGGCGATACAGGCAGTCAGGATGAGCTGGTTGGCGCTGGGATTCACTCCTCGCTATCGGGAAGATCAGGCCTGGAATTCCGCCTGCTGAGCCTTACGGGCGTCTTCACGCTCGACGGTCTTCATCATGGAGGAAGGACCGGTCTCGGCCTTCTTCTTCAGAACCGTCAGGTGACGCAGCACGGCGTCATTGAACTTGAATGCATGCTCCAGCTCAGCCATGACAGCCTTGTCAGCCTCGATGTTGATGCACAGGTAGTGGGCCTTGGCCAGCTTGTTGATCATGTAGACCATCTGACGACGGCCCCAGTCTTCAACACGGTGGATCTTGCCGCCGCCGGCGGTGATCATGCCCTTGTAACGTTCGAGCATGGCAGGAACCTGCTCGCTCTGATCCGGGTGGATCATCAGAACGATTTCATAATGACGCATTGATACTCCTTGTGGATGACCCGCACTCTACGGGCAGAAAAGCCGCCCCAGCGTCTGATGGGTGCGGCAAGGTGAAGCTCTCCATTATATGAGATTTTGCTGGTCCGGTCCATCCTGGCGGCCGCCACGCGTCACCAGGCTGAGCAGCACGGTGACGGCAACCCCCGCCAGGACGCCGAATACCCCGGCAGAAATGGGCTGGATGCCGAACCACAGGCCCGAACCCTGCAGCCCCAGCAGCTGCCGTACGGGTGCGGCATTGATCGCCATGTAATAGACCGTCACACCGACCCCGGCCAACATGCCCGCCACCACGCCGACCCTGGAAGTCTTGTGCCAGAAGATGCCCAGCACCATGGCCGGCACGAATGCCGCCCCCGCCAGGGAAAAAGACATCGACACCAGGTTGAGGATGTCGGCCGGTTTTTGTGCCGCAACATAGGCCGCCGCCAGGGCCACCACCAGCAAGGCGAATTTGGACAGCATCACGCGCCGCATCACACTTGCCCGGTCGTTCTGCCCCTGAAAGTACAGGTCATGGGCCAGCGCATTGCCAATGGTCAGCAAAAGGCCGTCGGCCGTGGACAGGGCCGCCGCCAGACCACCGGCTGCCACCAGGCCAGACACCACATAAGGCAAACCGCCGATTTCGGGGGTGGCCAGCATCACGAGGTCGGCCCCCAGCCTCAGCTCGGAGAACTGCAGGCGATGGTCGCCATTGACATCATTGATGGACAGCAGGGAACTGTCGACCTTGGCCCATTGCGCCATCCAGGGCGGCAAGGATTCGAAGTTCATCCCCGCCAGGTTGCTCATGACCTCGTATTTCACCAGCACCGCCAATGCCGGCGCGGCGAGATAGAGCAAGGCGATGAAGACCAATGACCAGGCCACCGATGTCCGGGTTTAGGCCACCGACGGTGTGGTGAAAAAACGCGTCAGCAGGTGCGGCAAGCCGGCTGTGCCCACCATCAGGCAGAACATCAGCGCCAGGAAGTTCCGGCGCGACAGCTCAAACGCTTGCCGCTCCTCGGGTGTGCCATCCGGATCCCCGGCAAAAGGCTGGGCATGGGGCGGCATGCCCCCCAGCGCCTTGGCCCGGTTGAGGTTTTCCTGCATGGCCCGGGTCCAGGTCTCCCGCGCAGAGACGGGGTCCTTGGGCAACTGGGCCAGTTCACGCCGGGCCGCGAAAATGACTTCAACGTCCGCACGCTCTTCACTGAGCAGACGCAAGCGCTCCTTGAGCAACTTGCGCTCGGAGTCCAGGGCCTCCTCCACATTGCGCAGCTTCAGCTCGAACTCCCGCGCGCGCCGCGCATATTCCTGGATCACCTGCTGCTCTGATGGCGACGCCGCCAGCTGGTTTTCCAGCTGGGTGATCTTTTCCAGCTGCTGGCCATAGACCCAGGGCGCCAGCGGATTCCCGAGCTGCTTGTAGGCCAGCCATGACACGGGGATCAGAAAGGCCAGGATCAAGACCACATACTGGGTGACCTGCGTCCAGGTCACGGCCCGCATGCCGCCGAGGAACGAGCAAACCAGCACCCCGCCGAGCCCCAGCAGAATCCCGATCTCGAAGTGCACGCCCGTCAGCCGGGACGTGATCAGGCCCACCCCATAGATCTGGGCCACAACGTAGGTGAAAGAGCAAAGGACGGCCGCCATCGCGGCAAGACGACGCGGCCAATGGCCACCGAAGCGGACGGCAAAATAATCCGGAATCGTGTAGAGACCCAGTTTGCGCAGATGGGGCGCCACCAGCAGCGCCACCAGGCAAAAACCGCCGGTCCATCCCAGCACATAGGCCAGGCCGCCGGGCTGCGACCCCGTGCCGGAAAAACCTTGCAGGTACAGTCCGCCCGCCATGCTGATGAAGGACGCCGCGCTCATCCAGTCGGCCGCCGTCGCCATGCCGTTGTAGAAGGCGGGAATCCGCCGCCCTGCGACGTAGTACTCATCGGCATCGGCCGTTCGGCTGTAGATCCCGATCACCGCATAAAGGGCAACCGTGGCGGCCAGGAAAATGGCCCCCACCCATTGCTTGGAGAGGCCCAATTGCTCAGCCAGCGCGAGCAGCAGCAGAAAACCGAGCAGGCTGACAACGTACTTGGCGAAGCTGCGGTGCAGCCGACGTTGGTAGACGGCATAGGCCTGGTCGTCAAATGCAGCCGCACCGTGGCGCTCGCTCCGGTTGCTGCGCCAGGCAAACACGGCAACGATGGCAATGAAGACCAGAACGCCGCCCTGGGCGGCGAACCAGAAGCCGAGCGGCCACCCGATGACTACCGTCTGCAGGTCGCGGGCAAAGTAAATGCCGCCAAAGGCGGCAACCAACCACACCAGCAAGAGCAGGCCCCGCAGGGAGAAGCGACCGGGCGTCATCGTGCCCTCCGGCAGAGATGGCCCGGTTGCCTCATGACAGCGCAATCACTTTCAGCGTTGCCATTTGCCTGCGATCTTGCTTACATGCTGGCGATATTGCGCCAGGTCTCGACCACCGTGTCGGGGTTCAGCGAGATCGAGGTGATGCCCTCTTTCACCAGCCAACGGGCAAAGTCGGGATGGTCGCTGGGCCCCTGGCCACAGATGCCGACATACTTGCCCTGCTTGCGGCAGGCGGCAATGGCGCGGCTGATCATCGCTTCCACGGCCGGATCGCGTTCATCGAAGTCCGCCGCCAGCAGCTCCAGTCCGGAGTCGCGGTCCAGGCCAAGCGTGAGCTGGGTCAGGTCGTTGGAGCCGATCGAGAAGCCGTCGAAATGCTCCAGGAACTGGTCCGCCAGGATGGCATTGCTCGGGACCTCGCACATCATGACGATCTTCAGGCCGTTCTCACCACGCTTGAGGCCATGTTGGCCCAGCAGATCAATGACCTTCTTGGCCTGGCCCAGCGTGCGGACAAACGGCACCATGAGCTCGACATTGGTCAGTCCCATCTCGTCACGCACGCGGCGCATGGCCTCGCACTCCATGGCGAACGCCTCGCCGAAATCGGCGCTGACGTAACGCGCGGCACCGCGGAAGCCCAGCATCGGGTTTTCTTCCTCGGGCTCGTAGCGGCTGCCACCAATGAGCTTGCGGTATTCGTTGCTCTTGAAGTCCGACAGGCGCACGATCACCGGCTTGGGCCAGAAGGCCGCTGCAATGGTCGCCACGCCTTCGGCCACCTTGTCGACGTAGAAGGCGCGCGGCGAGGCATGGCCGCGGGCCACCGACTCGACCGCCTTCTTCAGGTCGGCGTCGATGTTCGGGTAGTCCAGAATGGCCTTGGGGTGCACACCAATGTTGTTGTTGATGATGAACTCCAGGCGCGCCAGACCGACGCCGGCATTGGGCAACTGGGCAAAGTCGAACGCCAGCTGCGGGTTGCCGATGTTCATGGTGATCTTGACCGGGATCTCGGGCATGGCGCCGCGCTGCACCTCGGTCACTTCCATCTCCAGCAGGCCGTCGTAGATGCGGCCGGTGTCGCCCTCGGCGCAGCTCACCGTGACGAGCGTGCCGTCTTTCAACGTCTCAGTGGCGTCGCCACAGCCGACCACGGCCGGAATGCCCAGCTCGCGGGCAATGATGGCCGCGTGGCAGGTACGACCGCCGCGGTTGGTCACGATGGCGGACGCGCGCTTCATCACCGGCTCCCAGTTCGGGTCGGTCATGTCGGTCACCAGCACGTCGCCGGGCTGGACCTTGTCCATTTCGCTGATGTTGTGCACCAGACGCACCGGGCCCGTACCGATCTTCTGGCCGATGGCACGGCCTTCGGCCAGCACCGCACTCTGGCCCTTGAGCTTGTAGCGCATCTCGGCGGTGGCGCCGGCCTGGCTCTTCACGGTTTCGGGGCGGGCCTGCAGGATGTAGAGCTGGCCGTCGGTGCCGTCCTTGCCCCACTCGATGTCCATCGGACGGCCATAGTGTTTTTCAATAACCAGCGCGTACTGGGCCAGTTGCTCGACGTCGGCATCGGTCAGCGAGTAGCGGTTGCGCTGTTCGGTCGGCACGTCGATGGTCTTGACCAGCTTGCCGCCGGCCTTCTTCTCTTCCGGCGTGGAGAACACCATCTGGATCAGCTTGGAGCCCAGGTTGCGACGCACCACGGCGCGCTTGCCGGCCTTGAGCATGGGTTTGTGGACGTAGAACTCGTCCGGGTTCACGGCGCCCTGCACCACCGTCTCGCCCAGGCCGTAGCTGGAGGTGATGAAGACCACGTCCTCGAAGCCGGATTCGGTATCGATGGTGAACATCACGCCGGCAGCGCCGAGGTCGGAACGCACCATGCGCTGCACACCGGCCGACAGGGCCACGTCAGCATGGGCAAAACCCTTGTGCACGCGGTAGCTGATGGCGCGGTCGTTGTAGAGGGAGGCGAAGACCTCCTTCATCTTGTGCAGCACCTCTTCGATGCCGTGCACGTTCAGGAAGGTCTCCTGCTGGCCGGCGAAAGAGGCGTCGGGCAGGTCTTCAGCGGTGGCCGAAGAACGCACGGCAAAGGTGGCCTGCGGGTTGCCGGCGCTCAGTTTGGCGAAGTCGTCACGGATGGCTTTTTCGAGATCGGCCGGGAACGGCTGGGCCTCGACCATGGCACGGATTTCGGCGCCCACGGTCGCGAGCGCACGCACGTCTTCGGTGTCGAGGGCATCGAGCTTGGCGTTGATGCGGTCGGCCAGGCCGCCATGCTTCAGGAATTCGCGGAAGGCATGGGCCGTGGTGGCAAAGCCGGTCGGCACACGCACACCCTGCGGCAGCTGCGAGATCATTTCGCCGAGGCTGGCGTTCTTGCCGCCAACCGCCTCGACGTCGGTCATTCTCAGGTTTTCAAACGGTACGACCAGGGCGGTCGGGCTGAAAAGTGCAGACATGGGAAAGCTCCAGAAGTTAAAAACCAGTTCGCGCCTGGCGCCAGTCCTTCCGGGGAACTGGAGGCGCCCATGCCAACGGCTAGCCTTTGCTCTTGTTCTCGTCGGGCGTTGCAGTGCATGGAAAATTCGGGTGGATTGCCGGTATTGTAAGCTCCGTCAGGTAAAACTTCGGCCGGCTTGTCCTGCCCAACCACCCGCCCCCGGCCACCACCGCCTGCCCCGTATCCATGTCCAATCGCACAGTTTTTTTCATCTCCGACGGCACCGGCATCACCGCTGAAACCTTTGGCAATGCCATCCTCGCCCAGTTCGAGACCGAGATGCGGCGTATTCGCCTGCCCTTTGTCGACACCGTGGACAAGGCCCACCAGGCCGTGCGGCAGATCAACCACACGGGCGAAGTCGAGGGCAAAAAGCCGATCGTGTTCACCACCCTTGCCAACGAGGATGTCCACAAAGTCATTACCGAAGGCTGCAAAGGCATGCTGCTCGACATGTTTGGCACCTTTGTCAACCCGCTGGAAATCGAGCTGGGCATGAAGTCGCACCACCGCATCGGCCGCTTCAGCGACGTCAGTAAGAGCCAGGCCTACCATGACCGGATCGAGGCGATCAACTTCTCGCTGGCCCACGATGACGGCCAATCCAACCGCGACCTGGCCAGCTCCGACGTCATCCTGGTCGGGGTGAGCCGCAGCGGCAAGACGCCGACCTCGCTTTACTTGGCGATGCAATACGGGCTGAAGGCCTCCAACTACCCGCTGATTCCCGAGGATTTCGAGCGCCACCAGCTCCCCCCGGCGCTGGTACCGCACCGCAGCAAGATCTTTGGCCTGACCATCAATCCCGAGCGACTGAGCGAAATCCGCAACGAGCGCCGACCAAATTCCAAATACGCATCCCTGCAAAACTGCCGCAACGAAGTGGCCGAGGCCGAGGCCATGATGCGGCGCGCCGGCATCCGCTGGCTGTCCACCACCACCAAGTCGATCGAAGAGATCGCCACCACCATCCTGCAGGAAATCCGCCCCGAGCGGCTGACTTACTGAGACAGCAGCCCGTCAGGCGCACGCCCTGACGTCCCCCTAACAGGCTCACTCTGGGCGCCTATCGCCGCTTGACGGTGTGGTCCGCCAGCCCGCCCGGCAGACGCCGCTGGTGAAGATCACCACGCCAGTCCGCAGCCTGTCGGCCGGGCCTCATCCAAGCACAACCCGGCAAGAGCGAATGGCCTGCGCCAGGCCCAGCCACAGCCGCACAAACAGCCCGCCGCTCCGATTTGCCCATAACTTTCTGATAAACATAATGAGAATGATTTGTATTTGTGTATAATTTCTTTACTTTACTTTTCACGCAGCAAGCCATGCCACGCAGTTCTTGCAATTGCGCCGGTTGTAGCCAGCCAGTCCATCCACCCCAGGCGATACAACCATGTCACAGCGAAAAAAGAACAGCAAACAATCGGCCCAGCGCCCCGTCTTTACAGCGTCGAGCGCTATACATCCAATAGCATCCCCCGCCCTGCTGCCCTTGGGCGCCATGCTGCTGGCCGGCTCCATGAACGCATTCGCCCAGCAGGCTGTGCCGGACAGCGGCAAGACGCTGGCCACCGTGGAAGTGAAGGAAGCGGCCGAAACGCCGGCCTCCAAGACCTCGCTGCGGGCGACCGAGACGGAGATCGGCAAGGGCAAGCAAAAGCTGCGCGACATTCCCCAATCCATCACCGTGATCACGGAGCGCCTGATGGACGACCGCAATCTCGACGACTTCAAGGAAGTGCTGCGCAGCACGGCGGGCGTGACCTTCCAGGCTGGCGAAACCGGCGAAGAGGACATCCGCCTGCGCGGCTTCTCGCTGGTCCAGGCTGGCGACATCTATGTGGACGGCATGCGGGACTCCTCGATCTACGAGCGCGACACCTTCAACTACGACCGGGTGGAAGTGCTGAAAGGCTCGGCCTCCATGCTGTTCGGCCGCGGCTCCACCGGCGGCGTCGTCAACCAGGTCAACAAGAAGCCTTTCCTGATGGATTCGCATGAAATCAAGACCACGGTCGGCACCGGCAATGAACTGCGTGTCACGGGCGATTTCAACCTCAAGACCGGCGACGACGCGGCACTGCGCATGAATGTGATGACGCATGAGGCCGACAACTGGGGCGCCAAGGTCAGCAAGAAGGGCATCGCCCCGACCTACCGTTGGGGCATTGGCACGACGGACGAGTTCTCGGTCGGCCTGTACTACCTCGAGTACAACAACCGCCCCAACTACAACCATCCCTGGATCCTCAGCAACGGGGAGATCCAGACCAAGCTCGATGCCAAGAACTTCTACGGCCTGGCCAGCGACTACAACAAGGGCAAAGCCACTTACGGCACGCTGAACCATGTCCACCGCTTCTCGGACGGCGGCGAACTCAAGACCACCTTGCGCCATGGGCGTTATGAGCGTGACCTGTGGTCCAGCCAGGTCGTGTTCCGGGCGCCGGCCCCCACGACAGTTGCCGCCATCACGGACAGCACGGGCCTGCAACGCAACCCGAAGGGACGCATCGGCATCAGCACGACGACCCTGCTGCAAAGCGACTACAGCAACGACTTCAACTGGCTGGGCAAGAAGCACAAGGTCATCACCGGGGTGGACTGGTCCAACGAAGACGCCCTGCGCAACAACAACTTCCCGGGCGTTACCAGCGGTCTCTTCACGACGGTCGGCACGCCCAACGATGGCGACTCTCGGCCCGACCTGCGCGGCGATGCGCCCATGAACAAGTTCAACGCCCGCACCTTGGGTATCTATGTGCAGGACACCATGGAGCTGACGCCCACCGTCAAGCTGATCGCCGGCCTGCGCAACGACAACTTCAACGCCAGCTACTACACGGCCGCCGGTGCGAGCAACGCACGCTCCGATTCGCTCTGGAGCCCGCGCCTGGGTGCGCTGTACCAGCCGAGCGACACGGCGTCCTACCACGTGTCCTACGGCACCTCGTTCAACACCTCGGGTGACGTCTACCAGTACGCCGTCCAAGGACCGAGCGCCAAGGACGCCAACACCCCGCCCGAAGAAAGCCGCAACCTCGAGGTCGGCGGCAAGTTCGATCTCTTCGAGCGCCGGCTCATGCTCGCGACCTCGCTGTTCTATTCGGAAAAGTACAACGAGCGCAACACCGACCCTGACACTGCCGCCACGCAGCAGCTGCTGTCCGGCAAGCGCCACGCAGCCGGCCTGGACATCGACATTGCCGGGCGCATCACGCCCAAGTGGGATGCCTTCCTGTCCTGGACCTGGATCCCCGAGGCCAAGATTGACGAGAGCAATGTGGTCATCCCTGCCAATGGCACCGGCGCCCAGGGTAAAGGCGATCGTCCCGGTCTGACGCCACTGCACAGTGCCAGCCTGTGGACCACCTACCGCCTGACACCGAAACTGCGCGTCGGCGGCGGCCTCAACTACCGTGACAAGCAGAATCCGGAAGGGGCGCGCCACGTCAGCGCCAAAAGCTTCACTACGCTGGACCTGATGGCCGAGTACATGATCACCGACATGACCTCACTCAAGCTGAATGTCACCAACGTCACCAACGAGTTGTATGCTGACTCGCTGTACCGCGGCTTCTACAGCCCCGGTGCGCCGCAGTCCGTGCAAATGACCCTGAAAATGCAGTTCTAACCCAACCAGGAAAGCGCCCGAGGGCTGGCCCGCGCCGGCCCTCCAGCAAAGCCGCCGCCATGCTGATCCATCTGAAAAACGTCCTCACACCCGAAGAGCTGCACCAGGCACGTACCGTCCTCAATACCGCCTCGTGGCTGGATGGGCGCGCCACGGCCGGGCCGCAGGCCGTGCAAGCCAAGAACAACGAACAACTGCCACAGACCAGTGAAGCAGCGCGCGCGCTGCAGACGCTGGTGCGGCAGGCCCTCAACCGCCATGCGATCTTCTTTTCGGCCGCCCTGCCGAAGAAGATCTTCAACCCCTTGTTCAACCGTTACGGCGGCGAGACCAACTACTACGGCCAACACATTGACGGCGCGGTCATGCACTCGCGCAGCGACGACCAGCGCGTGCGCTCCGATGTGAGTTGTACCCTGTTCCTGGCCTCCCCCGACGAATACGACGGCGGCGAACTGTCCATTGCCGACACCTACGGCAGCCAGCGCGTCAAGTTGCCAGCCGGCGACATGGTGCTCTACCCCAGCACCAGCCTGCACGAAGTCCTGCCCGTCACCCGCGGCCACCGCCTCGCCAGCTTTTTCTGGGTCGAGAGCATGGTGCGCAGCGACGAGCAGCGGCGCCTGCTCTTTGACCTGGACATGAACCTGCTGCGACTGCGTGAGCGCCACGGCGAATGCGCCGAGACCACCGCGTTGACCGGCACCTACCACAACCTGCTGCGCATGTGGGCTGATACCTGAAGCCATGAGCAGCATGCCTGCCCTCGCCCGTCTGCCCGAGCACGTGGTCAGTCTGTCCGACCACGAAGCCCACGCCCGCACACGCCTGGACGACAACGCCTGGGCCTATTTCTGCGGCGGAGCCGCGGACGAAATCACGCTGCGTGCCAACCAGCAGGCGTGGCATGCCTTGCAGCTGCTGCCGCGAGTGCTGCAGCCACTGGCCGGTGGCCACACCCGGGTGCAGTTGCTGGGCCGTACGCTGGCCCACCCCATCCTGCTGGCACCGGTGGCCTACCAAGTCATGGCTCACCCGGATGGTTAACTGGCCACGGCCCATGCCGCCGCCGCACTGGGCGCCGGTCTGGTGCTCAGCACGCAGGCAAGCCTGCCGCTGGAAACCGTGGCACACGCCATGCTGTCGGAGCCCGGGCGTGGCCCGCTGTGGTTCCAGCTCTACCTCCAGCACGACCGCGGCTTCACGCGTGAACTGGTACAGCGTGCCGAGGCGGCCGGCTACGAGGCACTGGTGCTCACCGTCGACGCGCCCACCAGCGGTGCGCGCGACCGCGAGCGCCGCGCCGGCTTCCGCGTACCGCCGGGTGTGCGTGCCGTCAACCTGGACGGCCTGCCCCCGTCCCCCGCCGTGACGCTGGACCCTGGCCAAAGCGCCCTGTTTGACAGCCTGCTGCGTCATGCACCGACCTGGGACGATGTGGCATGGCTGCAGGCCCAGACCCGTCTGCCCATCCTGCTGAAAGGCGTGCTGCATGACGATGACGCACGCCAGGCGGCCCGGCTCGGCCTGGGCGGCGTCATCGTCTCCAACCATGGCGGGCGCACCCTGGATACGGCCCCGGCCACGGCGCATCTGCTGCCGCGCATCGTCGAGGCCTTGGCCGGCAGCATGCCGGTCCTGGTGGATGGCGGCATCCGCCGTGGCACCGATGTCCTCAAGGCCATGGCCCTGGGCGCCCATGCGGTCCTGCTCGGACGGCCCTATATTCACGGCTTGGCCAATGCGGGTGCCGTGGGCGTGGCCCATGTGCTGCGCCTGCTGCGCGATGAGCTGGAAATTGCCATGGCGCTGTGCGGCTGCAGTCGCCTGGACCAGGCAAATCCCAGTCTGCTGTACTCGCCAGCGGCCTGACATCCGCAACGCCAGAAAAGACAAACTATTTAACGACCATATCACGAATACGAATTATTCTCATTTATAATTTTCGCATGATGCTGTTTTTCACCACCATCGCCAGTCTGATTCTGGTCGCCCTCTCGGCCTGCTGGGTCCTCCGAAAATAAGCCTGGCCGCTGGCTTGGCTGCCGCTCAAAATATGACCTTGTCTGAACGTCACGCTCCCGCTCCTTACATGAATCGACGCCTTGCCATCGCCGCCAGTGTGGTGCTGTTCCATATCGCAGCACTCTGGGCCTTGCAGAGCGGGCTGCTCAAGCGGGCGGTGGAAGTGATCGTGCCGGCCGAAGTGCTGAGCGAATTCATCAGCCCGCCTGCCCCCAAAACCGACACGCCACAACCCTCGGCCCCCAAGCCGCAGGTGCAACAGCCGCAAAAGCGCCAAGCGCCACCCGCCCCCCTGCCTGTGGCCACACCGGAACCCGCCCCAGCGCCTGCAGCCCCCATGGGCCAGAGCACTGCGCAACCGGCCGCACCGGTCATGGCTGCGCCGGCGGCCACCGGGCCGGCCACACCGACGGCACCTTCCCGGGTCGAGTTGCCATCCAGCGACGCCGCCTACCTCAACAACCCGAAACCGTCTTACCCGGTTTTGAGCAAACGCCTGGGTGAACAGGGCAAGGTGGTGGTGCGGGTGCTGATTGGCGTCGACGGCACGGCCCAGCAAGCCGAAATCCGGACCTCCAGCGGGTATGACCGGCTGGACCAGGCGGCGCTCACCACCGTGCTCAAGTGGCGTTACGTGCCGGGCAAACGCGGCGGCGTGCCCGAGGCCATGTGGTTCAACGTCCCGATCAATTTTGTTCTTGAATAGTTGTTTGAAGTCTCTGGAGTGTTTATGGAATCGCAATTCGGTTTGTTCAATGTCTGGGCTCAGGGTGACTGGGTCACCCGTTTCGTCGCCCTGCTGCTGCTGGGCATGTCCCTGGCGTCGTGGATGGTGATCGTGCTGAAGGCGCTGGACATCGTGCGCTACAAGAAACTGGCTCGTCAGGCCGAGGCCTTCTGGCACAGCGCCGACTTTGCCGAAGGTCTGGCCAAACTCGGCCCGCAGAGCGAGAACCCCTTCCGCGATCTGGCGGAAGAAGGACGCGAGGCCGCAGCCCACCACCGCAATACCAAGGCCCATCTGCACGACAGCCTGGACGTGAGCGACTGGGTGACACGTTGCCTGCGCAACAGCATCGACCACAGCACCGCCCGCCTGCAGGCCGGCCTGGCCATCCTGGCCTCGGTCGGCTCCACCGCCCCCTTCGTCGGCCTGTTCGGCACGGTCTGGGGCATCTACCACGCCCTCATGAGCATCGGCCTGGCGGGTCAGGCCACGATCGACAAGGTCGCCGGACCGATTGGCGAAGCACTGATCATGACGGCACTGGGCCTGGCCGTGGCCATTCCCGCTGTGCTGGGCTACAACGCGCTGGTGCGCGGCAACAAGGCGATTCTGGGCACACTCAACAGCTTCGCCCACGACCTGCATGCCTACTTCGTGACCGGCGCCCGTGTCGGCGGTGGCGATGCCAAGATCGTCCCGATGAAAAAGGCCTGAAGGATCACACCATGGCTTTCGGAACCCAGGACGACACCGACGAGGTGATGAACGAGATCAACATGACGCCGCTGGTGGACGTCATGCTGGTGCTGCTCATCATCTTCATCATCACCGTGCCGGTGATGAAACACGCGGTCAATGTGGATCTGCCGCAGGCCACCAGCCAGCAGGAGCAGGTCAAGCCCGAAACGGTGAAGCTGTCGGTCGACGCCAGCGGCGCCTACTTCATCAACGAGAACAAGGTCAGCGACGAAGCCCTGCCGGCCCTGCTGCAGGCCGAAGCGGCCAAGAACCCGCAACCTGACCTGCACATCCGCGGTGACAAGAACGTGCGTTATGAGCGCGTGGCGCAGGCCATGGCCATGGCGCAGCAAGCCGGCTTGCGCAAGATCGGCTTCATCACCGAACCGGTACGCTAAGGGCGGTGTGCAGAATGAACTCGCCCTCTGTGCATCAGCCGACAGCCGCGCGCCCCTGCGAGCCGGACCCAAGCAACCTGGGAGCGGCTGCGCCGCAGACGGTGGCCGCCATTAACAGCGCAGCCCTGCTGCAGGGTGGCAAATCGATCACGATCAGCCACAACGGTGAACTCTACCGGCTGCAGACCACGCGCCAGGGCAAGCTGATCCTGACCAAATAGTGTTTTTTATCGTGGGCGACCTGGAGCAAGCACGTTTGTCCAGGGTCGTTTTGCCAGCCAGGGATGCCCCCGGCTGGCCTTTTTTCTTACAGGCCGATGGCGGCAATGCCGGCGCGGGCGATCTGGGCGTCCTCCGACGACTTCACACCGCTGACGCCAACAGCGCCCAGGCACTGGCCGTCCTTCATGATCGGCACGCCGCCCTCCAGCAGGCCGTCCAGGCCAGGTGCGCTGAGGAAGGACACGCGGCCGCCATTGATCATTTCCTCATAGATGCGGCTTTCACGGCAGCCCAGGGCCGCTGTGCGTGCCTTGGCCGGAGCGATCTGGGCCGAAATGGGGGCCACGCCGTCCAGGCGCTGCTGCCACAACAGGTGGCCGCCATCGTCGACGATGGCAATGCTGACCGCCCAGTTGTTCTTCAGCGCTTCGGCCTCTGCCGCAGCGGCAATCAGTTTGACATCAGCGAGTTGGAGCACGGGTTTGCTTTTCATGGTGGAGTCCGAAAGTGGAATGTGACAAGACCCGCAAGCATAGCGGCAGTTACCGGCCCACCGTGGCCGGACGATGCAAAACTGCCATGACCAAATACATAAGAACCGTGGTGATTTGCAGGCTGCGGCTTGAATCATCCTAGAATGACCGCATCTGCTGTTGGCAGCTTTTGAAGGAGATGACCGATATGAACGACCAAGTCCACACCCTGGAGACATCCGGCCGCTTCGGCTATGCGATGTCGCAGGCGCAGCGCAACAAGGTGCTGCGCAACACCTACTGGCTGCTGGCCTTGAGCCTGGTTCCCACCGTGCTGGGTGCCTGGCTGGGCGTGGCCACCGGCATCACCCAATCGCTCAGTGGCGGTTTGGGCATGATCGTCTTCCTGGCCGGCGCCTTCGGTTTCATCTTCGCCATCGAGAAGACCAAGAATTCGGCTGCCGGCGTGCCCGTGCTGCTGGGTTTCACCTTCTTCATGGGCCTGATGCTGTCGCGCCTGATCGCCATGGTGCTGGGTTTCAAGAACGGCACCGACCTGGTGATGACGGCCTTCGGCGGCACCGCCGGCGTGTTTTTTGTCATGGCCACGCTGGCCAGCGTCATCAAGCGCGACCTTTCCGGCATGGGCAAATGGCTGATGGTGGGTGCCGTGGTGCTGATGGTGGGTTCCCTCATCAACGTCTTCGTGGGTTCGAGCGCCGGCATGCTGGCCATTTCGGTGGCGGCCATCGGCATCTTCAGCGCCTACATGCTGTACGACCTCAAGCAGATCATCGACGGCGGTGAGACCAACTACATCAGCGCCACGCTGGCCTTGTACCTGGACATCATCAACGTATTCCAGAGCCTGCTGGCCCTGCTGGGCATCTTCGGCGGCGAACGAGAGTAAGAATCGTCCCGATCCCGATGAAAAAAGG
>NZ_BCWP01000017.1 GCF_001592265.1 Curvibacter delicatus NBRC 14919 | reverse complement strand
GGCGTGTTGATTTCATGACGATGAACTCCCTGGAAAACGGCTGCTGTCGAGACGGCGGCGCATTGCGCTGATGTGTCCTTCAATCAGCTCGGTCGACATGCCAAGCGTCGACATCACCTGTTCCGCCAGCCCAATAGCTGCGGCAAAGGATTGCTGGTACACGCGCACGTTGGGCATGGCGCGAAATGCATCGGCCGCGGTCGTACTTCTGCATGACACCCACAAGGTCAGCGCCGGACGGCGCTCGGCAATCGCCTGGGCGATGCGCAACGCTTGCTGGGCATGGGCGAACGTCAGCACCACCATGTGCGCATGCGTCAAGCCGGCAGCCAGCAAGGTATCGGGCCGACTGGCATCGCCATGGAACACCGGCGCGCCGGCGGCACGCGCGGCCTCGACCTTCTGCGCGTCCGCCTCCAGCAGCAGATGCGCCACGCCGGCGTGGCGAAGAATCTCGCTGACTGTCAGGCCAAGCTCGCCCGCGCCGCAAACGATGACATGGTCTCGATATCGCGCCGTCTGCGCGGCGATCTCGACTTCTTCAGCCTGGGGTGGCTGAATGACGCCGCCGGTGCGGCTCAAGAACCGGGCAAGTACATCGTGATGGCGGATCAGTAGCGGTGCCAGGGCCATGCTGAGCACCAGCGCAACTAGCATGGGTTGTACGACGGTCGCGGGGATCAGATGCTGCTGCAAGACCATGCCCAACAACAGCAGGGCGAACTCGCCGCCATGCCCCAACGCTATGCCCGTGCGCCAGGCATCGAGGGCGGACAAGCGCGTCGCCCGCAAGGCCAGGGTGTTGAGCCCGATCTTGACCGGTACCAGCACTGCCAGCCACGCCAACACCGTCAGCGGTGCCGAAAGAATCTGTGCTCCGTCCAGCTGCAGGCCGACAGTCACGAAGAACACCCCCGACAACACATCGCGAAACGGTTTGAGGTGGTTTTCCATGTGGTGCCGGACGTCGCTCTCGCCCAGCACCATCCCGGCCAGAAACGCGCCCAGGGCGGCGGATACGCCGACGGCGTGCGCAGCGGCGGCCGCGGCCACGACCACACACAAGGAGGCGAGCATGAACGCTTCCTCATGACCTTGGCGAGCCACCCAGCCCAGCAGGCCATGCAACAGACAGCGCGAAGCAACCGCCGCTGCTGCGAACAACACCAGCACGCCCAACACTTCGAGCAGCATGCTCTCGACCTTCGGCGACTCGCCGCGCGCCCAGATCGCCAGCAAGGCCAACAGGGGCACGCTGGCCAGATCCTGAAAGACCAGCACGGCGATGGCGCTGCGGCCATGGCGTGTGGTGAGTTCACCCTGGTCGGCCAACTGCCGGCTGACCAGCGCCGTGGAAGACATGGCCGCCGCAGCGCCGAGCAGCGCAGCGCTCTGAGCTGGCTGCCCCAACCCCATCAGCATCAGGGTCAGAGGTGCGGCCACAACGACCATCTGCAAACTGCCAGCCACCAGTACGGTCTTGCGAGTGAGCCAAAAGTGCCCGAGGGAGAATTCCAGTCCGACCATGAACAGCAGTAGCGCCACTCCCAGCTCGGACAGAAAATCAAGCGCTTCTCCCGGCGCGACTACACTGCTGACCGAAGGGCCCAGCAAGGCGCCGACGGCGAGGTAACCCAGCAAGGCGGGTACTCTGAACGCCGCCGTCGCCACCGCCGCGAGGCTGCATGCCGCCAGCAGGATCAGGGTGGCGCCGAACAAGTCCTGCATCGGTCAGCGCCCCACCTGTGCAGATGCCCAGCGCACGATGTCCTGCGCGCCCAAGGCGCCGGCCTGACGCCCGATCTCCCGCCCACCCTGGAACAGGGCGAGCGTCGGAATGCTGCGGATGCCGAACTGCGCGGCCAGGTGGGGTTCTGCCTCGGTATTGACCTTGGCCAGCCTGACCCTGGGTTCGAGCTGGCGCGCCGCTTGCTGGAACTGCGGGGCCATCATCTTGCACGGCCCGCACCAAGGTGCCCAGAAATCGACCAACAGTGGCAGGTCGCTGCGCTCCACGTGGCGCGAGAACGTCGCCGTGGTCAACTCGATGGGTTCGCCCGTGAACAAGGGCTGCTGGCAGCGGCCGCAGTTGGGATGTTCCGATAGCTTCGCAGTCGGTACGCGGTTGATGGACTGGCAATGCGGACAGACGAGGTGAAGATCATTCTTCATGGTTCGCCTCCTTGGACCACAGTGAGGCTGCCGCGCTTCGGGTCACAGACAATGCCGACCAATCAACGACTTGGAGCCAATCGTTCCCGTCTATGCTTACTCCGGCCTCTTCCAAATGAGCAGCGATGAACGCTTCGGCCTGCATCAGCCACCTTTGGACAGTATCTTCCTGACTAGGAATCAGCAGGATTTCAGAGACGCTGCTGGCATCCAGCCCGTCCACACGGATAAGCAGAAAAATGCGCCGCCACAAACGCGGCATGTCCTTCAGCAGGTCGAATGCAAAAGCGAACTCGCTCGACCGATCAACTAGCTCCTCCTGTTCCGCGATCGTTGCGGCATCGGGATGCTGACTGTCAGCGATGATATCGGCCAGCCTGAGTGTGTCATCGGGCTGATAAAATTCGAAGACTTCCTCTTCCACCATGGCCTCGGCGACGTCCTGGGCATCCGCTTCGACCGGCGCGTCCAGAGAAACGAATTCGCCAAATTGCCGGCTGTTTGCCACTTCGTGATCCAGGACGGCGAACAGATGCTTCAGAAGACCGAAGTAAGCCGCTTTTTCTTCCGGCACGGATTGCCATTCCACCTCAGCTTGGACAATCGCTTCATCCACCACGTCGCGCAGCGTCGGATAATCGCGCGGTAAATCGCCGACGGCACGCAGATAAGCCAGCTCACGCCTTGCGACAGCCTCAAGTTTCGACAGTAGAGGCATTCGGGTCACTTTGGCCTCATGGGCGGCTGACGCGGGTTTTGCGGCAATTCGCACCTTGAGCTCGCGCAAGCGCTCGCGTCGTGCTTTGCGCTTGATTTGGTCCTGAGCATGCAGCCGGTCAAAATGCTTCTTGGCCTGACGGAACAACGACTGTGCGAGCATCTGCGCGAGGGGCGTCAGCTCGTCATGTGATGCAGTAACGCTGACAATCTTTTTGCCGGGCAGGTGCATATAGCCACTGGCCAGAAATTGCCGCTTGGTCTTGTCGCGATCAAGGACGATTTGAAGTCGCACTGAATCTTTAGTGTGTTTGTCGAGCAATGGCTTGAGGGCGTGCTCGATCACATTTCCCAAAGCTCTCTGCCATGGTTCATGAAACTCTTTGTCGATAGCTCGATAGCTATATTGCATCTGCATATATGACTCCTTTGATGTCATTTCTATGGAGGCACGAACCGAAAATGCTCATATCCATAGAATTTAGTTTGACCCGCTCTTATCCCTGGCGCGTTTTGCGAAGACGCCAACTCAAGAACAAAAGCGTGACACCATAGACTGCCGCATAGAAGCCCAACAGCCAGCCTGCGGCCAGGAATGACTCGACCGGACGGGAAAAAAATATCCACAAGACGATAGCGCCAAGGACAATCGAGAGCAGTCCACTGAAGGCAAGCCAGATTTCACCCTTGATTTCTTGACGCAGCCGAACGGCGGCGGATATCTCCAGCACACCGGTGAAAATCGCCCAGAACCCCACGCTAGCCCATAAAAAAGAAGCCATGACCATCGTGGCGACCCAAGGAGCAACCAGGACGACGACGCCGGTAAGTATGCCGACAATGCCGCTGAACAGCAGCCAGCCCCAGCGCTCTTTTTTCTGGATATGGCGCACCGCTGCAACCAAGTTGAAAGCGCCATTGACCAAGGAAAATGCGCCGAACACTAAGGTCATGGCCAACAGAGCCGATTGTGGCATCCAGAACGCAAGGGCTGCGAAAATCAATGCCAAGACACCGCGCAACGCAAAAATCCACCAATTTTCGGTCAATGAACACAGTGTTTTGGTGGGCTCATCCGCACTGGAATCGGTGATGGTATCTGTATTCATGCTATATCTCCTAAAGATCTAATGGGGTGAAAAAGCAAACACTCCTGAGCCAAGAGAGGGGCGCGACGCGCCCCTCTTACGCCCTATCCAGCGGTTTCAGAACAACTTGGACAGCTTTGCCTTGATTTCATCGAGCCAGCCTTTTCCGCCGCCTCCCCCAGCCGTCTTTTGCTTGACTTTCTTGAGTTCGGCATACAGGGGCTCAAAGTCCTTCTTCTTTCCATAGCCCAGCAGTTCTGCCATTTCCAACTGCTGCCGCGCTTCGTTCAATAATGTCTCCAGGCGCTCATTGGACGCTTCGCTCCGCTGACCATCTTCTACCAAGGTCTCGGCGCGCTTCAGGAGCAGCCTGGCGCGCAGGGCGGGCAGCGGATGCACGCTGCGCGTCTCGACCAGCGTGCTGAGCGCTGCCTGCAGCGCGGCTTTGGCTTCTTCAATCTTGCCCTGATCGATCAGCGGCACGACTGACTTCACGGCTGCGGGATAGGACGCCAGAGGGATGTTGGTGACCGCGATCACGATTTCACTGGCCAGCAAAGCCAGCACGTGACGTGCCTGTTGCACCTCGCCATGTTTGAGGGCATCCAGCGCCTCGTCGGTCATCGCCTCAATGGTTTCCGTGTTGGCGAACAAGTCGTGCACGATGGTGCGCACATCAACGGGGGCCAGGGCAAGCGTGGGTTCGCGCGCGACGATCAGCTCCAGCTTTCCCGTCACTTCGGCCAGCGTTGCCAATGCGCGTGCAGCGTCCTTGCCGTCAAGTGCGGCCAGCGCTGATTTGGTCAGCGCCAAGGCCGAGACGGCCTCATCGAGGACTTGTTTACGTTTGTCTGCCGCCTGCGAGTCCGTTTCCTTCTGAACCTCAGGCTGTACCTCCGTGACGACTTCAGGCTTGGCCTGTGGACTGACAGGAAGGCTGCTTACCGCGGCCTGTTCGTTTATTTCTTTGTTCGTCGCATTGGGATTCGATGTTTGCTCATTCATGATGATATGCCTCGTATGAGTTAGTGAAAATAGGCGAATCTATTGGGGCTGACTGCGAACATCGCGAGACTGACCGACCGAACAGTCGGCCCCTTCATCACCTCAAAACAGCTTTTGGAGGCGCGTCTTCAACTCGTCGAACCATCCCTTGCCGCTTTTGCCACCAGCCGACTTTTGCTCAATGGACTTCACCTGATCGAAGATGGGTTTGAAATCCGCCTTCTTGCCATAACCCAGGATCTGCGCCATTTCGATCTCCGTGCGCACGGACGACAGTAAGGTGCTGAGCTCCTCGTTCTGCTTGGCATCGCGCTTGTCGGTCTCGGCCAGCTTTTCAGCTTTTGCCATCGCGGCTTCAGCCCGTAGCACGGGCAGAGGAAAGGCGACCGAGGTCACCACCAGCGTGTTCAGTGCGCGGGCGAGTTCCGCCTTGGCGTCGTCGATCTTGCCGCTGTCGATGAGCCGTGCGGCCGACTTGATCGCTGCCGGGTACGTTGCCATCGGCAGGTTGTCGGTTTCGATCACGATTTCGCTGGCCAGATTGGCGACGATGGGCCGGGCCTTTTGCACCTCGCCATCACCCAACAACTCCCGAGACAACTTGACCGCTTTCTTCACCGTTTCCACGTTGGCGTGGATATCGCGGGTGATGACGCGTACATGGACCGGCGCCAAAGCAAGTTTGGCGTCGCGTGCCAATACCAGTTCCAGCTTTCCGCTGGCCAGTTCCAGCGCAGCGAGCGCCTCCTTGGTCTTCTTTGCATCAAGAAGTGTCAAAGCCTCCTGGGTCTTGGTGAGCGCCGTGATGGCGTCCTGAGTGAGCTCAGCACGCTTTTTTTCGGCTTCCCGGGCGGCCTTGTCATCTACCTGTGGCTGCGCCGCCTTGGAAGCGGCAGAGGGGGCTGCAGCACCTGGGCTAGAACCTGCCGCCGATTGGGCCTGGGCTGGTCCGCTCAGTCCGACGACGACCGCCAGGGCAAGTGCGGAGAAGGTTGATTGGGGCTGTTTGATATTCATGATATTGGGCTCCTAAGTAAAGTTAGTTGACTGAGATTTCAATCTGTTTCGGTTTGGCTTGCTCGGCCTTGACAAGCCGCACTTCCAGTGCGCCGTCTTTCATCGAAGCCGTCACCTTGGTCGGATCAATGTTGTCAGGCAAGACAAAGCTGCGCACAAAGCGGCCATAAGCACGTTCGATGCGGTGGAACTTCTTGCCCTGCTCCTCTTTTTCCAGTTTGCGCTCGCCGCTGATGGTGAGCACGCCGTTTTCCGCGCTGACGCGCACGGCATCCTTGGGGACCTCCGGCAGATCCAGCTTGAGGAGGAATACGTTCTCATCCTCGCTGATGTCCACCATTGGTTCCCAGTCCGCCGTGGTCATGGCTTCGTTGCCAGTACGGGCGCCCTGTCGCTGGGGGGGCCGTCCCAACATCGTCGCCAGGCGGTTTTGCAATTCATCCAGTTCCCGGAAGGGGTCCCACGGAGTCAATGCAGACATATCGGTTCTCCTTGAACAATGCCGGCGAATTGGATGACGCAACGAACAGAGCCGCCGGCTCACTCTGAATAGCGCCTACTACTTTTGGTTTCCATCAAGAACAAGTCCTTGGGTCAATTGAAGGATGTCGTTCTCGTCGAGCGTTTCCCGCGCCAGCGGTTCGCGCGCACAACGCTCCAGCACCGCGCGGTTGGTGTCGAGGATCCGGTAGGCGCGCTCGAACACGCCCATCACGATGTCGCGGATGGCCTGATCGATGCGCGCCTGGGTCGATTCGGCCACCCGGCAGCCGCCGTGGGCCAGCTCGGGGACGTCGAGAAAACGCGGCCGCTGCGCCTCAAACGCGATGTAGCCGAGCCCCTCGTCCATGCCAAAGCGGGTGATCATGTCGCGCGCGATGTCGGTGGCTCGCGCCAGATCGTCTGCGGCACCGGTCGACAGTTCGCCAAACACCAACTTCTCTGCGGCGCGCCCGCCCAACAGTACGGCGATCTTGTGCTCCAGATCGGCGCGCGTCATCAGGAACCGGTCCTCGGTGGGGCGTTGCAGCGTGTAGCCCAGTACGCCGATGCCGCGCGGAATGATCGATATCTTGTGTACCGGGTCTGTGCCTGGTAGCGCCAGCGCCACCAAGGCATGGCCCATCTCGTGATAGGCCACCGTCTCGCGCTCCTTCGGGTTGAGGACACGGTTGCGCTTCTCCAAGCCGGCGACGATGCGTTCGATCGCTGCAGTGAAGTCCTGCAGCTCGACCGCACGGGCTTTGCGCCGGGTGGCAGCCAGCGCCGCTTCGTTAACCAGGTTGGCTAGGTCGGCACCAGAAAAGCCCGTGGTCAGTGCGGCTACCTGTTCGAGGTCTACATCCTGGGCCAGCGTCACCTTCTTGACATGAACCTTCAGGATGTCCAGCCGTCCCTTCTTGTCGGGCCGGTCCACCAGCACCTGACGGTCGAAGCGACCGGCGCGCAGCAGCGCCTGGTCGAGGATTTCGGGGCGGTTGGTGGCGGCGAGGATGATCAGCCCGACCGAGCTGTCGAAGCCGTCCATCTCCGTGAGCAGCTGGTTGAGGGTCTGCTCGCGCTCGTCGTGGCCGCCGATGGGGCCGCCGACGCCGCGCGCGCGGCCCAGCGCATCGAGCTCGTCGATGAAGATGATGGCCGGCGCCTGCCCGCGGGCCTGCTCGAACAGGTCGCGCACGCGCGCTGCACCCACGCCGACGAACATCTCGACAAACTCTGATCCGGAGATGGAGAAGAAGGGCACCGCCGCCTCGCCGACAACAGCCTTGGCCAGCAATGTCTTGCCGGTGCCCGGTGGGCCGACCAGCAACACGCCCTTGGGAATGCGCGCCCCGAGCCGTCCATACTCCTGCGGATTCTTGAGGAAATCGACGATCTCAACCAACTCCGCCTTGGCTTCATCGACGCCAGCGACATCGGCGAAGGTGACGCCGGTGTTCTTCTCCATGAACACCTTGGCGCGGCTCTTGCCGATGCTCAGGAAACCACCCATGCCCTGCTTCTCGGCAAAGCGGCGGAACAGGAAGAACCAGACGCCGAAGAAGGCCACCGCCGGCAGAATCCAGGACAGCACATCACGCAGCCAGGTGCTCTCCACCACCCGCGCATAGGGCACGTCGTACTTGGACAGCCGCTCGGCCAGGTCGGGTTCGACACGGGTGGCCACGATGGTGGTCTTGTCCCGGCTGTCCGGCGATTTCAGGCGTCCGGTGACCGTGCGGTCCGACACCAGCACTTCGGCGACGCGCCCCTCGGCCAGCGCCTTCTCGAATTCGCTGTAGGGCACGGGCTCGACGGTCTTCGCCGCCTGCCAGTAGTTCTGCAGCGTCAGCAGCAACAGGCCGGCGACGATCCAGTAGCCAATGTTCCATTGATCTTTCTTTTCCATGGGCCATGTTCCTCACAAGTCGTGCCGCTAGAGAATGGGGGTGAACAGACGGGCCACCCCGTCGCGCAAGCGGATGGCCAGCGGGCGGGCCCGCAACGCCATGGCCGATATCTCGTTCGATGCATCACGGGCGGCATCAAAAAGGGATTCCAGCCGCGTAGACAACGCGGTGTCGTACACCTCCACATTGAACTCGAAGTTGAGGCGCAGGCTGCGCGCATCCCAATTGGCCGAACCCAGGCAGCACCACGCTCCGTCTATCAGCATCAGCTTGCTGTGGTCGAACGGGCCCGGCCGTTCGAAGATGCGTACACCGTGCTCCAGCACCTGCCAGTAGAGGGCGCGCGCGGCCCATTGCACCGTGGGATGGTCGCCGTTTGCGGGCGTCAGCACCTCGACGCGCACGCCGCGCAACGCGGCCGTGCTCAGCGCCGCGATCATCGGCTGATCGGGCACGAAATACGGTGTCCAGATGCGCACCGAATGCTTCGCGGCGCTCAAAGCGCCCATGAAGGTCCAGCGCATCCGGTCCAGGGCCTCATCGGGACCGGCCTCGATGCCGCGCGCCCAACTGGTTCCCGGCTCATCAGCCGTTACGGGCGGTTCGCCCCAGTAACCCTTGCTGAGCCGCTCGCCCGTGGTATCGCACCAATCGTCGGTGAAGCACCGCATCAGATGCGCAACCACCGGCCCGCGCAGACGAAAGTGCAAATCGTGACAGGCCTGGCCCGGCGCATCGGGCCGCCAATACGGGCTGAAGATGTTCATGCCGCCGGTGAAACCCGTCTCGCCATCGATCACCAGCAGCTTGCGGTGATTGCGCAGATGCGCGGCATGCAGGCGCGCGGGAATCAATGTCGGGTTGAACGTCGCCGCCGGAACGCCGGCGCGCTGCAAGGCGCGGTAGGCGCTGCGGGGCGTCCAGCGGGCATACACGTCGTCGATCAGCACCCGCACTTGCACGCCGCGCTCATGAGCCCGGCGCAGCGCATCGACGAACTGCGCCCCAATGCCTTGGCTGTCGAAGATGTACGAGGCCAAGGCGACGCTGTACCGCGCCGATTCGATGGCGGCGAGCATGGCCGGGTAGGCCTGCTCGCCATCGACAAGCGGCTCGATGCGGTTGCCGCCGGTCAGCGACTGGCCGGTGGCGCGTCCCACCAGGTGGGCCAGACCGGCAAGTGGCGGCGATACAGCCCCGGGCATCGTGGGCGAGAGGTCTTGCCGAACAGCAGGATCTGCCCCCGGAAACAGCCGCCGCGCCCGCCGCTCGTAACGGTTGATGCCGAACAGCCCATACAGCAGCGAACCGCCCAGCGGCAACAGCGCGATCAGCAGCACCCACAGCGTGGCCGATCGAGGGTCACGCTTGTAGATGACCGCGTGCCCCGCTGTGGGGATAGCGACCGCCAGCGACACGAGGGTGGCTGCCCATGTCAGCCCGTTGGGGTCGGACACGACAGCCTCCCATCGCTCAAGATTCGCCGCCCGCTGACTTCTTCTTGCGCGCAGGCTTGCTCTCGTCGCTAGGCGGCGTCTCGGCCGCGTTCGCGGCATCGGGCTTCTCAGGCTCGGCCGGCTTCGCGGGTGGCTCCTGGCGCTCGAAGACCACCCGTTCGGCCTTGTCGTCCCAGCGGGCGCTGGCGTGATCGCCCTTGCCGATACTGCCACCCAGCATCTCGCGCGCCAGTGTCGTCTCCAGCTCGCTGCGGATCAGCCGCTTGAGCTCGCGCGCGCCGAACTCGGGTTTGTAGCCTTCCTCCGCGAAGTGGTCGATCAAGGTCTGATCGAAGGTCAGCGTCACGCCCTGGCTGGCGGCGTTGCGGGCCACACGATCGAGCTGCAGGCCGACGATATGGCGGATCTCCTCCTTGCCCAGCGCATGGAAGACGATGATCTCGTCGATGCGGTTGAGGAACTCGGGGCGGAAGTGTCCGCGCAGCACGTCCATCACCTCGGACTTGGTCTTCTCGTATTCCTCGCCGGCGGCGCCACGGGCCTTCAGCCGACGCTGGATGATGTCCGAGCCCAAGTTCGAGGTGGCGATGATGATGGTATTGGTGAAATCCACCACCCGGCCCTTGCCATCGGTGAGCCGCCCGTCGTCGAACACCTGCAGCAGGATATTGTAGACGTCGGGGTGAGCCTTCTCGATCTCGTCCAGCAGCAACACGCTGTAGGGCTTGCGACGCACCTTCTCGGTCAGCTGGCCGCCCTCGTCATAGCCGACATAACCCGGAGGCGCGCCCACCAGGCGTGCCACGGTATGGCGTTCACCGTACTCGGACATGTCGATGCGCAGCAGCGCACCTTCATCGCCATAGATGGACTCGGCCAGCGCCTTGGCGAGTTCGGTCTTGCCCACACCCGTCGGCCCGAGGAACAGGAAGGTGGCCACTGGCTTGCCGCCTTCGCGCAGGCCCGCGCGCGACAACCGCACGGCATCGGCCACCGCGCGCACAGCTTCGTCCTGGCCCACCAGGCGCTCGTGCAGCCGCTGCTCCAGATGCAGCAGCTTCTCGCGTTCTTCCACCGTCAGCTCGTTGACCGGAATGCCGGTCAGGCGCGAGACGATCTGCGCGACATGCTCGGCCTTGACTTCGGCGCTGCCCGAGGCGCGCTCGCGTTCCCATTCCTCGACAAGCTTCTTGAGTTCGGCCTCTTTGGCCTCGATGTGCTTGCCCAGCTCGGCGGCCTTGTCGTATTGCTTGCGCGAGGCCATGTAGTCCTGCTCACGCCGCAACTGGTGCAGTTCGGACTCCAGCTCCTGCACCGCCACCGGGCGGGCCGTGGCCGACAGCTTCACGCGTGCGGCAGCCTGGTCGAGCAGGTCGATGGCCTTGTCCGGCAAAAAGCGCGCGGTGATGTAGCGGTCCGACAACTCGGCGGCGGCGATGATCGCATCCTCGGTGATGCTGACCTTGTGGTGCGCCTCGAAGGTGTCGCGCAGGCCGCGCAGGATCATCATGGTCTGCGCCACCGTCGGCTCGGGCACCATCACCGGCTGGAAGCGACGCTCCAGCGCGGCGTCCTTCTCGATGTACTTCTGATACTCGTTGAGCGTGGTGGCGCCGATCAGGTTCAGTTCGCCGCGCGCCATCATCGGCTTGAACACGTTGGCCACGTCCAGCCCGCCTTCGCCGCCACCCTGGCCGGCACCGACGATGGTGTGCACCTCGTCGATGAAGAGAATCAGCTCACCCTGGTGCTCGGTCACTTCCTTGAGCACCTTCTGCACGCGCTCCTCGAACTCGCCGCGGTACTTGGCGCCGGCCACCATGGCATTGATGTTGAGTTCCACCAGGCGCTTGTCGCGCAGCGTCTCGGGCACTTCGCCGGCGACCATGCGCTGCGCCAGCCCTTCGACGATGGCGGTCTTGCCGACGCCGGGCTCGCCGATCAGCACCGGGTTGTTCTTCTTGCGCCGGGCCAGCACTTCGATGGTCGTCTCGATCTCCTGCGCGCGGCCGATGACCGGATCGAGCTTGCCCTCGCGCGCCATCTTGGTGAGGTCGCGCGAATACTTTTCGAGTTCCGGCGTATTGGTCGGCGTCTCGGCACGGCCGTCCTCGGCCCCCTTGCCGACCACCTTGCTCACCTGCTGGCGCAGCGCCTGCGGCGTGAGCCCGTAGCGGCGCAGCAGGTTGGCTGCCAAGCCTTCGCCTTCTTCGGCCAGGCCGATCAGAAAGTGCTCTGGCCCCACATAGGAATGACTCAACTCGTTGGAGGCCACGAAGGCACGGCTGAGCGCATCCTTGACACGTGGCGACACGCCGATCTCGCCTTCGAACGGCTTGTCGCCACGCTTGGCTTCGGATTCGATCTGCCGCTTGAGGTCATCGACCTTGATCTTGAACTGCCCTAAGATGGTCTTGACCACGTCGCTGTCGGTCAGCGCCAGCAGCAGGTGTTCGGTATCGACTTCGGGGCGGCCAAACTCGGCGGCATGTTTGGCGGCCTCCTGCAACAAAGCCTCGGACTGTTCGCTGATGCGGCTGGCGAGGCCACTGCCGCGACGGCGCGCAGTGCCCGTAGCAGCCGGGGCGGGTTCGCCGAACGAGGCATCGACCACCTCGTCGGTATCGGCCGCCATGGACGGTGCGTCGTCACCGATGCGGAAGAAGTCGCTGCCAAGGAAGTCTTCGAACAGGCCGCTGCGCGAGCCGAACAAGGCTTCGAGCGGCGAGACGGTGCGCTTTTGCTGGCGCACCAATTGGCGATAGTGATCGTCACACAACAGCATGGTGCTGTGGCGACCATTGAGATTGGCTTCCACCCGCACCGTGGCGGGCTGGCCGCAGACTTGGCATTGTTTTCTGGCCATGCTGATGCTCCTGTAAAGATGGATTTGATGAGACGCCGCCGATCACGGCGCCTCATCCTATTGTGGTTTTGAGAAAAGCGAGCCGACCAGCGTCAGCCGTTGATCGGGATCGAGCGGCCCTGCTTGGGCGCACTGGCCTCGCGCTTTTCCATCGTGATCGTGAGCACGCCGTTCTTGAAAGCGGCCTTGATCGTGTTCTGGTTGGCATCGGCCGGCAGGTTCAGAGCGCGCTGAAAGCTGCCGTAGGAGCGCTCCACCCGGTGGAAACCACCGTCTTTGGTTTCCTGCTCCTGGCGCTTTTCACCGCGCACCAGCAACACATCGTTATCGAGCGTGATCTGAATGTCCTTTTCCTCGACGCCGGGAACCTCCAAAGAAATCTTGTACTGCTTGTCTGTTTCCTGGATGTCCAGCGCCGGCTTCAGCATGCCCGGCCAGTCCGCCGGCCAGCGCGGCAAGGCCAGCGCCGGGAAACCGAAGCCCCGGAACGCATCATCGAACAGGCGATCGATTTCGCGATGCAATTGCAGGATGGGGCTGACCGGCCCGCCTGCCGCCGGCAGGTCATTGCGCTGCACCGGCAGTGAGGCGGTGCTCTGTTGTTCTTCCTGCTCCTTTTTGAACCAGTTCCAGGGAGCCAATTTCTTGAAATCAATGTCCATGTCACACCTCCAGCAGAAAAATTGAAGAATCTCGCTCACTCCGTTTGCCTGCGGCTATGGATAGCGCGCCCAGGCAACACGGGATGTTTCGCTGACTTCGGCTGCTCATCTGTACGTATCACCTCCTTCTTTCTGCCTGCTTGGGTCTGATCATTGATCCATCGATCGATTTCACTTTGACGAAACCGCCACGTCCCGCCGACCTTGAAGGCCGGAATCTCCCCGTGCGAGGCGAGCCGGTAAAGCGTCCGCTTGCCGACTTTCAAGTAGGCAGCCAACTCGTCGAGTGTGAAGATCGCCTGCTGGCGCGCTGTCATACCACCCCCACTAGTTCCGTCGTCACGCGGCCTCGCTCGAGGAAGTTCTTGCAAGACTTTGCTGAATGTTGCACCTAACATGCAGAAAGTCAACAGCCAACATCCAGCGATCTGCTGGCCGATTGATGTGAATTAATCGTAAGCAGCGAGGAAACAAATGTTGGCTGCCGCCGCGATGGTGCTCCCCAAGTCGTCAATCTGTAGCCATGTGAAGGGGAAGTCCATGAACGAGATTGCGCGAGTCGGGGTGGATCTGGCTAAGCGGGTTATCTAGGTGCATGCGGTGGATGCGCGCGTGGTGGTTGCCAAGGCGCTGGCCGCTGACAAGTTTGCGGCCCGGTGCGCGCAGTTGCCTCCCGGCTGCCTGGTGGCCCTGGAGGCCTGCGGCGGTGCGCATCACTGGGCACGCAAGCTGCGCGGCTATGGGCTGGATGCGCGGCTGATCGCAGGCCACTTCGTCACGCCCTACCGCATGGCCGTCAAGGGACGCAAGAACGATTCGGCCGATGGGCAACCCGCCCGCACATGCGCTTCGTGCCGGTGAAGACGCCGGCGCAGACGCTGCTGACCACCCATCAGCTGCGCAAACCTCCCGATTCACTCACGCAGCTGATTCCTGCTTGCCTAGGGACGACCATGTAAGCCGCAGATGGTCGGAGTCCTTTGCGACCAGCACCTACGTGAGCAGCCCGGAGGTGGGGATGCCCTTGGCGATGATCTCCGCCGGGACTGGCGCCTGGGTCAGCGTTCGGCACCTGTGCGCAGGTCCACTTGCCGCGGATGTGGCACTCTACCGTGAATACGCCCGGTGTGTTGTCCAGCTTCTCGCTGATGCGCTTGAGCGCACAGCCGCACGCGCAGCGAGTGTTCTCGGGCTCGTGGTGGCAGTCCACGCGCGGCAGGTCCGCCGGCAAGGCGGTGCGCTTAGGCATCGCGCCAGGCGTAGCCGGCGGCTTCTTCTTGCCCAGCAGTTCCTGGAGCTGCGCCTCAGCCGCGGCAAGGTCGGCGTCCAGAGCCTCGTCGAACAGCGCGCGTTGTTCGGCATCGAGCTGCTCGCTCTTCTTGCCGAACTTCAGGCGTCGCAGCTGGGCGATCTCGAACGAGAGCTTCGCCGTAGGCGCTGACATGGGCGAAAAGCATCCGAGCATCACCCCCCAGGATGGCTCTCATCTCGATACAGAGGTGAATCCTCCGCACTATTCGGCTCCCTACGATGATATGGACTGATCACATCGGTAGGGAGAAAGCATGAACTTACGCCATCTTCGCTGCTTCATCGCCGTAGCCGAGGAACTGCACTTCGGCCGGGCTGCTCGACGGCTGCACATCGAACAGTCTCCACTGTCGCGCACGATCCGCCAGATGGAGGCGGATTTAGGGGTGCCGCTGCTCAACCGCTTGCCACGCAGTGTTCGTCTCACACCGGCGGGACAGGTCTTCCTCGAAGAAGCCCGGCGCGTACTGCTGGCCTTCGAGCAAGCGCAGACCAAGGCACGCGCCGCAGCGAACCAGCGGAACACGCTGCGCATCGCACTATCTGGTGACATGGGGCAGGCCCGCTTGTCGGCGTTGCTTGCGCTTTGCCGCGAGGAGGCACCACAGGTCGGCATTCGGATATTTGAAACGCCACTGGCGCAGTTGGTGACCGGACTGCGCAACGACTTGTATGACGCAGGTTTTGCATTGGCTGGTGAAATGGACGCCGGCATCGTCGCCATGCCGGTGTGGCGAGACCCGCTGGTGGTGGCTTTGCCCGCCAGGCATCCGCTGCTGGCTTTCAAGGAAGTGCCGCTGGAGGAAGTGGCGAGCTATCCGCTGGTGCTGTGCGATCCCCAGGTATGCGAAGGTTGCAGCCGGCAGCGCGAACGGCTGCTCCGCACGGTGGATGCGCAGCCGACGGTAGCCGAGTACGTCAAGACCCATTCCCTGATGCTGGCCCTCGTGGCCGCCGGCTACGGCGTGGGCTTTTCGAGCGCGGCGCATCTGGCGGGTTGCCATCAGGCCGATGTCGTCGTGCGGCCGCTGGCCGACGAGACCGCTTCGCTGACGACCTATCTACTGCGACCCGAAGGCGAAATCATGGAGCCGCTGCGGCAGTTCATCGACCGCGTGGAGCGTGTCGGACGCCCGCAAGGCACCGATCAACGCCCGATGTGACGCGGGGATTTTGGACGGTACGATTCCCTTTCGGTCTGGACCTTGACCCGCATTGCATCGGCGGCCGACCTTTTGCGTCACGGGCATGGATGGCGAATCGGGCCTATCCACCCGGCATCAAGCAAGGCACCTTCAAGCTGTCGAGGTCACAGCAGTGACGCAGAACGCATGAGCCCTTGCTGGATGCAAACCGGCTCAGCCGGAAGTCGCATTGGCGCTTTACCCCGCCCGTATTCCTACGAAAACTTTGCCCTGGTTTTCCGGTAAAGCGCGGCATCCCTTCCTGATCGAACTTGGATGCGCGGCTTTTCAGACCGTTGCGCCGGTAACAAGATTTTTCGCAGGTGCATTATGGTTGAGGTGTAGCGGGCACCGCAAGGAGGTTTGCCCCCTGCGTAACGCTCGGCGACATCGCCGCACCCAACGTCCACCACGATGCCGACCGGCTCGCGCTTTATCGGGTTCTTTGGGCAATCGCTGCGCCCATGTGGGCCGCGCGCGCTTGCCATGTGTCGATCCGACGATGGGAAGAGCGCGTTATGCCGAAATCGAGCAGCCACGCCTTTGGCGCAAAGACGTACTACCGACCGATCGAGGCGGCCGTCCGCTGGTGCGGTCTCCTGCGCTTCGAGCAGCGTATTCTGGAAGCGCTGGAGCAGCGTGCCATGCCGGAGCCCGGCGAATTCCCGCGCTGGCCGCTGCTGCGCCTGTATGCCGAGCGCATCTTCGACGCGCTGACGCATGGCGAATTGCCCGGTGGCAAGGCCGGCATCGTGCTGGACTCGCAGCGGCCGGCGCTCGACGACCCCGAGTTGACCGTGCGCCACGTGGACTTGAAAGCGTGGATGTCGCAGTTCTACCCCGGCGATCGGCCGGGGTTTTTGTTTGACGGCATCGAACGCGCGGTGCATCCGGCGGTGAGCGTGGACACGCTCAACATTCTGCTGGCCGATCGCGAAGCAGCGAAGTCGCAACTTGCCGAACTTGCCCTGGTGCATGAAACGCTGCGCACCGCGCACGAAGCACTGGCGAAGGAACATGCCACGCGCGCGGCCAACGACGAACAGGCGCGCGAGCCTGGCCTGCGCAGCGAGACGACTTACCTCAACATCATCGGCGGACTGCTGACGCTGCTGCTGGGCAATTCGCCGTCAGGCGCGGCCTATTCGTCGTTCCGCAGCATGGATGCCGTGGTCAGCGCGCTGATCGCACACCATGAGGGGCGGCCGGGTCTCAGCGAGCGGACGCTGTGGAGCAAGCTCGCGCAGGCGCGGCGCCACCTGGAGGCGTCGCGCTGACGACGCGGCCAGCATGATGCCGATGCGGCGCACTGCAATTGCAGTCGCTGCTTCTGCAATTGCAGTGATTTCGGCGACCGCGGTGTATTGAATACGAGGCACTTTCCGAACAGCGCCAGTGAGCGTCAAGGAGTGTCTCTCATGTCTTCGCAGACCACCGCGCCGGCAGTGCCGGCCGAGCACCGCATCCTGCGTCGCGCCGAAGTCGAGGCCAAAACCGGCTTCAAGCGCGCGCACATCTACAGCCTGATGAAAGAAGGCAAGTTCCCCAAGGCGCTGCGCTTGGGCGTGCGCGCCGTGGGCTGGGACTCGGCGGAGGTCGAGCAGTGGATCGCCGATCGCCTCGATGAGCGCGCCTGACGCTTTTCCTCGGTACATGCCATTCAACCGGGAGAGGCCCATGCAGGTGGTGTCCATCATTTCGACCAAGGGCGGCGTCGGCAAGACCACGACGGCGGCCAACCTGGGCGGCTTCGCAGCCGACACCGGGCTGCGCGTGCTGCTGCTGGACCTGGACGTGCAGCCCACGCTGTCGAGCTACTTCACGCTGGCCGAGCGCGCGCCGGCCGGCATCTACGAGATGCTGGCCTACAACGAGCAGCGCGCCGAGCAACTGGTGTCGCGCACCGCGATCGAGCGGCTTGACCTGGTGCTCTCGAACGACGACCGCGGCGAGCTGAACACGCTGCTGCTGCACGCGCCCGATGGCAGATTGCGGCTGCGCCACCTGCTGCCCACGCTGGCGCCGCACTACGACCTGCTGCTGATCGACACCCAGGGCGCGCGCAGCGTGCTGCTGGAGATGGCGGTGCTGGCCTCGAACTTGGCGCTTTCGCCGGTGACGCCGGAAATCCTCGCGGCGCGCGAGCTGCGGCGCGGCACGCTGCAACTCATCGAGGACATCGCGCCGTACCGCCACCTCGGCATCGAGCCGCCGCCGCTGCACCTGCTCATCAACCGCGTGCATCCGGTGTCGTCGAATGCGCGGCTGATCCAGCAGGCGCTGCGTCAGGTATTCCAGGAGCAGCCTGGCGTGCGCGTGCTGGACACCGACGTGCCGGCGATTGAAGCCTATCAGCGCGCCGCGACGCGCGGACTGCCGGTGCATCGGGTGGAATACCGCCAGCCGGCGGGCCGCACGGCACCTGCCGCATTGGAGACCATGCGCGCGCTGGCCGGCGAGCTGTTCCCGGCGTGGCAGGAGCGCTTTGCGCTCGTCACCGGCCGAGGCGACGCGGGAGGGGCCGGCCATGGCCAGCGCACATGACCTGGCCCGCGGCCACAAGCGGCTGCGAGGGCTGATCGAGTTCGCCCTGGGAGAAGGTTGGAAGGTGGTGCGCACCCGCGGCGGGCACCTGCTGTTCACGAAGCAAGGCTGCGCGCCGATCTACACCAGCTCGACGGCGAGCGACCACCGCGCCGAGCGCAACGCCCGTGCGCAGCTTCGCCGCGCCGACCGACAGGCGGCCCAGGGTGTTGCAGCATCTCAGGAGAATGGCCGTGGCTGACCTGACGCCGCAGGACATGGCCGCCAATCTGCTGGCCTCGGGCTTCGAGCGCAACGGCCCTTCGGTCGCGGCCCTGAGCGACCCCATCGCCGACACGCCGATGGTGGTGACGCTGGACCAGTTGCGCCACTACGACCACGACCCGCGCGTGACGCGCAACCCGGCCTACGAGGACATCAAGGCCTCGATCCGCGAACGCGGGCTCGATGCGCCGCCCGCGATCACGCGCCGGCCCGGCGAACCGCACTACATCATCCGCAACGGCGGCAACACGCGCCTGGCGATCCTGCGCGAGCTGTGGAGCGAGACGAAAGACGAACGGTTCTTCCGCATCCCCTGCCTGTTCCGCCCGTGGCCGCAGCGCGGCGAAGTGGTGATGCTGACCGGGCACCTGGCCGAGAACGAGTTGCGCGGCGGGCTCAGCTTCATCGAGCGGGCCTTGGGCGTGGAGAAGGCGCGCGAGTTCTACGAGCAGGAAATGGGGCGGGACAGCGGCCAGCCGCTGTCGCAGAGCGAGCTGGCGCGGCGGCTTACGGCCGATGGCTTCCCGCTGCCGCAGTCGCACATCAGCCGCATGCAGGACGCCGTGCACTACCTGCTCCCGGCGATCCCCACGCTGCTGTACGGCGGGCTCGGCCGGCATCAGGTGGAACGGCTCGCGGTGCTGCGCAAGGCCTGCGAACGCACCTGGGAGCGGCGTGCCCTGAGGCGCAACCTGTCGATGGACTTCGCTACGCTGTTCCAGGACGTGCTGGCGCAGTTCGACACGCAGCCCGACAACTTCTCACCGCAGCGGGTGCAGGACGAGCTGGTCGGCCAGATGGCCGAGCTGCTGGAAGCGGACTACGACACGCTGAGCCTGGAAATCGACGACAGCGAGAGCCGGCAGCGCGCATTGACCAGCGATCCTGCGCCGCTGCAGGCGGCAAGACCTGCGGTGCCGGCCGGGCCACCGCGACCACCGTCACCGCCTTCGCTGCCGCCCGGCCCCTCGGTGCAGTCGTCGGAGCCTGGCCCTGGCCAGGCTGCGCAGGCCGGTTCCACGCCGGCCGCCAGCGACAAGGGCATGCAGCAGGATGACGAACGCCTGCAGGGTCACATCGTGTCCCCGGCCCCGACCACCGAACGCCTGCAATCCATCCAGCGCATGGTGGCCGATCAGATGGGCGACAAGCTGCCCGACTTCGAGGCCGACGCGCTGCGCGCGATCCCTGTGCAGGCGGGCGGGCTCTACCCCATCTCGGATGTCTGGTACATCGAGCCCGGCCTGGATGTGCCGGATCGGCTGCGGGTGCACATCGCGCAGTTCGCGCGCGAGATCGCCGAGGAAGCCGACGTGGCCGGGCAGGTCGAACCCAGCGAAGGCGGCATGGGCTTCGTCTGCGTGGCGCCCCCGGCGGTGCGCGCATTGCCTCCGTTCGCGTGTGCGGTGCTGACCTTGCTGCATGCGCTGTGCGCCGCGCCCCGACCCGCCCCCGGCTTCGATGGCGCCCGGCTGGCCGACGACCTGGCGGCCTTGCTGCATGGCGGCGGCGCATATCCGCGCCTGAGCGATGCCGGGCTGGTAAAGCTGTTCCGGCTGCTGCGCATGGCGCGCCGGCTGCTGGATCTGGAGACCGGCGCGGCCTCCAGCAACCCCGGCCACGGCGCCTGAGCAGAGGCCATCATGTCGGCACCGCATCCGCTCAACCAGGCCGTCATCGCACAGGCGCTGCACGACCTGCGCAATGGGCAACTGCGGCGCTGCAAGGCGATGGGCTTCGGCGAGGAGGAGCTGGACGCGCTCAAGCACCCCGAACTCGTGAGCATGCTGGTGAACGCCACGGTGTCGTGGTGTTCGGTGTCGGTGAACCGCGATGTGCTGAAGCGGCTGCTGAGCCAAGTGCACGACGTGGAGCGAGAGATCGCGACGGTCGACCGCATGCTGCGCCTGGGCGCCAGCACGGAGATGGTCAGCCGCTTCTACGGGCTTACGCACCAGGAGGTGGCCCTGCGCCGCGACATCCTCGGCCTGCCCAAGCGCAAGGGGCGGCATCCGGTGCTGGACGAGGCGCAGGACACGGCGCTGTGGAAGCAGTGGAAGGCCGGCGTCATGGAGCGCGGCATCGCGCTGGACGATGAGGTGGCGATGCTGACGCTGACCATGGACCTGGCCGAGACCTTGAACCTGCCGATGTCGGTGATCTGGTCGGCGATACGCAACTGGATCGACCAGGGGCTGGTGTAGGCCATGGCGACCGGCGGCGCACCCCGGCGCGATGGCCCCGTGGCGCTGTCGGCACTGTTCGACGACGCGCTGCGGGAACTGGTGCCACGGGCACCACCGACACCGCCAGCCCCGCGCGGCGCTGCTGCTGCATCGCCGGCCGCGCCGGTCAGCGACGGCTTCCTCTACAGCGGCAACCGGCACGAGAGCGTGCCGCGTGCGCTGTTCCTCGACCGGCGCCTGACGCCGCTGGAGCGCAACGCCTGGCAGGTGCTCCGCCTGCAGCTCCAGAGCGACGGCGTGACGGCGTTCCCGACCTACGACCAGCTTCGCCCCTACCTCGCCTCGATGCCCTGCGCGGCGCAGGCCTCGCACGAGACCGTGGCGCGCGCCTTGACGCTGCTGCGGCTGACGCGCTGGCTGAGCCTGGTGCGACGGCGCCGCGACCCGAAGACCGGGCGCATCCTGAGCAACCTCTACATGCTGCACGACGAACCGCTGACACCCTTCGAGGCGATGCAGCTCGACCCCGACTACCTCGGCCTGGTCGGCCAGGCGCTGACCCATGCGGCGAAGGCGGTGCAGATCGTCGGCATGAACACCCTGCGCGAGATCGCCGAAGACCCGATGCTCAACGGCCGCACGCTGCCCACGCGGCTGCAGGTGCTGGCACAGCGCATGGCGCGCAACGAATGGGCGGACGCGAGTTATCCACAAGCGCCTGTGGATCACGAATCCGAAGAAGGCCAGGACGGCCTGCTTCGGAATCTCGAAGGCCCGTCTTCGGAATCCGAAGCAGGGCTGAAATCCGCGCCAGACGGCTCACTTCGGAATCCGAAGGAGGACCGTACTGTACGTATGGATCGTATAAATCAAGTACGTACAGTACCGCGCGCGAAGTCGTTGCAGCACCTGCGCCTGCCCGAGCGCCTGCTGCGCTTGAAGGACGAGCAGCAAAGCGGCGCGATGGTGGCCTTGCAGCAGGTGGACGAGTCGCTGCGGCAGGCGGTGTTGGACGAATGGGATGCGCGCTGCCGCAACAGCGCGGTACGCAACCCGGCCGGCTATCTGTTCGGCATCATCCAGAAGGCGATCCGCGGCGAGTTCAAGGCCTGGGCCGGCGAAGGCGGTTCGCCATCGACGCCGCCTGCGCCGCCGCCACGGCCAGCCGCACCGGCACCGTCTGCACCGCCACCGCCCGCGCCGAACGGCCCTGGCCGCGAGGCAGCGCGGGCCTACCTGGCGAAACTGCGTTCAACCCTGGGCGATTCCTGAGCAGCTATCCCCAGGGGATAGCTGGGACACGAAGCCTTCCAGGCATCGGCTTCGGTTCTGTCATGCGTCGCACGGTCGCAGCCCGGCGCGGACCTATCCCCTGGGGATAGACGGAACACGCGACCTTCCGGGGCGACAACCGGGAGCGCACCCGCTGCGGTTTGTTGACTGACGCCCTTCCGGGCGATGCCGATGCTGGCGGCTCGTTCCCGTACCGCGAGTCGTCACCATGGCCAATGAATCCCAGCCGCCCCTGCAGTTGAATCTCGGATCGCTGCGCAGCGCGATGTCGCTGACGCTGCACACCCACCACGCTTCACGCATCTGGCATGGCCGAGCGCCTGCCGAGGGCCGGCCCGGGATCATCGGCCTGAACGGATACATCAGCGTGATGAACAAGATGAAGCGCGGCGCCGAGCAGGACGATCCCTACTCGGATTTCTGGATGCTGCGCATCGAGGACAAGCTGACGCAGACCAAGGACAGCTTGCAGGCGCTGCGTGAGCACGTGGACCAGGCGCTGGCCGACGTGCCGCCCGCGCTGTCGCTGGGCGAGAACATGAACGTGCAGCCCGTGAAGCTGCCGCTGTTCGTCAATGCGCAGCTCGGCTTCATGGCGGTGTACCTGCTGGCCGACTACGACGACCTGGCCCGCAAGCTGATCCTCGCCCACCACACCGCGCTGATCGACCGCAGCACGCTGGAACGCTGGCTCAACGACGGCGCGCATGCGCTGCGCAGCCTGTTCTCGCTGGCACAGCAGTACCGCTACTCCGGCGCGACGCGCGACGACTTCGCCTCGAAGAACGCGGTGGCGCGGGCGGCGCTGGAGAAGTTCGGCGAGTTGCCGCAGGACGTGCTCGAAGGCACGCGCCGCTCGCGCTTTGCGCCACCGATCGCACGGCGGTCGGGCAAGCCTGGTACAGCCGCGGATGCCGCACCCAGCGCTGGCGCAGCCGACGTGGCGGACGACGACCACGACCATGACGGCGAAGGCACGAAGGCATGACAGCATCGTCTTCCACCGGCCAACCGGCGCGCTTCCTGCCGCTGGAACAGGCGGACTTCCAGCGCCTGGAACACGGCTCCTACCTAAAAGGCCTTTTACAGCCTTTTAAAGGTAAGGGGAGTCTGGAGGCCTGGGCCAACCAGTGCACGGCGCTGCGCGACGACTTAATCGGGCTGGCGCAGCGGCGCGTGCTGCAACAGGCGCGGGCCTACCCCTTCTCGCTGCTCGACGTGCAACTGGCCCAGCAGACCACTGGCGCAGGCACGACCTTCCTGCGCTGGCGCAACCACGACCGTTCTTCCATGGGCGTGGCGCTGTGGGAATCGCTGCTCGACCGCCCGGCGACGCCTGCCTCGCTGATCGACGACCTGTACGCGATGGAGCTGCAGCGCATCGCTTTGAACATGCAGATCAGCCTCCTTCACACGCTGGGCCGCCAGGCCCAGGAGTGCGCCAGCAAGGCCGCGCAGGCCGAAGCGGCTTACCTGCGACGTGTCCACGGGCATGCCGCGTCGGTTCCATCCACCACCCCCAAGGAGTCTCCATGAGCACGCACTTCGTCGGCGAGGGCAACATCGGTTCCGCGCCGGACTATCGCGAATTCCCTAACGGCAACGACGAGCCGCGCCGGCTGCTGCGCCTGAACGTCTACTTCGACAACCCGATCCCAAAGAAGGACGGTGAATTCGAGGACCGCGGCGGCTTCTGGGCGCCGGTGGAGCTGTGGCACCGCGACGCCGACCACTGGAAAGACCTGTACCAGAAGGGCATGCGCGTGCTGGTAGAAGGCCGCACGGTGAAGGACGAGTGGGAGGACGCCGACGACAACGAGCGCACGACCTTCAAGATCGAGGCCCGCCGCATCGGCATTCTGCCGTACCGCATCCAGGCCGTGACCCTCAGCGCCAGGACGCTGGAACCCGAGGCCGCAGTACCGCCGCCGAAGGAGACCAAGGGGACGAAGGCGTCGAAGGAAACCAAGGCCAAGGGCTGATTCCCCGCAGGGGGCGGCTGTAGCAACCGTCAGACGCCCGCCATGCACCAGCTATCCCCAGGGGATAGCTCCAGGGTGTTCCACCGGGTTCCAGCCGCCCTCCCGAAACGACGCTCCCGCTGCGCCAGCCGTTGCGGCTTCGCGCATGCCGCTGCGGCAACGCATCGCCTGCCGATCACAAAGCGGTGTCTGCGCCAATCGGCTTCCTTGCTGCCGTCATCCGCTGGCCCGGCCAAGCTGGGGCCATCCGATGACCGCACACTTCCAAGGAGGCTTCATGCGCGTGTTCCTGTGCGAGAAGCCGTCCCAGGGCAAGGACATCGCCCGTGTGCTGGGCGCCGGCCAACGCGGCAACGGCTGCTACAGCGGTGCGGGTGTCGTCGTGACCTGGTGCATCGGTCATCTGGTCGAAGCGGTTCCGCCCGAAGGCTACGGCGAGCAGTACAAGCGCTGGGGCATCGAGCAACTGCCTATTCTTCCCGAGCGTTGGCGTGTCGAGCCCAAGGCGGCGACCGCGGCGCAGTTCAAGGTCGTGCAGCAGCTCGTCGCCAAGGCGGGCGAACTGGTGATCGCGACCGACGCCGACCGCGAGGGCGAGATGATTGCCCGCGAGATCATCGAGCTGTGCGGCTACCGCGGCCCGATCCAGCGCCTGTGGCTGTCGGCGCTCAACGATGCGTCGATCCGCAAGGCCCTGGGCACGCTCAAGCCGTCCGCCGAGACACTGCCGCTGTACTTCTCCGCGCTCGCCCGATCGCGTGCCGACTGGCTGATCGGGATGAACCTGAGCCGCCTGTTCACGCTGCTGGGCCGCCAGGCCGGCTACAACGGCGTGCTGTCGGTCGGGCGCGTGCAGACGCCGACGCTCAAGCTGGTCGTGGACCGTGATCGCGAGATCGCACGCTTCGTCTCGGTGCCGTTCTGGGCCATCGAGGTCGCGCTCTCGCATGCAGGCCAGTCCTTCGTTGCAAGCTGGACGCCGCCACAGGGCAGCACCGACGACGCCGGCCGCTGCTTGCAGCAGCCGGTGGCGCAGCAGGCCGCCGAACGCCTGCGCGCGGCCGGCACCGCCCAGGTGCTGTCGGTAGAGACCGAGCGCGTTCGCGAAGGCCCGCCGCTGCCGTTCGACCTCGGCACCTTGCAGGAAGTGTGTTCCAAGCAGTTGGGCCTCGACGTGCAGGAGACGCTGGACATTGCCCAGGCGCTGTACGAGACGTACAAGGCAACGACCTATCCGCGCTCGGATTCGGGCTACCTGCCCGAGAGCATGCTGGCCGAGGTGCCGGCCGTCCTCGACAGCCTGGTCAAGACCGATCCCGGTCTGCGGCCGCTGATCGACCGCCTGGACCGCCAGCAGCGTTCGCGGGCCTGGAATGACGGCAAGGTCACGGCGCACCACGGCATCATTCCGACGTTGGAGCCGGCCAATCTCTCGGCGATGAGCGACAAGGAGCTGGCCGTCTACCGGCTGATCCGCGCCCATTACCTCGCGCAGTTCCTGCCGCACCACGAGTTCGACCGGACGGTGCCGCAGCTCACGTGCGGCGGGCAGTCGCTGGTGGCGGTCGGCAAGCAGATCGCGGTGGCCGGATGGCGCCAGGTGCTGGCGGCGCCTGAGCCCGAGGACGGTGACGGTGACGGTGACGGTGAGGATGCACAGCGCGGACAGGTGTTGCCGGCGCTGCAGGCAGGTGCCGCCTGCCAGGTCGGCCAGGTCGAACTGAAGGCGTTGAAGACGCTGCCGTCCAAGCCCTACACGCAAGGCGAGCTGGTCAAGGCCATGAAGGGCGTCGCAAAGCTCGTGACCGACCCGCGCCTGAAGCAGAAGCTCAAGGACACCACGGGCATTGGCACCGAGGCCACGCGCGCCAACATCATCAGCGGGCTGCTGGCCCGCGGTTATCTGTTGAAGAGGGGTCGGTCCATCCGCGCGTCGGATGCCGCCTTCACGCTGATCGACGCCGTGCCTGCGGCCATCGCCGACCCGGGCACCACGGCGGTGTGGGAGCAGGCGCTGGACATGATCGAGGTCGGCCAGATGACGCTGGACACCTTCATCGCCAAGCAATCGAGCTGGGTCGCCCAGCTCGTGCAGCAGTACCGCGGCGCCACGCTGAACCTCAAACTGCCGCCCGCACCGAGCTGCCTGCAGTGCGGCGCACCGATGCGCCAGCGCAGCGGCAGGAGCGGCGCGTTCTGGTCTTGCAGCCGCTACCCGGACTGCAAGGGCACGCAGCCGGTCGAAGATACCGGAGCAGGCAAGCGCGGCGCATCCAGCCGTGCATCAGGCCCACCGCGTCGGCGCCCCAGGGCGAACTGACGCCCCCATCTCCCTCTGCCACGCCGGCTGCTGCCGACGGCGGGGCAAACCTCCCGCGCCTCGCGGGACTCCCCAGCGCGCGTTCCCTTCTGCAACGGTGTGCGCGTCCTGCACGGGCCGATCACGGCTGGCAGGGCGAGAAGGTCATTGTTCCATCGAATCGCGCTCGCCGCGATTCCGCTGATCGACGTGCTTCCGTCCATCCGCGAGCGGTCTCCTGACGCCTTGGCCCGCAAGGCTGCGAGGTGTCAGGAGACCGTTTGCGGTCGACGGTATTCGGTGCCGGTGCCCGCCGGCGGAACAACGGGTTCCCTTTGTGTGTGGATACACGCCAGAGGATGCCGGCCCCAGCCACGAAACGGGCCGGGTGAGATTGCTGACGCAGCGAATGGCTTTGACGATGGCCTGGCCTGCTTGCAGCCCACAGGTGGATTGATTTCTCTCCAGCCGAAGCCTTGCGAGGCTTCGGCGCCTTTGTCGTGGGCGAACGGAATCGTGCATCGCTGCTCTTGCCAGCGCTCGGCCCAAACTGGACGGCGTTCGGTTCCGTTTGATCAGCGACGGAGTGCCGCCGCGCTTTCATTCTTCCCGCATGTGTCGCTGACGGTCGTCAGCACCATGCCCTGGCAGCCCCGGTCCTCAAGGCTGCAACGCGGTTCGCCGCGTTGACCGATCCAGTCCGCTTCGCACCGACCACCGCGGACGCGCGTCGCCACGACGCGGGTGCTTTTCATGTTCAACCCTTCGGGAGGTATCCGCTCCCGTCAGGGCGTGGTGCTCCCGGTCTTCAACCAACAGGAGAAAACCATGTCCCTTGCGCTCGCATCGGCACCTTTGAGTGCTGAACAGGCCCGAGCCGAATCCATCGGCTACCAGGCCCTGGCCTGCGTCGGCAAGCGCCTGCCCCTGCAAGTGCTGTGCAGCGCAGCCGGCCACTACATCGGCACCGCCGATGCGGACGGCCCGGTCTCGCGGGAGTCGGTCAGCTACTTCCGCTCGCACCACGCCGCCGAGCACGCCCTGCAAACGGGCCGCTGGCAGCAGCGCCTCCACCCGTGATGTCCAACCACCAGGAGCCCATGTCATGAACCGTGCCCTGCCTCAAGAGGTACTTGATCAGATCGAGCTGGAACACCAGCACTTCGCCGCCGCGCCCCAAGCCTTCTTCGAGGCGTGGAAACGCGGCGTCGACATCGCCGGAGCCGAATGGTTCGGCGACGGCACCCGCGAAGGCCTGCAGCGTGCCACCACCAAGTGGGATCTGCGGCCGAAGCTGCTGATGCTCAACGATGCCCTCGGCGTCCTGAGCAGCGGCCAGCGGATGTTCCTGTCCGCGATGGTGAGCTTCTACAACGCCCGCGAGGGCGGGGCGATGCTCAAGCGTTGCGGCTTCGAGGGTCTGTCCGACCTGGGCGGCCTCGACCTGGAACGGCGCAAGGTCGTCGCCGACCTGACGCTGAACTACAACGGCTGGTGAGCCGCGCTGCGGCCTGCCGACGTTCTTCTTTTCTTCCCACCCCACGAGGGACATGCGTCCCTGCATGGGGCCATGTCCCTCCTTTTCTTGAAAGGAGTGATTCATGTCCCCTGACTTTTCCATCGGTCTGCTCGTGACCGACGACGACATCGATGCGGTCATCCTTGAAGGCTGGCCGGCCGACGTGCGCAAGCCGCGCATCGTGGTGCTCGACTACGCCGGCAATGATGTGCCCGACGAGTATGTGCTGCATGTCAGCAGCGGAACCCCGAATACCGGATTGACCGGGCGCGAGGTGTTCCCGGTCGAGTACGGACCCGACTGCCGCTACCCATCGCCCGCTGAAGTCCTTTCGGTGCTCGATGCACCTAAGCCGGCCGGAAAACCTTCCGCGCTGAGCATCGCCCGCAACGTGCACCAGAGCATCCTCAACCTGGATGCGCGGCTGGATCGCCTGGAGCAGGCGCCGACCGGCGACGACTACAACCGCCTGTACCAGCTTGCGAATGGCGGCCTGCTCGACCTGTTGAAGGCGCTGGGCGACCCGTCCTCTACCGCTGCCGACTGACCGGCTGCCACTTTATCCACCCGCTGGGGTTCAATCCCCAGCAGGGGATCGCCTCGGCCATCCTCTGCTGGAGAAATCCCATGTCCTACTCGAACAACAATCCCTTTATCCGCGGCTACGATGGCCTGTCGGTCGAGCGGCTGCTCGCCATCTCCTACGATGACGACTGCCCACTGACCTACCTGCCGCTGCATCCCTCGCAGTCGAATCTACCGGACAGCCAGATCGAACGGCGTAGCTGTGTCTTCTCGGACGACTTCGCGCTAATCACCGAAGACCAGGCCGTGCCTGCCGAGCTGGAAGCGCAATGCCGCAGTCACGGCCTCGCCCGCAACGTGGTCTATGCCGTCATGGCCGAGGAAGAAGGCAAGCCGCTGCACGTGGGCGATACCTACTCCGAGGAATCAGCCCGCGAAGTCGTGCAGCGCCTGCGCTTCGAGACCGGCTACTACAGCCGGTGCTGGGAGATCAGCAGCGCGCACCTCGACGTCGACGCGCATCGCTTCCTCGCCGAGCTGGCGGACATCGCCACGCCGACGCTGTTCCTGTTCGTCGCCTTCCGCATCCCGTACAGCCCGGCCATTGGGTTGAAGCTGATCGCCACGCCCTGGACCGACGAGAACCTGCGTGTGGTCGAAGGCATCACGGCCAAGCGGCTGATGCAGGAGCATCGCAAGAAGGGCATGCCGGAATCCCTCATGCACGTGCTGCACCTGGCCGCGCTCGCCGACGTGCGCATGCTGGTCTTCGATGCCGATGCGCAGGTGCTGGACGGCCTGCCGATCTACGACGACTGACACCACCTTTCGAGCCCCCACGCGGGGCTCGTATTCTTTCTGGACGAAGCCGGTGGACGCGCAGTGCCGATTCCCCCGCGTCGCTGGCCCACGCCTGACGCACGCTGCTCGCATGTTCGCTGGCGTTGCCGGCAAGCATGCCCAGGCAGTCGAGACCTTCGAGGCTGCGGCACGGTTCGCCGTGCTGGTTGCTATTCCTTCTCCGGGCGCATGTCGCGTCCATCCACCTCACCCCCAAGGGACACACCTCCCTTGCGGGCGGAAGTCCCTTGGTTGCCACAAGGAGTCTTCCATGGATACCCAAGCCATCCGCGCACAGATGCCGACGCTGGTTCGCGGCCACGTGCCTTCCAACGTCCGCAGCTTCAAGTTCAACATCTTCGACGGCCAGCCCAAGGTTTCGACGCTGGGCTTCCACGTTGATCCCAAGCCCTTCGAGGGCAAGGTCATCGCCACCACCGACGAGGCCATCGTCGTCAAGACGGGGCGGGCCGAGTTCGCGGTGCTCGACAAGGCCCTCGTCACCGACGTGCCCGACGAAGGCGCCAAGGTGCAGGTCGAACCGTATGCGCGGCGCCGCTTCGACGGCTTGCGCGCGGATACGCCCGAGGAGAGCACTGAGTTCACCGCCGACGGCCAGCCGTACACGGTGAAGCGGCTCATCCTGGGTTCCGCGCCGGCCAAGCTGCCGATCCCCGAGCCGCAGTGCCCCGAGCTGCAGGAGCTGATCCACCAACTGGAGCAGTTGCCCGCGCCCGATGGATTCCGCCGCATCACGCACCTGCTGGTGGATGCCGGCGCGCGGGACTTCACGGTGGTCGATCCGAGCCCCAGCAACATCATCGCCACGCCGCCGGCCATCGGCTTCACCGTCGCTTCGGCGAAGTTCCAGGGGCGCGTCACCGTGCTCTACGAACGCGGCCTCGACACCTACGCGGTGGAGCTGCATCGCGAAGGCGAGCTGGTCGAGCGGGTCGATGAAGTGTTCTTCGACACCTTGGGCCAGGTGCTGGAGCGGCTGATCGACGACGGGAGCTGGCGCCTCATCCGCGTACAGCGCCTGTCCGGTCGCAAGCCCGTCCAGCACTGATCCCCTCACGTCCCCAAGCGGCTTCCCGTCCTCGCGGCGGGAAACCTTCTTCCTTCACCGTTGGAGACCACTTCCATGACTGTTCGATTCAAAGGCACCGAGCTTCGGCCCGTGCTTGCCGAGGCGGCGGCCAACCAGTGCCGCGTCATCCTGGTCAAGGACCAGGGCGTGTATTTCATGGCCGAGCACGGCGAGAGCCGGCCCGATGGGCGGCGCAAGACCATCGCCTACGCCGTGGGCTGCAACCCCGATGTCGATGCGTTCGACGACTGGTGGGAACTGGCGCGCGCCGAATTCGGCGGCGACGACTTCGGCGAGTTCTTCGCCCTGCAGGAACGGGTCCTCACCCGTATCCTGCACAGCGAGGACGACCTCGAAGTGTCGGCCACGGTCACGCACCTGTCGATGCAGGCGGTATCCGCTGCACCGGCCGGCCACTGACCGTACTGCTTCCCAGCCCCCTTCACGGGGGCTTCTCTTTATCTCGTGCCGCGGCCCATGGCCGCATCGCACGCGCTCGTCTCCAGTCCGGCTCGGGCCGCTCACGCCGGCATCTGCCGGTGCCACCGCCTGGTGACGCCTGCATGCGAGACCCGTTCAAGATCGAGCAACCGACCTGCATCAGCTTCAGCGGCGGCCGCACCAGCGCGTACATGCTCTGGCGCGTGCTGCAAGCCAACGGCGGCCTGCCCGCAGATGCCGTCGTCTGCTTCGCCAACACCGGAAAAGAAGTGGAAGCCACCTTGCGCTTCGTGCGCGACTGCGCCGAGCACTGGCAAGTGCCGATCCACTGGCTGGAGTACCGGCCCATCGAACCGGGCTTCGTGGTGGTGGACTTCGATACCGCCAGCCGCGCGGGCGAGCCCTTCGAGATGCTGGTCCGCAAGCGGCAGTACCTGCCCAACCCGGTGGCGAGAGGGTGCCACTAATGCGGACAGCCGCCTGTGCCGATTGCCGCTCGCGCGGGCGCGCGCCTGGCGCCACGCTGCCGCCATGTTCCGCTGACGCCCGTCAGCAGCATGCCCAGGCAGTCTCGATCTTCAAGACTGCGACGCGGTTCCGACCGCGTTGATCAACCAGTTCGCTCCGGCATCCCAGCGCGAACAGCCATCGGTTCTCCCGATGGTGATGCCACCCAAGCTGTTCCTTCAACCCACGCGGGGGTTCCACACCTTCCCCGCCTTGGGTCGGGTGTGTCTCCGCCTCATTGTTCTCAGGAGATTCACCATGACCACTTCCACCGACAAGTCCTACTTCGACCTGCACATCACCGGACTCGGGTATCTCAATCGCATCCGCGAAGTGAAGCCCAAGAAAGGCGATGCGTTCCTGGCCTGCGACATCGCGGCGCTCAACGGCCCCAGCGATGACGTGGCCTACGTGCGTTTCGACACGCGCGTCTCGGGCTCCGAAGCGCAGCACCTCGTGCGCCGCTGCATCCAAGCGGTCGATGCCGAGAAGAAAGTGATGATCGGCTTCCGTCTGGGCGACCTGTGGGCCGACACCTTCACCTACTCCAAGGGCAAGCGTGCCGGCGAGCAGGGGGTGAGCTTCAAGGCCCGCCTGCTGTTCGTCAGTTGGATCAAGGTCGACGGCAAGCTCGTCTACAAGGCCGAGCCCAAGCCGACCGATGCCGACCAGCGCGACGAACGCGACGAACGCGACGTGCGTAACACGGATGTCCCCGCGACGTTCGCTGAGCCGCAAGCCGCTGCGTTCGAGCCCGCCAGGCCCGCCGCCGAAGCTGCCGACGAAGCCACTGCCGATGCGCCTGCATTGGAAGTTGCCGAGTCGTTCTGATCCGCAAGGCCCCGTCCCCTGGGGCCTTGTCTTCTTCCCACTCGCGTGCGCATGCGACCGTCGCCATGACGGCCGTGTGCGTGATCGCAGCTTCGTCCGCAGGAGTTCTTCATGATCACCATTCCCGGCCAATTGGCCATCAAGACCATCCACGGCCGTAACGGCGACTTCAACGTCGGGCGCCTTGCGACCTCCATCGGCGAGTTCGTCGTGAAGAACGCCGAACTCGACCAGTACGCCGAAGGCAAGTACGAGGGCGATTTCGCCATCGCGGAGATTCGCCCGTCCACGTACACCGCCAACGGCCGCATGGTCATTGAGATCCGCGCCCTCCTGGGTGGGATGACTTTGTCCAACATCGACGCCCTGAGCCGTGACGACGCCCGCCGGCTGAGTCCGCAGGAAGTCGATCCGATCGACGAGGAAGCGCAGACCGCCACGCCGACGCCGACGACCGCCCCCAAGGCGGCCGGCCGGAAGAAGGCGCGCAGCTCGCGCGACCCGCTGGTCGATACCACGCCGTTCGGCAGCGAGCCGGCTGCTGCGTCTGCCGAGGCTACGGCCCATGCGGACGACGACGGCGACGCGGCGCTGTTCGGCACACTCTGGCCGCTGGGCGATGTCGTCAAGCTCGATGCCACCGTGGATCGGCGCGTGCTGCGTCAGCAGCGCGACCGCCTCGGCGACCTGGGCTACGAGTTCGCTCCGCTGTCCCAGGACTGGCACCTCACCAGGGTCTGATCCCATCGCCATTTCACGCCGCATGCCTGCGGCTTTCCACCACCCGCCGGGGCTCCTTCCCCGGCGGGAGGACTCCGGCCCTTTCTCACAGGAGTCATTCCATGGGCTGGACATTCGTTCGATTGACGCGCGATCAGTTGATCCGCGAGCTGACCGCAACCGAGGAAACCGAGCGGTCGCGCAGTGAGGTCATCGACCACACGCTGGTCGGCAACGTGCTGTGGACGGTGGCGCGCGTCACCGCCAAGCAGGCCGGCGTCCTGGGTCTCGCACCCGGCGAGTCGGCCACCTTGATCGGCTGCCATCTGCTGGAAAGCGAGGGCCGCGAATGGGGCTACAAGTTCCTGGTCGAGGCCGAGCACCCGTACTACTACTCGTGCCCGCTGCGCTATCTCGACATGGCGCCGCAGCGCTGCGCCACCTGGCGCGCAAGGGTGCATGCCTTCCACCAGCAGCCGACGCGCAAAGCGGCCGGCGATGCAGCCACCGACTGAGGCGAACATGGACACCCTCATGTCGTCCTTGCCGCCCGAGCTGCTTCGCTTCGTCGAAGACCAGTTGGCCAACAACGAGGTTTCCGACGACGACGAACTGCGCGAGCACTTCATCGCCAACGGCCTGAGCGAAGAACAGGCGTGGCAGGCACTGACCTACCGCGCGCTGTACCTGCGACACGTCTTCCTCGACGGCTTCACGCCGATCCTCAAAGGCCAGGAAGCGCTTTGCTTCAACCCGCACAGCCGCGGCTGGGAGCCGGTTCCGAACCCATAGGCCGGCCTTCACGCGGCGCACTTCTTCATCCCTTTCATCAGGCCCTGTTCAGCAGGGCTTTTCTTCGTCCTACGCAATCGCGCGCATCCGGCCTCGGCCGCTGGATGCCGATTGCTCCATTCCGCAAGGAGATCATCATGCAACTCGCATCCCGCTTCGCCCCTCGTTCCCCGGTGCTGCGCGCCGACCATCCGTTGTCGGACGATCAGATTCGCACCGTGGCCCCATCCATCTTCGCGGACACCCCGCACGAAAGCCGCTCCGAACGGTACAGCTACATCCCCACGGCGGCTGTGCTGACCGAACTGCGCAGAGAAGGTTTCCAGCCGTTCATGGTGTGCCAGACCCGCGTGCGACACGAGGATCGCCGCGACTACACCAAGCACATGCTGCGCCTTCGCCACGCCAGCCAGATCAACGGCGCCGAGGCGAACGAGATCATCCTGCTCAACTCGCACGACGGCACCAGCAGCTACCAGATGCTCGCGGGCATGTTCAGATTCGTCTGCCACAACGGTCTGGTGTGCGGCGACACCTTCGCCGACGTGCGCGTGCCCCACAAGGGCAACGTCACCGATCACGTGATCGAAGGCGCCTACGAGGTGCTGCACGGCTTCGAGCGCGTGCAGGACTCGCGCGACGCCATGCGCGTCATCACCCTCGACGACGGCGAGGCCGAAGTCTTCGCCAGGTCGGCGCTGACCTTAAAGTACGACGAGTCGGGCAAGGCCTTGCCCATCACGGAGACGCAGATCCTGCGGCCTCGTCGTTTCGACGACAACCGTGCCGATCTTTGGTCGGTCTTCAACCGGGTTCAGGAGAACCTTGTCAAGGGCGGCCTGACCGGCTGTGCCGCCAACGGGCGCCAGCAGCGCACGCGACCCGTTCAGGGCATCGACCAGAACGTCCGGCTCAACCGGGCGCTTTGGCTGCTCGCGGATGGCCTGCGTCAGCTCAAAGCCTGACCCACAAGCGGATCGTGCCTCGCGGCATGGTCCGCTTTTTCTTTGGCGGCGCTGTGCTGCCAGCGCACCACGTTCAGTTTGGCTCGGTGTAACCCTAATGCGGCAATTCGCTGCCGCCGCGAAAATTGCGGTTCGACTGCATACCTCCCTGGCTTTTCCTCCCTGAGCCAAGCAGTCATCTTTGCCGCCTCGGTGTCCCCGGGGCGGTTTTCTTTTGTGGCCGTCCTTCCGGCGCCGCGGGCGATGCGCCAGAGCAAACAGGGTTGCGCGCCGGGTCGGTTTTCCGCTCCCGCGACACGCGCACCTTAGCGCAGGCTATGTCCCATGTCCGTCGGCGTTGCCGACAACATGCCCAGGTAGCCCAGACCTTCAAGGCTACGGCGCGTTGCGACGCACGGTCTGATTCTTCACCACGACGCTCACCGCGTCTTCTTCCATCCCCCTGGGGCAGTGACTGCCCTCGCGGGCGGTGCTGTCTCCGCTCACTTCGAGGACATCACCATGCCTGCACCTTCTTCCCCTAAGACGCTCTATCGCATCGACGAATGCCCCGACCTGATGGCCGATGGCGTCGTCGGTGACGAGAACGGCAACCTGGTCTTCATCTCCCTCTGGGCGCGCGACACCGCCGTCCAGGAATTCCTGGCCCGCCTTACCCTGGGCCGGGACGAACAGGGACTGGATCAGTTCCACCTCATCACCGAGCAGGGCGCGAGCATTCCGATCTTCGTCAGCAACGTCGAGAACCTGGAAAAGCGCAGCGCACGCGCCTACCGACGCACGCTGTTCGGCTCGCTGACCAACATCTGGCTGTTCGATCGGCGCTGCGTCAAGCCCGACAAGGCCAACGCCAGCGCGCTGGCGCTCCTGCCTCGCGATTCCACGCACCGGCTCGACCGGCTGTGGAAGCTGGTGCGGGATACCTGCCCGCTGCCGCTTCTTGATCCCTGGCGCGAACCCGTGCTGGAGCTGCTGCAGGCGAAGTCGATGCTGACGCGCCTGCCGTTCGCCCTCGGACCTCTGGAGGGCCATCGACTCGCCATCGACGTGCCGACGCTGACCCAGGTGCTGGGCGGCCTGATCCGCAGCGGCGCGCTCGTCGCGGGCACACCCGCCAGCCGCACCCCTTCGGCACGACCGCTCGAAGCGGTGGCTTGAGGTTTTCGCATCGGACATGCACGCGCGCGTGTCCGCATCCCTTCATCTTCAATGCCAGGAGATTCCCATGGCCCTCATGTTCCCGCGGCTCGCCCGCAACTTCGTCAAGAACGGGTACTTCCCCACGGATGAACCCACGCTCGAAAGAGCACTCGCCGCACTGGCGCCCGCCGAATCCTCGAACGGGCCGCTGTGCATCATCGATCCCTGCGCCGGCGAAGGCGTGGCGATCGCCGAAGCCGCGCACGCCCTCGGGCGCGAGCAGGTCCAGGCCTTCGCCGTCGAGTACGAGGCCGAGCGTGCGCACCACGCCCGGCAACTGGTCGATCGCTGCATCCACGGCGACCTGATGGACACGCTGATCAGTCGGCAGAGCTTTGGCCTGCTGTGGCTCAACCCGCCGTATGGCGACCTGGCCAAGGACACCAACGGCAACGTCGGCTACCAGGGCCAGGGCCGCGCGCGGCTGGAAAAGCTGTTCTATCAAAAGGCGCTGCCACTGCTGCAGTACGGCGGCGTGCTGATCTACATCGTGCCGCACTACGTGCTCGATGCCGAGCTGGTCGGGTGGCTGACCCGGCACTTCGCCGATCTGCGCATCTACCGCGCGGTGGAAGCGCAGTTCAAGCAGGTGGTGATCTTCGGCCGCCGTGTTCGTCAGCGCGACCAGGCATCGGATTCGGTCAAAGCCACGCGCGCGCTGCTGCTGCAGATCGGGCAAGGCGACGCCGAAGCGGAGGAGCTGCCGGTCGAATGGCCGTTCCTGCCGTACACGGTGCCTGCCAGCCCGGCCGAGCCGGAGCACTTCTACCGCGTGACGATGGAGCCCGAGCAGTTCGCCGATGAAGTCGGCCGGCTGCAAGGGCTCTGGCCGACGCTCGACACGCACCTGGGCGCCGCGCAGCAATCGCTGCGGCCTCCGGCGCGGGCCTTGTCGCACTGGCATCTTGCCTTGGCGCTTGCTGCCGGCGCGATCTCCGGCGTGGTGAAGTCCAAGACGGGCCGCGTGCTCGTCGTCAAGGGCGACACCCACAAGGAGAAGACGCTGCAGACGGAATACACCGAACGCGACGACGGCTCCGTGGCCGAGACGCGCATCCTGACCGACAAGTTCGTGCCGGTCATCCGTGCCTGGGACATGACACCAGGCTCGCCGACCTGCGGCGAGGTGTTGACCATCCGCTGATCGCTGTTCCCTGACGGTTCGCCGTCGATCTGTTCTTCCACTGCGGCTTCGCGCCGTTCCCCTCTTCCCACCCCGGGGCATGCCATCGCCCCGCAGGGGAGGTGCATGCCCCATTTTCTTTGGAGCATCACCATGTCCCTCGATACCGACGTTGTTCCCGCCGCCGACAGCACGCCCATCCAGGGCGACCTGCTCGAAGCGGCCGCTTCTCCCTTGGCCTTGAGCCTTCAGGATTTCGTCGCCGAGTTCGGCGACGAGCTGCTGGATTCGCTCAACCGCGCCAACCCTCCCGTCTACACCGGCCAGGCCCGGTCGCACCGCCAGCTCGTGCTGGCCAGTCTCAAGCGCAAGCTGTTCCAGGCGCAGGCCGAGGTGGTACATGCCGTCACCGAGCTGTTGGCCGACCGTGGCGAACGCGCCGCGATCGTCAATGGCGAGATGGGCTGCGGCAAGACGACCGTCGGCATCGCCACGGCCGCCGTGCTGCACGCCGAAGGCTACCGCCGCACTCTGGTGCTGTCGCCGCCCCACCTGGTCTACAAGTGGCGCCGCGAAATCCAGGAGACGGTGGCCGGTGCCAAGGTCTGGGTGCTCAACGGCCCGGACACGCTGGTCAAGCTCATCAAGCTGCGCGAGCAGTTGGGCGTACCGGCGCGCGGCCAGGAGTTCTTCGTGCTCGGGCGCGTGCGGATGCGCATGGGTTTCCACTGGAAGCCCGTCTTCAACGTGCGGCGCACGCGGCACGGCGAAGTAGGCGCATGCCCGGACTGCGGCCAGGTCATCACCAACCTCGACGGCGAGCCGATCAACCCGGTCGAACTCGAAGCCGAGGACTACCGCCGCCGGTGCAGCCATTGCGCCGCACCGCTGTGGACGCTGATGCGACCGAGGAGCCTGTCCGCCAGCGACCAGTCCACGGCCGTCTTCAAAGCCTTGCAGCGCATCCCGACCATCGGGGAAGTCACCGCGCAGAAGCTGATGCGCAAGTTCGGCGACTCCTTCCTGGCGTCCATGCTCGGCGACAACATCCACGAGTTCATCAACCTCATGGATGCCAACGGCGAGCTGGTCTTCTCGGATCGCCAAGCGCACCGCATGGAGCGGGCGATGGCGAACATGGAGTTCGGCTTCGGCGAGGGCGGCTACCAGCCGTCCGAGTTCATCAAGCGCTACCTGCCGCAAGGCACGTTCGACCTGCTCATCGCCGACGAGGCGCACGAGTACAAGAACGGCGGCTCCGCACAGGGCCAAGCGATGGGGGTGTTGGCGGCCAAGGCACGCAAGACGCTGCTGCTCACCGGCACGCTGATGGGCGGCTACGGCGACGACCTTTTCCACCTGCTGTTCCGAGCCCTGCCGGGGCGAATGATCGAAGATGGCTACCGCCCGACCAAGAGCGGCAGCATGACCTCGGCCGCGATGGCGTTCATGCGCGATCACGGCGTCCTCAAGGACATCTATTCCGAGAGCACCGGCACGGCGCACAAGACGGCCAAGGGCAACAAGATTTCGGTGCGCACCGTCAAGGCGCCGGGCTTCGGCCCGAAGGGCGTGCTGCGTTGCGTGCTGCCGTTCACGGTCTTCCTCAAGTTGAAGGACATCGGCGGCAATGTGCTGTCGCCCTACGACGAGGAGTTCCGCGAGGTGGCGATGGACACGGCGCAAGCCGCGGCCTATCGCGATCTGTCAGGTCGGCTGACCACAGCGCTGAAAGAAGCGCTGGCGAAGCGCGACACGACGCTGCTCGGCGTGGTCCTCAACGTGCTGCTGGCCTGGCCGGATTGCTGCTTCCGGTCGGAGGCGGTGGTGCACCCGCGCACGCGCCAGACCTTGGCCTTCGTTCCGGCTCAGTTCAACGAGCTGGAGGTGATGCCCAAGGAGCGCGAGCTGATCGAGATCTGCAAGCAGGAGAAGTCTGCGGGTCGCAAGACGCTGGTCTATTCGGTCTACACCGGCACGCGCGACACCACGTCGCGCCTGAAGGTGCTGCTGGAGCAGGAAGGCTTCAAGGTGGCGGTGCTGCGCGCAAGCGTGGATGCCTCCCGCCGCGAGGACTGGATCGCCGAGCAGTTGGACCGCGGCATCGACGTGCTGATCACGAACCCGGAGCTGGTCAAGACGGGTCTCGACCTGTTGGAGTTTCCGACGATCGTGTTCATGCAGTCGGGCTACAACGTCTACAGCCTGCAGCAGGCGGCCCGGCGCTCATGGCGCATCGGCCAGAAGCTGCCGGTTCTCGTGATCTACCTCGGCTATGCGGCTTCCTCGCAGATGACCTGCCTGGGGCTGATGGCGCGAAAGATCATGGTCTCGCAGAGCACGTCGGGAGACGTGCCCGAGTCGGGATTGGACGTGCTGAACCAGGACGGTGATTCCGTCGAGGTAGCACTGGCCCGGCAACTCGTCGCGGCCTGATCCACCCACCCACGCCGGCTGCCCTTCGGGGCGCCGGCTTCTTTTTTCCGTGCATCGATGGCGCGCGATGAAGTCGGGCGCCTGCCAGTTCCCTTTGTTTGCTGCCCGAACGCTTCGCGGCGGCGATGGTGAGGGCTCCGTGTTCCAGGGAACTTGCCCCATGCAACCACTCACCTGCGTCGCCCACCGCCTGGCTGTGCCTGCATTGCTCGCCGGCTGCGTACTGATGGCCGGCTGCGCCACCACGGGCGTGGCGAATCCCCCGACGGCCGCTGCCACCGCGCCCGAGCCTTCGGCGTTTGTCAGGGCCATCGCCCCGGAGTCTGAGCCGAACCTGATCCCGGTGGCGCGCTACGGGCGCTACACGCTGGTCGAGATGGTGCCCGAGCCGGCGCAGCGCGACCTGCTGCGGCAGGTGATCGAGATTTCGATTCCGCCGACCTTGGACGCGAGCGTCGGCGATGCGCTACGGCACGTGCTGCTGCGCACCGGCTACCGCCTTTGCGACGCGCCGGACGCCGCTTCGCTGTTCACGCTGCCGCTGCCGGCGGCGCATCTGCGGCTCGGGCCACTGCCGTTGCGCGATGCCTTGCTGGCGCTCGCCGGGCCGGCCTGGGAGTTGTCCGTCGATGACGCTGCGCGCGCGGTGTGCTTCGCGCGCGTGACGACTGCGCGTGCGCCGAGTGCAAGCCCGATTCCCGCGCCTCCGGCACCGAGCGCGCCGGCCGACGAACCCGCCGATCCCCATGTGCCCCAGGAGGCCCAGCCATGACCATCCCGCAGCTTCCCGACGAGAATGCCGGCCGCGCGCGCTGGTTGAAGATCACAGCGGCCGCGTGGCTGCTGCTCGTGAGCATCCTCGCGGTGGTCAACAGCGTGGGCCTGTCGCGCCTGAGCGAGCAGAGCCAGGCCAGCGCCCAGGACGCGCACGTGCAGGCGCTCAACACGCGCGTCGCCGAACTCGAACAGCAGGCGGCGACCTCGAAGAATCAGCCCAAGCCTGTCACCCAGCCCGACTTCGAGGCCACCCGCAAGGCGCTGGACGAACGCCTGGCACAGGTGGAGCAGGCCCAGGCCACAGACGCCCATGCCGGCGACGTGCAGGCGCTGCAGGCCCGCGTGGGCGACATCGAAGCCCGCATGAAGCGAACCGCCGCGCCTGCCGCAGCACCCCAGCGCACCGCCGAGCCGGCCAAGCCCAAGGTGCCCGAACCGCCATTCCACGTCGTGGGTGTGGAGCTGCGCGGCGGCGAGCGCTTCCTGTCGGTGACGGCACCCAAGGCGTCGTCGGTGCTGGACGTGTGGCTGCTGCGCGAAGGCGATGCCGTGGGCGCGTGGCATCTGCTGGCGATCGAGGCACGCGCCGCCGTGTTCCGCGTGGACGGCCAGACCCAGCGCCTCGCGCTGCCGTAGGGGCCGGCCATGAAGCACGCCGCGATCTGCTTCGCCGCCATCCTCGCCGCTGTCGCAGGAACGGCAGGCACGGCCTCGGCACAGTCGGCGCCGGTCGCGTCCTCGCGCACGGTGCCCGCCCAGATTCAGAACAGCAGCGACGCCGCGCTGGACGAACGGCTGGCGCGCGATTGGGGCCTGCGCTCCGATGAGTGGGCGCGCTACCGCCAACTGATGCAGGGGCCGCTGGGCATCTATTCCCCGAACCTCGATCCGCTCACGGCGCTGGGCATCGAGGCGCGCAGCGACGAGGAACGCAACCGCTATGCGGAGCTGCAGGTGCAGGCGGAATCGAAGCGCGTGGGCAAGACGCTGGCCTACCAGCGGGCCTACGACGCGGCGTGGAAGCGGCTCTATCCGGGACAGCAGCGCGTGAACATGCCGGGTGCGAAGGCGCCGGGCGCCGGCAACCGGGGCTCGGGCCGGCTGGCGGTTTTCGTGAAGGCCGAGTGCCCGTCGTGCGAGCAGCGCGTGCGCCAGCTGCAGGTGGCCGGCACCGCCTTCGACCTCTACATGGTCGGCAGCCGCCAGGAGGACGCCCGCATCCGCCAGTGGGCGACGCAGGCTGGCATCGACGCCGGCCGCGTGCGCTCGCGCGCCATCACGCTCAACCATGACGCCGGGCGCTGGCTGTCACTCGGCCTGCCCGGCGATCTGCCCGCCGTGGTGCGCGAGGTCAACGGCCAATGGCAGCGCCAATAGCGGCATCGAGTTTGGCTCGCCGCGCCGGCCGCGCGGCAGTGGCCCTGGTGCTCTGCGCCTGCACGGCCATCGCCTTCGGCCAGGAGGTGCCACCACCCGCCTACCAGCTCGCCGCCCAGCAGGCGGGTGTGCCGTCGCCGGTGCTGTACGCGGTGGCGCTGCAGGAGAGCGGCGCGCGGCTGCGTGGCCGCCTGATCCCCTGGCCTTGGACGCTCAACGTCGCCGGCCGCGCCGAACGCTACGCCACACGGGCCGGGGCCTGCGCCGGCATTCGCCAGGCGCTCGCCCGCGTGCCGGCCAATCGCATCGACGCCGGACTCGGCCAAGTCAACCTCGGCTACCACGCGCAGCGCTACGAGCATCCCTGCGAACTGCTCGACCCGTACCGCAACCTCGCCATCGCCGCGGAAATCCTGCAGGAGCAGCACACGCCGGGCGAGGACTGGTTGATCGCCATCGGCCGCTACCACCGCCCCGCGGGCGGGGCGCCTGCCGCCCGCTACCGCCGCTGTGTCCACCAGCACCTGACCCGCGTGCTCGGGCCGGGCGCTGCACTTCCCACTGCCCGGAGCCCCATGTCATGAACCGCATCCTCCTTGCCGCCATGGCGGCACTGCTGGCCGCCACGGCCCACGCACAGGGCCGCGGCCCGGTCATCAAGAGCAGCTCCCCGCCGTTGATCGTCGTCGAGGACAAGGGCGGCAGCTCGGCACTGCCGCACTACCGGGCCTTGAACCCGCAGGATGCGCAGCCCAGTCAGCCAGCCACGCCGCAACCAGCGCCGCAATCCAGGCCGCGCATTGGCGGCCCGACCGATGCCGAGGCGGCCATGCTGCCGGTGCGCTCGATGCGGCTGACACCCGGCGACGAGCCGCGCCGCGTGATCCGCGCGCCGGGCCTGACGCCGCTGTTCCTGGTCGGCGACGACGACCGCTCGCGCGACTGGCTCCAACAGCGGGGCAAGGACTTACAGGCGCTGCGCGCCGTGGGGCTGGTGGTCAACGTCGCGACACCCGAAGCACTGGCCGCGCTGCGCCGCCTCGCGCCGGGCTTAGTGCTGTTGCCCGTCTCGGGCGACGACCTGGCGCAACGCCTGGGCATCAAGCACTACCCGGTGCTGATCACCGCCACGGGCATCGAGCCCTGACGTGACGTGAAGCGCCCGCCATGGCCCAGTCCCAAGCCGTCGAAGTCCTGCTGCGGCCAGCGGTGGAGCTATACACCGTCGCGGTCTGTGCGGGCGCCGCGTTTCTGTGCCTGGTGGCCCCGTGGTCGCTCGCGCTGAGCCCCTTGCTGGGCCTGGGCAGCGCGCTGGCCTTCCTGACCTTCGGCGCGCTGCGCTTGCACGACGCCTGGGCCATCTTGCGCTACCGGCGCAACATCCGGCGCCTGCCGCGCTATGTGATGACCAGCCGCGACGTGCCGGTCAGCCAGCAGCGGCTCTTCGTCGGCCGGGGCTTTCGCTGGGACCAGCGCCACACGCACCGGCTGATGCAGACCTACCGGCCGGAGTTCCGACGCTACGTCGAGCCGACGGCGATCTACCGGATGGCGCGGCGCATGGAAGAGCGCCTGGAGTTCGCGCCGTACCCGTTGTCCAAGATGGCGAAGGCCCTGGCCTGGGACAACCCGCTCAACCCGGCGCGTCCGCTGCCGCCGGTGGGCGGTATGCCGCGGCTACACGGTATCGAACCGCACGAGGTCGACGTCACGCTGCCATTGGCCGAGCGCGTCGGCCATAGCCTGGTGTTAGGTACGACCCGCGTCGGCAAGACGAGGTTGGCCGAGCTGTTCATCACCCAGGACATACGGCGCAAGCTCAACGGACAGCACGAGGTCGTGATCGTCTTCGATCCCAAAGGCGATGCGGACCTCCTGAAGCGCATGTACGTGGAGGCCAAGCGTGCCGGGCGCGAGGGCGAGTTCTATGTGTTCCACCTGGGCTGGCCGGACATCTCCGCGCGCTACAACGCGGTGGGACGCTTCGGGCGCATCTCGGAAGTTGCCACGCGCATCGCCGGCCAGCTTTCCGGTGAAGGCAACAGCGCGGCGTTCCGCGAGTTCGCCTGGCGCTTCGTCAACATCATCGCGCGGGCGTTGGTCGAGCTGGGGCAGCGGCCCGACTACCTGCTGATCCAGCGCCATGTCATCAACATCGATGCGCTGTTCATCGAGTACGCCCAGCACTACTTCGCCCGGAACGAGCCCAAGGCCTGGGAGGTCATCGTCCAGCTCGAAGCCAAGCTGAACGACAAGAACATCCCGCGCAACATGATCGGCCGCGAGAAGCGCGTCGTCGCGCTGGAGCAGTACCTGTCGCAGGTGCGCATCTACGACCCTGTGCTCGACGGCCTGCGCAGCGCGGTGCGCTACGACAGGACGTACTTCGACAAGATCGTCGCATCGCTCCTACCGCTGCTGGAGAAGCTGACCACCGGCAAGATCGCGCAGTTGCTGGCGCCGAACTATTCGGACCTCGCCGACCCACGCCCGATCTTCGACTGGATGCAGATCATCAGGAAGCGGGCCGTGGTCTATGTCGGCCTCGATGCACTATCGGACGCGGAAGTCGCGGCGGCGGTCGGCAATTCGATGTTCTCCGACCTCGTATCCGTCGCGGGTCACATCTACAAGTTCGGCATCGACGACGGCCTGCCGGGTGCCGCGACGGGCATCAAGGTGCCCATCAACGTCCATGCCGACGAGTTCAACGAACTCATGGGCGACGAGTTCATACCCATGGTCAACAAGGGCGGCGGCGCGGGCGTCCAGGTCACGGCCTACACGCAGACCCTCTCGGACATCGAGGCGCGCATCGGCAACCGCGCGAAGGCGGGCCAGGTCGTCGGCAACTTCAACAACCTGTTCATGCTGCGCGTGCGCGAGACCACCACGGCCGAACTGCTGACGCGCCAACTGCCCAAGGTCGAGGTCTACACGACGACGGTGATGAGCGGCGCCACCGACAGCTCAGACCCGACCGGCAACACCGCCTTCACGTCGAACACGCAGGACCGCATCAGCAGCAACAGCGTGCCGCTGATCGAACCAGCGCACGTCGTGGGCCTGCCCAAGGGCCAATGCTTCGCGCTGATCGAGGGCGGCCACCTGTGGAAGGTGCGCATGCCACTGCCGGCGCCCGACCCCGACGAGGCCATGCCCAAGGATCTGCAGGAACTGGCCGGCTACATGCGGCAGCACTACGTCGAGGCCGGCGAGTGGTGGGACAACAAGGGGCTTCCCGGCCTGCAGGACCAGGCGCTGCCCGACGATCTGCTGGCCGACTTCAAGCAGATGGCCAGCGCGGATGAAGGGGCCACGGCATGAGCGACCCCGCCGTCGCCGTCCAGCGCCAGCAGGTTCGCCAGCAGGGCCTGATCGCAGGCCTCATCACGCTCCCGTTCCGGCTGTTCGGGGTGTTGGCCGGTTCGCTGGTGCTGTGCATCGCGATCGAGTGCATCGGCATGCACTTCTTCTGGCCCGAGCAGGGCTGGCGCCATGCGCAGGGCATGCTGAACTACGAGCTGTCGCAGGTCTCGGAGCATTTCACGCAAAGCGTGCTGGTGCAGGAGCCGGGGCGCAGCGCCCTCCAGCTCGTCGAGTGGGCCTACCAAGGACTGTTCGTGAAAACGGGCCTGCTGGACTGGATACGCGACGCGGCGGCGCAATCGCGTGCCGGCGCGCGCAGCCAGGCGCAGGACTTCCGCTACTACATCGGTCAGCTCTACGTGCATGTCGAGAGCTACCTGATCGCCTCGGCGTACACAGTGCTGGTGTTCCTCGTGCGGCTGCTGGTGCTGGTCCTGACCTTGCCGCTGTTCCTGATGGCGGCCTTCACCGGCCTGGTGGACGGGCTCGTGCGCCGCGACGTGCGCGGCTTCGGCGCCGGCCGCGAATCGGGCTTCGTCTACCACCGGGCGAGAGCCAGCCTGATGCCGCTGGCGGTGCTGCCCTGGGTCACTTACCTCGCGCTGCCGGTCAGCGTGCATCCGCTGCTGATCCTGCTGCCCAGCGCGGCGCTGCTCGGCGTCGCGGTGTGCATCGCGTCGGCGACGTTCAAGAAGTATCTGTGAAAGCGGTTCAAGATAATCTCCGTCTCACTCTTCATGGCGACTCATCGACACCAAACATCTTTTGACCTTTGACACTGCATCCAGCCTACATCTTCGAGGCCATGTGGCCACTCAGACACACGAACGCAAATGGCCTCAGCGGCGCCTGCTGCGTCCCGGCCACGGTAGCTGCCCAGTGAGTTCAGCCAAGCCACCGTCGTCCTCGACGCGTACACCGAAGCGGTTCACTTCGACCTCAGGTAAATCGTCGCTGTCGAACCAGAGCAGCGAGGTCGTGGTGTCAGTACGTGCGTAGTGCCTGGAGAGTTCCCAGAGATCGAGGCCCTTTTCCCAGTTGTCGAACCAGATGTCTTGTGCAACCTCATCTGTGTCGGCAGCACTGCTGCCTGAAGAACGGAGACGGTGAGCCACAGAGCCGACAGGAATGGCAGACCTGGGAGATATCCAAGCCCCAGCCTGTCGCAAACTGGTGGAGCGTGCCGCGTAGCGCACTGCACCGCGCTCCATGGTGACGAAGGCGCAAGGGATGTCGCTGAGGGAGGCGAACCGCGACGCAGCGGCGGGAAATGATGTGCTGAAAAGCGCCGCCATGCCCTGGATCAGCTCCAGCGAAGGTTCTTCCTTGGGCACAAGCGATAGCCATTGCTGATACGGCATCAGCAACTCGGCGGCGAAAGTGTCGCATGCGATTTCGTTCGGATGCCGCTTCGCATAGGACCAGGACGGCACCTCTTCGTGGCTCGATTCCAGCGCAAGGACGATATGCGCAATTTCGTGGCAGATGGTGAAGCGTTGGCGTTCTTCTGTCTCCAGCGAATTCACCGTGATCACGTGCTTGCCATTCGGCTTGGTGATCGTGTAGCCGGACTCCCCCTCACTAAGCTCCTCTTTCTTGACTTTGGCGTTGGCCGCGACCACATAGGGCGTCAGGTCTTCTCGGATGCCGGACACATCAACCTTCGCAACAAAGGCCCGTGCTTTCTGTGTGACATCCGCTTCATCCATATTCAGTCGTCCTCGTCCTCGAATGCTCGCTGTATCCGGGCGATCAGTGTCGCGGGATCGGGCCTTGTATTTCCACGATGCCTCACGCCTGCTGCAGCCGAAAAGATGTCGATGCTGATGGAAGGATCGTTCAGCACGAATTCAACAAGGCGGGGATCGGCCTCCGCATGGTCGACAAGCCACATCACCAGCGCAGCATCTCTTTCACCTGGTTTGAGAACCTTCAGCAGCTTCTCGACTAAGTCCACTGACGGATTTGTCTTTTCGCCGGACTCCAGCCGGTGGACATAGGCATGGTCCACCGAAGACAGTTGACCGATTTCGCGCAATGAGAGGGTTCTGCGCTCGCGTAGCGTCTTGAGGGCGACGCCCAGGCCTGTTTGTGACATCCGTTCCGTTCCTTGTGGCTGCGGCGGACAACGGTGTGTGTCCGGTCCGAAGCAGTTGCGTTCTGCGGCACCAAGCCCACCATTTGCAGCTTGGCACCAAGTCTGATACATTGTTGTCCAGCCAGACAACAGAAGTGAGTTCTACGACTGCAGCAAGTTGATTTGGCTTGACTCGCCCGTTGTCTGCAAGAGCAACGAATTTTGCTTCAACCGGTGGTCATTGGCAACCCGGCCGGCTGGCCGGGGTCTCGATGGTTCAACTTTAGGAAATTCGCCATGACAGGCAAAAATCAGCATGTAGTTCCTCACCAGGACGGTTGGGCCGTCAAGGGTGCCGGCAATCAACGGGCAACCTCCGTGCACGATACGCAGCAGCAGGCCATTGACGCGGCGCGGGACATCGCACGCAACCAGCAGTCCGAACTGGTCATCCACCGTCCGGACGGTCGCATCCGTGACAAGGACAGCCACGGTAACGACTCCTTCCCGCCGAAGGGCTGAGTGCCATGATGGGCGTGCCCACCTACCATGTGCTCGCCCTGTCTGGGGGCGGCTATCGCGGCTTGTACACAGCGACGGTTCTTGCCGAGCTTGAAGCCGTGCTAGGCCGCCCCATCGCTTCGCACTTCGACCTGATCTGCGGCACCTCTGCAGGCGGGATGCTGGCCTTGGGGCTGGCCGCGGAAATCCCCGCCATTGAACTCAAAGCCTTGTTCGAACGACAGGGCTCCCGCATCTTTGGTTGCCGAAGTCTCGCTCGGCGCCTTCTGGGCTTCTGGTTGACCGCCAAGCACGACTCCGCAGGGTTGCGGGGCGTGCTGACCGAGCGCTTTCAAGACGCCACGATCGGCAACTTGAAGCACCGCGTTCTCGTGCCAGCCGTCAACTACTCGACGGGGCGCGGCCAGTTCTTCAAAACGCCTCACCATCCCTCATTTGAGATGGACCACCGCATGAGGATCGTGGATGTGGCGTTGGCGACCGCCGCTGCGCCCGTTTACTTTCCGCTAGCGCGCAACGATCGTGGCGTCTTTGCGGATGGAGGACTGGTCGGCAATGCGCCAGGACTGTTCGGGCTGCACGAAGTCAATACGTTCCTCGCGCCGAAACAGAATGCACTGGTCCGGGTGCTGTCCATCGGCACGATGACGATCGGTGCAACCGTCCGTGGCGGCGCCAGCCTCGACCGCGGATTCGGCAAGTGGCGCGGAGGGCTGTTCGATCTGGTGATCTCTGCCCAGGAGTCGTCGGTGGACTACATGCTGCGCCAGTCGTTGGGTAGCAACTACTTCCAGATCGACGACAAGGCCACGCCCGATCAAAGCAAGGACGTAAAGGCGCTGGACCGGGTTTCCATCGGCGCCACGAATACGCTGAAGGACCGCGGCAATCATGCAGCGCAGCGCGCGCTTGGCGACCCTCTTTTCCAACCGTTTCGAGCGCACCAGGCCGGCGCACCCACCTTCTATCACGGCCCCAACAAGAATGTGCCGGAGGCCGAATGCTGAACCTGAGCCCGCTTTTCTTTACCACCGTCGATGACGAATCCTGCATGCATGACGAGCTGGATCTGTCGCCCGAGCAACGAGCCTGGATCGCCAGCGCCCGAAATGATGTCAGGAACTGCCTTCGCACCGGAATTCCGCGCGTGCTGCGCGAACGCGGGTACACGGACGACGTGCCGCAGCCACGCTTCTTCACGCAAGGATCGTGGGCGTACAAGACCTTGAACGGCCCGGCACAATGGCCCCAGCAGGCGGATGTCGATGATGGTTGCTATCTGCCGTTGAGTTTTGTCTCGCAGACGAAGCGTCCCAGCAGGGCCACAACGGTGTTCTTTGCAGCTGCTGAAGAAGCCTTGAGGCTGTTGGTCGAGGAGAAGCACTGGAAGCTTGTCACCGACAAGCCGACATGCATCCGGATTGTCATTGCGGCCTATGCCCACATCGACATTCCGTTGTACGCCATCCCCGACGAAGAATTCGTCACGCTCGCGAAAGCCTCGATGGAGCGATACGGCTATGACTCGCTGACGGAGGCGGTGAACATGGCAGAGCGGGATGCCTGGACGGCATTGCCCGCTGATAAAGTGCTCCTGGCTCACCGCGAGTGCAACTGGATGCCCTCCGACCCCAGGCCTGTGAAGGAATGGTTTTTGGGCGAGGTGGAGGCCAGGGGCGAACAGTTCCGCCGCGTGATTCGCTACTTGAAGGCGTTTCGCGATTGGCGGTGGTCGAGCGGTGGACCGGCTTCGATTCTGTTGATGGCCGCTGCGGCTCCGCTATTCGAGAAGCGGGATCGGCGCGACGACCTGGCGTTGCTGGATGTCGTCGCGGCATTGCCGGCCCGGCTGCGCGCGGGGGTGAACAACCCCGTTGATGAGTCGGAGTCGCTTACTGCACGCCTTGGTAAAGAGGGCGTCGAAGAGGCTGCGAAAGCGTTCGAAGCATTCGAAAAAGTGCTGCGCGGAGCCACCAACGCCGGCAGCCCTTCACAGGCCTGCGTCTGGATGCAAGGCGAATTCGGTCCGCGTTTTCCGAACGAGCCGGACCGGGTCAAGGTGGTATCCGTTGTCGCCACCATTGCCGCAGCGCCGGCTACGGCTGGTCCGAGCGAATTGGTCGGGCGCACGAAGGCCGGATGAGCAGCGTCGCCGTGGTCTCCGATGTGGTCGAAGCCTTCAGGCTGCAAGGCTTCGAGTTTGTCGGCAAGACGGACGACGGCTGGTTCAAGCTGAGGGGGCCGTTGATCCCGTGCGGCGCGGACGATGGCATTCCATGTGAGGTTCAGCTCGACCCTACCTTCTTCGACCTGCCTCGCATTCGGCTGCTCGAAATTCCGCCTGAACTGCCCAATGCAGTTCCTCATCTTGGCGCGGAGGGCGGCCTTTGCTATCTGGCCAAGGGAACTGTCGTGCTGGACATCTACGATCCTGTAGGGCAGTCCTTGGCGTGCCTGCAACGGGCGGCAGCGGTGCTCGGGCAGATCTTGAAGGGCGAGATGATCGAAGATCTCGCCGAAGAGTTCTTTGCCTACTGGAACGGCTGGCTTTGTTTTGTGGACATGCAAGGCGAAGATCTGGGGCGACAAAACTGTATCGTTGCGCAAGCCAATGGGAATCCACTCTGGTTCATCACCGACAACGAAGATCGAACAACAAGAAAGTTGCATTCACTCGGCTACCAGGTCACTGATAAAACGGTGCTGACATACCGGGTCAAGACCACCGCGCAACCCCGCCCACTAACCAGCCACTGGCCCCCCGAAACGGTGGGGGACGTCTTGGCTTGGCAAAGCACCCTGGACCCACGGTGTCGGCGCAAGATTCACGAACGAATCAAGGAAGGGCAAAGCAAAAAAGCAAATGGCGTCCTGATCATCATCGAATCGCCACTGATGACCTACGGCTTTGCCGTGCTCTTTGACCACCAAGTGAGTCAAAAGACCAAGCTTGCTGATCGCAGGGATTCGAGTTTTGGGCTGAAGGTAATGCCCGTCTCAGTGATCAGGATCGATGAACGGTATCTGGCCCAGCGCAACATCCCCAAGTCGAAAACGTTGGCGGGGAAACGAATCGCACTTGTGGGTTGCGGCACGATCGGCGGATACCTCTCGGACATGCTGGTCAAGGCCGGGGCAGGATCATGCGGAGGGAAACTCACGCTGGTGGATTTTGATGGCCTCCTTCCACAGAACATCGGACGGCATCGGCTCGGCTTCCCGGACCTGTTGTCGAACAAGGCTGAGGCGATGGCGAAGGAACTCAAGCGCTTGTCGCCAGGCGTCGAGGTTCATGCGCTCCCCGTGGACGTGAGACAGGCCCAACTGGGAAAGCTGGACCTACTCATCGATGCCACCGGCGAAGAATCCCTCGGGCATTGGCTGTGCGGCCGCTACAGGGCTCCCACGCCCATGCTTTCTGTTTGGATCGAAGGGCCGGGAACGGCTGTGCGTGCGCTCCTGAGAACGAACGCATCGGGTGCGTGCTACCGATGCCTATGGCAGAGCCACAGAAGAGGCGAACTTCGCTCGACCATTGATGCTCTGCCTAACATCTTGGCAGGCCACGGGTGCGAGGGCTTGTATGTGCCATTTCCGGCTTCGGTGTCGGTGCAGGCAGCCAGCTTGGGTGCTGAGATGGCCCTTGATTGGGTCAAGGGCGTCCACTCTCCTGCATTGCGGACCCGGCTGATCGACCAGACCCATCATCTGGCCACGCCTGACTGCGATCCTCTGCGAGATCATGATTGCCCTCTATGCAATTCCTAGGGTCCTGGGCAACTGGCGACAAGAGCAGGTTGCTGCATTTTTCGACCCAGACGCTGGAGACATTCAGTCAGCATATCCAGGCTAGTGATGCCGACTGCGAAGCGGGCGGACTCTTGCTTGGTTCTGTACATGGAGCCCATTTGCTCATTGAGCAGGCGACGGTTCCTACCGCGTGGGACAAGCGGTTTCGCTATCTGTTCGAGCGGATGCCGTTTGGTCATGAGGCTATTGCGTTGTCGCGATGGACGGCGAGTCAGGGAACTGTCCGCTATTTAGGCGAATGGCATACCCACCCGGAAGACCATCCCCAGCCTTCTAGCCTTGACAGATCTGAATGGACTTTGTTGGCAGCGCAGCGTCGGGACAAGCGGCCAGTGCTCGCTGTCATCATCGGGCGTAGATCTCTGTATGCAGAGTTGGTGCCGAGATCAGGCGAAGGGTCGATATTCTTCCCCGTGGAGTAGAGCACTAGCGCAACAACCATCATCGTCTTGACTTGCACCTCCACTCAGACGGTAGTGCATTAAAGACGACGTCATCGGGGAAATTCCTTCCTCTGCAGCGGAGTTTGCCGCGGAAAGCGGTGGCTGGCCGGTTCCGATTGATTGCGGCGCCGGAAGACCGGCCGTTTGAGCATCGAGCCATCCGCATCCCTCGGAGAACGGCTCGATGGAAACCACTCGCAATCCCGCGCAGGTTCGGCGCTTCGCCGTCGAGGCACCCTGGGCCGTGCGTGTTGCCGCGCTGCTGCTTGCCGCTGCCGGATTGCAGCCCGCCATCGCCGCTGACGCCTCCGACAACGCTGCGGAGCGCGAGATGCTCGCCGCGGTAACGCGCCAGCTCGAACTGCTGGACCGCCTCGCCGAGCACGCCGCCACCACCGCGCCGCAGGAGCGCGCCCGCTACCACTTCGACTACGCGCGGCTGCGCGCCGACCTGGAGCGCGTGCGCACCGGCGTGCGCGACTACCTCGTTCCGCAACGCGCCCAGCCGCGTGATCCCGTGCCGCTGGCCGGTGACTACACGCGCAGTAACGCGGCGCCTGCGACGTCGCCCAAGGAGGCGCCGTCGCCATGACGCCTTCCGCCGATCAGGTCGCCGCCTTCACGGCCAACGGCGGCTTCGCGCCCGGGGCCGTCTCCACCGTCGTGCTCGGCTTCGTCTTCGCCATCCTGCTGCTGTGGGGCGTGTGGGCGATGCGCACTGCCTATGTCGGCTGGGCCGAGCACCACCTGACCCAACGCCAGTTCCTCGGCGTCATCGTGCGCTTCGTCGCGATGTACCTGGTGCTGGGCTTTTTCCTCCTGTCCTGACCCCATGAAAGGTACTTCGCCATGAACGCTCCCGCTACTTCTCGCCGTCCCACGTCGCGGCCCGCCGCGCGCATCGCCGCGCTGCTGATCCCGCTGGGCATCGCCGCCACGCCGCTGCCGTCGTTCGCCGACCTTCCCACGCTGGAAGACCCGTCGCGCGGCACCGGCAGCGGCATCATGCAGACGCTGCAAAACTACGGCTACGACATCGTGCTGCTGATCGCGCTGCTCGTCGTCGCCTCGATGTTCGTCGGCGTCTGCTACCACGCCTACACGCGCTACGCCGAGATCCACACCGGCCGCGCAACGTGGGGGCAGTTCGGGTTGACCGTCGCGGTGGGCGCGATCCTGCTGGTCGTCGGCATCTGGCTGCTGACCAAGGCTACCGGCGTCCTGTAAGGCCCGGCAACGATGGCCGGCGCCCTGGAGAGTCCGTCGCGCGACGGGCTCGTGACCTTCCTGCCGCACCGCCTCAACCGCCACCCGGTGGTCGTGCGCGGGCTCACGGCCGACGAGCTGTGGGTCTGCGCCGGGCTGTCCGGCGCGGCCGGTCTCGTGGCCGGCGTACCGCTGGCCTGGCTGACGCACAGCATCGCGATGGTGCCCACGCTGATCGTCGCCGGCATCGGTGTCGGTGTCTTCGTGGGCGGCGGCCTGCTGCGGCGGTGGAAGCGCGGCCGGCCCGACACCTGGCTGTACCGCCAGCTCCAGTGGCGCCTCGCGCTGCGCTACCCCGCGCTGGCTGCGCATGCGGGCGGGGGCCAGCTCATCACCCGGTCGGGCTGGTGGTCCACGCGGCGCCTGCGGCCCGATCCGTCCCTGCGTCGAGGTAGACTATGAGCCGATTCAAGAACGAGGTCGCGCACCTGCAGGCGCATGTGAAGACCTTGCGCCTGGCTGGCGCCGCACTGTTCGTCGTGGCGCTGCTGCTCGGCTTCGGCTGGTGGAGCGCACCCAAGAGCCTGACCATCCACGTGCCACCCGACCTGCGCTCGGGCAGCACGCGCAAGTGGTGGGACGTGCCGCCGGAGAGCGTCTACGCCTTCACCTTCTACATTTGGCAGCAGGCCCAGCGCTGGCCGACCAATGGCGAGCAGGACTACCCGCGCAACCTGCATGCACTGTCTGCGTACTTCACGCCGAGCTGCCGTGCCTTCCTGCAGCAGGACTACGAATTCCGGCGCAGCAACGGCGAGCTACGCCAGCGCGTGCGCGGCATCTACGAGATTCCCGGCCGCGGCTACGGCGACGAGCCGGCCATGCGCGTGCGCACCGTGTCGGCCAACAACTGGATCGTCACGCTGGACGTGAGCGCCGACGAGTACCTGGGCGCCGAGCAGGTCAAGCGCGCGCTCGTGCGCTATGCACTCAAGGTTGTGCGCATGGACGTGGACCCCGAGCGCAACCCCTTCGGCCTGGCGCTGGACTGCCATGCACGCGCGCCGGAGCGCATCGAGACCCCGCCGCCTGCGGCGCCGCCCGGCCGGGCCGCAAGCGCCGGCTCCAACTTGCAGGGAGACACCCCATGAAGTCCCTCGTGAAGCGTTCATCTGCGGCGGCCCTGGCTGGCCTGCTGCTGTGCCTGGCCTTCGTGCCTGCGGCCCATGCCGTCGAAATCCTGCGCTGGGAGCGCCTGCCGCTGGCGGTGCCGCTGGTGGTCGGCCAGGAGCGCGTGGTGTTCATCGAGCGCAACGTGCGCATCGGTGTGCCGCCCACGGTTGGCGAGCAGTTGCGCGTGCAGAGCGCTGGTGGCGCGATCTACCTGCGCGCGAGCGCGCCGATCCCGCCCACACGGCTGCAACTGCAGGACGTGGAGTCGGGCGCGCTGATCCTGCTGGACATCGCGGCCGAGCCGGCGAAGGCGGGCCAGCCTGCACTCGAACCCGTGCGCATCGTCGAAGGCGACGTGCCGGCGACGCGCTACGGCGAGCCGGCCAAGCCGGCGGACGACGATGCGGAGCGCACCGTACCCGCAGCGAAGCGCGCCACGCCGGTGGCGGTTGTGCTCACGCGCTATGCGGCGCAGAACCTCTACGCGCCGCTGCGCACCGTGGAGCCCGTTCCCGGCCTCGGCCGCGTCAATCTGCGCCGTGGGCTGGAGCTTTCCACCTTGCTGCCCACACTGCCGGTGCGTGCGCAGGCGCTGGCCGCTTGGCGGCTCGAAGACCAGTGGGTGACGGCGGTGAAGCTCACCAACGCCTCCGGGCGCTGGCTCGACCTCGATCCCCGCGCGCTGCAGGGCGACTTTCTCGCCGCGACCTTCCAGCACCCGAATCTGGCGCCGGCCGGCCGCGCCGCCGACACCACGGTGGTCTACCTCGTGACCCGTGGCCACGGCCTGGCCGAGTCGCTGCTGCCCAAGCTCTCACCGATCGACGCGACGGTGAACCTGCCGCCGGCCGCGGCGGCCGGCCAGGCCGAAGGAGGTGCCCGCCATGAAAAGTAACCCCCTCCTGAAGTGGCTGCTGATCCCGATGGCGCTGGTGCTGCTGTTCGTCGGCATCAAGATGTTCTCCGGGGATCGCGGCGCCAAGCCCGTTCCGGCCGGCAGCGCCAACTCGCTCACGCCCGAAGAGATGAAGGCGCTGGGCATCGAGGGCGACACGCCGCGCGATACCGTTGCCACACTGGTGGCCCAGGTCAAGCAGTTGCGCAACGAGCTGCAGACGGCGCTCAACGACAACAAGAACCAGAAGAGCGAGAACGAGCGTATGCGCGCGCGGGAAAGCGCGATCGACCAGCGCATCCAGTCCGCGCTGGATGGTGAACGCGGCCGCCTGCAGCAGGACCGCGAGCAGTTGGCCGGCGACCGCCAGCAGACCCAGGGCCTGCTGCAAGACCTGCAGCGGCGCCTGGATGGGCTTTCCGGCAAGGGCGGCCAGGCCGATCTGCCGGTCGGGCTCGGCCTGGAGGACGGCGACGGCAAGGGCTTCAGCGGCAGCCAGGGCGGCGCCGCGCGCAGCACCAGCGGCACGCGCTGGGTGGAACCGGACGATGCGAAGCCTTCGGCGAAGAACGGCAGCAGCGGCGGCCTGAACTTTCCGACCAGCTTCGGGCCGGCGCAGAAGACGCTTTCCGACACGGCCGACAACGTGGCCAGCACCGTCGCGGATGCAGGCAGCCGCGCCGTGGGCACGTCGTCCAAGCCGGTCTACACGGTGCCGTCGAACTCGACGCTGATGGGCTCCATCGCGATGACCGCGCTGATCGGCCGCGTGCCGATCGACGGCACGGTCAACGACCCGTACCCCTTCAAGGTGCTGATCGGCCCGGACAACCTCACCGCCAACGGCATCGACATTCCCGACGTGGCGGGCGCGGTGGTCAGCGGCACGGCCTCGGGCGACTGGACGCTTTCCTGCGTGCGCGGGCAAATCCGCTCGGTGACGTTCGTCTTCAACGACGGCACGGTGCGCACCATGCCGGAGGACGGCAACCGCAACCAGAACGGCGGCTCGGGCGGCAACGCGAACAGCACCACGCACGGCGGCCTGGGCTGGATCAGCGACCCCTACGGCGTCCCCTGCGTCAGCGGGGAACGGCGCAGCAACGCGCAGCAGTACCTCGGTTCGCAGGCCCTCATCACCGCGGCCGGTGCCGGTGCGGCCTCCCTCATCAAGTCGGACAACGGCAGCGTGGCCGTGGTCGCCAACAGCAACGGCTCGCTCGGCACGGTGGGCATTACCGGCAACGAGGCCATGGGCCGCATCCTGGCCGGCGGTGTGCGCGACATGGCCGATTGGGTCAACAAGCTTTACGGGCAGGCCTTCGCCGCCGTCTACGTGCGCCCCGGCGCCAAGGTCGCCGTGCACCTGGAGCAGCCGCTCAACATCGACTACGACGCCAAGGGGCGCCGGGTCAATCACCGCATCGGAGGCAAGCATGCGTCGGATTTGGATTGAATCGGCCGTGGTGCTGTGCGCGGTCGTGGTGCTGGGCGGCTGCGCCACCAGCAAGGACAAGGTACTCCCGCACGGCGACTACACCATGCTCGACGTGTGGAACCAGGAGACGGGCGGCAGTGCCGGCGGCGGGCAAGCGGCGCGGCAACTGCTCGATGCACGCCAGGGCCTGCGCCGGCCGCTGACGGAGGCCGACGTGCATGCGGCGCCCGCCGCCGCTACCGCCTACACGCGCACCGCGGCCAACGAGATCTACCGCCAGTTCCACCGGCTCCCCAACCCCGATCTGGTCATGTACGTGTTCCCGCACCTGGCTGGCAGCGATCCGGTGCCAGTGCCTGGCTACACCACCGTCTTTCCCCTGTATCAGAGGGTCCAGTACGCCATGCCCGGCGAACGCCTGGAGGACTACTGATGGCCTGGACCTTGCCCTGGCCGCGCAAGGCCCTCGCATCGGCTGGCCCTGAGCTGCACGACGAGGATGCCTGGTCGCGGCATGTGACGACACTGGCGGCACACGGCATCCCGGAGCCGGGCACCGTCGCGGATGACCGGCGGCACCGTCCTGCTACCGAGGCGGACCAGCAGGCGCTCTACGGTGTGGCGCCGTCCTTCGCCGACCTGCTGCCTTGGGTGGAGTACCTGCCGGGTTCCAAGAGCATGCTGCTGGAAGACGGCCAGTCGGTGGCGGGCTTCTTCGAGCTGGCGCCGGTGGGCACCGAGGGCCGCGAGATGGCCTGGCTGTGGCAGGCGCGCGATGCGCTGGAGAACGCACTGCAGGACTCCTTCGACGAACTCGACGAGAACCCCTGGGTGGTGCAGCTCTATGCCCAGGACGAATCGAGCTGGGACAACTACCTGCGCGGGCTGGCCGACTACGTTCGGCCGCGCGCCCAGGACAGCGCCTTCACCGACTTCTACCTGCGCTTCTTCGGCCATCACCTGCGCGCCATCGCCAAGCCCGGCGGCCTGTTCGAGGACACGACGGTGACGCGCCTGCCGTGGCGCGGCCAGGTGCGGCGCGTGCGCATGGTGGTCTACCGGCGTGCGAGCGCTACGACCGCATCGCGGCGCGGTCAGTCGCCCGAGCAGGCACTGACGACGATCTGCGACCGGCTCGTGGGCGGCCTCGCCAACGCGGGCGTGAAGTCCCGGCGCATGGCGGCCGACGACATCCACGACTGGCTGCTGCGCTGGTTCAACCCGCACCCGACGCTGCTCGGCCCCAGCGCCGATGACCGCGAGCGCTTCTACGAGCTGACCCGTTACCCCGAGGAAACCGAGCAAGGCGAGATCGAGCTGGCCAGCGGGGACTTCGCGCACCGCCTGTTCTTCGGCCAGCCGCGCTCGGACATGGCGAACGGCACCTGGGTGTTCGACGGCATGCCGCACCGGGTCATCGTGATGGACCGGCTGCGCATGCCGCCCGCCACCGGCCACGTCACCGGCGAAACCCGCAAGGGCGGCGATGCGGTCAATGCGCTGTTCGACCAGATGCCCGAGGACACGGTGATGTGCCTGACGGTCGTCGCGACGCCGCAGGACGTGCTCGAAGCTCACCTGAACCACCTGAGCAAGAAGTCGGTCGGCGAGACGCTGGCCTCGGAGCAGACACGCCGCGACGTGCAGGAAGCGCGCGGGCTGATCGGCAGCGCGCACAAGCTGTACCGCGGCGCGCTCGCCTTCTACCTGCGCGGGCGCGACCTGACGCAGCTCGACGCCCGCGGCCTGCAACTGGTCAACGTCATGCTCAACGCCGGTCTGCAGCCGGTGCGCGAGGAAGACGAGGTGGCGCCGCTGAACAGCTACCTGCGCTGGCTCCCGTGCGTGTTCGATCCGGCGCTGGACAAGCGCCAGTGGTACACGCAACTGATGTTCGCGCAGCACGCCGCGAACCTTGCGCCGGTGTGGGGCCGCAGCCAGGGCACGGGGCATCCGGGCATCACGTTCTTCAACCGCGGCGGCGGGCCGATCACCTTCGATCCCTTGAACCGGCTCGACCGCCAGATGAACGCGCACCTGTTCCTGTTCGGGCCGACCGGCTCTGGCAAGTCGGCAACGCTCAACAACATCTTGAACCAGGTCACGGCCATCTATCGGCCGAGGCTGTTCATCGTGGAGGCTGGCAATAGCTACGGTCTGTTCGGCGACTTCGCCACGCGGCTCGGCCTCAAGGTGCATCGCGTGAAGCTCGCGCCCGGCGCCGGCGTCAGTCTCGCGCCGTTCGCCGACGCGCACCGGCTGGTCGATACGCCCAGCCAGGTGCAGACCTTGGATGCCGATGCGCTGGACGAGGACCAGGAGCCCGCAGCGCAGGCGGCGAGCCGCAGCGACGAAGTGGACGAGCAGCGCGACGTGCTCGGCGAGCTGGAAATCACCGCGCGGCTGATGATCACCGGTGGCGAGGACAAGGAAGAGGCGCGCATGACGCGCGCCGACCGCAGCCTGATCCGCCAGTGCATCCTCGATGCGGCCCAGCGTTGCGTGGCCAACCAGCGCACCGTCCTGACGCGCGACGTGCGCGATGCGCTGCGCGAGCGCGCCCGCGATACGGCACTACCCGAGGTGCGGCGCGCGCGGCTGCTGGAAATGGCCGACGCGATGGATATGTTCTGCCAGGGCGTGGACGGCGAGATGTTCGACCGGCCCGGCACGCCCTGGCCCGAGGCCGACATCACCATCGTCGATCTGGCGACCTTCGCACGCGAGGGCTACAACGCGCAGCTTTCCATCGCCTACATCAGCCTTATCAACACGGTCAACAACATCGCCGAGCGCGACCAGTTCCTCGGCCGGCCGATCATCAACGTGACTGACGAGGGGCACATCATCACCAAGAACCCGCTGCTTGCGCCCTACGTCGTCAAGATCACGAAGATGTGGCGCAAGCTCGGCGCCTGGTACTGGCTGGCGACGCAGAACATCGACGACCTGCCCAAGGCCGCCGAGCCCATGCTCAACATGATCGAGTGGTGGATCTGCCTCTCGATGCCGCCCGACGAGGTGGAGAAGATCGCGCGCTTTCGCGAGCTGAACGCGGCGCAGAAGGCGCTGATGCTGTCGGCCCGCAAGGAGGCCGGCAAGTTCAGCGAGGGCGTGATCCTTTCCAAGAGCATGGAAGTGCTATTCCGCGCGGTGCCGCCCAGCCTGTACCTGGCGCTGGCTCAGACCGAGCCGGAAGAGAAGGCCGAGCGTTTCCAGTTGATGCAGCAGTACGGCATCGGCGAACTGGACGCCGCTTTCAAGATCGCCGAGAAGATCGACCGCGCCCGCAGCATCGAGCCGCTGGTGCTCGATGCGCTGGCGTGACGGGGAGTCCACGATGCGCATCCCTCGCTTCGCGCCGTCCCGCACCGTCCTTGTCGTCGCGCTGCTGATGGCCGCGGCCCTGACAACGGCCGCATGGCTCGGCCTGCGGCCGCAGTCGCCGCCCGCCGAACCCGATTTTCCTTCGGCAGAAGCAACGCCTGCGCCGGCAACGGCACCAGCCGGCCCGCCCTGGCGCTATGGCCGCGCCGATGCGCGCTTCACGGTGGTCGAGTACGCCGACCTCGAATGCCCGTTCTGCCGCGCCTACTTCGCAGTGCTCAAGCGCTGGATCGACGCGCACCCGGACGTGAGCTGGCAATGGCATCACCTGCCGTTGCCGTTGCACGAGCCGGCCGCGTCTGCCGGTGCGCGCCTGGTGGAGTGCGTCGGCGAGGCCGGCGGCCAGGCCGCGTTCTGGCAGGCCGCCGAGTGGGTCTACACGCACACCCGCGGCGACGGTCAGGGCCTGCCCGAGGGCCTGCGCTATCCCGACCTCACGCCGGCCGCGCAGCAGTGCCTCGACAGCGACCGCCCCGATGCGCTGATCCGCGCACAGTCGGCGAGCGCGGCGCAGGAGGGCATCAAGGTCACGCCCACGCTGCGCCTGCAGGATCGCCAGTCCGGCAAGACGCTGCTGCTGCACGGCCCGGTCGAAGGAGATGCCTTGCTGTCCGCGATCGACCTGCTGGCGGCCAGTGCAGCGGCCGAGCCCGCATCGAAGGAAATGCCTGCCGAGTCTCTCGGAGACATGCCCAGGTAGCCACGATCTTCAAGGCTACGACGCGGCTTGGCCGTGCTGATCGACCCCGTTCGCTGCGCATCCCTGGACGCGAACAGCCACTGTGCATGCGGTGGCGGATGCCCGCTCTTCTGCCGCTTGTTCTTCATCGTCCCCGGAGGGTTTGTCCCTCCCGGGACAGGCGTCCTCCGACTTCATCCCGTGGAGGTTCGCCATGTCCTATGTCGTCGCCGACTCGCGTCCCGAGTCGCTCAGCCTGATCGCCGCCCAGCACGAAGACTGGATCATCCGCCAGGCCATCGCCTTGCTGGAACAACGCATCTTCAAGGCCGGCCCGATGCTGAACAGTCCCGCCGCCGTGCGCGACTACCTGCATCTGAAGCTGGTCGCGGAGCCCAACGAGGTCTTCGCCGTCGTGTTCCTCAACTCTCAGCACCAAGTCCTCGCCTACGAGCCGATGTTCAAGGGCACGGTCGATCAAACCTCGATGTACCCGCGGGTGCTGGTGCAGCGCGCCCTGGCCCTCAACGCCTCGGCGGTCATCCTGGCCCACCAGCATCCATCTGGCATGACCGTGCCTTCGGCCGCCGATCAGGCGCTGACCGACCGGCTCAAAGCCGCCCTGGCGATAGTCGATGTCCGGGTGGTGGATCACTTCATCGTCGGCAAGGGCACGCCGTACTCCTTCGCCGAATTCGGCCTGCTGTAGCGCCGCTGACCGCCTGGTCCCCGCGGGAGCCTCGGCTCCCGCTTTTCTTTCGCCTGTCTGCCCAAAGCGGAGCGCGCGCGGTGCGCATTCCTTGTCGCGGTTGGACTGCCTTCGGCGTTCGACTAGAGCCTTGCTCTCATTCCCAGGACACCCGCCATGACGGCTCCCTTCTTGAAACCCATCCCGCGGCTGCGGTGTACGCGCATCGCCTGCGCGGGAGGGCTGCTGCTGTGCCTGCTCGGCCAGGACGCATCCGCAGCCGACGTGCTGGTCGTGACCGACAGCCGCCATCCCGTGCAGTCCGCATCCGGCGCGCGCGTGATCGAGCTGGATCTGCCCGAGCGCATCGAGGCCGAACTGGCCGCGGGCCTGCCTGCCGATCCGGGCCGCGCGGCCGCGCTCGTGCAGCAACGCCTGCGCGATGGCAGCCAGGCACTACAGCGCCGCATCGGCAGCGCCTACCAGGGCGTCGCCGATGCCTGGGGCTTGGGGCTGGCCAAGGTGCCTGCCGTGGTGGTCGATCGCCGCTACGTGGTCTACGGCGAGCCCGATGTCGCGCGCGCCGTGGCACGCATCGAATCACATCGGAGGGCACAGCCATGAACCGCCTGCTGTCGGCGTCGTCGCGCCGGGCCCGCCTTGCCATCGCTTCGGTGCTGCTCGGCGGCGCCGCTTCGAGCTTCGCGCTGAACACGGCTACCATCGTGTCCTCGGCCCTGTCGCCCGACTGCCTGGAATATCGCGTCGTCGGCATCTGCTACTGGCTGTTCTGCACCTGGACGGGCTGCACGGTGCGCACCTCGGTGAAGGTGCGCCACTACATTCCCGACGCGGTGGTGTCGAGCTACAGCAACACCGGCGAGAACCCGTGGATCGAGGTGCGCGCCATGAGCATGCCCAATCCCACGGCGCAGGCCGGCGGCGACGGGACGACGAACCACGACAACGAGAACAACCTGGCGAAGTTCAAGAACGCCGACGTGATCGGGCATCCCGGCGGTTCGGTGTTCAGCCAGTTCGCCAGCGCGTCCGGCTACGCCTGCCAGGGCGCAGGCACGGCCTTCATGCCGTACCTGCTGAGCACCCTCGACACGCTGGCCTGGCGCTACAACGTCCCGGAGATGGTGTACCCCGAGGCGGTGATCCCCGGCATGCGCGAGATCGGCGGCCGCACGACGCTCAACCTGTGGGGCAACGTCTATCCGCGCGGCGGCTTCCTGCATCAGACCGACGACTACAAGAGCGGCGCCGTCGTCGCGCAGCGCGCGGGCGATGTCGTCACGCGGCGCATGCAGCCGCACGTCTACCAGCCGCTGCTCGCGAGTTCGAGCGACGGCTATTGGCCGGCCGGCGCCCTGGTGGAGAGCGATGCCTCCACCGGCAAGTGGCAGGAGCTGACGCCGACCCTCTCCAACTCCTGCGCCGTGTTCCCCCACTCCAACACGCGCGTGCAGGCCCAGCAAGGCGACTACGCCTGGGCGCTGTGGCGGCCCTATGCCTGCTGCCAGCGCCGCGGGCAGGTCTTCCTCGGCAGCGTCGATTTCCTCTGAGGTATTCCGATGAAAGCGTCTCTCTCCCGTTTCGCACAGCGCGCCAGGCCCTACGCGCTCAGCATCGCGCTCGCCTGCGCCGTCACGGCCGCAGCCGGCGTCGCGTGGGCGCAGACCCGCATCAGCCCCACCGGCGTCGGCGTGAGCGGCAGCGTCATCGGCGACGACGTGCTCTACAGCATCGGCGGCGGCCGGGCCGTGTCCATGGGCGGCGCCGGGAACATGCAGAGCATCGGCGTGGGCATCGGCTGGAACAGCAACCTGATCTGCGGAAACATGAGCATCACGACGACGCTGCAGAACCAGTTGAACGGCCTCACCAATGGCTTTCAGCAGATCATGTCCTCGGTGATCCAGAGCGCCACCAGCGCCGTGGCGTCGCTGCCGGCCCTGATCATCCAGCGCGCCGATCCGGGCCTCTACAACCTGCTGACCAACGGCGTGCTGCAGGCTCGGCTCGATTTCGACCGCAGCAAGTTGACGTGCAAGGCGATGGCCAACCGGATGGCGGACATGGCCGGCGGCCAGGCCGGGTGGGATCAGCTCGCCGAAGGTTTCGCGCTGCGCGATGCGGTGAGCAGCACCGATGCGGTGTCCGCCGTCGAGCAGGCCGAATCGAACAAGGGCAACAACGGCGTGCCCTGGGTGGGCGGCGGCAACGCGGGCGGCTCGGGCCAGGGTTCCATCAAGGTGGTCGGCGACGTGACCCGTGCCGGCTACAACCTGCTCAACAGCCGCGGCGTCAGCGACACCTCATCCATCCCGCGCGCGTCCTGCGGCAACCGGCTGACCTGCCAAACCTGGTCCTCGCCGCAGGCCGCAGCGGACTTCGCAACCCGCGTGCTCGGCGAGCGCGAGCAACGCACCTGCGAGACCTGCACCAAGACGCAGACCACGCCTGGCGTCGGCCTGACGCCGGTGATCCAGGAAGAGTACGAGACCAAGCTGCAGGCACTGCAGGGCCTCGTGACGGGCTCGACGCCGATGACGGTGGCAAACCTCGAAGCCGCCGGCAGCAACTCGCTGCCGATCACGCGCGGCGTGATCGAGGCGCTGCGCGACGAGCCCGATCAAGACCTGCTCGGCAAGCGCCTGGCGTCCGAAGCCGCGCTGTCGAGCGTGCTGGAGAAGGCCCTGCTGTTGCAGCGCACGCTGCTGACCGGCAAGAAGGAGCCGAACGTCGCCGCCAACGAGCTGGCCGTGAAGGCGGTCGATCAGGAGAACAACGCGCTGGAGCAGGAGATCAACAACCTCAAGACCGAGCTGGAGCTGCGGCGCACGCTGGCCGGCAATTCGGCGATGGCGATCGTGCAGCGCCACGGCACCCGCGCCGCGGGCTCGCGCGGCATCTTCGAGGGCGACACGACGCGCGACCGGCTCAAGGAAGTGCAGAAGCCGCGGAGCGGGCCATGACCAGCCGGGCCTGGCTGCGGCCGGCACGGCTGCTCGGCCGCCGCGTCGGCATCGTGCTGCTGTGGGTGCTGCTGGTGGCGGGCATCGCGGTCGGCGTGAACGTCGTCGGCCTCCACATCGTCGGCAGCATCGACGGCTGGGAGCAGTGGCTGCGCGAGCACTCGGGCCACTTCCTCGTCTGGCGGCTGCTGCTCTACGCGGCGACGGCCTACGGCTGGTGGTGGATGCGTCGGCGCCTGCGCGAACGCGAGCCATTGGCCGAGACCCATCAGCGCCTGCTGCGCGCCGAGATCGCGGCCGTCGCCACCCTCGTGCTGCTCGAAGGCAGCCAGCTACTGCGCAATGGCTGAGCCCTGGAGAACGCCATGACGCTCAACACAACGGACTACCTGGAGTATTACCTGACCCTGGTCGGGTGGATCGTCAGCAACGGCATCTGGAACATCCTCGTGGCCAGCGGCGTATTCGCGCTGCCCTTCGTGGTCATGGTGGTGCAGGAATGGCTGCGCGCGCGGGCCGAGGGTGCGGACGAGGGCAACAAGGGGGTGCTGTCATCGATGCGCATCGAGAACCGCGTGTGGGTGGCGATCGTCGTCATCCTGTTCGCCGGCATCCCCTTCATTCCGGTCGACCTCAGCACCATCAAGTTCGACACGACGCGCTCCGCGCAATGCCAGGTCAGCGTCCCGCAGCCCACCGACACGGGCTGGTCGAACGCCTACACCACGCTCAACAACCAGAGCGCGCTGGTGCCGGTGTGGTGGTTCTTCATGCACGCCATCTCGAAGGCGGTGACGGGCGGCGCGGTGGCGGCCATCCCCTGCGGAACGGATCTGCGTCAGATGCGCATGGACGTGGATGCCACGCGCATCGATGACCCGGTGCTGGCCCAGGAGGTCGGCGACTTCGTGCATGACTGCTACGGCCCCTCGCGCGCCAAGCTGTTCATGTCTCGGCCCACGCTCTCCGACGAGCAGATGAATGACGTGACCTGGATCGGTTCGAGCTACTTCCTGAACAACGCGGGCTTCTACGACACCTACCACTCGAACACGCCACGCACGGCCTGGCCCTACGACGCGACGCGCGATGCGGGGCTGGCCCAGGTGGATAGCGGCGGGGGCTACCCCACGTGCCGGCAGTGGTGGTCGGACGGCGGCAGCGGCCTGCGCGCGCGCCTGCTGGCCCAGGTCGATCCCGACCTGCTGACGCGCATCGGCCGCTGGGCGGGCTTCCTGTCGCAGAGCGAGGTGAACGACTCGGTGATCCGCGCCGTGGTCTCGCCGCGGCAGCAGAAGATGAACCAGGGCTCGGTCTACACCGACTACGGCGGCCAGATCGAGAAGACGCTGCCCAACGTCGTGACGCGCGGCGCCGGCGACCTGGGGCTGACCATGGGCTCGCTGGGCTTCTTTCCGGCGATGGACGTGGTACGCCAGGCGCTGCCGATGGTGCTGTCGCTGCTCAAGATGGCGCTGGTGATCTGCATCCCGCTGGTGCTGGTCTTCGGCACCTACGAGCTGAAGGCGCTGGTCGCGGTGAGCTGCGTGCAGTTCGCGCTGTTCTTCGTGGATTTCTGGTTCCAGCTCGCGCGCTGGCTGGACAGCACGATCCTCGACGCGCTCTACGGCTGGGGGTTCGGCGCGAACCGGCCGCACAGCAACTTCGATCCGCTGATCGGCCTGAACAACGCCTTCGGCGACATGCTGCTGAACTTCGTCATGGCGACGATGTTCATCGTGCTGCCTACCTTCTGGGTGGCTGCGCTGGGCTGGGTAGGCGTGCGCGCGGGAACGGCAATTCAAGGGCTGGCGGCAGGAACCAGGGATGCCCAAGCTGCTGGCGGCAGGGGTGCGGGTGTCGCTATGAAAGCAGCGAAGTAACGCCTCTAGGCTTGCTCGTCTTCTGGATCGTGGGGGTCGATCCGGTAATCGTCATGGGTGTAGAGGCCGTACCCGGCAGGGCCGTATCGCCATTCCGGCTTGTGTTCCTCGTCGTAGCTCCCATCGTCGTTGCGGACTACCCAGGCGCCGACCAGCGCGAACGCAAGCAGCAGTGCCAGCCAGAACGCGGTGTAGAGCAGGACACCGATCGCAGCGAGCTTGACGGCCAGCAGCGCGGCCTTGGCAATGCCAGGCGCCCATCCCTGCGCGAGCAGCCAGCCCTGCGCCCGCCGATCCAGACGCGCGCAGCCTCTCCACGCCCGGCCCAGTGTCCGGCCGAGGCGTTCTGCGAAGGTGGTCTGTGCGGCGGTCTTCATGGTGGCTACCTCATGTTCATCCTGTCGTGTGGCTGTGATCCCTGTCCGTGTCGCGATTGAAACCTGTGCTGTTCTTCAACCGCGGTCTAGTCCTTGTCTGCTGCGCGCCAGTCGGCCTGGCTTGCGGCCACCAGCGCCGCCCAATCGTCCGGCGGGTTGCCGCGTCCCAACATCTTCTCGAACACCGCATAGGGGTCGGACTTGCTGCCCGACGACCGCAAGGTCTGCTCGTCGTTGACCCAGGCGAACACGATCGCCTTGGCCTTGGAGTCGAAGCGGAAGAACAGCCGGAACCGCCTCCCGATCTTTGCGCGCCGCCAGTGCCGGTAGGCCGGCCCCAAGGTGTTGCCCTGGCGGAATTCGTCGCGCGCAGGATCGCTCGGCACGACATCCATGATCAACTGGCTCAACGCCCGGAACAGCTTGACGTTGGCGTTGCTCTCGAACCCCTGCGGGTCGTTCTGTTCGGCCCGTTCCGCGGCCGCGTGCAGCTTGCGCAACTGCTCGATCACGCCCTCGTGGAACAGGAGCGTCCAACCGTGCCGCTGCATCAGAGCGCCACTTCGCCTTCGATGTCTTCATCGAGGTTCACCGCGTGGTGCGCGTTGGCCAGCATGGCCCGCGCCAGATCGTCCGGCAGGGACTGGACGTGCCGCCCGGCCCGGATGTCCGCTTCCAGCAGCCCCAGGAAGGCGCCGATGGCCGGGTCTTCATGGTCGGCGTCGGCGCGGGTCACGACGACTTCGCCGCCGCGCAGGTCGAACGCCACCTTGCCGCCGGTGTCCACGCCCAGCGCTTGCCGGATGGACTTGGGCAGCGTGATCTGACCCTTGGAGGTCAGCGTCGCGACTTCGTGGATTTCGGGCATGGCGGCACTCCTGATGGCAATGCCTGGATGGTAAGGAAGTTTCCTTACCTTGTCAATCTGGGTGTGCATGGTGCTCCGTCCGGTCGATGAAACGGCTCCATCGTAGGGGCGGCACAGCCAGCCTTCCCGCATCAATCCGACTTGGGCCAAACCCGCATTGGTTGTGGTTCGGCAGGCGTCGTTGCCCTATATCCAAAGGTTTCCGTAAAGGCCAAAGGCCAAAGGGCTGGGGAAGGGGCAAGGGAATGGGGCCAAGGGGAAAGGCCCTACCCGAAAAGGCCAAAAGGCTCTCCCGACCGGCCCGCCGTCTGGGGTTCGCCATGCTCTCGCTGTTCCAACGCAAACGGGTGCCACCTGCCGCCAGTGCGCCACCGCCCAAACCTCCCGCCGAGCCCGGCAAAGGGCTGATGCGGCCGGAGCCGGCCGCATCGCTGCTGGCGACGCCGCGCCGGCAGAAGCTGCTGGAACACATCTGGCAGCGCACCTCGCTGTCGCGCCGGCAGTTCGCCACGCTGTACCTCGCCCCGCTGGAACGCTACGCCGAGCTGGTCCAGCAATTCCCCGCGTCGGAGGCCCATCACCACGCCTATCCGGGCGGCATGCTGGACCACGGCCTGGAGATCGTCGCCTACGCGCTCAAGCTGCGGCAGTCGCATCTGCTGCCCGCCGGCGCCACGCCGGAGGCGCAAGCCGCCCAGGCCGAGGCCTGGACCGCAGGCACCGCCTATGCTGCGCTGCTGCACGACATCGGCAAGATCGCGGTCGACCTGCACGTCGAGTACGCGGACGGCACGGTCTGGCATCCCTGGCACGGCCCGCTGCGGCGGCCGTACCGCTTCCGCTACCGCAGGGAGCGCGAATACCGGCTGCACAGCGCCGCCACCGGGCTGCTCTACGCCCGGCTGCTCGATCCGGGCATCTTCGACTGGCTCGCCGACTACCCCGACCTGTGGGCCGCGCTGCTGTACGTCCTGGCCGGCCAGTACGAGCACGCCGGCATGCTCGGCGAACTGGTCGTGCAGGCGGACCAGGCATCCGTCGCCCAGGAACTCGGCGGCGATCCGAGCAAGGCCCTGGCAGCGCCCCGGCACGCACTGCAGCGCAAGCTGCTCGATGGCCTGCGCTACCTCCTGAAGGAAGAATTCAAGCTGAACCAGCCCCAGGCCTCGGATGGCTGGCTGACCCAGGACGCGCTCTGGCTGGTGAGCAAGACCGTCTCGGACAAGCTGCGCGCGCATCTGCTGTCGCAGGGCATCGACGGCATCCCGGCCAGCAACACGGCGGTGTTCAACGTGCTGCAGGATCACGGCATCGCCTTGGCCACACCGGACGGCAAGGCGATCTGGAAGGCCACCGTCACCAGCGATGCCGGCTGGTCGCACAGCTTCACCTTCCTGAAACTGTCTCCGGCCATGGTCTGGGATGCGGCCGACCGGCCGGCGCCGTTCGCGGGTCGCGTGCAGGCCGACGAGGAACAAGGGGCGCCGACACCGCAGGCACCGGCATCCGAAGCGCCAGGCTTGGAAAGCGCCGATACGGCGCCACCAAGCATCGCGCCGACCGTCCCTATGCCCACCGACAACGGCGTGGCTGCGCTGCTCGATCTGCTGAGTGACACGGCCCCACCCGTAGCGCCGGAGGCCCCGAGCGAACCCGAGCCTGCCTCGCCACCGGCGCCTACGGTGCTGCCGCAGATAAGCCTCGCGCCATTTCAGGATCGGCCGGAGCCATCCGGCGAGCATTTCATGGCCTGGCTGCGTCAGGGCATCCAGACGCACAAGCTCATCATCAACGACGCCAAAGCCTTGGTGCACAGCGTCGCCGGAACGGCCTACCTGGTGAGCCCCGGCGTCTTCCAGCGCTATGCGCAGGAACATCTGCAAATCGCCGCACTGGCGAAACCGGAGAACCTGGAGGGATGGCAGTGGGTGCAGAAGCGTTTCGAGAAGCTAGGCCTGCACCGCAAGCAAGCCAGCGGGCTGAATATCTGGACCTGCGAAGTCACGGGGCCGCGCAAATCCAGGCGACTGCACGGCTACCTGCTGAGCGCTCCCGAAGCGCTGTTCCAGGAAATGCCTCCGGACAATCCATACCTGCGCCTCCTCACCGAGGCCGTAAAGCGCGAAAATTCAGCCGCCGGTAATAAGAACGACAACGAACAGGGGTAGACAAGGAGCCACGGCGCGGGCCGGCTTCAGTCCGCTGATTTAGGCGGAGCCGTCTCTGCCAGCTTGGCTTCAGTCAGCGCCATCAAGTGGGCAGAACTGCATTTCAGCGCACGGGCGATTTTGAGAATGAGGGGGAGCGTGGGGACATGCTCGCCACGCTCGATCTTTCCCATGTGCGAACGCTCGATTCCTGACAGATGAGCCAGCGTTTCCTGGGCGATGCCTTGACTGGTTCTTTCTTCGCGCACGGAGGCCCCAAACGCGATGGCTGGTTCCGCTTCGTAGGTTGTTGTCCCGGTGGGCCGGCCTCTTTGAATCGAACGCTTTTGCATTGCCAAAAGCGTCGAGGATTGACACGATATAAACCACGTTAAACTTAACTCAATAGAAGCGACTTCATCGGTCGCCGCGAGTTCACTGCCTGGAGGAACTGGACGTGAAATCGAGCGATGCCTCCACTGAAATCCGGGTGGCTGTGCTCGGCGAGTGGGTGCCTTCACCGCTTGCCGACTTGCTGGCGTTGCAGCGCGCCGAAGAGCCAGAGACCGCCACCGCCTTGATCGGATGCAGTTCCACAGCGCAGGCGCAGGAACTGCCGCACGATAACTTTGACTTGGCCCTGTCCACAGCCGCCTGGGAGTGGCCAGGCTGGGTGTGCGAGCCGTTGTGGCATGACACGCTGGCAGTCGCCGTCGCCAAGCGCTCGCACCTGCTGTCCTACCGTGAAGTGCCTCGCCAAGAGCTGCTCAAGCAGCCGTTGATCTGCGCGCAGTCAACGGCCGACGAGCCGTGGCGCGCGGTGGCGCATGGCCTGGTCGAGGATGCACCGCAGGGCCATGAGCAGACCGTCAGCACCTTCGACATGGCGATGACGCTCGTCTCCGCGGGCTACGGCATTGCCGTCGCACCCGCCGCGAGACTGACCTGCTACCTGCGTCGCGGCATCGCCGCGCGGCCATTGGCTGGCGCACCCATCATCGTGATGGCCTACCTGCTTCGCCCGTCCTCGTCCTTGACCGAGCCCCAGGAAAGATTCGCCCGCCGCGCGCGCTCCGTGTCCTGAGACAGGGGCGCGCACTGCTGGGCGCTGGCGCGCTACGCAAACGCCACCTGCTGCGGGGACCACTCGCTTTCCTTCACCGTCGTGCTCACCGCCATGATGATCTTGTCGAGATTTGTGGCACTGACGCTTTCCAGAGCCGAGCCGCCGCGCAGCTTCGCGCGCGGCTGCAGGAGCGCGTTGTAGATCTGCCAAGGGTCGGCGCCCCTGGTCAGCTTGAGGACCGCCTGGATCAGCGCGTGCTTGACCGGATCGAGATGCCAATCCGGCACGCGCTGACCACGGTTGCCCAGGTTCAGCGCCAGCAGGTTGCCGGCCTTGATCTCGTAGCTGATCCACCGGCGGGACTTGCCCGCCATCTTCGCGTACTCGGCGACTGGCAGGTTGTGTGGTGCCTCGAAGACATCGACCAGTTCCATCCGCTGGCGCTGTATGTCGGACAGCGGTTCCTCCATGACGGAACGCGGCAACGGCACTGCGGGCAGCCGATGCGTCTCGGCTGACACCAGTGGCATCGCGTCTCCCGGCCTGGTCACGATCAGGAGCGGCGCCGACGCGGCCGCTGGTTTGGGTGGCGCACTCGCGGCTTCCTCATCCGAGAGGACGGGCACGCCCTCCAAATGAATGGTGAGCGGCATGCTCGCTGCCTCGACCATGTTCTGCTCGAAGAGATCGAGCCGGTCGGCCCAATCCTGCATCATCCGCCGCCGCTGCTCGACGTACTCGGCGTGGTTGTAGGTGGCACTGACCTTGTTGGGATCGACGTGCGAGAGTTGCGCGTCCACCCACACCTTCGGGTAGCCGATCTCGTTGAGCGCGGTGGACATCGTGCCCCGGATGCCGTGCCCGGTCAGCAGGTCGCGATAGCCCATGCGCTTGAGCGCGCCGTTGAGCGTGTTCTCGCTCATGCGCTTCTTCAACTCGCTGTCGTGGCGGAACAGATAGTGCTGGGCCGGTTTGAGCTGTTCGAGCAGGTGCCGGACGATCTCGATGGCCTGCACCGACAGCGGCACGATGTAGGGTGGAATGTCCTTGGGCAACTGGCGCTTCCTGCGCATGTCCACCTGGAGCTGCTTCACGACCTCGGGCGGGATGATCCAGAGGCCCCGATCGAGGTCGAACTGATCCGGCGTCGCCAGGCGCAGCTCGCCCGTGCGCACGCCGGTGAATAGCAGCAGCCGCAGACCGAGCTGGGTCTGCAGCCGGCCACGATACTTGCGCAGGCGCTGCAACAGCTTCGGCAACTCGGCCATGCGCAGGAACGGGTTGTGGTTCACCGGGGGCAGCGGCAGCGCCACCACGTCGAGGTCGGAAGCCGGGTTCTGCTCCAGGCCCGGCACGACCACCAGCGCGTAGCGGAACATCTGGTTGAACCACGTCCTGACTTTCTCGGCGACGGAGAGCGCCTTGCGCCGCTCGATCCTGGCGATCACTTCCAGCAGGTCAGGGCGTTTGATGTCGTAGATCGAGCGCTTGCCCAGCAAGGGCAGCACATCCTTGGCGAAGACGCGAGGGAGGATCGAGAGGGTGGTCTGCCGGCCCTTCTTGAGGCCGAGTTCGCGGTGGGCAAGCCACTTCTTGTAGATCGCCTCGAAGGTGTTTTCACCGGCGAGTTTGACCGCGGCGCGCTTTTGCTTGCGGTGAAGGCGCGGGTTGATGTCCTTGGCCACCAAGGCGCGCGCCTCGTCACGCAGGGCGCGTGCCTCACGAAGGGACACCTCGGGATAGGTGCCCAGCGACATGCGCTTGGGCTCCTTCATCCAGTAGTAACGGAAGTGCCAGCTCTTGCTGCCCGTGGCCGTCACGGCCAGGGAGAGACCATCGATGTCTGGAAGTGTGTAGGCCTTGCCGGTGGCTTTGGCTTGGCGGACCACCAAGTCTGAGAGTGCCATGCTCTAGCTCCTGAACATGAGTCAGGAACCAGATGCTTAACCCATCGACCTCAGCGCCCTAGCAACAATCCGGAAGCCGTCGTGCCCGCAAAAATGGACACAAAAATGGACATAAACGTCGTGGCTTCAGGTGGATTTCCGTGGAGCCCACTGGAACATCGAGGTGTCGAAAACTCAACCAGAATCAACGACTTACGATGCCTCTTGGACTTCCTCAGAATTCCCTGGAACGATGCAGTGGAGCGGGTGAAGGGAATCGAACCCTCGTATGAAGCTTGGGAAGCTGCCGTTCTACCATTGAACTACACCCGCGAACTGGCAGAGATTCTACAGGAGGCAAGAATGAGGGTTTCCCTGGGCGGGTGACGGGTATACAGGCCGGGGGGTGAGGGTTTATGCTGCGAAACTCCGAAACCTGCAGGGTGCTCCATGACTGCAAGAACCGCAACTATCCGCAAAGCCGGGCTGCAGATCGTTCTGTTGTGTCTGGCGTGGTCGAAGCCTATACGCAACCCATATGCTTTGTGGATGAGCCTTTCCCGTCAGTCGCGGCTCTATACTGACCTGAACCGGTACAAAGGGGGAGATTGGCATGAGAACAAGAAATCTTCTGCAATTCAGCGGCGTTGCCGCAAGCTTGGTGCTTGCGGGCTGCGCCGGCCCGGGAGACAGGAATGCCCGGCCGGAAATGGTGATCGATCGCCAGGGCATTGACGTGGTGGCGGCTGACTACGCGCGCCAGTTCACGTATTTCAAGGCGCATGGCGCGAAGGAGCGTTACTGCCGTGGGCCGGGACCTGATGCGATCACGACCAGCAGTTCAGGGGTTGAGCTTGGCGTGCCAGCCCAATCGGGAGGCGTGGGCGCCATTGGCAGCAGTTCCGCCAGAGGGGGGGTTGATCTGGGCGGGCGCAACCCGGCGGTACTGATTTCGCGCGAGTTGCTTTACCGTGCGTGCGAACTGGCGTCCAACGTCAATGCCGATCCTGCGACGGAGTTGAGGATCTATCAGCAGTTCCTGGACGCGATCGTCACGATTTCCAAGACACAGGTATCCACCGGCAATGCGGCATTGGCGGCAACGCCCATGGCGCCGGCCCTGCCGCAGCCGGTAGCTGCGGCGCCTCAGCCCAATCCGGTGGACGGCTCGACGATGAATCCCGGCAGCACGACCTCGGGCACCATCACACCGCCTGTGGACACGGGAACGTTATCGCCCACAACACCTTGATAGCCGTGGGTGGCTATTTCAGGATGTCACCCAGGCAGAGGTACTTCATCTCCACATAGTCTTCCATGCCGTGGCTGGAGCCCTCGCGGCCCAGGCCCGACTGCTTGACACCGCCAAACGGCACGTGTTCGGTGGCGATGATGCCGACGTTGATGCCGACCATGCCGTACTCCAGTGCCTCGCTGACGCGGAAGATGCGGCCGATGTCGCGGCTGTAGAAGTAGCTGGCCAGGCCGAAGATGGTGGCGTTGGCCGCATCGATGACCTCCTGCTCGGTCTTGAAGCGGAACACCGGGGCGAAGGGGCCGAAGGTCTCTTCGGTGGCGCACAGCATGCTGGCGTTGGCCTCGGCAATCACGGTTGGCTCAAAGAACTGGCCGCCCAGCTTCTTGCCGCCGGCCAACACTTTGCCGCCCTTGGCCACGGCATCGGCTACGTGGCGTTCCACTTTCTGTACCGCAGCATCCTCGATCAGTGGACCCTGCGACACGCCGTCTTCGAAGCCGTTGCCGACCTTGACTGCCTTGACCTTGGCGGCGAACTTCTGCACGAACTCGTCATACACGCCGTCCTGCACGTAGATGCGGTTGGCGCAGACGCAGGTCTGGCCGGCGTTGCGGTACTTGCTGGCCATGGCGCCTTCCACCGCGGAATCGATGTCGGCGTCATCAAACACGATGAAGGGCGCGTTGCCGCCGAGTTCCAGCGAGAGTTTCTTGACGGTCGGGGCGCTCTGAGCCATCAGGATGCGGCCGACTTCGGTGGAGCCGGTGAAGCTGATGTGGCGCACCACCTCGCTGGCGCAGAACACCTTGCCCACAGCGATCGAGTTGTCGCCATCGGCGGTGATCAGGTTGAGCACGCCGGCCGGAATGCCGGCGCGGATGGCCAGTTCAGCCACCGCCAGAGCAGTCAGCGGCGTCAGCTCGGCCGGCTTGATGATCACCGGGCAGCCGGCGGCCAGCGCCGGCGCCACCTTGCGCGTGATCATGGCCAGCGGGAAGTTCCACGGCGTGATGGCGGCACAGACGCCGATCGGCTGCTTGATGACCATCAGGCGGCGGTTGTTGTCGAACTGTGGCAGGGTTTCGCCGTTGACGCGCTTGGCTTCCTCGGCAAACCACTCGACGAAGCTGGCGCCGTAGGCCACTTCACCCTTGGCCTCCGGGAAGGGCTTGCCCTGCTCGGCGGTCATGATGCGGCCCAGGTCTTCCTGGTTGGCCATCAGCAGCTCGAACCATTTGCGCAGGATGATGCTGCGCTCCTTGGCGGTTTTGGTGCGCCAGGCCGGCCAGGCGGCGTTGGCTGCCTTGATGGCCAGTTCGGCATCCGAGGGGCCGAGGTTGGCCACGTCAGCCAGCTTGGTCCCGGTGGCCGGATCCAGTACGTCGAAACGGCTAGCGGCGGCCCCCTTGACCCATCGGCCGTTGATCAGCGCATCGGTCTTGAGAAGGGATGGGTCTTTCAGCAAGGAAAGCGGAGAGGTTTTCATGTCCATGGTGTGTACCTGCGGGGTCGGAGATTAGACAACTTTAGCGCGATTGTGTGGGGGGGCCTGTCGCAGACAAGGCAGGCCTGCGAGACGGCACAGGCCGATCTTTGCACATAGTGCCAAGCCTTGTTCCAGCGTATCCCAGGTCTGTCCGTGCCGGCGAGTTGATTGTCGATGGAACATGGTTTGCGGGCAAGGGGCTCACAGCAGCGCTTTTACCTGGGTCGGGCGGGGCAGCGGGGCGACTGCGCCATAACCCTGTACAGACAGAGCGGCTGCGGCGTTGGCGTAACGTGCGGCCTCCGGGAGTGGGGTGCCGAGCGACCGTTGCGCCAGCAGGTTCCCGCAGAAGCAGTCTCCCGCTCCTGTTGCGTCGATCAGAGGCACAGGCAGGGCGGGGAGGTAGTGGCGTTCGCCGTTCATGCTGCTCATCACGCCGTGATCGCCCAGCTTGAGAACCACCTCATGCGCGCCCAGCGCATGACTCCAGTCAACGATGGCGTCGGGGTTGCTCAGGCCGGTCAGCGTCGTGATGTCCTCCAGGCTGGGGAGGAACACATCGCACAGTGCCACAGCGCGTTGAATGCAGGCGCGGGCCTTGTCCAGCGGCCAGAGCTTGAGACGCAGATTGGCATCAAACGCCACGCGGGTGCCGGCTTCGCGCGCCAGCTGAATGGCCGTGTAGACGGTCTCGCGGGCACTGTCGGAAATCGCCAGCGAGATGCCGGAGACATGAAGGAAACGCGCGGAGACAATCATCTGCGCGGCCGGTCCGGCCTGCAGCCAAACCGGCGTCATGTGGCTGGCTGCCGAGCCTGCGCGGTAGTAGCTGAAGTCGTGGCCGTGGGCGCCGTGGGTGACGAAGTAGATGCCAGTGGGCGCCTGCGCGTCGCGCTCTACGCCCCGAGTGTCCACACCCTCGTCGGCCCAGAGTTCTAACAGGCGGGTGCCGAAGGCGTCGGCGCCAACGCGGCTGAGGTAGGCGGTGCGCGCGCCGGCACGGGCGGCGGCAATGACCACATTGCTGGTGTCGCCACCAAAACCCTGCAGATAGTTCGGCTGAGCGGCCTCTGTCTGGTTGAATTCCAGCATGGCCTCGCCCAAGGCGACCACGTCCAGTGTCTTGTCCATGTTGACTCAGCGCAAGGGGAAGCGGCGCATGTCAGTGGTTGTCCTTCGGAACGAAGGCACCGCGTTGACCAACCAGGAAATCCAGATCAGCACCTTCATCGGCCTGCAGCACATGGTCCACATACAGTTTCCAGTAGCCGGACTGCAGCGGCGGCTGGGGGGCCTTCCAGCGGTCCAGGCGGGCCTTCAGCTCCTCGTCGTTGATCAGCAGCTGCAGCCGGCGCTCGGGCACATTGAGCTCGATCATGTCGCCGTTCTGCACCACGGCCAGAGGCCCGCCGGCGGCCGCCTCAGGCGCCGTGTGTAGCACCACCGTGCCATAGGCTGTCCCACTCATGCGCGCATCGCTGATGCGCACCATGTCCGTGATGCCTTTTCTCAGGATCTTGGGGGGCAGGGGCATGTTGCCGACCTCGGCCATGCCCGGGTAGCCCTTGGGGCCGCAGTTCTTCAGCACAAGGATGCAGTTCTCATCCACGTCCAGCTGCTCGTCGTCAATGCGCTTATGGAAATCGTCACTGTTCTCGAACACCACGGCGCGGCCCTTGTGCACCATCAACGCCGGGGTGGCGGCGCTGGGTTTGATGACGGCGCCGCGCGGTGCCAGGTTGCCGCGCAACATGGCGATGCCGGCCTTGTCCTTGAAGGGCTTGGGAAACGTCTTGATGACCCGCGGGTCGTAGTTCTGTGCGTCGCCCACGTTTTCGGCGACGGTTTTTCCGTTTGCTGTGATGATGTCCTTGTGCAGCAGATGCAGTATCTCTTTCATCACCACTGGCAGGCCACCGGCGTAGCAGAAGTCTTCCATCAGATGCTGGCCTGAGGGCTGGAGGTTCACCAGGCAAGGCAGCTCGCTGGCGAGGCGATCGAAATCATCCAAGGTGAGCTTGATGCCCAGCCGTCCGGCGATGGCAATCAGGTGGATGACGGCATTGGTCGAACCGCCGATGGCGGCGAGTGTCTTGATCGCGTTCTCAAAGGCCTCGCGCGTGAGCACCTTGGAGATGGTCTGGTCGGCGTGCACCATCTCGACGATGCGCCGGCCCGCGTTGCGCGCCAGTACATTGCGCCGGCCATCCACCGCAGGATAGGCCGCATTGCCGGGTAGGCCGATGCCCAGGGCCTCAACCATGCTGGCCATGGTGGAGGCCGTGCCCATGGTCATGCAGTGGCCGTGGCTGCGGTGCATGCAGCTCTCGGCCTCGAAAAAGTCCTGCAGTTTCAAGGTGCCGGCGCGTACCTGTTCGCTCATGCTCCACACGCCGGTGCCGGAGCCGAGCTCTTGGCCGCGCCACTTGCCGTTGAGCATGGGGCCACCGGAGACGCCGATGGTGGGCAGGTTGACGCTTGAGGCGCCCATCAACAAGGAAGGGGTGGTCTTGTCGCAACCCATGAGCAGTACCACACCGTCGATCGGATTGCCGCGGATGCTTTCCTCCACGTCCATGCTGGCCAGGTTGCGGTACAGCATGGCCGTGGGGCGCAGCAGCGTCTCGCCCAGTGACATCACGGGGAATTCCAGCGGGAAGCCGCCGGCCTCGTACACGCCGATCTTGACCTGCTCGGCCAAGGTGCGGAAATGCGAGTTGCAGGGTGTCAGCTCGCTGAAGGTGTTGCAGATGCCGATGACAGGCCGGCCGTCGAACTGGTCATGCGGAACCCCTTTGCCCTTGACCCAGCTGCGGTAGGCAAACCCATCGCGGTCCTGGCGGCCTAACCATTGCTGGCTGCGGAGTTCCTGGGGCTTCTTCTTGGGACGGTCGGCGTTCGACATAGGGTAAATCCGGGACAGAAAAACATATTATCGTCATACCATTGGGAAAAGCGCTTAGTAAAAACCATGATCAAAAATGTCCACGGCAATACTGTCGATCACCTGGGGGCAGCCATCGTTGCCGGCCACTACGCCCCGGGTGCCTCCATTCCGCCCGAACCCTTGTTGTGCGAAGAACTCGGCGTCAGCCGCACCGTGGTGCGTGAGGCGGTGAAGTCGCTCATCGCTAAAGGGTTGGTGAGCGCAGGACCCAAGGTGGGCACGCGCGTGCTGTCCGAGCATCAGTGGAACTGGTTCGACCCCGACATCATTGCCTGGCAGGCCCAGGCTGGCCTTACCCCCGAATTCCTGCGTGATCTGATGGATCTGAGGCGCGTGGTGGAGCCTGCCGCCATGCGCCTGGCCGCGCAGCGCGCCATGCCCGAGGACATCGCGTTTGTGGAGGAAGCCTACGCCGGCATGGCCCGCGCGGTGAAGGAGGGTGGTGATTACGTCACACACGACTTGCGTTTTCACCAAGGGCTGTTGCGTGCCAGCCGCAACCGCATGCTCATGCAGATGAGCAAGGCCCTGGGTGCCTTGTTGCACACCAGTTTCGAGTTGGCCACCAAGAAGAAAGACGGTCCTGCGCGTTCGCTGCCGTTGCACCGGGCCGTACTGGACGCCGTGATTGCCCATCAACCGGCCAAGGCCTAGAAAGCCATCCTCGTCCTTATCGACGGCGCGCACGAGGACATCGAGGAAATCCTGGCCTCGCGCCGCCGGTTGCCACGGCTGAATACACCGGCCTCGGTGCTCAAGGCCGTCTGAAATTCATCACGCAAGAATTCCGATGCACAAGCTGGTACATCTTTTTTTCAAGCTGCTGGAACTCCTGGTCGTCATCTGCATGGTGGCCATGGTGGTGATGGTGTTTGGCAACGTCGTGTTGCGCTACGGCTTCAACTCGGGCATCGACGTGTCGGACGAGTTGTCGCGCTACTGCTTCATCTGGCTGACCTACCTGGGCGCCATGATCGCCATGCGCGAAGGAGGGCACCTGGGCGTGGACACCCTGGTCCAGCACCTGCCGCTGTTGGGCAAGAAGGCCTGCCTGTTCCTGAGCGAATGCCTCATGCTGTTCTGCAACGGCCTGTTCCTGCTGGGGACCTGGAAGATGCACGAGCTTCAGGTAACCAATGAATCGCCGGTGCTGGGCATCTCCATGATCTGGGTGTACGGCATCGGCTACGTGGTCAGCGTGGTTATGGGGTGGATCAATCTGAATGTGCTGTACGAGTTGCTGAGCGGCCGTCTGCGCACCGACGAGCTGGTGCAGGTGAGGGAGGCCGAGGGCCTGGCCGACGCCGAGGAGCAGCTCCGTGAAGTCAAGACCTGAGGCCCTGTCATGACTGTTGCTGTTTTTGTATTCAGTCTGCTGGGTGCCATGGCGATCGGCATGCCCATTGCCTACGCCTTGCTGGTGTGCGGTGTCGCGTTGATGGCCTTTCTTGGTGCCACCACCACGCTGGTCAGTTTCGACAGCCAGATCCTGGCGCAGCGTTTTGTTGACGGGGCCGACAACTTCCCCCTGCTGGCCGTGCCTTTTTTCCTGCTGGCCGGCGAGTTCATGAACGCAGGCGGCCTGAGCCGGCGCATCGTCAACTTCGCCATGGCCTGGGTCGGCCACTTCCGCGGCGGACTGGGTTATGTGGCGGTGATTGCCGCCATCATCATGGCCTCGCTGTCCGGCTCGGCCGTGGCCGATACCGCCGCGCTGGCTGCATTGCTGATCCCCATGATGCGCGCGGCCGGTTACGACATCGGTCGCTCAGCTGGTCTGATCTCGGCGGGCGGCATCATCGCGCCAGTGATCCCGCCATCGATCGGCTTCATCATCTTCGGCGTGGCCGGCAACGTCTCGATCACCAAGCTGTTTCTAGCCGGTATCGTGCCGGGCGTCCTGATGGGAGCTACCATCGGGGTAGCCTGGTGGTGGGTGGCCAAGACGGAAAAAGTGCAGCCCGCACCGCGCATGCCCTTGGGGCAGCGTCTGAAGGTCACGGTCGAGGGTTCGCTGGCGCTGGCCTTGCCGGTGGTCATCATCGGCGGCATGAAGATCGGCATCTTCACGCCCACCGAGGCGGCCGTGGTGGCGGCGGTCTATAGCTTCGTCGTCGGTATGTTCTGTTACCGCGAGCTCAAGCTCAAGGAACTCTATGGCCTCACGTTGGCCGCCGGCAAGACCACAGCCGTGGTGATGTTCCTCGTGGCGGCCGCCATGGTCAGCGCCTGGCTCATCACGGTGGCCAACATTCCGGATGAAGTCGCCCGGCTGCTGCAGCCCTTCATGGGCAGCAAGATCCTGCTCATGCTGGTGATGATGCTGCTGATCGTCATCGTCGGTACCGCACTGGACTTCACACCCACGGTGCTGATCCTCACGCCGGTGTTGATGCCAGTGGTCAAGGCGGCAGGCATCGACCCGGTCTATTTTGGTGTCCTGTTCATCATGAACAACGCCATCGGTCTGATCACGCCGCCGGTGGGGACTGTGCTCAACGTGGTCTGCGGCGTGGCCCGCATCAGCATGGGAGAGGCCTTCCGGGGCGTGCTGCCCTTTTTGCTGGCGGAACTGGCTGTGCTGTTCCTGCTGGTGCTGGTGCCCGACATTGTTCTCGTCCCGCTGAAGTGGTGGATGCACTGACAGTTCCCTCAACCCTCTGCCGTTATTACCAAAGGAGACACATATGCTGAAACGCAGAACTATCGCTTCGATGCTCGCTGGCGCCGTGCTGGTCGCGGCGACATCGGCCCACGCCCAGTTCACGGAGCGCACGATCAAGCTTACCAATGGAGTGAATGCCGACCATCCGGTGAGCGCGGGTGTGAAGCGCATGCAGGAAGTGCTGGACGCCAAGACCGGCGGCAAGATCAAGCTCAATGTCTTCTGGGGTGGCGCGGCCGGTGGTGATTTGCAGGCCACTCAGGCGCTGCGCGCCGGTACCCAGGAAATGGTCTGCACCTCGAGTTCGCCGCTGGTGGGTATCGTCAAGGAGCTGGGGGTGTTTGACCTGCCCTTCCTGTTCGCCAACGAGAAAGAGGCAGACGCCGTGCTTGATGGACCGGCCGGCCAGTACTTCAACAGAAAGCTCGAAGCCGCAGGCCTGGTGAATCTGGCTTACTGGGAAAACGGTTTCCGAAATCTGACCAACAGCAAGCGCCCGGTGAACAAGGTGGAAGACTTTGAAGGCGTCAAGGTGCGCGTGATGCAGAATAACGTCTTCCTTGACACTTTCAAGACCTTGGGCACCAACGCCGTGCCCATGTCCTTTGGTGAGGTGTTCACCGCGCTGGAGACCCGCACCATCGACGGCCAGGAAAATCCTTTTGTGACCATTGACAGCTCCAAGTTCTACGAGGTCCAGAAGTACCT
>NZ_BCWP01000016.1 GCF_001592265.1 Curvibacter delicatus NBRC 14919 | reverse complement strand
CCAGGAAAAAGCCCCAGGCCGCCACAAACACGGCCCAGCCTGGCTGGCCCTGCTGGAACAGCCAGATGGCCGCACCACCCCAGACCAGGGGCGGCCCGACCGGCACCACCGACAGGAAGAAGGTGGCCGCCCCCAGCAGCACGGCGCCCGGCACGCCGGCAATGACAAAGCCGATGGCGGCAAGCACGCCCTGGGCCAGCGCCGTGCCGAGCACGCCATAGATCACGCCGCTGACCGTGCCGCGGGCGATGTCCAGCAGGTAGTTGGCCCGGGGGCCGGCCAGATGTTCCAGCGCGACGCGCAGGCGCACATTGAGTGTTTCACCGTGCAGGAAAAAGAAGAACACCAAGAACACCGACAAGGCCATGTCCACCACGCCCCTGGCGAGCACGCGTCCGCCCGACAAGGCCGCTGCCTGGGCGGGCCCGCCCACTTCGTTGATCAGCCGTTGCCCATCGTGGGCGAACTGCTGCCAGTAGCTGTGCAGCGTCGGCCCGACCAGCGGCAGGTTGGCCAGCCAGGCCGGCGCATCGGGCAGGCCTTCCTTGCCCAGCGCCGAGGCGGCACGGGCCAGCTGGGCCACGTTGTCGGCCTGAGCCAGGGCCACGGCCACGATCGGCCCCAGCAGCGCGACCGTGCCCAGCACCGTCAGCAGGCCGGCCGTCAGGGTGCGGCGGTTGCCCACCCAACTGTTGAGCCGCAGGAAAACCGGCCAGCTGGTGGAAGCCAGGATGGCGGCCCAGATGAGCGAGGTGAGAAAAGGCCACAGCACCAGCATGCAACCGGCTCCCAGCAAGGCCAAGGCGAGGACGGCAAGAACGCGGTCGGAACGGGGGCTTTCCATGAGGTGGCAGGGGAAGTGTGAGACCCGATGATTATGGGCCAAGCGCGGTGCCGGACGCGGCGCTGGACCCGCGCCGCGCCGTGGTTCAGACCTTGACGCCCCAAAAGCATCAGGCCCGGCTGAGCCGGGCCTGATGCTTGTCCTGCAACGGAAAAAAAGGATCGCCTGCTCAGGCGACGGCTGCTTCCAGCTCCGGCAGCTGCACCTTGTTGTCGGTGCTGAATTGGTAGTCCTTGAAGACGTGTTCGGCACTGAGCAGCTGGTAGTTGCCGTCATCGTGGCGCAAGGTCGTGTCCTTCAGGCGCCAGGTCAACTGGCCGCAGGTCCAGATGTCGAAATTGCGCATGTGGGTGCACAGGCAGGTCTTGTCCCACACCTTGACCTTGCGCTCGCCGGGGTGGGCTGCCACCTCGCGGTTGTAGGCTTCGATGTAGGCGCACTTGCCGTTGGCGTCGAGCAGGTAACCGTAGGCCTCGCAGTTCGGGCGGATGCCGTCGCCAATGCCGGGGCTGGACTTGATCATGCGCATCGGGTAACCGGTGGGCGAGATCTCGTTGACTTCGATGTCGTCTTCGTTGGCCTTGAAATACTCCTGCTTGATGTCGTCGGGCAGGCCGCACTCCTTGGTGACGGTGAACCGGGTGGCGACCTGCACGCCGGCCGCGCCCATTTCCATGAAACGCACGGCATCGCTGCCGGTGAAGATGCCGCCGGCCGGGATGACCGGGATGTCAAGCTGTTCCTGCTTCAGGTACTGCAGGATCTCGGCCACGATGGTGGCCAGGTCGTATTTCGCCCAGTCCATGCCGAAGCCCAGGTGGCCGCCGGCCAGCGGGCCTTCCACCACCACGTAGTCGGGCAGGCGGTTCAGGCGGCTGTTTTTCTTCAGGAACAGCTGCAGGGCACGCAGCGACGACACGATGATGCCGAGCTTGGCGTCACGGAAGCGCGGGTGGTTTTCCATCAGCGCGAAAGAGCCCAGGTGCAGGCCGGCTGCCAGCGTGATGCCGTCGATGCCGGCGTCTAGTGCGCTGTTCAGGCGAACGCTCAGGGTTTCCTTCGGCGCGTTCATCGTCAGCTTTTCCATGCAGTTGATGAAGATCTGGCCGCTGCCCTGCTTGCGCGACATGGTTTTTTCCACGTGCATGCGGGTGGCTTCGGCCAGGCCGCCCAGGTCGAACTTCACGGCTGACTTGTCGGCCGAGGCGACGTTGTACTGGTAGAGCGCCTGCTTGGCCTTGACGTACTTGGTCTTGTAACGACGGTCGGTCACCGTCTTGATCATGGCATCGGAGATGTGTCCCACGCCGCCCAGGCGCGCTGCTTCCAGCGCCAGGTCGGCAGAGGAAATGTCTACGCCCATTCCGCCAATCATGATGGGCACCAGCTCCTGGCGGCCCATGTGCATGCGGAAGTCATCCAGACGTTTCATAGTCACTTTCGAAAGGCAGGGCCCCAACTTGGCCCCTGAATTCAGGTTTCCAGTCCGTAATTATGGACTGACTGGCTTGCGAAACCATGACAAATGGGCATGTCGATGTCAGTGGTTTGTGCGCACACTGCGTTTGGCATGGTTGTCATGCGTTTTGTCATCTCAGGCCATCTGGGCAATGGTTTTGCGAAACCGCATCAGCGACAGGGAAAACAGCACCGAGCCGATCAGCAGCAGCGAGACCAGTGAAGTCCACACCACCGACAGCCCCGCGCCCCGGTAGAGGATGGCCTGGCTCAGTTCGGTGAAATGGGTGGTGGGCGCCAGCGACATCAGGTACTGGATCCACAGCGGCATGCTTTCGCGCGGTGTCATGCCGCCGGAGAGCAGCTGCAGCGGCATCAGGGTCAGGATCATCAGCAGGCCGAACTGCGGCATGCTGCGCGCCACGGTGGCCATGAAGATGCCCATGGACGTGGTGGCAAACAGATGCAGGGCGGTACCGATGAAAAAGAGCGTCAGCGAGCCCTCGATCGGCACCTGCAGCACGCCTTGCACCACCAGCGCCAGCGACAGGGCGGTGGCCAGCAGCACCACCAGCGCCATGGACCAGACCTTGGCCAGCATGATTTCGGTCGGGGTCACCGGCATCACCAGCAGATGCTCCACTGTGCCGTGCTCGCGCTCGCGGATCAGGGCGGCCCCGGTCAGGATGATGGACAGCATGGTGATCTGGCTCACGAGTTCCATCAGCGAGCTGAACCAGGTCGGGTTCAGGCCCGGGTTGAAGCGCATGCGCGGCACCAGCTCCACCGGCAGCGGGGCGGTGCCGCGGTAGCGCTGCACGAATTCGCTCACCTCGCCCATGACGATCTGCTGGATGGTGCCGTTGCCGGTAAACGCCTGGCTCATGCGCGTGGCATCCACGTTGAGCTGCAGCGCGGGCGCCTTGCCGGCCAGCACGTCGCGTTGGAAATTGGGCGGAATGACAAGCACAAAGGTGTAGCGGCCGGCGTCCAGGCCCGGATCGACCTCGGCCAGGCCGATGCGCACCGGCTGGATGAACTGCGGCGGGTAGAAGGCCGTTGTGATGCGCGTTGACAGGGCCGAATCGTCCTCGTCCACGATGGCGATGGCGGCGCGGTGCAGCGTCTCGGGCGTGACGGTGCCGGCGGTGTAGATCGCCACCGTGAAGGTGTAGACGATCAAGAACAGCATCATCGGATCGCGCCACAGGCTCCAAAGCTCCTTGATGCCCAGGCGGTAGATGTTGTCCAGATGGCGCTTCCACGAAGTCATGCCATGGCCTCCTCTCGGATTGCCCGAAGGGATGTTGCAGCCCCCTCGGGGGGCTGCGAACGACATACAGTGCGGGAGCGTGGGGGCATCATTTTTCTTGTTTTTTCAACAGCACGATGGCCAGGCCAAGGATGACCGGAGCCGCCGCCAGCAGCGGCCAGAACTGGGCCTGCAGGTCGGCAAAGTCCAGTGCTTTGCTGAACACGCCGCGACTGATGGTGAACATGTGGCTGGCCGGGTAGATTTCGCCGATGATGCGGCCGCCGCCTTCCAGCGAGGACACAGGGTTGATCAGACCGGCGAACTGCACCGCCGGGATCATGGTGCCGACCATGGTGAAGAACATGGCGGCGATCTGACTGCGTGTGACGGTGGAGGCCAGCAGGCCCAGGCCGGTGGAGCACAGGCTGAACAGCAGGGCCGCCAGCGTCAGGGTGGCGAAGCTGCCGGTCATGGGCACATCAAACACCGTGACGGCAGCCAGGCACATCAGGGCAAAGTTGATCATGGCCAGCGCCACGTAAGGCAACTGCTTGCCGAGCAGGAACTCGGTGCGCGTGGTGGGCGTGACGTAGAAGTTGATGATGGAGCCCAGCTCCTTCTCGCGCACCACTGCCAGCGCCGTCAGCATGGACGGCAGCATCAGCAGCAGCATGGGCATGACGGCCGGCACCATGGCCGGCAGGCTTTTCACGTCCGGGTTGTAGCGGTAGCGCGTCTCCACATTGATCAGGCCACTGGGCGTGAGGCCGGTGCGCGCGTGCACCTGCTGCACATACCAGTGCTGGTGCATGCCTTGGGCGTAGCCGAGCACGGTTTCGGCGCGCTGTGGCATGGCGCCGTCGATCCAGGCGCCGATCTGCACCGTGTTGCCGCGCTCCACGTCGCGCGCGAAGCCGGGCGGGATCTCCAGCGCCAGCGAGATCTCGCCGTTGCGCATGCGCCGGTCGAGTTCAGCGTAGTCGGCCAGTGGCGGCCGTTCGCTGAAGTAGCGGGAGCCCGCCAGGTTGGCCGTGTAGTCGCGGCTGAGTGTGGTCTGGTCGCGGTCCAGCACGGCAAAGCGCAGGTCCTCCACGTCCATGCTGATGCCGTAGCCGACCACGAACATCAGCAGCAGCGAACCCAGCAGGGCCAGGGCGCCGCGCACCGGGTCGCGCCGCAACTCCAGCGCCTCGCGCCACTGGAAGCTGTGGATGCGCGTCAGGCTGCGGCGCAGGCGGGCCAGCAGCCCACCGTTGGCGGTTGTTGCCTGCGCGGGGGCAACAGGGCGATCGGCCTCATCAGGGGCAGGATCGTCCTGGGCGGCCGGCGGGTCGCCGCTGGCGTCTTCCAGGTAGCTGATGAAGGCGTCGTTCAGTGTGGGGGTGCCGCGCTTGGCAATCAGCTTGGCCGGCGCATCGCTGTCCAGCACGCGGCCGGCGTGCATCAGCGAGATGCGGTCGCAGCGCTCGGCCTCGTTCATGAAGTGGGTCGAGATGAAGATGGTCACCTTGTCGCGGCGGGCCAGCTCGATCATCAGTCGCCAGAAATTGTCACGCGCGATCGGGTCCACGCCCGACGTGGGCTCGTCCAGGATCAGCAGCTCGGGCCGGTGCACCATGGCCACGGCCAGCGACAGGCGCTGGCGGATGCCCAAGGGCAGTTGCGCCGGCAGCATCTCCTGCACGTCCTGCAGGTCAAAGCGCTGGATCATCTCGGCCACGCGGCCCGGCAGTTCGGCCGGTCGCACGTGGAACAGGCGCGCATGCAGCGCCAGGTTCTGCTGCACGGTCAACTCGCCATAAAGCGAAAACGATTGCGACATGTAGCCCACACGCCGGCGTGTGGTCATGTCGCGTGGATCCACCGTCTTGCCGAACAGCTGGGCCTGGCCCTCGCTGGCCGGCAGCAGGCCGGTCAACATCTTCATGGTGGTGGTCTTGCCGCAGCCGTTGGAGCCCAGGAAGCCGAAGATCTCGCCGCGCCGGATGCGAAAGCTCACATGGTCCACCGCCACGAAGTCGCCGAAGCGCATCGTCAGATCCTGCGCTTCAATGGCGACGTCGGCCTGTTCGTCCAGTGCCAGCGGTTCAATCACGACTTTTCGGTGGGTGCGCCGTTTTTCTTCCGGCAGCAGGGCGATGAAGGCCGATTCGAGCGAATGGTGGCCTGTGCGATCGAGCAGTTCAGCCGGCGTGCCGGTGGCCAGCACCCGGCCGTCGTCCATGGCCACCAGCCAGTCGAAGCGTTGGGCTTCTTCCATGTAGGCCGTGGCCACCAGCACGCTCATGCCGGGGCGGTTGGCACGGATGCGGGCAATCAGCTCCCAGAATTGCGCCCGTGCCAGCGGGTCGACGCCGGTGGTCGGCTCGTCCAGGATCAGCAGGTCCGGGTCGTGGATGAGGGCGCAGCACAGGCCGAGCTTCTGCTTCATGCCGCCCGAGAGCTTGCCGGCCGGGCGCGCCAGGAAGGGGTGCAGGCCGGTGCTGCGTGTCAGCGCGTCGATGCGGCGCCGGCGTTCATCGGCATCATGGCCGAACAGGCGGGCGAAGAACTGCAGGTTTTCCTCCACCGACAGGGTGGGGTAGAGGTTCTTGCCCAGGCCCTGCGGCATGTAGGCAATGCGCGGGCACACCGCCTGCCGGTGCCGCCGCCGTGCCATGTCGCCGCCCAGCACCTCGATGCGCCCCTGCTGGATGGCACGCGCGCCGGACACCAGGGCCATCAGGCTGGATTTGCCTACGCCGTCCGGGCCGATCAGCCCCACCATGCGCCCCGCCGGAATGTCCAGCGTGATGTTCTCCAGCGCGGTAGTTTTCTTGTAGTGCAGTGACACGCCTTGCAGGCGGGCCACCGGAGGCGCTTCGCTCGCCGTGGTCACTTCTCAACCTTGACGGCCAGATGGGCCGGCCACTGGGCATTGGGGTCGATCTTGAGCCAGGCCACGCCGGGCAGGCCGGTCTTGACCTGCTCCAGATGCTTGAGCAGCAAGTCGCGGTCGATCTGTGCCCGCACGCGGAACATGAGCTTCTGCCGTTCGCTTTCGGTCTCGACGGTCTTGGGGGTGAACTGCGCAGCACTGGCCACAAACGACACCTTGGCCGGAATCACGTACTGGGGCGCGGCGTCGAGCACGATGCGGACCTCGCTGCCCAGCGCCACCCGGCCGGCCACGGTTTCAGGCAGGAAGAAGGTCATGTAGACGTCGGACAGATCGATCAGGTTGAGCACGCGCCCGCCGGCGCCTACGATTTCGCCCGGCTGGGCCACGCGGAACTGCACACGGCCGTCGCGCGGGGCCTTGAGTTCGCTGTCGGCCAGCTCGACATCGATGCGCTCCAGCGTGGCTTCCAACGCCTTGACGTTGGCCTGCGCCCCGGTGACCTGGGTGCGGGCGGCGGCAATGCCGGCCTGGGCGGCCTTGGCCTGGGCGCGGGCCGCCGACAAGGCGGCCTGCAGGCTGTTCACACGGGCGCGGTCGTCGTCCAGCAACTGGCCGGAGAAGAAGCCTTCCTTCGCCAGTTTTTCCGAGCGCGGCAGCCGGCGCTGCGCTGCGTCGAGTTCGCTCTCACGCTGGGCCACCACCGCCAGCGCGGCCTGGTGGTCGCTCTGGCGCAAGGCCACCTGGAGTTCGGCGCCGCTGACGGATTCCTGCGCCTGCTGCAGCCGTGCCAGAGCCTCTTCGCGCTGTGCCTGCAGGCTTTCGATCTCCATGTGGGCCAACGGTTGGCCGGCTTTGACGAACTGGCCTTCCGCCACCAGGATGTCCTTCACGCGCCCCGCCAGCTTGGTGGCCACGGCAATTTCGGTGGCTTCGATGCGGCCATTGCCGCTGGTGAAGCCATCCCCCAGGCCTTGGTCGTGCCACAGTTGCCAGCCGATGCCGCCGCCGGCCGCGGCAACCAGGACAAGCCCCGCAACCAGGGCACTTTTCCAATTCGTTTTCATCTGCATCGTGTCTGCACCACCGTTTGATGGCGGGATGGGTTGGCGGGTCTGTCGGCGTTGGCACCGTGGGGAATCCGGGCGGGCCGTCAGGCAACACGGCCGCTCAGTCTGCTGGCAATGGTAGCCCATGGCATGGTGTTGTTGCGCCCTGCCAGCGCCCTCGTAGCGCGCCAAAGTCAGGGTGTCCAGCGGCGCGCTCAGCCGCTGCCGCAGCGCACTTGGGCTGGCAGTGAAAAGTGCTCTCGTTGCGGCGGTGCTGACGTGTCAGGCGCATGACATGGTTCCATAATGCTATTGAATTGATAGCTATTGGCGCATATTCCATAAGGTCCAGGGCCGAAAAACACGCTCAATTCATGGGCGGCCGGTGGCGCTGGCGCCGCTTCAGGGTTGTCCCGGGCTTTACCGGGCTTTCTGTCCCGAGCTTGACCTGCATCAAAAAAATTCGAGTACCGCTGCCTATTCTGCGATCTCCGGTGCCAGTGGCGTTCGGACGTGTTTGGACTCTCGGCAGCGGTTTACCACACACCCACAGGGAGGAGTTGCACATGCAAGCCAGCAAAGAGAAATTGCTCTGGATGTACGAGAAGATGGTGGAGATACGCCACTACGAGGAGACCATGGCCAACGTTTACCTCGAAGGCAAGCTGCCACCGGCCATCCAGAAGGGACTCGCGTTCGACATCGGCTCCGGCCCCGTGCCGGGCGAGATGCACCTGGCGGCCGGCCAGGAGCCGGTAGCGGTGGGCATCTGCGCTCACCTGAGGCAGGAGGACACCGTGGTCGGCACCCACCGGCCGCACCACTTTGCCATTGCCAAGGGCGTGCCCTTGAACCCGATGACGGCCGAGATGTTCGGCAAGGCCACCGGCCTGGGCCGCGGCAAGGGCGGTCACATGCACCTCTTCGACCCGGCGCACAAGTTCAGTTGCAGCGGCCTCATCGGTGCCAGTCTGCCGCCGGCCTGCGGCGCGGGTCTTGCGGCCAAGAAGATGGGGAAAGATTGGGTGGCGGTGGCCTTCTTCGGAGAGGGCGCAGCCAACCAGGGGGCGGTGCACGAGTCGCTCAACCTGGCCGCGCTGTGGCAGCTGCCGGTGATTTTTGTCTGCGAAGACAACAAGTGGGCGATCTCCGTGCCGAAGGACCATGCCACCTCCATCGAATGGGTGGCCGACCGCGCCAGCGCCTACGGCATGCCCGGCATCAAGGTGGCGCAGAACGACGCCGTGGCGGTGTATGAGGCGGTGGCCCCCGCGATTGCCCGCGCACGTGCTGGCCAGGGCCCGAGCCTGATCGAGGTCAAGACCGACCGTTACCTCGGCCACTTCCAGGGCGACCCCGAGGTCTACCGCCCCAAGGACGAGGTCAGCAACCTGCGCAAGAACGACCCCATCCCCAAGCTGGCGGCACAGCTGAAGAGCGCGGGCCAGATGAGTGAGGCAGAAGACGCAGCCCTGGTGGCGCGCGCCAAGCAGCGCGTGGCCGATGCCTTTGCCTTTGCGCGCGAGAGCGCCTACCCGGCGCCGCAGGAAGCCCTGCAGCACGTCTTTGCCTGAAGAGGAGGAACGCACATGAGCACGAATCGCAAACTCACCATGGCGCAGGCCATTGCCGAGGCCATCGGCCAGGAAATGGAACGCGACAACACGGTCTTTGTCATGGGCGAAGACATCGGCAAGTACGGCGGCATCTTCGGCGCCACCGGCGGCCTGCTCGACAAGTTCGGTCCCGAGCGCATCATGGACACGCCGATTTCCGAGACCGCCTTCATCGGCACCGCCACCGGCGCGGCGGCGGCCGGCCTGCGGCCGATTGCCGAGCTGATGTTCGTCGACTTCTTCGGCGTCTGCATGGACCAGATCTACAACCACCTGGCCAAGAACACCTACATGGCCGGCGGCAACATCAAGCTGCCGGTGGTCATCACCACCGCCATTGGTGGCGGCTACAACGATGCGGCGCAGCACTCGCAGTGCCTGTACGCCACCTTTGCCCACATGCCGGGCCTCAAGGTGGTGGTGCCGTCCAACGCCTATGACGCCAAGGGCCTGATGACCCAGGCCATCCGCGACGACAACCCGGTCATGTTCATGTACCACAAGGGCATCATGGGCCTGCCGTGGATGGCGTTTTTTGAAGGCAGCAGCAACGAGGTACCAGAAGAGGCCTACACCATTCCCTTCGGCCAGGCCAAGGTGGTGCGCGCCGGTGATGACGTGACCATCGTCACCCTGAGCCAGATGGTGCAGAAGAGCCTGTTGGCCGCGGACGAGCTGGCCAAGCAGGGCATCAGCGCCGAGGTACTGGACCTGCGCACCTTGGTACCGCTGGACCGCGCCGCGGTGCTCAAGTCCGTGGCCAAGACCGGGCGCCTGCTGGTGGCCGACGAAGACTACCTGGGCTTCGGCCTCACCGGCGAGATTGCGGCCATCGTGGCCGAGAACCTCGACACCGTGGCACTCAAGGCACCGGTCAGGCGCCTGGCCGTGCCCAATGTGCCCATCCCCTACAGCCGGCCGCTGGAGCAGTTCGTCATTCCGCAGGTCAAGGGCATTGTGGAGGCGGCGCAAGCGCTGATGAAGGGGCACGTGGCCGAGGGGGTGGCCGCATGACGGAGGTGACACTGAAGCCCGAAGCGTGGGAGGGCGTTGATGCCACCGTTGAGGCGCTGGTCGACAAGTGGCTGGTGCAGGCCGGTGACGCCGTGCAGGCCGGCCAGCCGCTGGCCAATGTGGTGCTGGTGAAGTCCAACCTGGAAATCACCGCACCGGCCAGCGGTCGCATCCAGATCCTGGTGCCGGCCGGCAGCACCTTTGCCCGCGGCAAGCCCATCGCCACCTTGGCGTGATGCCCCCGACCAGTGTCGCCGCTGAGGAGCAGTCCTGGAACCGTGACCAGCTCGCGCAGCCGGTGACGGCAGCGCAGTGGCACCTCTGGCACTACGAGCAGCCCGCCATCGTGCTGGGCTGCTCGCAGCGTGTCGCCTACGCACGCCTGTTGGCCATGCCAGGCGGCCCACCCATGGAGGTGCTGCTGCGCGAATCCGGCGGCGGCGCCGTGCTCACCGGCCCGTGGATGCTGGGCCTGTCGCTCGCGCTGCCCATCGGCCACCCGTGGTTGGGGCAGGGCTTGCTTGAAAGTTACCGTCACTTGGGGCAGCTGTTTGCGGAATTGCTAGTGGCAGAGGGCGTGCCAGCCCGTGCTTTGCCACCGGCCGAGTTGCCCGCGCAGCAGGCCGCCCTCATTGCGCGCGGCCTGCCGGTGCTGGACTGGGCTTGTTTTGGCAACCTGTCGCCGTGGGAGGTGGTGGATGCGCAGGGACGCAAGATCGTCGGCTTGGCGCAGCGCAGAAGACAGACAGGCGTGCTGTTGGTGGCCGGGCTGCTGCTCACCGAGCCGCTGTGGGCATCGCTGTGTGATGCGCTAGGGCAGGGTAAGGATGTGGATGTGCTGCGGCAACGGACAGTGAGCTGCGGTGCGTTAGCGGATGGTGCCGTTTCGGGGCAAACTCTCGCGGCCGCAGTGAGGTCCAGGTTGGGCGAAATGATTGGCTAGACCTGTTCGTTTTGGATGGCTGCTGTCGGCCAATAGCGGACATCTAGGATTGAGGCCGAAATCTGTCGCTCGATGACCCTTTGGGGGGATATTCCAAGGCAACCGCGTCCCCTAAAATCCATCGAGCCTATCAGTCAAGCGCGGATTGCCAGCGGCATCCGCATACCTCAAACGTTAGGTAGCTCGAATGCACCCACTCGACGACGCAGATCTTCACGCAGGTTTGACTGGCCTTGAGCTTGGGGTAGACCCAATTGATCTCGGAGATGGTGTCGTTCTCGCCCGAACGTTTGCGAAGTTTCTGACGCCGTTGACACTTGTCAACACATCTCCTCCCTCGACCGATCCACTTAAGCCGAAACCCGCGTATTGGCAGATGGGGTCCCCTGAGAAGGTCATCACCGCACAACTGATTGTTCCTCGGCATATCGGCAAGTCATTCGACGAGAGATTCGAACTTGCTCGATTCACTGTTCTGGTCTTGCGCCTTTGGAGTGATCCAGGTATCGGTCTTCACGTGGTTTCGAGTCACAGATTTGAAGAGCTTTGCGAATTGCCTGAAGATCGTCACCCTTTCATGGTTCCCGTCGAGACAAGGCCACGACATTTCCCTCTGGGGACACTTGACCCGTCAAACGTTCTTTCAAGCCTCAAATGGGTTCAGGAGAACTGGAAGGTTGCTCACAAGCTTTATTCATCAAGCACCGAGTTCCGTCTTGCAGCTGATAGCCTAGACGCTGGGCAGTTCGTGCCAAACCACGCCCTCACTCTTGTTTCGCTTTGGGCTTCTCTCGAAGCACTCTTTTCGCCGTCCACAAGCGAACTGAAGTTCCGCGTGTCGGCTCTGATCTCCGCCTACCTTGAGCCGCCAGGTGCTAAGCGTCTTGAACTTCAGAAGCAGGTAGCGTCGCTATACGACATGCGCTCTGCCGCAGCTCACGGGAAACCACGCCATGAACCCGAACACTTGCTGAAGTCATTCGAGCTCGTTCGTCGGGTGTTGCTACGCATGATTCATGAGGCAGCTGTTCCTAACAAAGAGCTTCTGGAGCGCCGGCTATTCGGCGCGGTGTAGCGCAATGCTTAACACCTCATTCCAACGGACTGCCTACGACGGTAGCTGAACTTGAACGTTGAACGTCCCCTTTCACGTCCGGTGAGAGTCCGCTAGGGGTCGATTTGCGTCATTGATCGCTTAATTCAATTAGCAACTTGAGACGGTTTTCTCTTGTCGGGTATACCGTCCGTAAACGGTCCTCACGTCACGCATCAAACACGCGCCATTCCCCCGTCTTGCGGAAGATCACTTCGCCGCTGGGGACGTGGACGACACGAATCTCACCGCCGGGTGGCGAGGTGAGGCTCTTGGCGGCCAGGGCTACAGCCAGTTCGCGGTTGGCCAGTGTGGCGCCGCTGCGGATGCCGGCACGCAGCAGCGTGGAGACGATGGGCTGAGAGCTTTCGATCTTGTAGGCTGACGTGTTCATGATCTTCTCCCTGGAATCCCGCTGTTGAGGAGAATAGTCTGCACGCCAAGTTTTACAAGCGTGTGGCAGCGATGCAAAAAAATGTATCGATCTGCTCACAAAGTTGCACGGCGTATATGGCGCGCCACATGAATGAGTGAGGCGTCCCAGTTCATCAGGAGGAAAGCCGATGTATGTGGTGATATTTCGCGCCCGGGTGAGGGCGCTGGATGAGGAGTATTCGCGGGTGGCGACGCGCATGCGCGAGCTGGCGCTGGGGCAATTCGGTTGCATCGCGTTCCATGCCGTGACAGAGGGCCCCGACGAGGTGGCGCTGTCCTACTGGCCGAGCGAGGAGGCCATCCGGGCCTGGAAGTCGCACCCCGAGCACGTGTCGGCCCAGCAGGCAGGCCGCGAGCGCTGGTATGCGTCTTATTCCGTGGAGGTGGCGCAGGTCACGCGTGAGTACCGCGTGGCCTGCTGAGGCCGTGCCGCCGGTGCCGGCGGTAGAAGACGTGCTTCAATGCTTCGGCACAAGCCAGGTACAGCAGCACCAGCACGGCCATCAGGCCCAGGAAGACCGGCGGCAGCGGTGCAAAGCCGAACAGGTGGCCCAATGGCGTAAAGGGCAGCAGCACGGTGGCGGCCACCACGGCCAGTGTGGCCAGCGTCAGGGTGCGCGACGGGCGGCTGCGCCAGAACGGGCCGCGGGTGCGGATGACCAGCACCGCCAGCGAGGCCGACACCACGGATTCGACGAACCAGCCGCTGCGAAAGAGTTCAGGGCTGGCCTGCAGCAGCCAGTACAGCACGCCGAAGGTGAGGAAGTCGAACACCGAACTCAGCAGGCCGAAGTACAGCATGAAGTTGCGGATGAAGCGCACGTCCCAAAGGCGCGGGCGCTCCAGCGCGCCGGGGTCCACCCGGTCGGCGGCAATGGCCATTTCGGGCAGGTCGGTCAGCAGGTTGGTGAGCAGGATCTGCTTGGGCAACAGCGGCAGGAAAGGCAGCAACAGCGAGGCGCCGGCCATGCTGAACATGTTGCCGAAGTTGGCGCTGGTGGCCATGAAGACGTATTTCAGCGTGTTGGCAAAGGTGGTGCGCCCTTCCCGGATGCCGGTGACCAGCACGTTGAGGTTTTTCTCCAGCAGCACGATGTCGGCTGCGTCCTTGGCCACATCGGCTGCGCCCTGCACCGAGATGCCCACATCGGCCGCATGCAGGGCCGGCGCATCGTTGATGCCATCGCCCATGTAACCCACCACGTGGCCGGTGGTGCGCAGCGCGCGGATGATGCGCTCCTTGTGGATGGGCTCCACTTCGGCAAACACGTCCACTCCGCGTGCCAGCTCGGGCAGGGCGTCGTCGCTCACCTGGCGCAGTTCCGGACCGCTCATGACACGCGGTGCGGCAAAGCCGATCTGGCGCGCCACTTCTGCTGCCACCAGTGGGTTGTCGCCGGTGATGACCTTGAGTCGCACGCCCAGGCCCCGCAGGTGGTGAAGCGTGTCGGCAATGCCCGGCTTGGGCGGGTCGGCCAGCAGCAGGAAGCCGGCAAAGACCAGCTCGCTTTCGTCACTCTCGCGCACCGTCTGCTGCGATGACGGCATGACCTTGCAGGCCAGGCCCAAGGTGCGCAGGCCACGTGCGCTGTACTCGGCCTGGCGCTGCAGGAGGGCGGCCTCCTGCTCGGCCAGCGGCACGCGCCGACCGTCGGGCATGGCTACTTGCGTGCAGGCCTGCAGCGTCTGGGCCAGCGCGCCTTTGGTGACGAGCAGCGTCTCGCCGGCTTCGGTGGCCACCAGCACGCTCAGGCGTTTGCGGGTGAAGTCATACGGCAGCTCGTCCAGCCGGCGCGCGCCGGCCTGGGCCGGGGTGGCGGCCATGAGGGCCGCGTCGATGGGGTTGCGAAAGCCGGTCTGGAAGTGGGCGTTGAGGCCGGCCAGCTGCAGCACGCGGAGGCTGTCGTGGCCCAGGCTATCGCAGGCGCCGGCCAGCTGGACCTGGCCCACCGTGAGGGTGCCGGTCTTGTCGGAGCAGAGCACGTCCATGCTGCCGAAGTTCTCGATGGCGGCCAGCCGCTTGACGATGACCTGCTGCGTGGCCATGCGCCGCGCGCCGCGTGCGAGGTTGACGCTGATGATGGCCGGCAGCAGTTCCGGCGTCAGGCCCACGGCCAGGGCCAGTGCAAACAGGAAGGCTTCCAGCACCGGCCGGTGCAGCGCGACGTTGAAGGCGAAGATGAGCATCACCAGCAGCAGCGTGACGCGGATCAGCAGGTTGCCGAAGGAGTGCACGCCACGCTCGAAACCGGTTTCCACCGGGCGCACACGCAGGCGCTGCGCAATGCCACCGAACACGGTGTCTTCGCCCGTGCGCAACACCAGGGCCCGGCCGGTGCCGCTGACCACATGTGTGCCCTGGAACAGGCTGTTGCTGCGCCCGGCCAGCGGGGTATCTTCGGGCAGTTCGCCGACCGACTTTTCGACGGGATAGGTTTCGCCGGTCAACGTGGCTTCGTCGGTGTAGAGGTTGCGCTCCTCCAGCAGCCGGCAGTCGGCCGGCACGCTGGCGCCGGCGCTCAGCAGGACCACGTCGCCCGGGACCACCGCGTCGGCCGCAATGGTCTGCTCCTGTCCGTCGCGCAGCACCTGGACCTGCAGGGCCACCATCTGCTGCAGTGCCTCCACGGCGCGCGTGGCCCGAAACTCCTGCCAGAAGCCCAGCAAGCTGCTGAGGGCAACGATGGCCAGGATGATGAGACCGTCGGTTGCATCGCTCAGCGCGAAGGACAGCATGGCGGCCGCAATCAGAATCAGCACGATGGGCGAGGCGAGCTGGCGCAGCAGCAGGGCCAGCACGGTCAGCGTGCGTTGGCCCCGCAGCACATTGGGGCCATACAGCCGCAGGCGCTGCGCGGCTTCAGCGCTGCTCAGGCCATCGGGACCGGACGCCAGGGTGCGCAAGGTGTCTGCCAGCGGGTGGCTCCACCAGGCGGGGGCGGGTGTGGCGCGTTCGGTCATGTTCAGTGGGTTCGATCGGTCAGGGCGCCAGCTTCTGCACCCGCTGCCCGTCCTGCAGCGAACTCGGCGGGAAGAGGATCACTTCGGTGCCGGGGGCCAGCTCGCTCTTGATCCAGGCTTCGTTGCCATTGCGTGCCAGCACCTCTACTTCTTGCTGGCGGGCATGGCCACCGTCCACCACGTACAGCGCGGCACGGGCGCCGGCGGGGAAGAGGGCGCTGACCGGCACCTTGAGCGCGTCGGGCACGGTCTGCACCACGATGCGCACGTCGGCCTTGAAGCCGTCGCCTAAAGCGTTCCACTGTTCGGGTGGGGAGGTGATGTCCAGCACCACGTTGACGCGCTGCTCCTCCACGCCGAGGGCCGAGACCTTGGTGTAGGCGGCTGGCTCCACCAGGCGCACGCGCGCCTGCAGCGCCTGCGGACCACCCCAGTTGGTGAGCACGGCCGGCGTGCCGGGACGCACCTGGGCGGCGTCTTCGGTCAGCAGGTCCACCACCACTTCCAGATTGGCGGGGTCACCCAGTTCCAGCAGGGGGGAGCCGGCCTGCATCAGGCCTTCGCTCTCCTGGGTGAGCTTGAGCACTTTGCCGGCGATCGGTGACTTGATCGCCCAGGAGCGTTGTGTGGTGCTCCCCTGGCCGAAGGTCCGGATGGCGATGCGCGCCTGTTCCAGTTCGTGTTGTGCGGCGTGTTCTTCCAGCCGGGCGCTGTCCAGCTCCTTCTGGCGCAGGCGTACCGTCAGGCGGCCGCTCTCGTTCTGCGTTGGCGAGACGAAGCCCTGTTGCGCCAAGGTCTCGCTGCGCTTGAGGTCAGCCACCGCCTGGTCCTGTGCTGCCTTGGCGCGTTCCACATTGGCGCTGGCGCGGCGCACCGCGGCCTCCAGCGCACCAATGCGCTGGTCCTGCTCCTGGCGCGTGCGTTCGTCCAGCAAGCCGGGCATCACCGGCCACAGCGTGGCCAATACAGCGTCGCGCTCGACCGCATCGCCCTGCTTGAGGGTGACGCGCTGCACGCGGCCGGTCAGCGGGGTGGAGACGACGTAGCGCTCGCGCAGGCGGGTCTTGCCGTCCTCCTGCACGCTGCGCTCGAACTTGCCTCGGCTGATCGTGCCCAACTCCACCTCGGTGGGGCGTGGCCAGAAGGCCCAGACCAGCAACAGTACCGCCAGCGCCGCGCCGCCAGCCATCCACAGTGTTTTCTTGTTGATCATCATCCAGTCCCTGCCTTGTCGGTTTCTATTCTCGCGTTTTCAGCACGCCCACCAAATCCAGCTGGTCGATACGCCGGCGCACGATCAGCGCGCTGGCCAGGCCGGCCGCCACCACGGTGACGGCGGCATAGGCGTAGGTGGAGGCATGGATCACGAGCGGGAAGAAGAACTCGTCGGTCTTGATCAGCTGCACGATGCCGGCGGCCAGCCAGTAGCCAGCGGTGAGGCCCAGCGGAATGGCCAGCAATATTTCCAGCGCCAGTTCGCCCAGCAGGAAGGCCGACACTTCGCCGCGTGTAAAGCCAAGCACACGCAGGCTGGCCAGCTCCCAGGCGCGCTCGGCCAGTGCGATGCGCGCATGGTTGTAGACGACGCCGACGGCAATGATGCTGGCAAACACGGTGAGGATGGCGCTGAACACCAGCACGTTGCGCGCCGTGACTTCTTCGATGTTGCGCAGCATCACGTCTTTGCTGAAGGCCGCCACCACGCGCGGCAGGCTCTTGAGCCGCTCCAGCAACACGGTTTCAAAGCCAGGTTCAACCAGCAGCGAGGCGCTGTTCACCAGGTCGCCTTCCTGCAACAGGCGGTTGAGGCTGCGGCGCTCGATGTAGGCGCCCATGCCCATCATTTCCTGCACCGTGCCCGTCACCGGCAGTTCCAGCACCTGGCGGCGGCCTTCCAGCAGTTCCACGCGCACGGTCTGGCCGGGCCGGATGTGCAGCTTGTCGGCCAGGCGGTCAGTGAGCAGCAGACCATCGGTTGGCGGCGCATGGGTATGCAGGCCGGTGTCCATGATGCGCTGCAACTCGGGCTGTGCGCTGCGGCCCTGCACGCTGCCGCGCCAGTGGTGCTGGCCGTGCACCAGCCGGGTGTTGACACTGCGCACGCCCTCGACGGCCGTCACATGGGGCAGGCGGGCCATCTCGTGGGTGACGCGTGCCGGTGTGGCCTCCACCAGACTCACGATCACATCGCCGCGCAGCACGAGACGGAACTGGGTGTGCAGCAGCATGTCGATGGTGTCGCGCCAGAAGGTGCCGCTGATGACGATGGCCATGGAGGCGGCGATGCCGGCAATGGTGAGCCCGGTGCGCAGCGGCCGGCGTTGCATGGTGCGCATGACCATGCGTGCGGCCGGACTGAACCAGTCGCGCAGGCCCCAGGCCTCGATGAAGGTCGGGCGGAAGCGGCCGGGTGCCGGCGGGCGCATGGCTTCGGCCGGCGCCAGCCGCACGGTGGCGGCAATCGCTTGCCAGGTGGCACCCAGGGCCGCGATCAACGTCAGCCCACCGGCGGCCAGCACCAGATCGGGCCGGATGCGGTGGCGCAGCTCGGGGAAACGGAACACCTCGGCATACAGGCCCATGAACGACTGGCCCAGCCAGGCCCCCACGCCCAGACCCAGCAGCATGCCCAGTATGACGATGAGCAGCACCAGCTTGAGGTAGTGCAGGCCGATGCTCCAGTTGTCATAACCCAGCGCCTTGAGTGCGGCAATCTGCTCGCGCTGGGTGGCGATCTGGCGGCTCAGCACCACGTTGAGCAGGAAAGCGGCCACGGCCAGGAAAATGCTGGGCAGCACGGTGCCAAAGACACGCTGCTCCTTGATCTCGGAGCTCAGCAACTTGTCGGACATCTGCTCGTCGCGGCCATAGGCGCGGGCACCACCGTAGGGCCCGAGCAATTGGTCCAGACCGTCGATCACCTGGCCTTCGCTGGCGCCCGGGGCGAGGCGCACCGCCACCTGGTTGAAGGCGCCTTCCATGTTGTAGGCCGCGGCCAGGGCCTTGCGGTCGAGCCAGAAGACGCCGAAGCCACGCAGGTCGGGTGAGCCCCCCATGCCAGCGAAGACGAATTCAGGCGACAGCGCAATGCCGACGATCTGCAGTTCCTCGCGTTTGCCGTTGATCAGGGCGCGGATCCTGTCGCCGGGTCGCAACTGCCGCGCGATGGCAAAACCTTCCGATACCAGCACTTCGAGCGTGCGGTCGCGTCGCGCCGTGATCATGCGGCCTTCGCGCAGGTGCAGGCGGTTGAGTTGTGGCAGTTGCTGCGGGTCGATGCCGATCAGGCGGCCGATGACGGGGTCCGACACGTTGGGGATGTCGATCTGCACCACCTCGCTGACCGAGGTCTCGACATGCGCGGCGCCGGGCAGGGCGGCCAGTTGGTGTTCCAATGCCCGCGGCGCGCGCTTGAGGCTGGCAAAGACGTCGGCAAAGCGGGCCTCGGTGTAGTAGACCTCGCGCGACCAGGACAGGCCGTCATAGGCGCTGAAGGTGGCGATGAACCCGGCCACGCCACTGGCCACCACCAGCGCGATGGTGATGGCCTGGCTCCACATCAGGCGCAGGTCGCGCAGCAGCTTGCGGTCCAGGGCTTTCATGGTCTGTGGCTCGTTACCGTGCTACCAGGACAGCTCCGAGGGGCTGATCTTGTGCGGGTTGACGTCTTCGCGCTGGATGCGGCCGCCGCCCAGATGCAGCACGCGGTCGGCCATGCCGGCGATGGCGGCGTTGTGCGTGATCACGATGGCCGTGGTGCCGAGTTCGCGGTTGATGCGTTCGATGACTTCCAGCACCAGCTTGCCGGTGACGTAGTCCAGCGCGCCGGTGGGCTCGTCGCACAGCAGCACCTCCGGGCGTTTGACAATGGCGCGTGCAATCGCCACGCGCTGCTGTTCACCGCCTGAAAGCTGAGAGGGGAAATGGTCCATGCGGTCTTCCAGGCCCACCATGCGCAGTGCTTCAGCGGCCGGCATGGGGTTGTGTGCGATGTCGGTGACGAGTTCGACGTTCTCGCGGCAGGTCAGGCTGGGGATGAGGTTGTAGAACTGGAACACGAAGCCGACGTGCTCGCGCCGGTAGCGCGTCAGGTCGGCATCGCTGGCGCCAGTGAGCTCGTGTTCGGCAAAGCGGGCGCTGCCGCTGCTGGGACGGTCCAGTCCGCCCAGGATGTTGAGCAGGGTGGACTTGCCGCTGCCCGAAGGGCCGAGCAGCACGATGAATTCGCCGCGGTAGATGGTGAGGTTGACATCCTGCAGGGCGCGCACTTGCACTTCGCCCATCTGGTAGGTCTTGCTCAAGTCCTTGGCGATGAAGACCGCCGTCGGCGTGCTGATTCCAGTCTCTTCCCTGATGTCGTTCATGTCCTGCTGGGCATTGTGTTTGCGGCAATGCAGCATGATATTCTCGTTCGACCATGACCGACATCCTGACCGTGACCATGAACCCTTGCGTCGATATTTCGACATCAACCGCCAAGGTGGCACCCGAGCACAAGCTGCGCTGCGAAGCACCGCGGCGTGAGCCGGGTGGGGGGGGCATCAACGTGGCGCGCGTGGTGCAGCGGTTGGGGGGGGCTTGCGCGGCGCTGTTTCCCGTCGGTGGCACCAGCGGTGCCCAGCTGCTGCGCCTGCTGGCGGCAGAACAGGTGCCAACTGTGCCCGTTCCGATTGCCGGCGATACGCGTGAGAGCCTGCATGTCCGCGACCGCTCTACAGCGGAAGACTATCGTTTTGTCATGCCCGGGCCCAATGTGGCGGCGTCCGAGTGGCAGGCCTGTCTGCAGCATTTGACGCGCATGGCAGTGGTACCGCGTTATCTGGTGCTCAGCGGCAGTCTGCCGCCCGGTGTGCCGGTTGATTTTTATGCGCAACTGGTGCGGTTGATGCGTGAGCGCGGCAGCCGCCTGGTGCTTGATGCCTCCGGGCCGGCGTTGGCGGCTGCACTGGAGGCAGGGGTCTATCTGGTCAAACCCAGCCTGCGCGAATTGCGCGAACTTTCCGGCCAGGCGCTGGAGAGTGAAACGCAATGGCGCGCCGCAGCGCAACAGCTGGTGGATGCCGGGCGGGCTGAAGTGGTGGTGTTGTCGCTGGGGGCACAGGGGGCTTTGATGGTGTCACGGCAGGAAACCGTGTTTGCGCCGGCTTTGACGGTGCCGGTGTCAACGACCGTGGGAGCGGGCGACAGCTTCGTGGGCGGCATGGTTCATACGCTGGCCAGCGGTGCTTCGCTGCGTGATGCCTTTGGCCGTGGTGTGGCGGCGGCCTCCGCGGCTTTGCTGGGTTCGGGGACCGGACTCTGCCAATCTGCCGATGTCGAGCGACTGCACCGTGAGGTGGTTTTGCAGGTCCGCTGAACGGGATTTTTTTCGGGCGCGGATTGTAACAACGCTACTTTTTGTGGATTGAATAAAATACGGGTGTTTTCGATGTTATTTTCCGTGTCTGCCTCCTGGCGGTCCAGGAGCGCAAGCGCGTATGCAAGAGAATCAGTCCGAATTAATCGATGTCAGTCAGCTGCGAATAGGCATGTTCGTGGAGCTGGACATCGAGTGGATGGCCCATCCTTTTCTCAAGGGCAATTTCAAGATTTCTTCAGAAAAACAGATCGAGGCCATCTGCAGCCTTGGCTTGGAGCAGATCCGCTATGTGCCGGCACGCAGTGCCCCCGCTGTTGCCAAAGTGATCGAGGTTACGCCCTCCAAATACCCCACCTTGAGTGCGGAAGACCTGCTGGCGTTGGAGGCGTCCAGGGCCGAGACATTGCGCCTGCGCAAATTGCGCGTCGAGGCGATTGCCGCCCAGCAGCGTAGCCTGCTCGCCTGTGAACGTCGTTTCGCCGATGCGGTGCGGCTTTACCGGTATGCAGCGGAGCAGGTTGTGGCTCAGCCCAAGGCCGTGGCCGAAAAATGCCATGGCCTCATCGACAACGTGGTCTCGGAGATGCTCTGCAACGGTGATACGGCCATTCGCCTGCTTTCCGAGGGGATGGGCGACCGCAACGCGATGCATCCTGTCAACGTCACCATCTTGTCCTTGCTGCTGGGCAAGGCGATGGGGCTGCCGCAAAAGGATATGGTCGACCTCGGTATGGCGGCCTTCTTGCATGACATCGGCAAGCTGGAGCTGCCGGAGCGCGTCCGTTTTTTCGACGAGAGTTTCTCCACTGTCGAGTACAAGCTGTACCAGGAGCACGTGGCCGAAGGGGTTCAACTGGCCAGGCGCATGGAGCTTTCCCCGGCGGTTCTGCTCGCCATAGCGCAACACCACGAAATGGTGGATGGCAGTGGCTTTCCGTCGCATTGCAAAGGTGAAAGCCAGCCTTTGTCGTCCAAGATCATGGCACTGGTCAACCGCTACGATGACCTGTGCAATCCCGGGCGGCTCGGCTCAGTTGCCATGACACCGCACGAGGCTTTGTCATTCATTTTTGCGCAGTTGAAGAACCGCTATGACAGCATGGTGCTCAGCGCGTTCATCCGCATGATGGGGGTCTATCCACCCGGCTCGGTCATTCAGCTGGTGGATGGCCGTTATGCGATGGTGGTGTCGGTGAACTCCTCGCGCCCGCTCAAGCCGCGGGTGCTGGTGCATGACCCGGAGATCAGCCGCCAGGAAGCCCTGATCGTGGATCTGGAGCAGGCGCCCGAGATCGGTATCCGGCGCAGCCTGAAGCCTGCCAATCTGCCGTCCGAGGCGCTGGACTACCTGATGCCGCGCCAGAGAATCTGCTATTTCTTCGAGCAGGCCGGGGTTCTGGCGAATTCGCCGCAACCGATCTGACGATCGATACCCGCGCCAGTTGGCGCGGGTCAGCGTGACATCAGATGACGCGCGCGGCTTTCAACTCAGCGATCTGCGCTTCGCTGTAGCCCATTTGTGCCATCACTTCAGTGGTGTGTTCGCCCAGCAAGGGGGAACGGGTCACTTCGGTGGGACTGTCGGACAACTTGATCGGATTGCCGACAGACAGGTACTTCCCGCGTACCGGATGGTCGACTTCCACGATGGTGCCGGTCTCGCGCAATGACTGGTCCTCGGCGATTTCCTTCATCGACAGGATGGGGCCGCAGGGGATGTCGAATTCGTTGAGGATGTCCATGGCTTCGAACTTGGTCTTGGTCTTGGTCCACTCCTCGATGCGGTCGAAGATCATCTTCTGGTGTGGCAGGCGCGCCTCGGGGGTGGCGAAGTGCGGGTTGGTGATCCAGTCCTCCTCACCGATGATCTTGCAGATGGCCGGCCACACGGCGGCTTGGGTGATGAAGTAGATGTAGGCGTTGGGGTCTTTTTGCCAGCCCTTGCACTTGAGCACGGCACCCGGCTGGCCACCACCGGAGGCGTTGCCGGCACGCGGCACGGCCTCGCCGAACTCGATTTCGGGGTACTGCGGGTACTCCTTGAGCACGCGGGTGCGTTCCAGGCGTTGCTGGTCGCGCAGCTTGACGCGGCACAGGTTGAGCACGGAGTCCTGCATGGCGGCCAGTACCTTCTGGCCGCGACCGGTCTTTTCGCGCTGGAACAGGGCGGTCACGATGCCCAGGGCCAGGTGCAGGCCGGTGCCGCTGTCGCCGATCTGCGCGCCGGTCACCATGGGCACGCCGTCCGGGTCACCGGTGGTGGAGGCGGCGCCGCCGGTACACTGGGCCACGTTCTCGTACACCTTGCAGTCCACGTAGGGGCCAGGGCCGAAGCCCTTGACCGAGGCCAGGATGATGCGCGGATTGATCTCCTGGATCTTCTCCCACGGAAAGCCCATGCGATCGAGTGCACCGGGCGCGAAGTTTTCCACCATCACGTCGCATTGCTTGATCAGGTTGACCAGCACTTCCTTGCCCTTGGGGTCCTTGGTGTTGAGCGTGATGGAGCGCTTGTTGTGGTTCAGCATGGTGAAGTACAGGCTGTCCGCGTCGGGGATGTCACGCAACTGGCCGCGCGTGGCGTCGCCTTCACCTGCTTTTTCCACCTTGATCACGTCCGCGCCGAACCATGCCAGCAATTGTGTGCAGGTGGGGCCCGACTGCACATGCGTGAAGTCGAGAATCCTGACGCCTTCGAGTGCCTTGCTCATACCAATCTCCTGATTTCAATGATAAGAATTTCTTATGAATAGACCGGACGGGTCTTGTATATGACTTGCATTTTATAGAGTTTGCCTACGTCGAAATATTGCTGTTTTTTATGCAGATCAGGTGCGCTGCTGATAGGTGTGAAAGGTGTGGCGTGATGTGCCCTTCATGACGCGCGCGACGGTGTTCTGAAACCGGCCGGGAAAAAAAGCGGCGCCTTGAGGCGCCGCATAGTTTCGTCAGGGGAAGCGGAACTCAGACCGCTTTTTTCGCGTGCATGGCCGCGATCTGGTCCTTGCTGTAACCCAGCTCGGCCAGCACCTCGTCGGTGTGCTCGCCCAGCAGCGGGGAGGCCTTGATCTCGGGCTTGAGATCGGAGAACTTGATCGGGCTGCCGATGGTCCAGTAGCTGCCGCGCACCTTGTGCGGTACTTCCACGATGGAGCCGCTCTTGCGCAACGACTCGTCGCGCAGCAGTTCCTTCATGGACAGCACCGGGGCGCAGGGAATGTCGTACTTGCGGAAGATGTCGACCGCTTCGAACTTGGTCTTGTCCTTGATGAAGTCTTCGATGGTGGCGAAGATCTCGTCGATGTGCGGCTGGCGGGCCTTGGGTGTGGTGTAGGCCGGATCGGTCTTCCACTCGGGTTTGCCCAGCGCGTCACAGATCGGCTCCCAGGCGTGGCCTTGCACCGTGAAGTAGATGTAGGCATTAGGGTCGGTCTCCCAGCCCTTGCACTTCAGGATCCAGCCCGGCTGGCCGCCGCCGCCGGCGTTGCCGCCACGCGGTGTGACCTTGTCCTTGAACGCGTCCATTTCATGCGGGTACTGCGGGTACTCTTCCAGATAGCCGACTTTTTCCAAACGCTGCTGGTCGCGCATTTTGACGCGGCATAGGTTGAGCACGGCATCCTGCATGGCCACAGCCACCTTCTGGCCCTTGCCCGTCTGCTGGCGGCCGATGATGGCCGTCAGGATACCGATGGCCAGGTGCATGCCGGTGTTGGTGTCACCCAGGGCGGCTGCGGAGATGGTGGGCACGGAGTTCTCACCTTTCCACCAGCCGGTGGTCGAGGCGGCACCGCCAGCGCATTGCGCCACGTTCTCGTAGACCTTCAGGTCTTCGTAGTGGTGGCCTTCGCTGAAGCCCTTGACCGAAGCCAGGATCATCTTGGGGTTGAGCTTCTGGATGTACTCCCAGGTGAAGCCCATGCGGTCCAGCGCGCCGGGGCCGAAGTTCTCGACCATCACATCGGAGGTCTTGATCAGCTTTTCCAGCACTTCCTTGCCTTCGGCGGTCTTGGTGTCCAGCGTCAGGCCGCGCTTGTTGCTGTTGAGCATGGTGAAGTACAACGCGTCGGCATCGGGCATGTCACGCAACTGGCTGCGGGTGACGTCGCCGGAACCCGGGCGTTCGACCTTGATCACGTCCGCGCCGAACCAGGCCAGCAGCTGGGTGCAGGCCGGGCCGGCTTGCACGTGCGTGAAGTCGATGATCTTGATGCCGTTAAGCGGTTTGTTTCCAGACATTTTCTATCTCCTTATGGGTTGCTCTTGTGAAATTACTTTTTCTTCGCCGCGCTGGTCGGGTTCAGACTGGTGATGCGACCGCTCTCGGTACCCGCGCCTTCGTCGATGACGGCGTTGATCAGGGTCGGTTTGCGCGACTTGATGGCTTCTTCCATCGCACGGCGCAGTTCGGCCGGGGTGGTGGCTTGCACGCCCACGCCGCCGAAGGCTTCCATCAGCTTGTCGTAGCGGGCGCCCTTGACGAATACCAGGGGCGAGGGATCCTTGGATCCGCCACGTGCCAGCTCGTCGCCGCGGTACACGCCGTTGTTGTTCATGATCACGATACAGACCGGCAGGTTGTAGCGGCAGATGGTCTCGACTTCCATGCCGCTGAAACCGAAGGCACTGTCACCTTCGATGGCAATGACCGGTTGGCCGCTTTCGACGGCGGCAGCCACGGCAAAACCCATGCCGATGCCCATCACGCCCCAGGTGCCCACATCCAGGCGCTTGCGCGGCTTGTACATGTCGACGATGGAGCGGGTGAAGTCCAGCGCGTTGGCGCCTTCGTTGACCAGGATGGCATCCGGGTTGGCCTTGATGATGTCGCGTACCACGTTCAGCGAGCTGTGGTAGTTCATCGGCGTCGGGTCCTTGGCCAGGGTCTCAGCCATCTTGGCGACGTTCTTGTTCTTGCGTTCGGCCACGGCGCCGGTCCACTCGGCCGGGGGCTTGGCCCAGTTGGCGCCCATGCCTGCGAGCAGGGCGGCCACGCAGGAGCCGATGTCGCCCACCAGCGGGGCGTCGATGGCCACGTTGCTGTCGGCTTCGATCGGGGAGATGTCGATCTGGATGAATTTCTGGCCACCGGCCGCCTTGTGGTCCTTGCCGCCCCAGGTCTTGCCTTTGCCGTGCGAGAGCAGCCAGTTCAGCCGAGCGCCCACCAGCAGCACCACGTCAGCTTCCGGCAGGACGAAGGAGCGGGCGGCCGAGGCGCACTGCTCATGGGTGTCGGGCAGAATGCCTTTGGCCATGGACATGGGCAGGTAGGGAATGCCAGACTTCTCGACCAGGGTCTTGATGTCGGCATCGGCCTGAGCGTAGGCCGCGCCCTTGCCGAGCAGGATCAGGGGTTTCTTGGCACTCTTGAGCAGATCCAGGGCCCGCTTGACGGCATCGGGCGCCGGAATCTGGCGCGGCGCCGGGTCCACCACCTTGATCAGCGAAGCCTTGCCGGCGGCGGCGTCCATGGCTTGGCCGAACAGCTTGGCGGGCAGGTCCAGGTAGACGCCACCGGGACGGCCCGAGACGGCAGCACGGATGGCGCGGGCGATGCCCACGCCGATGTCTTCCGCATTGAGCACGCGGAAGGCGGCCTTGCACAGGGGCTTGGCGATGGCCAGCTGGTCCATCTCCTCGTAATCCCCCTGTTGCAGGTCGACGATCTCGCGCTCGGAGGAGCCGGAGATCAGGATCATGGGCCAGCAGTTGGTGGTGGCATTGGCGAGTGCGACCAGACCATTCAGGAAGCCGGGGGCCGACACCGTGAGGCAGACGCCGGGCACGCCCTTGGCCCCGTTCATGAAGCCGGCAATCGCGGCGGCGTTGCCGGCATTGGCTTCGTGACGGAAGGAAATCACGCGCAGGCCTTCTTCCTGCATCATGCGGGTCAGGTCCGTCACCGGAATGCCCGGCAGGCCATAGATGTTGCTGATGCCGTTGAGTTTCAGGGCCTCGATGACCAGATGAAAGCCGTCGGTGAGTTCAGGCGAGTGTGATTCGTTTGTCATGATGAAATGTCTCTTCGTTTGACTTTGATGAAGGGCACGCAATGTGGCTGGGGTGGACGGTTTCAGAAAAAGTGACCAAAGGGGCGTTCAATCAAGTTCGGCGATGGCGTTTCCCGGTCTTGCAAAGGCGCTGGTACGGGGCATTTCTCATCGTCGAGGTATCATAGAAAAGCGATTTGGATTCCTCCATTGACCACGGTCAATTTTCGAGACATTTCTTTTGCTCCGATGCGTCGGGCGCTGTGCAGTGCGGTACGCTTTTCCCATGTCGTCCATCGAAAATCATCCAGATAAAAACATCATCCGGGTTCAGCTCAGGCAGAACGTCGTTCTCAAGGAGATGAGCGAGAGCGCCAACGCCGAGCTGGAACAGCTCTTGTCCGTGGTGGAGTGCAACAAGGGTGACTACCTGTTGCACCAAGGCGTGCACGAGATGGAGCAGTACTTCATCCTCGATGGGGTCCTCAAGCGTGTGGTGACCAACAGCCAAGCCAAGGAAATGATCCTGCGGTTTGCGGCCGAGCGCGACATGGAAACCAGTTATGCCGCCTGGTGCCTGAAAACACCGACGCCTTACAGCATCGTGTCGGTGACCAAGGCGCGTGTGGCCAAGCTGCCGATGCCGCAGTGGATTGCCTTCATGGAGCAGCATCCGGAGGTGAAAAAACCCTTCGAGTACTACGTGATGAACCTCATGAGTGAAATCATGGCGCACACCATCACGCTGCACTTGTTGGATGCGCCGGGCCGGGTGCACCGCTTTATCCGCAAGCACGCGGAACTGTTCGACCGTATCCCCAAGAAGGAACTCGCGGCCTACCTGAACCTGTCGGCCGAGACGCTCAGCCGCCTCAAGCAGCGCGGCAAGATCTGAAAACAAAAAAGCCCCGGTTCTGTGATGCAGAACCAGGGCTTGAGGTCGTGGACCGTCAGGTCTTGGAGTAGGTGAAGGTACGCGAGGGTGACATCAGGCGCAGCTTGCTGTCCACACCGCTGACGCCGGCCACCTGAGCGGCGACCTGCTCGACTTCATTTTTTTCCGTCGGGTTCAGAACGATGCCGCTCAACTGGACACGTCCGTTGCGTGCCTCGATGGTGATGTTCACCTCCTGGGTCGGCTCATGGGTCTTGAGCGCGGCTCGCACGCGCGCGGCCAGCGTCATGTTGCCCAGCAGCTTGCGCGACTCTTCCGATTCCTGGAACTCCGGGCGGGTGGTGAGCTGACGGATCTGCTCGACACAGCTGTGAACCGAGAGGCGGTCGGTGTTGAGGACCAGGTCGTAGAGCACCGGGTCGCCCCAGGTCACGCCGAATTGCTGATGCATGCGGCTGGCGTGTGCGTGATCGCTGCGTCGAATTTCGTTCTCGGCGAATTCGCGATCGTCTGTTTCCAGGTTGTTCATCAGCCATTCGACACGCTTGCCGAACGAACGTGTGATGCGAACGCACACGACATGCTGCACCGGGCGCAACAGGCAGGTGGCGCCCCAGCCGCGCAGGACGACATTGCCCTTGTTGGCCAGTTCGAACATTTCCTCGGCACTGTAGAGCGCCACGCGCTCGGTGTCGGTGGTGACACGCTCGATGATGCCGGCCTTGCCTTCGCGCAGGCGGTTGATCAGGCTGGTGGAGACATGCATCTTTCCGGCCACATGGTCCACCACTTCGTGGCGCATCACGGCCAGGTTCATGCTGGCGGCCAGCTCCATGGCGACATCTTTGGAGAGTGAACCCATTTCCTGGGTCATTGCGATAACGGGCATGGTCTGTTTCTCCTTCAATCCACAGGCCGCTCGGCGGCGAATTCATCCTGCTTCGGTGGCTTGATCAGTGCGATCAGCTTGGAAATCAGCGGCCACAACAGCAGCACCAGAGCCAGGGTCGTGATCGAGCCGACCAGCGGGTTGGAGAACATGATCGACAACTCGCCTTGCGACACCAGCATGGCCTGACGGAACGAGTCTTCCGCCTTGTCCCCCAGGACCAGTGCCAGCACCAGCGGCGCAAGCGGGTAGTCGAGTTTCTTGAAGACATAACCGATCACACCGAACAGCAGCATGAACCAGATGTCGAGCATGGCGTTGTGCACGGTGTAGGCACCAATCGCGCAGATCACGATGATCACCGGTGCGATGATCGAGAACGGAATGCGCAGGATGGAGGCGAACAGCGGCACGGTGGTCAGCACCACCAGCAGACCGACCAGGTTGCCCAGGTACATGGAGGCGATCAGGCCCCAGACGAAGTCCTTCTGTTCGACGAACAGCAGCGGACCGGGTTGCAGGCCCCAGATCAGCAGGCCGCCCAGCAGCACAGCGGCCGTTGGCGAGCCGGGGATGCCCAGTGCCAGCATGGGCAGCAGGGCGCTGGTGCCGGCGGCGTGCGCTGCCGTTTCGGGCGCCACCACGCCTTCGAGCTGGCCAGTGCCGAACTTGGCGCCGTCCTTGGACATCTTCTTGGCGATGCCGTAGCTCATGAAGGATGCAGGGGTGGCACCGCCGGGGGTGATGCCCATCCAGATGCCGATCAGCGAGCCCCGGACCGAGGTGGCCCAGTACTTGGGAAGTTGCTTCCAGGTCTGCAGGACGACCTTGGGGTCGATCTTGGCGCTCTTGCCGGAGAAGGCCAGGCCTTCTTCCATGGACAGCAGGATCTCGCCAATCCCGAACAGGCCGATCACGGCAATCAGGAAGTCGAAGCCGCGCATCAGTTCATGCCAGCCGAAGGTCAGGCGCAGCTGGCCCGTGACGGTGTCCATACCGACGGCAGCCAGACCGAAGCCGATGCACATGGACGCCAGGATCTTGAACGGCGAGCCTTTGCCCATGCCGACGAAACTGCAGAAGGTCAGCAGATAGACAGAGAAGAACTCGGGTGGTCCGAACTTGAGCGCGAACTTGGCCACCAGCGGTGCCAGGAACGTGATCATGACCACGGCCACGAAAGCGCCGACAAAGGAAGAGGTGAAAGCACCAGTCAGCGCTTCACCCGCTCGGCCCTGTTGCGCCATGGGATAGCCATCGAATGTGGTGGCCACCGACCAGGGTTCTCCCGGGATGTTGAACAGCACCGAGGTGATGGCGCCGCCGAAGAGGGCACCCCAGTAGATGCAGGACAGCATGATGATGGCCGAGGTCGGGTTCATGCTGAAGGTCAGCGGCAGCAGGATGGCCACGCCATTGGCGCCGCCTAGTCCCGGCAGCACGCCGATCAGCACGCCGAGCACGATGCCCACCACCATCAGAAGAAAGTTCATGGGCGTCATGACGACGGCAAACCCATGAAACAGTGCGTTGAGTTCTTCCATTTTTTTGTCTCCGTAGTGCCGGACAGGTCCGTGCTCAATAACCCAGGAAGCTGAGCAGGTCGTAGGCGCCCTTGAACAGCGGCACTTTGAACCAGACCTCGAACATCATGAAAAACACGACGTTGACGACGAGTGCTGCCGTCACGCTCTTGATCCAGCTGAACTTGCCAAGGATGACCATGAACAACGCGATGTAGATCGCTGATGCGACGTAGATGCCGATCACCTGGATGGCGCCGACATAGACGGCAGCAGGGATGAGCACCGAAAAGACGCGACCCAGCTGTTCACGATCGACAAAGATTTCCGTGTTCTTCTCCTTGCCAGCGAGTGACTGGTACAGGATGCCCAAGGCCGAGATCACCAGGATCAGTCCGATGTAGAAGGGGAAATAACCGGAGCCGGGGCCGTCGGTGGTCCATTCGGAGCCGAGCTGGCGACTGCCGTAGATGATCACGCCGCCCAGGATCAGCACCAGGATGGCGACAATGGCGTCAACGGTGTGGGTGGCAAGCCCTGAGCGACTGTCTTCGTGTGAGTTCATGTTCGGGTCCATGACGAAAGTTTGGCGAAACGATATTTTTGGCCGGCACCTGTCCTGGAATGGCTGTCAGCATCAACTGACGCGCATTCCAAGCAGGTATGTGTCGGGGAAAACAGGCCCGGGAGTTGCCGGGCCATGGGTTTACTTGGCGAGGAAGCCAGCTTCCTTCATGAGCGTGCGGTGGGTTTCTTCGGCGGCGGTGAGCCACTTGTTGAAATCAGCACCGGTCATGAAGGTCTGGTTGAACGCGCCTTTTTCCATGTACTCCTTCCAGTCCGGTGTCTCGCGGACTTTCTTGAGCAGGTTCACGTAGTAGGCGAGCTGGTCGGCCGAGATGCCGGGGGCCGCGAAGATGCCGCGCAGCATCACGTAATCGGTCGGCACGCCAGCTTCCTTGCAGGTCGGGATGTCGTTCCACGACTGGGTGTCGGTGACCTTGGCTTTGTAAGGCATGCGGGTGTCGTCGAACACGCACAGGGCACGCAGTTTGCCGGCACGCCACTGGGCCACGGCCTCTGCCGGGTTGTTCACGCTGGAGTCGATGTGGCCGCCGACCAGCTGAACAGCCACTTCGCCGCCGCCTTTGAAGGGCACGTAGATGAACTTGGTGCCGGTTGCCTTTTCCATGCCGACGGTCAGGATCTGGTCTTCCTGCTTGGAGCCGGTGCCGCCCATCTTCATCTTGTTCGGGCCGGCGGCCTTGACGGCGTCGATGTACTCCTTGGCCGACTTGTAAGGCTTCTCGGCATTCGTCCACAGCACAAACTGGTCGAGCGCCATCATGGCCACGGGCGTCATTTCTTTCCAGTTGAAGGGCACGCCGGTGGCCAGCGGGGTGGTGAACAGGTTGGACAGCGTGATGATGATCTTGTGCGGGTCGCCCTTGGCCTCCTTGACGGAGAGGAAACCTTCTGCGCCGGCACCGCCGGATTTGTTCACGACGATCAGCGACTGGTTCATCAGCTTGTGCTTGACGATGATGCCTTGCATCAGGCGAGCCATCTGGTCTGCGCCACCACCGGTGCCTGCGGGCACGACAAACTCAACCGGCTTGGTGGGTTCCCAGGCGGCGTTTGCCGCTGTGGTGGCTGCCAGTGCCGCAATGGCAATCAACCCTGTGGCGGCCTTGACCAGGCTCGAACTCAACCTTGCATGTATGGCTTTGACCATGATGTCTCCTCGTTTAGTTAGTACTGTCAGGTTTCCATCTGTCTATCAATTCTCTTGCTGGAATCTCGCACAGGCAGATGGTGGAATTATTCGGAATAAATTCTCTTGATGGTGGTCAACTTTTCAAAAATTTGTGTCCAACCTAGGGTTTCCGTGAATGGGGGTAATGCTTATGCGTCAGCGTGGTGCGCGCGGTAGGCAACAAAGGCACTGGTCTGCAGTGATGCGTGCGAAAACGCATGACGTGTGCCATGCAGCTGTTCTGCAAGGTAGAGGGTATGACGGGGCTGCGTGCGTGACAGTGGCTTGATTCGCGCCCGACGGTGCGTCTGGCAGGAGCGCGTGTAGCGGGCATGTGTCGTGCCGAAGCCAAGGCCTGTGCATGCCGCTCCAGCGTGCCCTCGGTGCTGTGCTGGCCTTTGGCCTGTTGTGATCCTCGCCATCGTCGTCCTTTTTCTGACTCACCTCACGCCGCGTGTATCGCGGCGTGGTTCGAATCGTAAAAAAGGAGAGGGCGTATGTACAGTCAATTCAGCTGACTGTAATCATCACCTGGCTCTTATATGTCCAATGACGTGGCCGTCGCAGTCAGCCGGTGTTCGCGGGCGAAGTCCGCCGCACCCATCTTCTTGCCGCCGTCAGGGCGCAGCTTGAGCACTTCGATCTGGCCGCCTTGGGCATTGATGAAGATCGATGTTTCCGTGATCTGCACGATCTCACCGGGTTTGCCGCTGACGTCGGCAAAGCGCCGGGTCAGGTGCTTGCGGCAATCGAAGATCGAGACCCGGCTGCCGGCCAGTTCGGTCCAGGCACCGGGCGCCGGGTTGCAGGCGCGGATCAGGTTGTAGACCTGGTCGACGTGGTTGGCCCAGTTGATGCGGGCCTCATCGGCCTTGAACCAGCCTTCGTAACTGGCCTGGCTTTCGTCCTGCACGACTTCCTGGTGTTGGCCAGCCACCACCAGATCGGCGGCTTCCAGCAGGGCGGCCACACCCAGCGGGAACAGGGCATTGAAATAGACCTCGCCCAGGGTGGCGTCGGGGCCGATCGGGCAGGTTTTTTGCAGGATGACCGGACCCTCGTCCAGACCATCGGTGGGACGGAAGATGGTCAGGCCGGTTTCGCGGTCGCCGCGGGCAATCGGCCAGTTGATGGAGGAGGGGCCGCGGTAGCGGGGCAGCAAGGAGGGGTGGTACTGGATGGTGCCGTGCGTCGGAATGTTGGCAAACGACTGCGGCACGAACTGCAGCACGAAGGCCATGATGCCGATGTCAGCCCGCAACTCGCGCATGGCCTGCTCGGCTTCGGGGCTCTTGAGGCTGGCGAACTGGAACACCTTCAGGCCCAGCGCCTCGGCGGCGGCGCGCAGGGCGTCCGGTTTCTCGCCCGGCTTTTCCGGTTTGCAGAACACGCCGGCGATTTCGTCGCCGCGTGCCACAAAGGCCTCCAGTGCGGCCTTGCCAAAGTCCTGCTGGCCGATGAATGCGATTCTCATGAAGCGAGTCCCCTCTTGGAATTCTGTGGCGGCTGGATGCTGAACGCGCCGATTATCAACGCATCAGGAAGTAGGCGGCCAGCAAATAGAGCACCACGGCGAAGGCGCGCTTGAGCGGACGGATGTCCATGCTGTGCGCCGTGCGCGCACCCAGCGGCGCGGTGCTGATGCTGGCGGTGGCGATCACCAGCAGGCCGGGCACATACACATAACCAAAGGCACCGGGCGGCATGTCGGGCAGGGACTGGCCCGCCAGGATGTAACCCAGCGTGCCGGCCAGGGCGATCGGGAAACCCAGGGCGGCTGATGTGGCCACCGCCTGGTGGATCTTGATGTTGCACCAGGTCATGAACGGGACCGAGACGAAGGCGCCGCCGGCGCCCACCACGGAGGACAGCAGGCCGATCACACCGCCCATGCCGAACATGCCGGCCGGCCCGGGCAGGGTGCGTGTGGGCTTGGGCTTGCGGTCGAGGAACATCTGCGTGGCCGAGAAGGCGATGAAGAGCGAGAACACCATGCCCAGGACCTTGGTTGGCAGGGCCACTGCGATCTGCGCACCGATGAGCGAGCCCACCAGGATGCCCGGTGCCAGCACACGTGCCACCGGCCAGAGCACGGCGCCGCGCTTGTGGTGCGCGCGCACCGAGGAGAGTGAGGTGAAACAGATGGTGGCCAGCGAGGTGGCCACCGCCATCTTGACCACGTAGTCCGCCGGAAATCCCTGGGACTCCAGGATGATGGTCATGAAGGGCACCATGATCATGCCGCCGCCGATGCCCAGCAGGCCAGCCAGGAAGCCGGCACAGATGCCCATCAGGGCCAGTTCGATGATCAGTTGTGGTTCAAGAAACATCATGCGGTACGGACGGCTGGCGTTCGGTACGGGCAAGAGCAACCGCATGCAGCCGGGCTCAGGCACCCCGGCCCGGGACGTGTGGAGGGACTGGGAAAACGAAGCGCAAAGGTGTCTGCAAGTGCCGCCGGACCGGCATCCTGAACCGGGGTTCAGGTGGGCGAGGTCAGCGTTGGCTTTGGGTTCATCTGACGCGAGACGATCACGCTAGCCAGGCGATATTCCAAGCCCGGGCTCAATGAGCATTGGTTCAAGGAAATATAAAGCCCGGCGGCATTGCAGACAGGTGAATTGTAGTTCGCTTGGTGTGAGCTGTCAGATGGTGCGATGGAGGCGGTCTGGATGAGCAAACGGGGAACGCCTTGGAACCGGCTTTGCCGGGCCGCTGGCGTTGCCCCCTGCAAGGGGCTGAGGCCTGCGGCTCCTAGCCTGCCTGCGCAGGCTCGGACAGGCCGAAGAGCCACAGCCTCTGGCGCGGGCCTGTCTGGCGTAGCGACACGCAGTGCGCGAAGCCTGGGGGTGTTTCAGATCAGGCGGCCATCTTCGCCCAGTACGGCGTCGAGGCGTTGCAATAGCGCGGCAATGGCGTCATCCGGGTGGGCTGCTGTGTGTGTCGCGGCGGTCGCCGTTGGCGCGGGAGCAGGGGCGGCAGACGTGGTGGTAGCAGGCGCCGCTGCCACCGGCGCGCTGGCGCGTTCCGACAGGTCGAACGCCAGGTTCAGCGATGCGAGCACGGCAATGCGGTCACGCGCCTTGACCTTGCCGCTGTCGCGGATCTTGCACATGGCGCTGTCGACGCGCTCGACGGCATCGAGCAGACGGGCTTCGCCGCCTTCGGGGCAACCGAGCAGATAGCTCTGCCCCATGATCTGGACTTCGAGTTGTTTCATGCCGTGTTCTTGTTCGAATCGGCGCCGACGGCCTCCGGCAGACGCTCCAGCAGGGCATCCACACGGGCGCGCGCAGCGCTCAGGCGCGACTTGAGCGAGTCACGTTCACTGGTGAGGGCGTCGACCTGTGCGGCCAGCAGGGCGTTGGTGCGTTGCAACTCCTCGTGGCGCACCAGCAGGCGCTCCACGCGCTCGATCAGTTGCTCGATTTGGGGCGGGTTCGACATAGATCAAGGGATTGTAGGCTCAGCGCAAGCGGCCTGACGTAAAATCCTGCCCGTTGGTGCTCGCGGTGTGGTTCACACGCCGCAGTTCAACGGGAAGCAGGAGGGAGAGCCGGCCACGGCAAACCTAACCTGCGCTGCCCCCGCAACGGTAAGTGGACGAATCGCTCGCGATTCCGCTTTCATCAAACAGCCACTGGATGCGTGAACCAAGCATCCGGGAAGGCGATGAAGGTTGTTTCCATCAGCCCGGATACCGGCCAATACGGTGGTTGTGCGCTTGGCGCATAGCCGTGACGTCCATGCCCTGGCGGGGAAGCCGGGGAGGGCATCCATGTTCTTCTGTTCTCATGACAACTGTTCTCATCGCGAAGCGGCTCGCCTGGCTGGCGTTGGCTGCATCCGCCGCATTTTCTTCGCTCATTTCCCATTCACAGACCCGCAGCAGCACGCTGGCGGAAACCATGGTGACAGCCACCCGCACCGAGCAACCGCTGGCCGATCTGGTGGCCGATGTCACGGTCATTGACCGCGACCAGATCGAACGCAGCGGCGCCACCGGCATCGGCGACGTGCTGGTGCGCGTGCCCGGCGTCGAGATGGCGCGCAACGGCGGCCCGGGCGGTTCCACCAGCCTCTATCTGCGCGGCGCGGAGACGCGTTTCACCGCCGTTTTCGTCGATGGCGTGCGCGTCGATTCCCAGTCCACCGGCGGCGCCAGCTGGGAGGCGATCCCGTTGCCGCAGATCGACCGGATCGAGATCGTGCGCGGCCCGGCCAGCGCGGTCTACGGCTCCGATGCCTTGGGCGGCGTGGTCCAGATCTTCACGCGCAAAGGGCAGGGGCCGTTCACGCCTTTTGCCGGCGTTGGCCTGGGCACCTACGGTACGCGCAAATGGGAGGCCGGCTTCAGCGGGACCCAGGGCCAGGTCGATTACGCCTTCAGCCTGGCGCGCGAGGCCAGCAGCGGCTTCAACGTACGTCTGCTGCCGGCGCCGCCCACCAAGCCCTACAACCAGGACGACGACGGCTACACCAGCGAATCGGTCAGCGGCCGGATGGGCTGGCAGCTCAACGATGCGCACCGTCTCGAGGCCAGCGTGCTGTCGAGCAACACGGATGCGCAGTACGACAGCGCCAACACGGCACCCAGATCCACGTACGACGACCATGCCTTGCATTTGCTGCAAACCAAGGGCCTGAACTGGCGCGCCAGATGGAGCGACCGCTACAGCACGCTGGTCAGCCTGACCGAATCGCGCGACCAGTACGAGACCCGGCCGACGGGCCTGGCGTCGACCTACCTGACGATGACGCGGCTCAATGGTTATCTCTGGCAGAACGAGTGGCGCGTCGGTGCCCATCAACTGACGGCCGTACTGGAGCGCCGGGCCGATTATCTGGAGAACGGCCTGACGGTCAACCCCCGCACCGCCATCGTGCGCGACCGCTCGCAGGACGCCTTGGCGCTGGGTTATGGCTGGCGCCAGCAGCAGCATTCGCTGCAACTGAATGCGCGCCACGACCAGGACAGCGAATTCGGCGGCAAGGACACCGGCAGCGCCGCCTACGCCTATGCACTGACGTCGCAATGGCGTGCCACCGCGTCGGTCGGCACGGCGTTCCGGGCGCCGACCCTGTACCAGCGCTTCAGCATCTACGGCCTGGCCGGGCTGCAGCCGGAAAGCAGCACCAACCAGGAAGTGGGTTTGCGTTTCGCACAGGGCACGAGCCAGTTCGACTGGGTGTTCTATCGCAACCTGGTCAGCAACCTGATCACGTACTCCAACTCGGCGACCGGCTGTGCCAACGGCACCGGCTGCTACGTCAGCACGGCACAGGCCGAATACGCCGGCATGACCGTGTCGCTCAGGCAGCGCGTGGCCGACGTTAATCTGCAAGCCTCGCTCGACGTGCAGAACCCGCGTGACAGCATCACCGGCAAGCCGCTGGGGCGCCGGGCTTTCCAGCACGCCAATCTGGCCGCTGATACCCGCTGGGGCCGCTGGATGGTCGGCGGCAATCTGCAGTTGTCGGGCGATCGCTACGACGATCCGGCCAACAACACGATTCTGCTGCCCGGTTATGCCTTGGCCAGCCTTTTCGCCAGTACCCGGATCGAGAAGGACTGGACGGTGCTGGCCCGCATCGACAACCTGACCGACACCCCCTACCAGCTCGCCAGCGGCTACGCCACGAGCGGGCGCAGCCTGTACGTCGCCCTGAAATGGGCGCCGCTGCGCTAGCCATCCCGTGAACCTGCCTGCGACTACCATACACCGCACCATGAACCAGCCCGCATCTTCCATTGCCTGCCCCGCCATCCTCGTTGCGGCCCCGGCCTCCGGCCAGGGCAAGACCACGGTGACCGCGGCGCTGGCACGCCTGCATGCGCGCCAGGGGCGGCGCGTGCGCGTGTTCAAGTGCGGGCCGGATTTTCTCGACCCGTTCTGGCACACCCTGGCCAGCGGCGCACCGGTGCACCAGCTCGATCTGTGGATGACCGGCGAGGCCGACTGTCGTGCCCGCCTGCATGCGGCGGCGCAGGAGGCCGACCTGATCATCGTCGAGGGGGTGATGGGCCTGTTTGACGGGGAACCCAGCGCGGCCGATCTGGCGCAGCGCTTTGGCCTGCCCATCTTGGCGGTGGTCGATGCCTCGTCCATGGCCGGCACCTTCGGCGCGCTGGCCTATGGCCTGCAGCATTACCGCGAAGGTCTGCGCCTGGCCGGCGTGCTGGCCAACCGCGTGGCCAGCGAACGCCATGCCGACATGCTGCAGGGCAGCTTGCGCGAGCCAGACCAGTGGCTTGGCGCGCTGATGCGCAACCCGGCGTTGACGCTGCCTGAGCGTCACCTGGGCCTGGTAGCGGCCACCGAGTTGAGCGATGCGATGGAGCGGCTCGATGCCGCCGCCGATGCGCTGGTCGACACCCCGCTGGGCCGCATGGGCACGGCCGAGCTGCAGCGCTGGATCGTGAACTTCCCCGCGGCGGATGCCGTGTCGCGCAGCCAGCCGTTGCTGGGCAAGACGGTGGCGGTGGCGATGGATAAGGCCTTCTGCTTCATCTATGCCGCCAACATCGAGTGCCTGCAGGCGCTCGGTGCCCTGGTGACGTATTTCTCGCCGCTGGCGGACCGCGCCTTGCCGGCCTGCGATGCGGTCTGGCTGCCCGGCGGTTACCCCGAGCTGCACGCCGAGCGCCTGAGTGCCAACTACGCGCTGCGCGACAGCCTTCGTGCCCACGTGGCGCAGGGCAAGCCGGTGTGGGCCGAGTGCGGCGGCATGATGGTGCTCTTTGATGAACTGGTGGACAAGGACGGCCAGCGTCACATCATGTGGGGCCTGCTGCCGGGCAAGGTGACCATGCAGAAACGGCTGGCTGGCCTGGGGTCGCAGCAACTGCTGATCGATGGTGAGCAACTGCGTGGCCACACCTTTCATTACTCCACCAGCGACACGCCGCTGCTGCCGCTGGTCCGCACCTCGCGGCCCGAAGGCAATGCCACGGCGCAGGATGGCGAGGCGGTTTATGTGCAGAGCTCGGTGGGCGCGAGCTACTTCCACGCCTGGTTCCCGTCGAGCCCGGCCCTGGTGGCGCGCCTGTTCAGCCAGGGTTTGCAGCGCGTGCCGCAGGAGCTGAGTGCATGAGTCTGATGGCCGTCAGCACGCTCGGCCCGCAACGCATCGTCTGCCTGACCGAGGAGACGACGGAATGGCTTTACCTGCTGGGCGAGGAGCGCCGCATCGTCGGCATTTCGGGTTACACCGTGCGGCCGCGCCGGGCACGCGAGGAAAAACCCAAGGTCAGTGCCTTCCTCAACGCCCGCATCGAGTCCATCGTGGCACTGCAGCCGGACTGCGTGTTCGGCTTTTCCGATCTGCAGGCCGACATCGCCGCCGAACTGATCCGCCGTGGCATCCCCATCACGGTGTTCAACCAGCGCAGCGTGGCCGAGATCTTTTCCATGCTGTACCAGGTGGCGGCCATGGTGGGGGCGGCCGAGCGTGGGCTGGCACTGATCCACGACATGCAGGCGAAGCTGGATGCGATCCGGCAGGCGGCGGCCCAGTTGCCGCGCCGCCCGCGCATCTACTTCGAGGAATGGGACGAACCGCACATCAGCGCCATCCGCTGGGTGTCGGAACTGATGGGCATTGCCGGTGGCGACGACATCTTTCCCGAACTGGCGACGCAGGCCATGGGCAAGCAGCGCATCATTGCCGACCCCGCCGAGATCGTGCGCCGCAACCCGGACATCATCATCGGTTCCTGGTGCGGCAAGAAGTTCCGCGCCGAGAAGGTGGCGGCGCGCGCTGGTTGGCAGGACGTCAACGCAGTGAAGCATGGCCAGCTGTTCGAGATCAAGTCGGCCGACATCCTGCAACCCGGCCCGGCCGCGCTGACCGACGGCGTCGAACAACTGCACCACATCATCAAGCAATGGAGCCAGACCCATGGTTGACGCACTGTCCATTGCCCGTAGCGAGCTGATCCTAGGCGGCCAGAAGAGCGGCAAGTCGCGTCGCGCCGAATGGCTGGCGAAGACGTGGCTGGCCGCATCGCCACAACACAAGGCCACGCTGATCGCCACCGGTCAGGCCTGGGACGAGGAGATGCACCAGCGCATCGCCCGCCACCAGCGCGAACGTGCCGAGCGCGTGCCCGGCCTGCAGACGCTGGAAGAGCCGCGCTTACTGGCAGAGGCCATTGCCGAGCACAGCCACCCCGACAACTTGCTGGTGGTGGACTGCCTGACGCTATGGTTGACCAACTGGCTGATGCCGTTTGAGCTTCCGGTGGATGAAAATTTTGAGTCAAATCGACCTCCAGCCCCCGATGCGTCTGCGCCCATAGCTATGCTTTTAGGAGCAATTCGCAGCGCCCCGGGGCCGCTGGTGCTGGTGGGTAACGAGATCGGCCTGGGCGTGATTCCCCTGGGGCGCGAAGTGCGGGCCTTTGTTGATGCGCTGGGCCGCCTGAACCAGGACGTGGCGCAGGCCTGCGCGCGCGTCACGCTGATGGCCGCCGGCCTGCCGCTGACCTTGAAGGGGACGGCATGAAACATCTTCTGCTTTGGGTGCTGGTGTGGCTCTGCTGGCCGGCCCTGGCCTTGCAGATCACCGACGACCGCGGCACACAGGTCACGCTGCCCAAGCCGCCGCAGCGCATCGTCAGCCTGTTACCTTCGCTGACCGAAACCGTGTGCGAGCTTGGCCAGTGCCAGCGCCTGGTCGGGGTGGACCGTTATTCCAATTACCCGGCCAGCGTGCGTGCCTTGCCGCAGGTTGGCGGCGGGCTGGACCCCAACATCGAGGCCATCGTCGCGCTCAAGCCCGACCTGGTGCTGATGTCGGTCTCGTCGCGCGCCAGCGAGCGGCTCGAAGCGCTGGGCCTCAAGGTGGCCGCGCTGGAGACCAAGAGCCATGCCGACGTGCAACGTGTGCTGGAGCGGGTGGGCGTTCTGCTGGCGGTCAACGACGCGCAGCGTGTCTGGCGCCACATCGATGCCGGCGTGTCGGCGGCGGCGCAGTCGCTGCCGGCGCAGGCGAAGAACCTGCGCATCTATTTCGAAGTCAACCGCGGCCCCTATGCGGCTGGCGAGTCGTCCTTCATCGGCGAGACGCTGACACGCCTGGGCGTGAAGAACGTTGTGCCCACCAGTCTGGGGCCGTTCCCCAAACTCAACCCCGAGTACGTGGTGCGTGCCAACCCGGATGTGATCATGATCAGCCAGCGCAACGTGCCCGGCCTGCCGCAGCGCCCGGGTTGGGCCGGCATCCGCGCCGTGCGCGAGCAGCGCATCTGCATTTTCCCGGCCGAGCAGGCCGACGTGCTGATCCGCCCCGGCCCGCGCATGGCTGAAGGTGCGCGTCTGATGGCCCAGTGCCTGGCCGACAAGGGGGGCGCACGATGAACGCCGCCGTGACCGTGCAGCAGCGCCGCGCCACCTTGTGGGGCGTGGTGCTGGCCTTGCTGGCCGTTGCCGGTGTGCTGCTGGGCGCCGGTGTCGGCAGCACCGGTTTCGAGAACGTGACCCAGGCGCTGCACGACCCGGTGGCCTGGCAGATCGTGTGGGACATCCGCCTGCCGCGCACGCTGGGCGCCTGGCTGGCCGGTGCGCTGCTGGGCCTGGCCGGCGCGGTGGCGCAGGGCCTGTTCCGCAATCCGCTGGCCGACCCGTATCTGTTGGGCAGCGCCTCCGGCGCTTCGCTCGGTGTGGCCATCGCTTTGGCCCTGTTCGGTGTCTCGCCGCTGGCCACGCACTGGCTGGTGCGCCTGGGGCTGACCGGTGCCGCCTTCGTCGGCGCCGTGGGCGCGGTGCTGCTCACGCTGGTGCTGGCGCGTGGCGTGCAGCACACTTTGCGCCTGCTGCTGGCCGGCGTCATCGTCGGTGTGGTGCTCGGCGCCCTGAGCTCGCTCACCATGTTGCTGGTGCCCGAGGTGCTGCAGGCCATGCAGGCCTTTCTGCTTGGCAGCACCGGTTATGTGGGCTGGAGCGCCTGCGTGCTGATGGCCGTCGTCTGGGGCCTGTGCATGGTGCTGGCCTGGAGTTTGAGCCGCGTGCTCGACGGCCTGACCTTGGGCGAAGCCACCGCCGCCAGCCTGGGCCTGAAGCTGGCACCGCTGCGCGCCGCGCTGATCGCGCTGCTGGCGCTGGCCACCGGCACGGCGGTGGCGCAGACCGGGCTGATCGCCTTCGTCGGCCTGGCCGCGCCGCACCTGGTGCGCTCGCTGGTCAAGACCACGCACGGCCGTCTCACCTTCCTGGCCAGCCTGATGGGCGGCGTGCTGCTGATGGCGGCCGACCTGCTGGCAAGGGGGCTGATTGCGCCGGCTGAATTGCCGGTGGGTGTGCTGACCGCGGTGCTGGGCGGCGGCTACCTGCTGTGGCTGATGCACCGGCAAAACCAGCGGGGTCGGATGTTATGAACCAAAGTGCCATTTGCGCGCAAGCCATCCGGGCCAGCCTGGGCAACGTCGAGGTCCTGCACGGCATCGACCTGGATTTGCCCGTGGGGCGCTGGACCAGCATCGTCGGCCCCAATGGCGCCGGCAAGTCCACGCTGCTCAAGGCACTGGCCGGCCTGTTGCCGCACACCGGCGAGGTGGCTTTGCTGGGTTGCCCCGACGGGCATTTCAACGCGCGCAAAAAGGCACGGCACCTGGCCTGGCTGGGCCAGAACGAAAGCAGCGCCGACGACCTGACCGCCTACGACGTCGCCTTGCTGGGCCGCCTGCCGCACCAGCCCTGGCTGGCACCACCCAGCGTGGCCGACCATGCCGCGGTGGAACAGGCGCTGCGCGCCACCCAGGCCTGGGACTGGCGCGAACGCCCCCTGAGCCATCTCTCCGGCGGCGAGCGCCAGCGCGTGCTGCTGGCACGTGCGCTGGCGGTGCAGGCCGAAGTGCTGCTGATGGACGAGCCACTGGCCAACCTCGACCCGCCGCACCAGGTGGACTGGCTGCTGCTGGTGCGTGAACTCGTCAAAAACGGCAAGACCGTGGTCAGCGTGCTGCACGAGCTGTCGCTGGCGCTGCAGGCCGACGAGCTGGTCATCATGGCCGCCGGCCGCGTGGCGCACCACGGCGCCTGCGCTGATGCGGCCACCCACCGCGCACTGGAGCAGGTGTTCGACAACCGCATCCACATCCAACAGGTAGCGGGGCAATGGCTCTCGCTGCCCAAACTCTCATAACCGGACAGACCATGGAAATCGAAGCTCCCCCGACCGAAAAGCGCTACGACAAACCTGAAGGCGAACGCCGTGGCCTCGTCATCGTCAATACCGGCGACGGCAAGGGCAAGAGCACGGCCGCCTTCGGCCTGGCGCTGCGCGCGCACGGCCGCGGCAAGAAAGTCAAGATCTACCAGTTCATGAAGGTGCCGACGGCACGCTTCGGCGAACACCGCATGTTCGAGCAGCTCGGCATCCCGATCGAAGGGCTGGGCGACGGCTTCAGCTGGAAGAGCCAGGACCTGGAGCACTCGGCGCAACTGGCACGCGACGGCTGGGAACGCGCCAAGGCCAGTATCCTGGGCGGCGAGTATTTCATGGTCACGCTCGACGAGATCACCTACCCGCTGATCTACGGCTGGCTTCCGCTCGATGACGTGCTGGCGACGCTGCGCGCGCGGCCGAAGGACGTGCACGTGGTGCTGACCGGCCGCCGCTGCCCGCCCGAGATCATCGAGCTGGCCGACACCGTGACCGAAATGACACTCATCAAACACGCGTTCAAGGCCGGCATCCCGGCACAACGCGGCATTGAAGACTAGCCCGGACATGACGCGCGACCCCGCCACCCTGGTACCGGCCGAACCGTTCAGCGCGGCTGATGCGGCGGCGGTGTACCGGGCCATCTTCGAGCGGCGCGACATGCGCCACTTCGCCGGTGGCAGCGTGGCGCCCGAGGTGCTGCAGCGCCTGCTGCAGGCGGCGCACCACGCGCCCAGCGTCGGTTTCATGCAGCCGTGGCGCTTCATCCGCATCACGCGGCCTGTCTTGCGCCAGCAGCTGCACGCGCTGGTGGAGCAGGAGCGGGTGCAGACCGCGCGAGCCTTGGGCGAGCGGGAAGACGCGTTCATGAAGCTCAAGGTGGAGGGTGTGCTGGAAGCGGCCGAGCTGTTCACCGTGGCGTTGGCCGACGGGCGCGAGCGCCATGTGTTCGGCCGCCGCACGCTGCCGCAGATGGACTTGGCCTCGGCCGCCTGCGCCATCCAGAACCTGTGGCTGGCCGCGCGCGCCGAAGGGCTGGGCATGGGCTGGGTCTCGCTGTTCGATCCGTCCGCGGTGGCGCAGCTGCTGGGCCTGCCGCCCGGGGCCGCGCCGATTGCGCTGCTGTGCCTGGGGCCGGTGCAGGGTTATTACAGCGAACCGATGCTGAGCCAGGACCAGTGGGCGCAGCGCGAGGCGCTGGCCGGGCTGGTGTTCGACGACCGCTGGGGCCAGGGCGCCAGTCTGTTTGCAGCCGAGGCACCGTGATGCTGTCCATCGGCGCCTTCTCCCTGTCTTCGATGCTGCTGCTCGTCGGCGCCCTGTGGCTGGCGCTGGCCATCGACCGTTGGCTGGGCGAGCCCGCTGCACGCTGGCACCCAGTGGTGTGGATGGGGAATTACCTGGGCTGGGTCGGCGCCTTCATCGCGCCGCAGCAGGCCCAGCCGGGCACTGCCGATTACCAGCGTTTTGGGCTTGGTGCCCTGGCCTGGATTGCGGGAGCCGCTCTTGTTTTGATAGCGTCCATCACACTGCAGCAACTGGCATGGCAATTGCCGGTATGGCTCGGCCTGGTGCTGCTGGGCCTGCTGCTCAAGCCCTTGCTGGCCTGGCGCATGCTGCGCGGCGAGGTGCTGGCGGTGGAGACCGCCTTGGCCGAATCACTGCCGGCCGGGCGTGCGCGTCTGGCCTGGTTGGTCAGCCGTGATGTGTTGGCCTTGAGCGAGGCCGAGGTGCGCGAGAGCGCCATCGAGTCGCTGGCCGAGAACCTGAACGACTCGGTGGTGGCACCGATCTTCTGGTTCGTGCTGCTGGGCCTGCCCGGCGCGGCGCTCTACCGTTTTGCCAACACCGCCGACGCCATGTGGGGTTACCGCGGCATCTACAACGGGCGCGACTGGACCTGGGCCGGCAAATGGGCGGCGCGCGCCGACGATGTGCTGTCCTGGCTGCCGGCACGCCTGACGGCCTTGCTGCTGGCGCTGGTGAACGGTGGCCTGTCGCTGCGTGCGCTGCGCCGCGAAGCGGGGCGAACGCCATCACCGAACAGTGGCTGGCCGATGGCGGCCATGGCCTTGGCGCTGGACGTGAGCTTGCACAAGCCCGGCGTCTATGCGCTGCACAGCCAGGGCCACGCGCCGCTGGCGGGCGACACGGGGCAGGCGGCATCTTTAGGTTCGAAAGTGGTTCTGGCCCTTGCCATGTTTGCGACAGCAGCTATTATTTTGATAGCGTTTTCGGTGCAGGAGGTACAGCCATGAGTGCGCTGCGTATCCACGGCGGCCCGGATGCCCAGGGCGTGCCGCTGCATGACTTCTCCACCAACAGCAATGCCTGCGGTCCGTGCCCGCAGGCGCTGGCCGCCGTGCAGGGCGCCGATGCCACGCGCTACCCGGACGCGGCCTACACCGAGCTGCGCGTGCAGCTGGCGGCCTGGCACGGTGTGGCGCCGGAACGCGTGCTGCTGGCCGGCAGCGCCAGCGAATTCATCTTCCGCGTCAGCGCCTGGGTGGCACAACAAACGGACGGTTCGGGTGGCCGCGGCGTCTGGCTGCCGCCGCAGCACTATGGCGACTACGCGAGCGCCGCGCAGGCCTGGGGCCTGAGGCGGGTCGAGTTGGCGCAGGACGCGCAACTGGCCTGGGCCTGCGACCCGTCCAGCCCGCTGGGACAGCCGCAGACGGGTCTGGCCGGACTGGTGGCGACGGCACCCGTGCTGGTGCTGGACCGTGCCTACGAGCCGCTGCGCCTGAGCGGCGCATTGGCCCTGACACAGGAGCAACTGCTGCGCGTCTGGCAACTGTGGACACCAAACAAGGCGCTCGGCCTGACCGGCGTGCGCGCCGCCTATGTCATCGCACCACTCGGCGCACTGGAGGCGGTGGCGCAACTGGAGCGCTTGGCGCCATCCTGGCTGGTGGGCGCGCATGGCGTGGCCTTGCTGCAGGCCTGGCTGCAGCCTGGGGTGCAGGCCTGGTTGCAGCACAGTCTGGCCACGCTGCACGAATGGAAGGCCCGCCAACTGGCCGCATGCGAGGCGCTGGGCTGGACCTGCCTGCCCAGCCATGCCAACTACTTCTGCGCCCGGCCTGAGTTGCAAGGCGAGGCGCTGACGCAGGCCCTGGTCGCCTTGCGGGCACAGGGCATCAAACTGCGCGATACCACTTCGTTTGGTCTGCCCGGCCACGTGCGTCTGGGCGTGCTGGCGCCACAGGCGCAGGACGCACTGCAGCAGGCTTGGATGAGCGTACGCGTACAGGAAAGGGCCAGCACATGACAGCCAAAGCAGTGATGGTGCTGGGCACCACCAGCGGTGCCGGCAAGAGTTGGCTCACCACGGCGCTGTGTCGCTACTACGCGCGCCAGGGCTTGAAGGTCGCGCCGTTCAAGGCGCAGAACATGAGCAACAACGCGAGAGTGGTGGCTGGCTCAGGTGGGGGCGGGGAGATTGGTTCCGCCCAGTACTTCCAGTCCCTGGCGGCCAAGGCCGAACCCGAGGTGCGCATGAACCCGCTGCTGCTCAAGCCCGAGCGCGACACGCACAGCCAGGTGGTGCTGCTCGGCCAGGTGGATGAGGCACTCACACGCATGGACTGGCGTGGCCGCAGCGAGCAGGTCTGGCCCACGGTGGCGCGTGCGCTGGACGAGTTGATGGCCGAGAACGACGTGGTGGTGATCGAAGGCGCCGGTTCGCCGGCGGAGATCAACCTTTCGGGCAGCGACATCGTCAACCTGCGCGTGGCGCGCCATGCCAACGCCGCTTGTCTGCTGGTGACCGATATCGACCGCGGCGGTGCTTTTGCCCATCTCTATGGCACCTGGGCCTTGATGCCGGAGGTCGATCGTGCGCTGATCCAGGGTTTTGTGCTCAACAAGTTCCGCGGTGATGCGACCTTGCTGGCACCGGCGCCGCAGATGCTGCAGGAAAAGACGGGCGTTCCGACGGTGGCCACGTTGCCGATGTGGCACCAGCACGGCCTGCCGGAGGAGGATGGTGTTTTTGACGACCGGCATACAGGCTCCGGCGAGATCACGACCACCATTGCTGTCGTCGCCTATCCGCGCATCAGCAACCTCGACGAGTTCCAGCCGCTCAAGAACGTGCCCGGCGTGCGCCTCAAATGGGTGCGCAGTGCGGCGGAGCTGCAGGGTGTTGACTGGGTCATCCTGCCCGGCTCCAAGCACACCAGCAGCGACCTGGCCTGGCTGCGCGCGCAAGGACTGGATCGCGCCATTGCCGCCCATGCGCAGCGGGGTGGGGCGGTGCTGGGCATTTGCGGCGGCCTGCAGATGCTGGGCGAGGCGCTGATCGACCCGCACGACATCGACGGCAACGCACCGGGCCTGGGCCTGCTGCCGCTGGTCACCGCCTTCGAGCCGGCCAAGACGGTGCAGCGCACGCGGGCGACGTTTGCCCCCGTCATCGGTCCGTGGGTGGCGCTCTCGGGCATCTCGGTGCAGGGTTACGAGATCCACCACGGCCAGACGGCGCAACACCCGGCCATGGCGGCCAAGGGCGATGTGGCGCGTCGGCTCATCCCCCATCTGGCCTGGCAGAACCCGGCCGGCAATGTGCTCGGTCTCTACCTGCATGGCCTGTTTGAAGACGCGGCCGCGCTGCAGGCACTGTTCGGCCGGCACGGCGCCCAGGTGCCGACGCTGGATGCCGTGTTCGAGCGCATGGCCGACTTCATTGACGAGCACTTCGAACCCGGCGTGCTGGACGCGCTGATCCGACGCTGAACGATTTTTCCAACGAGAACGACATGACCTTCACCCTGCCGAACATTCCTGACATCACCGACGCCGCCCTGGCCCAGCGCCTGCAGCACAAGATCGACCAGAAGACCAAACCGCTGGGCTCGCTCGGCCGTCTTGAGATACTGGCCCTGCAGCTCGGCCTGATTCTGGGTACCGAGGCGCCCGAGTTGCAAGCGCCGCAGATGGTGGTGTTCGCCGGCGACCACGGCCTGGCCGCGCGGGGCGTGTCGGCCTATCCGAGCGATGTGACCTGGCAGATGGTGGAGAACTTCCTCGCCGGCGGCGCGTGTGTGAGCGTGCTGGCGCGCCAGCACGGCATGGCGCTCACCGTGGTGGACTGCGGCGTGCGCCATGATTTCGCGCCGCGTGCATCGCTGCTGATTCGCAAGGTGGCGCCCGGCACCGCTGATTCGGCGGCCGGGCCGGCCATGACGTCGGAGCAATGCGCCCAGGCGCTGACCAACGGTGTCGAGCTCGTGAAAGGCTTGCCCGGCAACGCGCTGCTGCTGGGTGAGATGGGCATCGGCAACACCTCGGCCGCCTCGCTGCTGCTGTCGCGCCTGGCCGGGCTGGAGATCACCGACTGCACCGGCGCCGGCACCGGCCTGGATGACGCGGCCATTGCGCGCAAGATCACGGTGCTGCGCGAGGTGCTGCTCAAGCACCCGGACGCCAAAGCGCCGCTGGACGTGCTGGCGGCTTTCGGCGGTTTCGAGATTGCCACCATGGTGGGCTCGGTGCTGCAGGCGGCGGCCGAGCGGCGCGTCATCGTGGTCGACGGCTTCATTGCCAGCTCGGCCGTGCTGGTGGCGAGCAAGCTGGCGCCGCAGGTACTGCAGCGCTGCGTGTTCGCCCACCGCTCCGGCGAGCGCGGCCATGCACTGATGCTGGCGCAGCTGGGCGCCAGTGCGACGCAGCAGCCACTGCTCGACTTCGGTCTGCGACTGGGCGAGGGCTCGGGCGCGGCACTGGCCTGGCCGCTGCTGACGTCCGCCTGCGTCATGCTGCGCGACATGGCCAGCTTCGAGTCGGCGGGTGTGTCGGAAAAGTCGGCCTGATCCCGTGCTTGGGCGATTAGGGTAAAACCCTGTTCCATGAACTTCATTCGCCACTACCTGCTGGCCATCCAGTTCTTCACCCGCATCCCGGTCACGGGGCGGCTGGCGGCGTGGGTCGGTTACAGCCCGGCCATGCTGCGCGAGAGCGCGGCGCATTTCCCCGGCATCGGCTGGCTGGTGGGGGTGGTGGCCGCGCTCGGCTACGCCGCGGTGCTGCTGCTGTTGCCCGACCTGACAGCGACGCCGCTGGTGGCGGCCTCACTCAGCACCGTGCTCACGGTGCTGCTGACCGGTGCCTTCCACGAAGACGGGCTGTCCGACGTGGCCGATGGCCTGGGCGGTGCCTACGAACGCGAGCGGGCGCTGGACATCATGAAGGACTCGCGCGTTGGCGCCTTCGGCGTGCTGGCGCTGGTGCTGGCGCTGCTGACCAAGGTGTCCTTGCTGACGCTGCTCGGCGAGGTTGATCTGGAACTGGCCTGTGCCGGCCTGTTTGCCGCGCATGTGGTGTCGCGTTTCCTGCCGCTGCTGCTGATCCGGCTGCTGCCGCATGTGGGCGACACGGCACGCTCCAAGTCGAAGCCGCTGGCGGAGCAGATCAGTGGCGCCAGCCTGCTGGCGGCGTCGGTGTGGCTGCTGGCCGCCCTGGCCCTGCTGCAGTGGTGCTATCCGGACGTCAACTGGCTCGTGCCGGTGCTGGTGGCGGTGCTGGCCTGGCTCTGGATGTGGCGCCTCTTTGTGCGCCGCCTGCAGGGGTTCACCGGCGACTGTCTGGGCGCCACACAGCAGGTGTGCGAGCTGGCGGTCTACTTCGGGCTGGCACTGAGCCTATGAGACTCTGGCTGGTGCGCCATGCGCAACCGCTGGTGGCGGCAGGCGTCTGCTACGGCGCCAGCGACCTGCCGGCCGATGAGGCCGCCACGCAGGCCTGCGCCGCCCAGCTGGCACCGCAGTTGCCGCCGGGTGTCGCGCTCATCACGTCGCCGCTACAAAGATGTGAGCGTCTGGCGCAACAGATACAAGGCCTTCGGCCCGATTTGATGCTGAAACGCGATGCACGCCTGGCCGAGATGGACTTCGGCTGCTGGGAAGGCCAGCGCTGGGACAGCATCCCCCAAAGCGCCTTCGATGCCTGGACGACCGACTTCGGCGCCCACCCGTTCGGTGGCCGCGAAAGCGTGAACCAGTTGCTGCAGCGCGTGGCCGCCGTGCGCGCCGAGACCTTGCAGCAGGGTGGCGATGCGGTGTGGGTCACCCATGCCGGCGTGATCCGTGCCATGGCCCTGCTGGCACAAGGCATCGAGCGGCTGGAACATGCCGAGCAGTGGCCGCGGCACGCGCCGGGTTTTGGCGAGTGGCATCAACAGCCGCTCTAGGGCGACGGAAATTTCAGGCCGACTCGACCCGGTTGTGGCCCTTGTCCTTGGCATGGCACAGCGCCTTGTCGGCCCGGGTCAGCAGCGTGTCCAGTGTGTCGTTGTCGTGCCGGTTGGTGGTGACGCCAATGCTGACGCTGCCGTGCGGCACCGCGTCCGGCTGATCCACCAGGGTGCGGATGCGTTCGGCCACCCGCAGCGCTTCGTCCAGCGGGGTTTCCGGCAACAGCAGCATGAACCCCTCGCTGTCAAAGCGGCCCAGCAGATCCGGCTGCCGCAGCAGTGGCCTGACACGGGCCACGAAGTCGGCCAGCAGCTGGGTGCTGCGCAGTTGGCCGTAGGTGTTGCGGATGTGCTGGATGTGATCAAGGTCGATCAGCAGCAGTGCCAGCGTGTGGCCCTGGCGACGGCTGCGCGCCAGTTCCTGCTGGCAGGCCTCGCTCATGTGGTGCTGGGTATAGGCGCCAGTTTGCGCGTCGCGCGCCGCCAGGTGGCGCGATTCGGTACGCAGCCGCTCGGCAGCCATCAGGATGAGGCTGACCGTCATCAGCAGGGTGATCAGCACATAGGCCATGAGGAAGACCGGATGCGGCGTGCTCGGGTCGAACGCGGTGCGCTCCACTGGCAGCAGCCCAATGACAACGATGCGCACGAGCTGGTTCAGCGCGCCGCAGATCAGCGCCGTCAGCAGCAGCAGGCGGGCCAGACCCGGGCGGGCATGGCGGTAGATCAAATGGGCGTGCAGCAAAAACAGCAGGGCCAAGGGGGGCGCCACGACCAGCAGGCGGATCCGGAAATCAGGCTCGATCACGCTGAACCACAGCACCGGCAGGCACAGCAGGGCGATGAAGGCGCTCCAGTACCGTACCGCTGTGGGCCGGTTCAGAAAGCGTTGGCTGCCGAGGTATGCCAGGTACAAGCCAACGAACAGCAGCATGTTGGGAACGGCAATGGTCAGCAGGTCCGGCACGCGGCCACGCAAGGCACCCAGCAGGGTGGTGGAGCACAGGGCCAGCGGCGCGCCGGTCCAGTTGCCCAAGCCGCGGATCGAACCGGGGAAGCGGCGCCACTGGAGGAACAGCACCACCGCCATCAGCGCGGTCATGATGCTGGTCAACAGAACCACGGTTCTTGGATCAACGGTCGTCATGCTTATTCCACCCTGTTGCGCTCATTGTGGCCGATTTGCGCCGCGGCTCAAGCGCTCGTCGTGTTCGTGGAAAGTGCTCAGGGTGCTTCGGTTTTAGGCGTGAAGTCGCAATACGCGGCCACGCTGCACAGCCAGCATTGCGGCTTGCGCGCCTGGCAGACGTAGCGGCCGTGCAGGATCAGCCAGTGGTGTGCGTCGATCAGGTACTCGGCCGGCACCCGCTTCAGCAGCTGCATTTCCACCTCGTACGGTGTCTTGCCCGGCGCCAGGCCGGTGCGGTTGCCGACGCGGAAGATATGCGTGTCCACCGCCATGGTGGGCTCGCCGAAGGCCGAGTTCAGCACCACGTTGGCGGTCTTGCGGCCGACGCCGGGCAGGGCCTCAAGCGCCTCGCGGCTGCGCGGCACCTGGCCGCCGTGCTGGTCCACCAGGATGCGGCAGGTCTGCATCAGGTGCTTGGCCTTGCTGCGGTACAGGCCGATGGTCTTGATGTAGCTCTCCAGCCCGTCCAGCCCGAGGGCCAGGATCTTCTGCGGTGTGTTGGCCACGGGAAAGAGCTTGCGTGTGGCCTTGTTGACACCGACGTCGGTGGCCTGGGCCGACAGCAGCACGGCGGTGAGCAGTTCGAACACCGAGGTGTATTCGAGTTCGGTGACGGGTTGCGGGTTGGCGGCCTTGAGGGTGGCAAAGAAGGCGGCAATGGCGGGCGGTTTCATGAGGCGCGTGACAGAGAACGTGGGCGCCCGGATGGTCCGCCCCTGCGAGCGATCTTACAGGGACGTGATGTCGAGAAAGCTGTCGGGCTGCGGCATGTGCTTGTGCATCCAGTCGAGGTCGAGGTCGAGCTTGGCAATCACCGCATGCGGCAGCGCGTCCAGGATCTCGGGTTCGGTGAACGCCATGTCGGCCAGCCAGCCGGCCAGGTGCACCACGCCGCCCAGTGGGCAGAAGGGCACCGCCGCCAGCGGGTCGGAGGCGGTGTCCAGCCCCTGCACGATGCCGGCTGGAAAGCGCCAGCGCCGCGCCAGTTCGGCCGTGACCTGGGCTTCGGTGAAACCCAGTACGTGCTGCTCGCGTTTCCAGCGGTCGCCGGGAATCTGGGGTTGCCGCTCGATGTCGGTCAGGGTGTCGGGCACCGTCTGCACAATGATCAGCTCGCCCAGCCGCACCATCATGCCGGCCAGCCAGGCTTGCTGCCAGTCAACGCCGGCGGCCGGGGCCAGCCACTGGGCGTAACCGGCACAGGCCATGCAGTTCATCCAGAATTCGGTCCGGTTCAGGCCCGGTGCCACCGGGAAGGCCACATTCATGCAGGCGGTCAGCGCCAGTGTGCGCACCTGTGCCATGCCGATCATCGAGATGGCGGCATCCAGCGTGCCAACCTCGCGGCGCAGGCCAATGGCGGCGCTGTTGGCGGCGCGCAGCACCTTGGCGGTGAGGGTCGGGTCCTTGGCGACGATGTTGCGCACATCGCCCAGCACAATGTCTTCTTCGTGCAGCGTGCGGATGAGGGCGTGCGCCACCTCGGGCATCACCGGCAGCTTGACGGACTGAAAGAAGGCGGAGAAATCGGACATGAAGATTCCAGTAGGGGCTATCGCTGGCGCTTCCAGGGCAACCGTCGCAGCGCGCAAGGGCAGGGCAGGCCGGCATCGGTTGCAAGTGCGTATTCTGGCCTACAAAAACCGCACTTTCCGGCAGCGTCAACCCTTTCTTTGAAAGCATTTGTTTTCATGGGATGATCCTCGTCAATCTGTCTGTTTTTGCCACCATGAAACCCGCGTTCTCCCGTTATCTCCCGCATTCCCTGCGTTGGCCCCTGGCCCTGCTGCTGTCCGCCGTGCTGGCCGGTTGTGCCTCAACTCCGACCCCGGCCCCCGAACCCAAGCCGAAGCTGCTGGTGTTCTTGGTGGTGGACGGCCTGCCGCAGCGCCAGATCACCGGCTACCGCGACCAGTTGGCGTCCGACGGGCTGGCCCGCTTCCTGGAGCGCGGCGCCTGGTTCTCCGAGGCCCACTACGGCCATGCCTTCACCGGCACCGGTGCCGGCCACGCCACCGTGTTGAGCGGTGCCTACACCCATCGCAACGGCATCATCGGCAACGAATGGCGCGACGCCCAGACCGGCGAGCGCGAGTACTGCACCGGCGACACCAGCGCCACCTACATCGGTCACAAAACCCAGCCACTGGACGGCACCAGCCCCAAGAACCTGCGGGTGGAAACCGTAGGCGACGTGCTCAAGCGCGCCGACCCGCGCGCCAAGGTGATTGCCGTCTCCGGCAAGGACCGCGGCGCCATCCTGCCCGCCGGCAAGACGGGCACTGCCTACATGTACATGGCGCAGAGTGGCCAGTTCGCCTCCAGCACGTACTACATGCAGCAGCACCCGGCTTGGGTCAATACTTTCAATGGCCGCAAACTGGCCGACGGTTATTTCAAGACGCAGTGGAAGCCGCTGCTGGACGAGGCCGCCTACGCCCGCTCGCTGCCCGACAACCAGCGCTGGTACGGCCCGCGCGGCGGCGCATTGCCCATGCTGATGGGCGCGCCCAATGACGACGCCCCCGGCCCGGCCTTCTACAGCCAGCTGCTGCGCAGCCCGTTTGTGGACGCCATGTCGCTCGAATTCGCGCGCGCCGCCATCGCCGGCGAAGGCCTGGGCCAGGACGACGTGCCCGACATCCTGTCCATCAGCCTGTCGGGCCACGACTACGTGAACCACCAGTACAGCGCCGAGTCGCGCCTGTCGCACGACCACCTGCTGCAGCTCGACCGCCTGTTGCAAGCCTTTTTTGCCGACCTCGACGCCACCGTCGGCCGCGACAACTACATCGCCATGCTCACCGCCGACCACGGCTTCATGCCTGCGCCGGAATACAGCCAGGCGCAGGGGCGCGATGCCGGCCGTGTCAACGGCGGCCAGGTGCTGACGCGTGTGAACGAGGGCCTGGAAAAACGTTTCGGCCCCGGCAACTGGGTCAGCTACTCCGGCTCGTCGCTGCTGCTCAACAGGCAACTGCTGGCGCAAACCAAGGTGGACGCCAACGCGCTGGCCGAAGAAGCGCGCCGCCTGCTGCTGGCCGAGCCCGGTTTTGCCGCTGCCTACACCCGCCGCGAGCTGGAGAGCGGCAGTGCCCCCGGCCGGCCGTTTTTCGAGCCCATGCGCAAGTCCTGGCACCCGCTGGTCTCGGGTGACGTGCAGTACATCCTCAAGCCGTACTGGATGTTCGGCACCGGCACGGCCACCCATGGCTCGCCCTACGAATACGACACCCATGTGCCCATCCTGGCCTGGGGCCCGCGCTGGGTGAAACCCGGCCGCGTGGACAGCCGCGTGGGTGTGGTGGACATCGCCCCCACCGTGGCCCGCTGGCTGGGGGTGGCCGCACCGGCAACAGCCGAAGGCCAACCGCTGCCGCTGCCGAATTAAGGCCAAATTGGCCACTGTGCCTTGTTGAATATGTGCGGGCAGCTATTGAATTGATAGCGTCTGTGCTGCCTGCCGGCATTGGCTACCATTGGTGCCAGACCTTTGTTTCGTAATTGAAGAAAACCATGCAATTCGCCGACCGCCTGAACAACGTTGAAACCTCCGCCATCCGCGAACTCTTCAAGCTGCTGGGCAAGCCCGGCATCATCTCCTTTGCCGGTGGTTTCCCCGACAGCGCCATGTTCGACGTGGCCGGCATCCGCGAAGCCACCGAGAAGGCGCTGAGCGAAGAGCCCGGCGGCGCGCTGCAATACGGCGCCACCGAAGGCTACGACCCGCTGCGCCAGCAGCTGGCCGCCTTCATGGCCAGCAAGGGCGCCCAGGACGTCAAGCCCGAAGGCTTGATCGTCACCACCGGCAGCCAGCAGGCGCTGGACCTCATTGGCAAGACCCTCATCAACCCCGGCGACAAGGTCATTGTCGAAGGCCCCACCTTCCTCGCCACCATCCAGTGCTTCCGCCTCTATGGCGCGCAGGTGATTGCCGCGCCCATCGACGCGCATGGCGTCAAGGCCGACGAACTCGAACAGCTGGTGGCCGAGCACAAGCCCAAGTTCATCTACCTGATTCCCACCTTCGGCAACCCCAGCGGCGCCACGCTCAGCCTGGCGCGCCGCAAGCAGGTGCTGGAGATGGCGGTGCGCACGCAGACGGTGGTGATCGAGGACGATCCCTATGGCGACCTCTACTTCGGCGAAGCCCCGCCGCCCAGTCTGCTGGCTCTGAGCACGCAAGTACCCGGCAGCCGCGACTGGCTGGTGCATTGCGGTTCCTTGAGCAAGGTGCTCAGCCCCGGCCTGCGCCTGGGCTGGATGATCGCCCCGCAAGACCTGCTGGCCCGCGCCACCATGTGCAAGCAGTTCAGCGACGCCCACACCAGCACCTTCGCCCAGGCCACCGCCGCCCAGTACCTGAAAGCCGGCCGCATGCCCGCCACCCTGGCCCATGTGCGTGAGGTGTATGCCGAGCGCGCCCGCGTGATGGGCGAGAGCTTGAAGCGCGAACTCGGCGAGGCCATCGAATTCACCCAACCCGGCGGCGGCCTGTTCTTCTGGGCCCGCCTCACGGGTGCCAACGGCAAGTTGAAGGATGCCGGCGAGCTGGCCAAACGCGCCATCGACAAGGGCGTGGCCTTTGTGCCCGGCGCGCCATTCTTCGCCAGCAACCCGGATCACGCCACGCTGCGCCTCTCGTTTGCCACCGCGGATGTGGCGAAGATTGAGGAGGGGGTGAGGCGCTTGGGGCGGGCGATTTAACAGGCAATTTGTGCATCGCTAAATTGACTTCGCGTCAGGGCGTTCTAGCCTGGCGCGGGGGCCATTTAAGGCTCGACAAACCCGATGGGTTGAGATGTTTTGGTAATAGCCAACAATGAAGAAAACAAGTCGCACATTCGTCGCCTGTGTCCTGCTAGCCTTTGCAGGGATCACCTTCGCCAAATCCCCCGACTGCGCCGCCCCCGCCATCGAGCAGGCGCGCAAGCTCCTCAGCTTCCATGCCGACGGTGACGACCGCATCGAGATCGACAAGGCTGTGAAAGAGCTGCCTTCGCTCAGGAACCCCGCCAATGAGCAGCAGCGCTTCCAGGTGCTGGAGGTCTGGGGTTACATCTACAAGGCGCGTTACCGCATGCGGCTGATCTACGCGCCCATGGGCGGCAGTTGCACGCTGATGGGGCAGGAAGTGCTGGAGTATGCGAAGCTCTGACCTTCACTGGTCGTTGGTATTCACTGAAGGAGACCTATCTTGCGATCGTTTCTGATGCTTGGCCTGTCGTTCTTCCTGCTGACTGCGCACGCGCAGGAAGCCAACCCCTTCCTTGGGAAATGGAGCATTGGCCCGCAACCCAAGTTGCTGGTGAAAAGCTCAACGTTCGAAATCACCGACACCGGCGGCACCTGGAAGAACTACCCCGCAGGGCCGAAGTCCGATGCCTGTGCCAAGGCGACTGCACCCATGACCGTCGTGGAAAAAAGCGACAAGGCCATGGTGTTCAAGGTCGCGCTGACCTCGGTAGTTGATTTCTGCGAAGACTTCAGGCTCAAGCTGGTGCTGGGGGATGACAAGCAGGTCTCTGCCTTCCGCAACGGCATCGAGTTGAAGCTGACGCGCGACTGAGCGGGGCGTTTCGCGCCGGGCTTGTTTGCTGTTGCTGCGCCTATGATCCGGCAACGTTGATCATCTCAAGCAAGCAACCCATGTCTTCTACCCTGACCCCGCCGCAGCCCGGCCAAGCGCTGTATCCGCACCTACTGGCCCCGCTGGACCTGGGTTTCATCCAGCTCAAGAACCGTGTGCTGATGGGCTCCATGCACACCGGGCTGGAAGACGGGCGCGACCTGAGCAAGCTGGCGGCCTATTGCCGTGAACGCGCCGAGGGCGACGTGGGCCTGATCGTCACCGGTGGTTTTGCCCCCAACATCGCCGGCTGGGCCAAGCCCTTTGCCGGCACGCTGGCCACTTCGGGCGCGGCGCGCCGGCATCAGGTGGTCACGCGCGCGGTGCACGAGGCCGGCGGCAAGATTGCGCTGCAGATCCTGCACACCGGGCGTTATGCCTACCACCCGCTGGCGGTAGCGCCCTCTGGCATCAAGTCGCCCATCTCGCCGTTCAAGCCGTTCGAGCTGTCGGCGCGCGGCGTGGAACGGCAGATCCGCGCTTTCGTCAACTGCGCCGTGAAGGCACGCGAGGCCGGCTACGACGGGGCGGAGATCATGGGCTCCGAGGGCTACTTCATCAACCAATTCCTCGCCGCACACACCAACCAGCGCGACGACGGATGGGGTGGTGACTACAGCCACCGCATGCGCCTGCCCATCGAAATCCTGGCGCGCACGCGCGAGGCGGTGGGGTCGGACTTCATCCTGATCTACCGCCTCTCCATGATCGACCTGGTGCCCGGTGGCAGCGCATGGGACGAGATCGTGACGCTGGGCAAGGCGGTGGCGCAGGGCGGTGCCAGCATCGTCAACACCGGCATCGGCTGGCATGAGGCCCGGGTGCCGACCATTGCCACCAGCGTGCCGCGCGCGGCCTTTGCCTGGGTGACGAAGAAGATGAAGGCCGAGTTTGCAGCCGCTGGCATCAACACGCCGCTGGTGACGTCGAACCGCATCAACACGCCCGAGGTGGCGGAAGCGGTGTTGGCCGAGGGCTGTGCCGACATGGTGTCAATGGCGCGCCCGCTGCTGGCTGACGCGGCGTTTGTGAAGAAGGCGGCGCAGGGCCGCGCTGCCGACATCAACACCTGCATTGCCTGCAACCAGGCCTGCCTGGACCACATTTTCAAGAGCCAGCTGGCCAGCTGCCTGGTGAACCCACGCGCCTGCCACGAGACCGAACTGGTGTACCGCCCGGTGACGCAGCGCAAACGCATTGCCGTGGTGGGTGCCGGCCCGGCCGGCCTGACCACCGCCACGGTGGCGGCCGAGCGCGGCCATGAGGTGCACCTGTTTGACGCAGCGCCCGAGATCGGCGGTCAGCTCAACATGGCCAAGGTGGTGCCGGGCAAGGAAGAGTTCCACGAGATGCTGCGCTACCTGGCGCGGCGGGTGGAGACCACGGGCGTGCAGCTGCACCTGAACCAGGCCGTGCAGGCGCAGGAGTTGGCGGGTTTTGACGAGGTGGTGGTGGCCACCGGCGTGACGCCGCGCGACCCCAAGATCCCGGGCCAGGAGCACACCAAGGTGCTGAGCTACATCGACGTGCTCAAGCATAAAAAGTCGGTGGGCCAGCGCGTGGCCATCATCGGTGCCGGTGGCATTGGCTTTGATGTGGCGGAGTTCCTGGTAGCCGACGGCCACTCCACCACACTCGACCTGACGGCCTGGCAGGCCGAGTGGGGCGTGACCGACCCGGCCCAGGCCCGCGGCGGCTTGCGCCCGGAAGGTCCACAGGTGAGCCCGCCGGCACGCCAGGTGACCTTGCTGCAGCGCAAGGCCGGCAAGCTGGGCGACGGCCTGGGCAAGACCACGGGCTGGATCCACCGCGCCGCGCTGAAGATGAAGCAGGTAAAGATGATCGGCGGCGTGAACTACGAACGCATTGACGACGAAGGCTTGCTGATCAGCTACGGCCAGGAGCGCGAGAACCCGACCTGGCTACCGTGCGACACCGTGGTGCTGTGCGCCGGCCAGTTGCCGCTGCGCACGCTGGCGGATGAGTTGCAGGCCCAGGGCAAAACCGTGCATCTGGTGGGCGGCGCACTGGAGGCCGGTGAGCTGGATGCCAAGCGCGCCATCGACCAGGCGGCGCGGCTGGCGGCGCGGTTGTAGGGCTTGTCACCAGTCACGGGCCAGCAGCGGTTTCCAGGCGCTTGGTCGTGCATCGGCGGCAAACGGTCTTGGTTGACGTGCACCACGTTTGAGAAATATCAGTGCCGCCGACCCTGTGGACATGGATACTCGGCGCCGTCTCCGTTCAACAGACCGCCAGCCATGTTTTCCTTTCGTCCGCAGAAGTCCCTGCAGTTCATCCTGGCCCTTGTGGCCCTTCTGTTCGGCGCAGCCACGCTGTTTTCTGGTGGGCGGGTGCTGGGCGGGGCCGATCCCGGTTATGTGGTTTTCCGGCCGCTGCTGCTCTACAACACGGGCATGGGCCTGGCGTACGTGGCCACGGCAGTCCTGATCTGGCGCCATCTGCCGCGCGCCCTGCCTGCCAGTCTGACGATTGCTTGCCTCAATTTGCTGGTGCTGGCGTGTGCCGGCTTCCTGTTGCAGGCGGGGCAGGGTGTGGCCGAGCAGAGCGTTCTGGCCATGGCGCTACGCACCGGGGTGTGGCTGGCATTACTGGTGGGCGTGGCCTGGTTGCTGCGTCGTCGCGCTCAAGCGGCCTGAGGCCCGCCGATCAATGGCGCCCGCGCGTCGCGGGAGGTTTCTGGGTCTTCAGCCGAGTCTGAACGGCCTCGCCTTGCAGCTCGCGCAGGGCATCGCTGGCAATCCAGCGCGCCGGGCGTGAACCTTGTTGCTGAATGCGGCGCGCTGTGGCGATGGCCGCCACGTTGAGTACCGGGTTGCGTTTGCCGATGTTGCGCAGCGCCCAGTTCACCGCTTTTTTCACGAAGTTGCGCTCATCGCTGGCGGCGGCCTCGATCAAGGGCAGGACGGCTGCAAAGTCTTCATCGCTGGCCTGTTTGTCATGCACCGCCAGTGTGGCCAGCAGGGCGAAGGCGGCGCGGCGCACGAACTCGTCGCGGTGGCTGGCCCAGGCCCGCACTTTACGCCAGGCCAGCGGCGAAGCCAGGAAGGCGCTGCCGCAGACCTGGTCGCACACATCCCAGGAGGCAAAGCCTTGGGCCCAGGCGTCCATCTGGCGCGAGCTCAGTTGAGCCGGTTCGGCCACTAGGCCGGCGACGATGCGGGCCTCGGGAATGCCGGTATCCCACAGGGCTTGTGCCAGGGTTTGGTCGTGCCCCAAGGTGCGGGCGATGCGGCGGATGACGGGCATGGACAGGCCCAGGCGCTGGTCGCCGGTGATGCCGAAGCGGGCCAGGCCTTCCAGTGCCTCGGGGCGGGCGTTTTCCTGCAGCAGGGCGAGGGCTGCTGCCAGGCGAGGGTTGTCAGCGGCCGGCATGGTGCCCTCAGGCGCTCATGGCCAGTCGCTGAACGGGAACGGCACTTCTTCCGTTGTGAAGCTCACGAAGTCGGCAATCTGGCGCAGGTACTGCCCCAGGCTGCGGCCGAATTGGCTCAAGCGCGTGTTGGGCGCATGGATCAATGCCAGCACGAACTGCACGACGGCCAGCACACCCAGCAAGGTGGCAGCCAGCTGAAAGCCGATACCCATCAGGAGCATCAGCACGGCACGCAGCCAGATGTTGCGTTGGGGGGCGGTGGTGGGGGTGTTGTTCATGCGGTTCTCCCTTGGGTGCTGGCGCAAAGTATCAGGGCGAGCGGTGCAGGCGCGGCGCCGAGAGCAGGGCGAGGTTTTCGATGATGGCCACGTCCACGTCGGGCCAGCGGCCGGTGACTTTGGCTGCGGTGATGCTGTTCTGCAGTTGCTTGAGGTCTTTCACGCTCGGCGCCACCTTGATCTGCGCAATGGCCGCCGCCGTGTTGCCCACTTTGAGCAGTGCCATCACCTTGCCTGCCCATTCGCTTGCTTTTGCGTTTGCCCGCGTCGCCATACGTTTCACCTGTCTTGCCTTGAGGGCTCCACTGTACACAACCAGGCGCGGCTGCGGTGCCTGCCTGGAACGCGGTTAAGCTTGGCGCCTCCATGAGTTACACCCTGACCCTGTTTGATGCCGATGGTGCCTCCGACGCGCAACGCCGCGCAGCCGAGCAACGCTTTCGCGAAGTACTGGAAGCGTCGCTGGGCGATGCCAGTCTGGTGGCGCCGGTCTACAGCGCTTACCTGCGCATTGTGGCCACCTACGGCGAGGCACCGTCCCCCGATGTGCTGACCGATGCCGAGCGTGAGATCGTCGAGCAATGGCAGGCGGCCGAAACGGCGGCGGTGGTGGCCGTGTTCGGGCCACACCGCTACATGGGCGATGCGATGTACGAGATCCGTATTTAGGGCTTGTTCAGCCCAGGCCCAGGGCGTGGAACACGCGGATGGCGGCCCAGGCGTCGTTGGCCGCGTACATCAACTGCGCTTCGCTCAGGCGCGGGTTGGCCCAGTTGGAGGTGGTGGCCTTTTTCGACTTGATGAAACGGCGGTTGAACAGCACCGCCACAGCGCCTTTGACGCCCATTTCCTTGCGGTAACCCTGCTGGCGGAACACCGTGTTGAGCTCCAGCACATCGGCGGGTTCGACGCCGAGTTTGGCGGTGATACGCTTGCGGTCGTCGCCCAGGCCGAAGCCGGCTTTCGTGACGCCGCGCAGGGCCAGCAGTTCGGCCACCATGGCGCGGCAGGTGGCATCGTGCAGCTGGAACACCCAGGCCTTGTCCAGCGTGGCGAGCTGCACGATGTGCGGCCCGTCGGACACCTCGTCCTTGCGAAAGGTGGGTTTGGACTCGGTGTCAAAACCCCAGTGGGCGCTGGCGGCCAGTTCCTCGCAGGCTTTTTCTGCCTGTGCCGGCGAGTGGATCAGCGCAATGCGATCCAGGCCAAGGCGTTCGAAGGGATCCAGCAGGGCGATCTGCTCTTTGTCGGGAATCGGTGGAGTGGGGTGCATGTGCTTAGTGTGAGGCCTTATCCACGCCGATGTCTTCGTTCCATAACTCCGGTTTGCTGGCGATGAAGCCGCGCATCAGCGCAATACACGTGGCGTCCTGCACCACGTCCACCTGAACGCCGCGCGAGCGCAACAGGGCTTCTTCACCCAGGAAGGTCTGGTTCTCGCCGATGATGACTTTCGGGATGCCGTAGAGCAGGATGGCGCCGCTGCACATGCTGCAGGGCGACAGCGTGGTGTAGAGCACGGACTCGCGGTAGACGCTGGCGGGCTGGCGGCCGGCGTTCTCGAAGGCATCCATCTCGCCGTGCAGGATGGCACTGCCGCGCTGCACCCGCCGGTTGTGGCCGCGGCCGATGATGCGACCTTGGTGCACGATGACCGAGCCGATCGGGATACCGCCTTCGGCCAGACCGAGCCGGGCTTCGTCAATGGCTGCTTGCAGGAAAGGATCTGTGTTCATGGGTTTGGGGGCTGAATAGGTAGAAACGCCAGGGAATGGCGGGCTCAGGGCGCCTGGTAATTTTTCTCGCGGAACAGTCTGACGGCCGCGTCAACAACGGCCGGATCGAACAACGTTCCCTTGCCTTTTTCCACTTCGATCAAGGCGGCTGGAATACCCAGATGGGGATGATTCGGGCTCTGGTAGGCGATGGCGACAAGGGTGTCGGCGACGGCGATGATCCTGGCTTCCAGCTGGATCTGTTCGCCCGAAAGGCCATTCGGATAGCCGGAGCCATTCATCCGTTCGTGGTGTTGCAACACGGTTTGCGCCAGCGGCCACGGCAGGTCCAGCTTGCTCAGGATGTCGTAGCCGGCCTGCGGATGGCTCTGGATCTGCGCATATTCGTCGGGTGTCAGTTCACCGGTTTTGCAAAGAATTTCTTCCGGGACATTGATTTCTCCGATGTCGTGCACGATGCCGGCAAGGCGTATGCCGTAGGCCTGTTCATGCGTGAGTCCCATTTCCATGGCGATGGCCATTCCGATCTCGCCGACATAACGCTGATTCGACGTGCCGTAATGACTGCGCGCTTCGATGACGGCCTCCAGCGCCACAATGATTTTTTCAAGCGAGGCTGTTGATTTGCCGACGCCCTGCGTGGTGGGCAGCAAGCCGGTTTGGTTGGCCGGCCCGCTGTGGAGTGCCGTGATGCCGAAGGCCACACTCGCGCCCAAGATTTCGAGGGCGTCGATCTCTTCCTCTGAAAAGGCAGACGGTTCGTCGGAATAGAAGGTGATGCCGCCCCAAATCGTGTCGCCTTGGTAGAGCGGCAGGCTGACGGCAGAGGCCAGGTGGTTTTTGACCGCGAAGCGGCGGAAGGCACTGAATTTCGGATCATGTGCCAGATCCTGCACGACACTGGTCTTGCCGGTGCTGATGGCCACGCCCATGGGCGTGCGGCTGTCTTCGGTGTCGCCCCAGGTTGAATCTGGCAGTTGACTGGGGTCTTGCGCATGCCCATGGGAGGCCAGCAGGCTCAGTGTTTTCTTTTCATCCTGCTCCGCACGGCCGATCCAGGCCGTGCGGTACAAACCGCTGTTGACAGCCATCTTGCAGATGGTGTGCAGCATTTGTGCTTCATCGCTTTCTCTGAGCATGGCGCGGATGCAGTTGGCAACGACCTGGAGCGACAGCCGGATTCTTCTGATCGACTTCTCGGCTTGCTTGACCACCGTCACTTCCTCAAGCGTGTGCAGGGTGTAGCGGTATTCATCGTTTTCGCTGTAGATGGGGTAATTCCTGGAGGTAAAGATTTCACCCGTGGCCAGGCGGATGTCACTGCCCGAAATTCCTCGTCCTGCGTTCTGGGGCGGGTCGATGATTGGGCTGCCTGATTTGGGAAAGACGTCAAAGTAAGGCTTGCCAATGATGTCTTGCATGGTCGCGCCTGCACGCTCGAGGTAGGCGCGGTTGGCGCGGATCAGGCGGTAGGAGCGGTCGTAGACAAAGACAGGGATGGTGATGGCGTCAAAGGTCGCCTGCCAGTCTTTCAGCATCTGGGTGATCCGTTGTTCCTCGTCCCGCAGATACTGCAATGCAGTGACCACGGAAACCCCGCTTCTCCCCGAGCGGATCAGCGCTTGGCGGGTGGCCCGTTCACTGTCGGTCATTCCGATCTCTGACTCTGGTGGGGCGTGCTGCAGCCGTTGTATCTGCTTGTCGATCAGCTCCAGCCCCATCTTGCGTTCACGAAAAATGGAGATGCCGGAGATGACGGCGACCAGCATGAGGACCGATGTGCCTAAACGCAGGGCGTCGATGAAGACATGGTTGGTGAAAAGTCCGGCCGAAATGCCGGTGTGTTCAAGGTACTGCTCGAAGCTGGCAATTGCCAGCAAGAGAATGCCGACAGAGAGGTAGATCCAGGTATTTGTCTTGCCGGACAGGCGGATGAGCTGCAGTGCCAATATGGCTGCGATGACAACAACAATGATGCTGGTTGAATGCAGGACGATTTCTGTAAGTTGCATCGCACCCCCCTCTCCTGAATCTGTGCAACAGGATGCGCGCGTGACGCGCATGACGCCGCAAAAGTCGTCCTCCTGGGATAAGAGCGACGATCAAGGAAGTCTTATAGCACCTGGAACACACCCCAAAGCGTTCGAGCGAGCCCCCCATTTGGGGGATGGTAATTGGTTTTGATGGGCCTACCATGGCAGGTCAGCGCGTGTTGCACTGCGAAAGTCCATCAGAGATGGCAGTGCATGTTGGCGAGGAGATGTAGCTGTTACAGCTCCGGGGCGGCACGCGGCTTCATCAGCGGAGGTGATGCCATGCACGGGTACCAGACGGATCGACATGAAACCATCCGGGAGCTGTATGAGCTCTTCGTCACGGTTCAGAAAATGGGGCAAGTTTTTGCCAACACGTCGCATGGAGCAGCGCACAAGGATGCGCGCGAACTGAACGAACTTTTACATCTGGTACGACTGAAGATCGAGGAAATCCATGTCGCGTTGCCCGCGATGGGGCATGCAAGTGAGGTTGATGAATCGGTGGTCATGGCGCGGTTCACGACACAGTGGGAGGCGCCAGCCGCAAGGCGATAAAAATCGTGCTCCAATCTGGGTTTCCTGCCTTCTGCCAGCGCATGTGCCGGCGCATGAAATCCGATGTCTTCACTAGCGATCACCACCGACACCTACAAGCTGTTCCCCTCGCCACGCAACGTGCATCGCGTGGTGTTCGAGCACGAAGTCTTCGTTCCGTACCCCTATGCCTTGATCGACCTGCCTAGCATGCACCTCAAGGGCCGGTACAGCCTGTTTGCCGCCTGCCGCCTGAGCGACATGAAACAGGGACAGCTGGTGACCTTCGAGAACGAAGCCGACGTGGCCACCTTCAATGCCAAGTTCGTGCCGGACTGAGCCGATGAAGCAGCATCGCAGTACCGGTGGCCTGGTTTACTCCACCGACAGCGGGCGCATGTGCCCGGCATGCCGCCAGCCGGTGGCCCAGTGTGTGTGCCATCTCAAGAAGCCTGTTCCGGCGGGGGATGGCATTGTGCGTGTTTCGCGTCAGACCAAGGGCCGTGGTGGCAAGGCGGTGACAGTGGTCACCGGGGTGGCGCTGGATGCAGCAGCGCTCACCGAATTGGGCAAGAAGCTCAAGGCGGCCTGCGGTTCCGGCGGCACGGTGAAGGACGGTGTGATTGAAGTGCAGGGCGACCACTGCGACAAGGTGGTGGCTGCGCTGCAAGCCCAGGGCTGGACGGTCAAGCGGGCGGGTGGCTGAGATGGACGTTCATCAGCTGCAACGTCTGGTGACGACGCAGATGCCCTATGGCAAGTACAAAGGCCACCTGATTGCCGACCTGCCGGGCAACTACCTCAACTGGTTTGCGCGTGAAGGGTTTCCGCCGGGCGATATCGGCCGCCTGCTGGCGTTGATGCACGAGATTGACCACAATGGCCTGTCGTCCTTGCTTGCGCCGTTGCGCAAATAGAATCCGCTTATGAGTCTTTTTGTTGATCCCAGTACCGTGATCCACGGCATCCAGCTGGCTGTGGCCCCCGTGTTTTTGCTGACTGCGGTGTCGGGCATGATCGGCGCCGTGGCCGGTCGCCTGGCGCGCATCATTGACCGTGCCCGGGTGCTGGAGGATCGGCTCAAGTCGTCCACCGACGCGGAATTCATTCGCGAGGCGCATTGGGAACTGGCCCGTTTGCGCACGCGCGGCCTGCTGGCCAACGGCACCATCGGCTGTCTCACGCTGTGCGCCTTCATGATCGGCCTGACCATCATCCTGCTGTTCCTGGGCGAGACCACCGCCTTTCAAGGCGAGAGCGGGGCGATTGTGAGTTTCCTGTTTGGCGTGTTCTGTTTCATGCTGGCGCTCTCCTGTTTCCTGGCGGAAACCTGGATGGCCACGCGAATTCTCAATTTCGGCCGGCCCAAGGCGTGAGCGCCGCGCGGTCGGCACGCCCTTCGGCTCAATCCTGACGCAGCCGGCCTTCGCGAGCCAGACGCTGGGCCAGTTCGCTCAAGGCCCGGTAGGCCTCACCCGCTGTGGGGTTCCATGCGCTCACAGCCAACCCCTGGCGTTGTACCAAGGCAGTGTCACCTCGCGCGGCAGGGCCGGTGAGGGCGCCCGCCGGACCGAGGGCCAGCACGTTGTCCACCGCGTTGCGCAGCAGCGAGGTGCGTAGCCGGGGCAGCAGCTCGGGCGGCACGCCGCTGTCGCGCCACAGGTCTTCCGCCAGGGCCTGCAGCACCGGCAGGAAATTGGTGCCGAACACGGCGGCCGCGTGGTACAGCACTTTCTTGTCGGCCTCCAGCGCAAAGCATTCAGCCCCCACAGCGGCAAAGAGCGGCCGCAGTTCATGCAGGGCCGCTGCATCGCCTTCGAGTCCGCAAGGCGTGCCGGCAATTTGCTGCACGGCCGTGGCCGGTGTGGCAAAGCTCAGGATGCAATGGGCACTGGCGACGTGCCAGCCGCGTTCGCGCAGAGGGGCCAGCACAGCGGCCCCGAGCGCGCCGCTGGCGTGAAATGCCGTGGCCGGCCGCACGCCGGCGAAGGCCTGTGCCATGGCACGGGCGGTCTCGTCGATCTGCCGGTCCGGCACGGCGATCAGCCAGAAGTCGGCGGCGCGCATCTGCGCCAGTGAGTTGACGGCACGGCCTGCACCGATGAACTCCACGGCAGACTGAGCGGTTGCGGGCGCGGTGGTCAGGACATCCTGAATCAACAGCGTCTGGTGCCGGTGCCACAGGTGCCCCAGGGTCTTGCCGACCCTGCCGCAACCCACCAGGTTAAGCGTGCGCATGGTGTGAACAGGCCCTAAACCAGTCCGAACCAGCCCAGCAGGGCGCCGGCTGCCAGCAACCACAGCAGGTGCAGCCGCGTGCGCCAGACGATGAGGGCCGTGACGACGGTGGTCAGCCACAGCGGCCAGTCCCGGGCCGGCTCGCCGTGCGCGCTGGCCAGGATCCAGCCGGTGGCAATCAGCAGCGCGATCACGATCGGGGCCATGCCTTGTTTGAACGCACGGACGGAGCGCAGCTCGCGGTTGGCATGGCTCCAGCGCGAAGCGAAGTAGGTCAGGGAAGAGCTGGGCAGCATGATGCCCAGCATCGACACCAGGACGCCAAACAAGGCCGGCAGTAGGCCTCCTGCATTGAGACCGACGTTCCAGCCCATCAGCGCGACGAACAGCACGTTGGGGCCGGGGGCGGCCTGGGCAATGGCGATGGAGGCGTTGAACTGGCTGTCGCTCAACCAGCCTTGCTGGTCCACCAGAAAACGATGCATGTCCGGTGCGGTGGTGATGGCGCCGCCCACGGCCAGCAGGGAGAGTGAAAGGAAGTGGAAGAAGAGCTGGAACCAGTCGGCCCAGGCCAGGTGCAGGACTTCGCTCATGGTGCCAGCCTGCGGTACGTGAGGACGCAGGCGATGGAGCCGAGCCCGAGCAGCACATAGGCCAGCGGCCAGCGCAGGATGGCAATCGCCACAAAACACAGCACACACAGCGTCAGGCAGGTACCCAGGCCCAGCGCGTTCTTGCGCAGTGCCGGCAACAGCTTGAGCCCGGTGGCCACAATCAGGCCGGCAGCCACAGCGCCCATGCCGCGCAGCGCGCCGACCACACCGGGATGGCTGGCGTATTGGGCATAAACGAGCGCCAGCAGCAACACAATGAGCATTGGTGCCAGCAGCATGCCGGACAGGGCAGCCAGGGCACCGCGCAGGCCGAAGTAGCGCCCGCCGATCATGATGCACAGATTGATCACATTGGGGCCGGGCATGATCTGGGCCACGGCCCATTCTTCGACGAACTCCTCGTTCGTCATCCAGCGCTTGCGCTCCACCAGTTCGCGCTGTGCCACGGCCAGCACACCGCCAAAGCCCTGCAGGGCCAGCACGGAGAAGGAGACAAACAGGTCGCTCAGGGACTGGGGTTGCGTTCGTGGCGCTGCCGGAGGGTGTTGCATGAGGTGATTATCAGGGGGCGTCTGCCTGGCTGCAGCAAAACGCAGCCAGCAGCGGGAAGGCTTCTGCTCAAACCAGTTTTCTCAAGAGGCGGATCATGCGGTCGGCCAACTTGCCATAGGGTGGTTGCAACAGCCGGGCGCCCGAGAACCGCGATTGTGCGAACACCGGCCTGTTCTTGGAGAAGAGGTGGAAGCCGGTTTCACCGTGGTAGGCACCGCTGCCGCTGGGCCCCACGCCGCCGAAGGGCAGGTTTTCCTGCGCCACGTGGTAGAGGGTGTCGTTCAGGGTGACGCCGCCCGAGATGGTTTCGCGCAGCACCTGGTCGCGGTGCGCGGTGTTGCGGCCGAACCAGTACAGGGCCAGCGGGCGCGGGTGCGCATTAACGTAGCCGATGGCTTCCTCCAGGTTCAGATAGGGACGCAGCGGCAGGACCGGGCCAAAGATTTCCTCCTGCATCACGCTCATCTCATCGTTCACGTCGAGCAGCAGCACCGGCGTCATTTTGCGAGTGCTTGCCTGCCCTTCTTCGGTTTCATGGGTGGGCAGGATGCGGGCACCGCGGGCCTGTGCGTCGTCGACCAGACCCTGCAGGCGGGCCTGGTGACGTGGGTTGATGATGCTGGTGTAGTCCTTGTTGTCGGCCAGGGTGGGGTAGAGCCGGCGCGCGGCACGTACCAGGGCCTGTGCGAAGGCATCGAGCCGGTCGGCCGGGACCAGGGCATAGTCAGGGGCGATGCAGGTCTGGCCGGCATTGAGCAGTTTGCCGGCGGCGATCTTGCGGGCGGCATCCTCCAGGTCGCAGTCGGGATCGATGATCACCGGTGACTTGCCGCCCAACTCCAGCGTGACCGGCGTCAGGTTGGCTGCCGCGGCCATGCCGACCTGGCGGCCGACCGCGGTGGAGCCGGTGAAGAACAGATGGTCAAAGGGCAGACGCACGAATTCGCGGGCCAGGTCGGCATCGCCGGTGACAACGGCGCACTCGTCGGCAGCAAAGTGCTGCTGGATCAGCTGGGCCAGCAGTTCGGAGAAGTGGGGTGTGAGTTCGCTGGGTTTGATCAGAACCCGGTTGCCGGCAGCCAGAGCCTCGACGGCAGGTGCCAGGGCCAGTTGCAGCGGGTAGTTCCAGGGGCTGACGATGCCGACCACCCCCAGCGGTTGCGGCGTGATCCAGCTCGAACCCGGCAGTGAATGGAACGAGGTGGCGACACGGCGGGTGGCCATCCAGCGCTTGAGGTGCTTGCGCGTGTGGGCAATTCCCCCCAGCACGATGAACACTTCCGCAATCGCGGTTTCGTGCCGCGAGCGGTTGCCGAAGTCGGTCGAGATCGCCGTGGCGATGCGCTCTTCGTTCTGCGTCAGCAGGCGCTGCAGCCGGTCCAGGCGATCCAGCCGGACGGCCAGGCTGGGAAGGCGGTCGCGCGCAAAGGCGGCCTGCTGCGCCTGGAACAGGGTGACAAGCTCGGCACGGGGTTGGTCTGACATGGGATGGCGTTCCTGGAATGGGCTGGGGCGATTCGATTCTAGGTGGCATGCAGCCGATGTGCACCGAGAAGCCCCAGGCCGATGCCGACAAGCGTAAAACCTTACACTAGCCGGTTACCCGAGGTCCCATGAACGCCCCTGTCGACGTCTCCTTTTTTCCGCGCGCCGCCAAGCCGCTGACCAGCTACCGCAAGTACTGGGCGGCGCGTTTTGGCACGGCCCCGTTTCTGCCGATGAGCCGCGCCGAGATGGAGCAGCTCGGCTGGGACAGCTGCGACATCGTCCTGGTCACGGGCGACGCCTATGTGGATCACCCCAGCTTTGGCATGGCCGTGATCGGCCGCGTGTTGGAGGCGCAGGGTTTTCGCGTCGGCATCATCGCCCAGCCTGACTGGCAGAGTGCCGAGCCTTTCAAAGCCCTGGGCAAGCCGAACCTGTTCTGGGGTGTGACCGCCGGCAACATGGATTCGATGATCAACCGCTACACGGCGGACCGCAAGATCCGCAGCGACGACGCCTACACCCCGGGAGACGTCGGTGGCAAGCGGCCTGACCGTGCCGCCATCGTCTACAGCCAGCGTTGCCGCGAGGCCTACAACGATGTGCCGATCGTGCTGGGCGGCATTGAAGGCTCGCTGCGCCGTATCGCGCACTACGACTATTGGAGCGACAAGGTGCGCCGCTCCATCGTGGTGGACAGCAAATGCGACCTGCTGCTCTACGGCAATGCCGAGCGTGCCCTGGTTGAAGTGGCGCACCGGCTGGCCGCCAAGGTGCCGGTGCAGGAAATCACCGACGTGCGCGGTACCGCCTTCGTGCGCCGCGAGTCGCCCCATGGGGCCGACACCGAATGGTTCGAGATCGACTCGACCGAGGTGGACACCCCGGGCCACGTCGAAGACCACATCAATCCCTACCAAACCACGGCCGAGCAGGCCGCTGCCAAGGGCGGCACGTGCGCCAAGGAGGCGGGCGAAGAGCCGGTGGCCAATCCGGCCATCCAGCCGCTGACCTTTGTCGCCAACCCGGCCTTGCAGGGCAAAACCCGGCGACCACCGCGCGAGCGCACGGTGATCCGTCTGCCGAGTTATGAGCAGGTCAAGTCCGACCCGGTGCTCTATGCCCACGCCAACCGCGTGTTGCATCTGGAGACCAACCCTGGCAATGCGCGTGCGCTGGTGCAGGCGCATGGCGAGGGCAGCACGGCACGCGACGTCTGGCTCAATCCGCCGCCGATTCCGCTGACCACGGCCGAGATGGACTATGTGTTCGACTTGCCGTATGCGCGCAGCCCGCACCCGGCGTACGCCGACGAGAACGGCAGCCATGACGGTGCCACCAAGATCCCGGCCTGGGAGATGATCCGCTTCTCGGTCAACATCATGCGCGGCTGCTTCGGCGGCTGCACCTTCTGCTCAATCACCGAGCACGAAGGCCGCATCATCCAGAGCCGTTCGGAAGACTCGGTCATTCACGAGCTGGAGGAGATCCGCGACAAGGTGAAGGGCTTTACCGGTGTCATCTCCGACCTGGGCGGCCCGACTGCCAACATGTACCGCCTGGGCTGCCGTTCGCCCGAGATCGAGGCCGCCTGCCGCAAGCCGAGCTGCGTCTACCCCGGCATCTGCCAGAACCTGCACACCGACCACAGCCCGCTGGTCCACATGTACCGGCGCGCCCGTGAACTCAAGGGCATCAAGAAGATCCTGATCGGCTCCGGCCTGCGCTACGACCTGGCGGTGAAGTCGCCCGAGTATGTGAAGGAACTGGTGCAGCACCATGTGGGCGGCTACCTGAAGATCGCCCCCGAACACACGGAGCAGGGCCCGTTGTCCAAGATGATGAAGCCGGGCATCGGCAGCTACGACCGCTTCAAGCAGATGTTCGAGAAGTTCAGTGCCGAGGCGGGCAAGAAGCAGTTCCTGATCCCGTACTTCATTGCGGCCCACCCTGGTACCCGCGACGAAGACATGATGAACCTCGCCCTGTGGCTGAAGAAGAATGGCTTCCGCGCCGACCAGGTGCAGACCTTCTACCCGAGCCCGATGGCCACCGCCACGGCCATGTACCACACCGGGCTGAACACGCTCAAGGGCGTGCACCGGGATGCACGGGGCGAACGCGTGGACATCGTGCGTGGCGAAAAGCGCCGCCGTCTGCACAAGGCCTTCCTGCGCTACCACGATCCGAACAACTGGCCGCTGCTGCGCGAGGCGCTCAAAGCCATGGGCCGGGCCGATCTGATCGGCAATGGCAAGCAGCACCTGATCCCGACTTTCCAGCCACTGACCGACGGCAGCTACCAGAGCGCGCGCCGCAAGAACAGCACGCCGGTGGCAGCCAAGCCGTCCGGCGCCGGTCAGGCAGCAGTTCCAAGCAGGGGCCGTCTCCTGACGCAGCACACCGGTTTGCCACCGCGTGAGACCGGCAGCGCGGCACGCCCGGGCAAGCCGGCGCGCAAGCCGCGGTGAGCGGTTTCCTTTGATCTGAGTGAAATGGGCCTCTAGGCCTTGTTTCTTCTGCGCAAGAAGCTATTGTTTTGATAGCGTGTGCAGCGGAATGTCCTGCGCCTGTGCCAGCCGGTCGAGCTGCCGACGGGTTTGTGTGAGCAGAAAGGCGGCAATCGCTTTTTGCGTGGCAGGCGCCAGCATGCTGCGCATGTCGCTGCCGGCCACGCCAGCGGCCTGGCACAACGCGGCTGCGAAATGCGGTTCGAGTGCGGCCACCGCCACCCGGCCGTCCTTGCAGGGGTAGACGCGGTAGCCCGCATGGGCGCCGCCCACGGCACCCTTGGTTTGCGTCAACCCCCAACGCCGCGGGGCGGCCAGCCAGGCAGCGGCGTCCGACAGGGCGACTTCCAGAAAAATGCCTTTGCCGTGGCGCTGCTGGTGCATGACGGCCTGCAGTACCGCCTCGCTGGCCAGCAGGGAGCCACCCATGTCCGAGTACAGCGTGGCCGGCAAGTCCAGACCGGTGACCAGGTCGTGTTCCGCCAGGTAGGTGAGGTCATGGCCGGGTTCTTCCGCACGCACGCCACCGGCCCCGACGATGGCGACCTGGCTGAGGGCAGGGTAGAGCTTGTGCAGTTTTTTCCAGTCCAGCCCCAGTTTGCTGAGGGCGGAGGGGCGAAATGAGGTGAGCAACACATCGCTCTTGGCCAGCGCCTGGTGCAGTGTTTTCTGGCCTGCCGCTGTCTTGAGGTCCGCGCTCAGGATGCGAATACCCTGGTGCAGATCGTCATAGGCGCTGCGTTGGTAGTGGCGCATGGGGTCACCGGCTGGCGGTTCCAATTTGACGCATGTGGCACCCATTTGGCGACAGCGCAGCAAGGCCGCCGGGCCTGGCAGGTTCAGGCACAGGCTCACCACGCGGAGTCCCTTGAGAGGCTGTAATTTTTTCATTTCTTCAAGTTTATTTGATAAATATGATTAAAATATCGTTAATGATTTTTGATTTGTAGCCCAACAACTTCATGCAAACCTTGCTTCCGATCACTATAGCCTTGGCATGCGCTTCAACGGGAGTTTTCCTATGACAACCCTCAGTGGTCTTCTCCCACGATTTACCAAGCCTCAGGCTCTGGCCTTTGCCGATCCTACGGCGGCGATGGCGCAGCTGGCGCGGTATGCCGACGATTTGAAATGCGTCATGCACGAAAAGGAAACGGCACTGAAGCAGATCGAAAAAGCACACTTGCACTCGCTGACCGTGCTGGCACGTGCCGCTGAATACCGCGACGACGATACCGGCGTTCACATGGACCGGGTGGGCGGTTTTTCAGGCTTGCTCGCGAGGCTGATCGGGCGTTCGGACGAAGAAGCGAAGATGCTCTCGCTGGTGGCGCCCATGCACGATATCGGCAAGATCGCCATCCCGGACTCCGTGCTCAAAAAGCCGGGTGAATACACCTTGGCCGAACGCGCCATCATGAACAACCACGCCGTGATCGGAGCCGAGATCATCGGCGAATCCGACATCCCGTTGTTTGCCATGGCGGCCCAGGTGGCGCTGACACACCATGAGAACTGGGACGGTTCGGGTTATCCCTTCGGCATTGCCGGAACGCAGATTCCCTGGTGTGGGCGAGTGGTTTCCATCATCGATTTTTTTGACGCATTGACCATGCACCGCGTGTATCGCAAGGCTTTCAGCGACGAGCGGGCACTTGACATGATGAAGATGCAGCGCGGCAGAAAGTTTGACCCCGAGATGTTTGACGTCTTCGCTGCGCATCTTGACCAGTTCGTGCAAATGCGTGAGCAGATCAACAATAGCGCCAAGGCCTGCGACTGATCTCTGGCCGTGCGCCGAGTGCCGGCAACCAGGCAGGCTGTTGCTCTGTTGCGACGGCCATCGAGGTTCTGGCTTGCCCTTTACATGTTTTCAGGGTAGCTACAGTAGGCGATTGGATACAATCGCGCCAGTCACTTGAAGACTAAAAACACCAAATATGCGAAAAACACCGGCCAATGATGACCTGATGACGACCCGCGAGGCTGGCGAAGCCTTGGGCGTGGCTGTCAGGACGGTGCAGCTGTGGGTTGAGTCCGGGGTGCTGCCGGCTTGGCGCACCGCAGGAGGACACCGACGCATCGCACGCAGCGCAGTGGACAAACTCATTGCCGAGCGTTCCCATGTGATCTCCCAGCCGGCCGTCAAGAACGAGGCCTCCGCTTCCCAGGCCCGGCCGCTGAAGTTGCTGGTGGTGGAGGATGATGCGGATCTGCTGAACCTGTTCACCATGGTGGTTGATGGCTGGGATTTCCCAGTGGAACTCTCCACCGCCGTCAACGGCTTTGAAGGCCTGGTTCGTATCGGTCAGGTACGTCCCGATATGGTCGTGACCGATCTCAACATGCCGGGCATGGATGGCCTTCAGATGGTGCGCTCGCTCAAGCGACCTGATTCCGGTTATGAGGATCTGGTCCTGATCGTTGTCACCGCCTTGAGCAAGGGCGACATTGCTGACCGTGGTGGTCTGCCAGAAGGCACGCTGGTGTTCCAGAAACCGGTGCCGTTCCAGGAAATCGAAGCCATCGCCCGCAGTTTGCAGCCGAAGCCGGCCGCGCAGGCCTGATCTTCAGCTTTTCGCGGCGGCCATGGCGGTCGTCGTAAACCTCAGATCGAGTAGATATCGGCCGCACCAGCTTCACCGGCCGCGGGCGTTTCCTGCGGCAGAGGCAGCCACAACCGTGCGGTCGTCCCCACCCCGAATTCGCTGGCGAGCTCGATATGGCCGCCGTGCAGATCCGCAATTTCCTTGACCAAACTCAGGCCCAGACCGGTGCCGGGGATGTTGCCGGTGGTGTCGGCACGGAAGAAGCGCTCGAAAGCACGCTCCAGCTGCTCCGGTTTCATGCCGATGCCCTGGTCCTGCACTTCCAGTACGGCATAGGGCTTCTGATCCCGCGTCCTGATCTCCCCCGCAAGCGAGACCTGGCCGCCTTGCGGTGAGTATTTGAAGGCGTTGCCCAGCAGGTTGTTGAGCGCGAGCTGTATCTTCTCCGGATCGACCAGCACGAGGACATCAGGGACGTGGTCCACGCCGACCTGTCGGTCCGACTCCTGACGCATCAGGCCCTTGATGCTGTTGTCGACCAACTCCCGCAATGGATATGCACGGATTTGCAGGTCCAGGCCACGGCGGGACTCGATGCGCGCGAGATCAAGCAGTTCGTTGATCATGTTGACGAGCAGTCCCGACTGGCGGTGGATGGTCTGCAGCATGTCGGCCTGGCGCTCTGCCGCGAAACGACGCTTGAGCAGCAACTCTGTGAAACCGAAGATGCTGACCATCGGTGTGCGCAGCTCGTGCGCGGCGGACGCCAGGAATTCGCTCTTCATGCGATCAACCTCGTCTTCATGCGTGACATCGCGGAAATAAAGAATGGTCTCCCTGCGTCCGGCCATGTTGCGGCGTGACTGGGTCTGCAGCACCCGGGTCTGCGGGCGCAACAGTTGCAGCCTGGCCTGCCGGGGCTCCATCTCATTGCCGGTGCTGTGCCGCGGCGGCAAACCGTGGCCAACGGCACACAGCTTGTTCAGCGTCTGCTCGAATTCGTCCAAGTGCATGCCTTGATGGCTGTTGCTCATCCACGGAATGCCCGTCATGCGCTCAAAGGCCGGATTGGCAAAGACCATGCGCTCGTCGGTATCGAAGAGGACGAAACCGTCCGGGCTGAGGCTGAAGATGGCATCGAGCTGCGCACTGCGATCAGCCATGGCCTGCTCTGCCTGCACGCGGGCTGTCACATCTGAAGCGATGCCCACAAAATGGGTCAACACCCCCTGTGCCGACAATACGGGGGAGAGCGAAACTTCTGCAATCAGGGCGTCACCGTTCTCGCGCCGCTGTCGCAGCATGACATTGGCGTTGCGTTGCTCTCGCAGGGCGCGGTCGAGCTCCAGCAGGCCTGGATCATGCGGGTTGTCGCCCTGGAAGAGATTCAGATTGCGACCGAGTATTTTGTGAGGCGGCAGCTCCGTGATTTTCTGGAATGCTTCGTTGATATAGACGATGGGTTGGCTTTCCTGCCTGGCATTGGTGATGAACACGGCGTTGTGGCTGCCAGCCAGTGCGCGCTCATAGAGGTCGGAGGTTTCCTGGGCGGCGCGCTCGTCGGTGACATCACGCACGATGCCGGCGTAACGCAGCTGATCGTTCTGCAGGACTTCACCCAGTGAGATTTCCACCGGAAACAGGGTGCCGTCGGCACGTGTGCCAAAGAAGTCATGCCGGACGATACGCCGCGGCCGCCCGAGAAGGTCGGGGGCATCGCCAAACATCTCGCGCACCTGTTCGATGCTGAGACCAGGCACACACTGCTCAAGCGGTCGACCAGCCAGGTCTTCCTGCGGGCGGCCGAAGATGCTGGTGGCCGCCGGATTGCTTGAGATTACCCGGCCATTGGCATCCAGACCAATGATGGCGTCAGCAGCGGTGTTCACGATGGCCTGAACACGTCCGATTTGCTGAACCATGCCGCGGCTGACCTGGTTCAGTGCCGTTGCCAATTGCGTGGCTTCCAGGCAGGTTGATGCCGTGTCGACCTGTTGTCCCAGGTGGCTGCTCATGGTTTGAGCAAACTGTGAGAGTGCACGTATTGGTCTCAAGGCCCAGCCGAGGATGATATGCAGGCTGACCAGTACCAGGACAACGACCAGGGCTGCACCAGCCAGGTATTCGTGCCACAGCCCGTCAAGCGCTTCCCGACGGCGATCCAGATTGAACTGGACCCGTACCCACGCCAAGGGGGGCTCGGCACTCCCCTCAATGACATCCCATGACTCGTAGGTGTGCGCCGTCACATGTGCCGCAATGGTTTTCGCACCGGCCGCTGGCGGGCTGATCTGTTCGGTGCCACCGATTTCAGAAATGAGTTGTGCCTCAGTCTTGCGGACATGGATCCAGATCCGTCCATCGCCGTGGAAGAGGGCGATGTCCTCTATGCCTTGCAGCACCAGCAGTTGCTGGATGGCGGAGAGCGCCGCAGCATGGTCCCCTCGTGTCAGTGCATTCGCACTGCTGTTGCCAGCCAGTTTGGCAACTGATTGGGTCCAACGCCCGGCGGACGCCAGGGTTTTGCTGGCCAGGCGGTTGTAGCTGATGACGCTGTAGAGCCCGGCCCACAACAGCGCTGCCACCGATACCGCCAGCAAGATGACGGTGCGAAGACTGTAGGGTGGGGTATACCAGGTACCCTGACGGCATGAGGTGCTCATGTCGGTGCGCAGGGGGCGTTGTCCGTGGTCCGTCGTAACACCCGTCGCTCAGTGGGCGACCAGGCGATCCACCGTGTCAAGCAGTTCGATCGGGCTGAAGGGCTTGACCAGGTAGGCATCGCAGCCGACGGACTGGCCTCGCTCCACATCGGTGCGCTGGCCGCGCGCTGTCAGGAGAATCACCTTGGTGGTGCTTTTCAGGGCATCGTCCGACTTGATCTTCTCGCAGACCTGGTAGCCGTCCAATCCGCCGGGCATCATGACGTCGAGCAGGACGACAGCCGGGCGCAGGTTCTGAGCCAGTCGCAAGGCATCAACGCCGTTGTCGGTCTCGTGCAACGTGAAGTCCTCCGACTCCATGGTCATGAGGATGAGTTTGCGGATGTCAGGCTGATCATCGACGATCAATACACTGCGTTTCATGTTTTCTCCTTTTTGCGTCGTGACATGAGTTGCGCCAGATCCTGGGCGTAACGTTGGGCCTGGGCCAGGCTGAGTTCGGCTTGACCGCGCTGTGGTGCGCCGGTGGGGAACTCCATGAGGACCTGAACCGTGTCCTGTTCAGTGGTGCTCAAGCGCATCTGGCCGCCGTGCAAGCCCACAATGCGCTGTACCAAGGGCAAGCCCAGTCGGGTGACGGGTTCGCCCGTGTTCCCCTTTGGGGCCGCTGCGAAGGGGTGCAAGGTGTCGTTGCCCGCCACTTTCATCGTCGTCGCACCCCGATTGCGAACCGCGACGAGCACATGCTCGCCTGACAGTGTGAAGCGGATCTCCACACTGAGGGCTTGGCCGCCGGTGACTTCCTTGCGCGAGTGGACCAATGCGTTGTCAAGGCACTCATGGAGGGCACGTCGGATCAGTTTTTCGTTGCCGTAGATCGGCGGCAGGGTCTGTTCCGGTGTCTGCAGGTCAATGCTGACGCCCATTTTTCCTGCGCGTTCGGTCAGCTCACGACGGACGGCCTCAAAAACGGTCAGCAGCTCGATGCGATCGTGGGTGTGCATGATCTCGTCGCCAAAGACCGTGATCACATCGGCCAGCCGCTGCAGTCGGCGGTCGAGTGCCAGGGCGGCCTTTTCCAGTGCCGTGCTGTCCGGGTTGGTCGACAATGCCTGCAATTGACGCTGAAGGTAGGTCAGGGGCGGGCTGACCTCATCACGTAGCAATTCGATGATGCTCTTGAGCCGCATCTGCCGGTCATCGGCGCTTGTCTCCAGCGAAGCGCCCGCCTCGTGTCTGGCCAGAAAAGCGATGTCCAGACCCGCCGGGCCGGGCATGAACTGGCCGTTGAGGCGATGCCCGTCGGCCAGTTCCACCTCCGTGCTGTACGGCAGCTTGAGTTTCCCCAGCGTGGCATCGGCCAGCAAGGATTTGATGACGGCCTGACCGCTCATCGACTCCACGGGCCGTCCTGGGTGGTGTTTGGCCGCGCTGTTGGCGTAGGTCACTGCGCCACTGACGGCAAAGGTCAACAGGGGGATCGGCATGGCGTCGAACAAGGCATAAACCGATGCTTGGTGAAATTGGGCCGCCATAGTTACTATTCAGATTTCTTCGTATCAAATATATCAAATATTTCATAAGAATCAAAATTTCAACCAAAATCCATGCCCCAAGGTGGGGCATAGGCATAAAAAAACCCTGGCCTAGGCCAGGGTTTCAGTGGGGGGGTGGGGCTTATTGGCCAAAGTCCAGTGGCAGCCCAACGTAGTTTTCAGCGACCGAGCGGGCGCCGGCTTCAGAATGAATGATGTAGTCCAGCTCGGCTTCTTGCAACTTCTGGCCGATGGCGCCGTTCTCGGGGAAGTTGTGCATCAGGCTGGTGAACCACCAGGAGAAGCGCTCGGCGCGCCAGATACGTTTGAGGCAACGCTCGGAATAGCTGTCGATGCCAGCCTCGCTCTTGTCCTGATAGAACTCGATGATCGCATTGGAGAGGTATTTAACATCAGTTGCCGCCAAATTCAGACCTTTTGCGCCAGTGGGCGGCACAATGTGGCCGGCATCACCGGCCAGGAACATGCGGCCAAAGCGCAGCGGTTCGGTCACGAAGCTGCGCAGAGGGGCAATGCTCTTTTCGATCGAGGGGCCGGTGACCAGCTTGGCGCGGGCTTCCGGGTCGAGGCGCAGTTTCAACTCATCCCAGAATGCCTGGTCAGACCATTGCTCCACCTTGTCCGTGAGGGTGACCTGCAGGTAATAGCGGCTGCGGGTTTCGCTGCGTTGTGAACACAGGGCAAAACCGCGCGGGCTGTTCACATAGATGAGTTCTTCGTGGACTGGCGGCGTGTCCGACAGCACGCCAAGCCAGCCGAAGGGATAGACCTTCTCGAACTCCTTGATGGCGTTGCGCGGTGCGCTGGCTCGGCAGACGCCATGGAAGCCGTCGCAGCCGGCAATGAAATCACAGGTGATTTCATGCTGCTGGCCGTCTTTTTCGTAGGTCACGCGCGGTTTGGCGCTGTCGAAGTCGTGCACCGCCACGTTGGCGGCCTCATAGATCGTGGTCAGGCCGGCGGCGGTCCGTGCTTGCATCAGGTCGCGCGTCACCTCGGTCTGGCCATAGACCATGACGTTCTTGCCGCCGGTGAGCTTGTTCATGTCGATACGGTGACGCTCACCCTTGAACAGCATGTCAAAGCCACCGTGAACCAGGCCTTCCTGGTGCATGCGCTGGCCGACACCGGCCTCGTCCAGCAGGTCGATGGTTACCTGTTCCAGCACGCCGGCGCGGATACGCCCCAGGACATAGTCGCCGGTCTGGCGCTCGAGGATGACTGCGTCGATGCCGGCTTTGTGAAGCAACTGACCGAGCAGCAGGCCGGACGGGCCTGCGCCAATGATGGCGACTTGGGTGCGCATGGGAATCTCCTAAACAGCGGTTGGTGAAGCTTAGGTGACAGGGCGCCAAAAATCTTTCTTGCTTCAGGTCAATTGTGCGATCATCGCCTGGATTGCGCGACAATCGCGCAAATGGTGGGGCGAGCAGACCGATACACCACCGACAGAACACCGCGGAAAGAACGTCAACCGTGATTGCGAAAGCCGATCTCATCGAGGGCATGGTCAAAGGCCTGGCCGTGCTGGAAAGTTTCGATACCGAGCGCCAACGCCTCAACGCCACCCTGGCGGCACAAAAGGCCGGTATCACGCGTGCGGCGGCCAGGCGCCACCTGCTGACACTGGCGCACCTGGGCTACCTTGAGAGCGACGGGCGTTACTTCTGGCTTTCCAGCAAGGTGCTGCGTTTCTCCGGCAGCTACCTGGCTTCGGCCCGACTGCCGCGGGTGTTGCAGCCCACGCTGGAACGGCTGGCGGCGCAGACGCACGAGTCCTTTTCGGCCGTGGTGCTCAATGGCGATGAGGTGGTCATCGTGGCGCGCAGCGGCAACATCCGGCAGGCCGGGGGGGAAGGGCTGGCGCCGGTGCTGGCGTACGGGCTGCATCTGGGCGCGCGCTTGCCGGTTCATGCGACCTCCACCGGCCGTGTCCTGCTGGCGGCCATGCCCAAACTGGTCTTCAATGACTGGTTGAAACAGCGCCAGTTGGCGCGCCTGACGGTGCACACCGTCACCGCCGGGCCGCAGCTGCGGCGCGTGATTGAGCAGGTGCGGCGTGACGACTATTGCCTGAGCAGTGAGGAGCACGAGCTGGGGGTGCATGCGCTGGCGGTGCCCTTGCGCAATCTGCAAGGGCAGACGGTGGCGGCACTCAATGTCGTGTCTTCCACGGCGCGGCTGGCCCCAGACACCATGCGGCGCGACTTGCTGCCCTTGATGTTGGAGGCTGCGCGTGAATTGCGTCTAATCATTTAGATTTGAAAAACTTTAGATAACTTTTTGTCAAAGCTGAAAAACGTCGTCGATCTTCGGTCAACGACCCGGAAAGCGGCTCGGGATGGCCTCTTCTCAATAAAATTGCCCCCTTCAGGAGGGTGTCTGGCCTCGGCTGCAATCCGGTCGGTCGCGCAGACACCAGGTTGTGTATTCAGCTTGAATCCAACCTGGCCGATAACACCAACTACTTCTTATCGTTCTCACCCCGTTGCAAGGGGAGGCCCGACTTTTCCCGGATTTGAAAGGTTTTTATGGAGCAGCAGACAGCGGCAGTAGCCAACAACCGTGCACAAGGCTCGGCAGCGATGACCTCGGTTCGTGAGTTTCTGGCTTTCAAGCTGGGCACCGAGGAGTACGGGATCGACATCCTGCGCGTGCAGGAAATCCGCTCTTTCGAGCAACCCACACGCATGGCCAATGCGCCGGCCTACATCCTGGGGGTGGTCAATTTGCGTGGTGTGATCGTGCCGATCATCGACATGCGCATCAAGTTCAATCTGGACGAAGTCAAGTACGACAGCTTCACGGTGGTGATCGTGCTCAACATCGGCAACCAGGTCATCGGTATGGTGGTCGATGGCGTGTCGGACGTGATCACGCTGGCGCCTGAACAGCTGCGCCCGGTGCCGGAGTTGTCGGCGGCGGTTGCCAGCGATCACCTGTTGGCCATTGGCTCACTGGAGAACCGCATGCTGATCCTGCTGGACATCGAGAAACTGATGAGCAGCGCCGAGATGGGCCTGATTTCGCAAGCCGTTCAATAACCGGGCTCCTGGAGACAACAACAATGAACAATTTGAAGATTTCGACACGCCTCAATCTCGGTTTTGCCGTCATCATGGTGGTGTTTTTGCTGCTGGCCGCCCTGACGGCCTGGCGTATTGAAAAGGTTTCGGCTGCATCCGGCCGCATGGCATTGCAGTCGGAGCTGTTGTCTTTGGCTGGGCAGTGGCAGGGCGATGTGCGCCAGAACTCGGCACGGTCATTGGCCGTCGGCTACTCGGATGGCGGTGCCATGCTGGACTTCTTCAAGGAGGCCATGGCAGCCACTTCGCGTGGCACGACCGCCATCCAAAAGAGCTTTCTGGAGAAGGTTCAGGACGAGGCGACCCGCAAGCGCGCCGACAACGTGGGCGAAGTCCGCAAGACCTGGTTGGCGACGCGCGACCAGGTCAATGCCTTGAAGGCGGCGGGTGACGAAGCCGGCGCCCGCGAACTGGTGAAGAGCAAGTTCGTGCCAGTGACCGATGAATACATCCGCGCTGGCCAGCAGTTGCTTGATGGACTGGTCGCTGACTCGGCTGCCACGAACAAAGAGATCGAGCAGCTGTTTCACCAGCTCTACCTGCTTGCCGGGCTGATGCTGCTGGCCGTGATGGTGTTCGCGGCGCTGGTGAGCTGGAATCTCTCGCGCAGCATTTCGCGTGGCGTGGAAGCTGCCCGTGCGGCGGCCCAGCGCATCGGTGATGGCGACCTGAGCCAGCCTCTGACGGCGTCCAGCAAGGACGAAATCGGACAACTGGTGCAGGCCCTGGCAACCATGCAGTCCAACCTGGCCCAAGTCGTGACCCGCGTCCGCCAGGGCAGCGAGTCGGTGGCCACCGCCTCCAGCGAGATCGCCCAAGGCAACA
>NZ_BCWP01000015.1 GCF_001592265.1 Curvibacter delicatus NBRC 14919 | reverse complement strand
TCAGCAAATCCCTAACCTGCTGGAGCCCCTGTTCGAGAAAATGGGCTTCAGCCTGGTGGCCCGCCACCGTTCCAAGGACGTGCTGCTGTACCGCCAGGGCGAGATCAACTTCATCGTCAACCGCGAGCCGCGCAGCCTGGCCTCGTATTTCGCGGCCGAGCACGGTCCCTCGGCCTGCGGGTTGGCCTTTCGCGTGCGCGATGCCCACCAGGCTTATGCGCGTGCACTGGAGCTGGGTGCGCAGCCGGTCGAGATTCCGACCGGGCCGATGGAGTTGCGCCTGCCGGCGATCCGCGGCATCGGCGGGGCGCCGTTGTACCTGATCGACCGCTTCGAAGATGGCAAGTCGATCTACGACATCGATTTCGAGTGGGTTGAGGGCGCCGACCGCCGGCCGCGCGGCCATGGGCTGCGCCTGATCGACCACCTGACGCACAACGTCTACCGCGGCCGCATGGCCTATTGGGGCCAGTTTTACGAACGGCTGTTCAACTTCCGCGAGATCCGCTACTTCGACATCCAGGGTGAATACACCGGCCTGACGTCCAAGGCCATGACGGCGCCGGATGGCAAGATCCGCATCCCGCTCAACGAGGAGTCTTCGCGCGGTGCTGGCCAGATCGAGGAGTTCCTGATGCAGTTCAACGGCGAGGGCATCCAGCACGTGGCGCTGCTGACCGACGACCTGCAGGCCAGTGTGGATGCCTTGCAGCTGGCCGGCATTCCGCTCATGACGGCGCCCAACGACGTCTATTACGAGATGCTGGGCGAGCGTCTGCCCGGCCACGGCCAGCCGGTGCCCGAGCTGCAGGCGCGCGGCATCCTGCTCGACGGTTCTACCGCCGGGGAGAAGCCTCGCCTGCTGCTGCAGATCTTTTCGCAGACCCTGCTCGGGCCGGTGTTCTTCGAGTTCATCCAGCGCCAGGGCGACGAGGGTTTTGGCGAAGGCAACTTCAAGGCCTTGTTCGAGTCGCTGGAGCGCGACCAGATCCGCCGCGGCGCGCTCCAGACGGGCTGAACCACGTCCGTCGGTTTGGGGCCTACCAGTCCACCAGGCTCAGGCCGATGCTGAGCACCGTGCGCTGGCGGTTGTAGTCCAGCAGCGAGTCGCCGTAGCCGCTGAACAGCTGCACGTGAAAGCGCAGCCCGCTGGCCAGGTTGCTGCGGGCGGGTGTGCCTATTGCGCGCAGCCAGTCGATGCGGATCGAACCGTTGCCGGCCGCCTGCAAGGAATGGCGCACCGTCATGCCCAGCGAGTTGAGTTTGTCCAGGTTCCACATGCCGGTGACTTCGGCGCGCCCCACGTAGTCACTGATGCCCGGGTTGTCATCACTGGCGGCGTCTTCCGGCATGCGTTGCCAGAGGCGGCCGGTCAGCGTGAAACGGTCGTCTTTTTCTGCCCCGGCCATCAGGATGATGCGGTTCCAGCTGCGTGACAGCGGCAGTGTCTGGCCGTTGGACTGGTGGTTCAGGCTGATGCCGCTGTAGCGCAGGCGCCAACCGCCGGGCAGGTCGGCGTCGGTGGGCACGATGTACATCAGCTCCGGTTCGTGGTCGGTGTTGCGGAACGGGCGCGAGAGCTGCTCGTTGAAGAGCTGCCAGTAGGACTGCTGGCTGTAGCCAAACCACAGCGAGTCGCGCTTGAGCGGGTCGTCGTGCGTCAGGAAGCCGGAGGCGATCTTGGTGCGCACCGAGAGCTGGATGCGGGTCTCGCCTTGCAGGTAGGGCTGGTAGCTGGCGGTGTGGCCGGCCGTGGGCGTGCTCGGCGCCGTGTTGACGCTGTCGGCGCCGATCAGTGACAGGCTGATCGGGCGGTAGCCGCGGATGTTGAAACGGCCGCAATCGCTGCTGGCCTCCAGTTCCCAGAAGCGTGACAAGGTTGACGACTGGCCGCTGCGACAGTCGGGTTCGGCTGCTGCGGTCTGTGCGGGCTTGTCAGCCGCCGCGGTGGCGGCAGGTGCTGCGGGCGTCGGCTGTTCCGAGGCCAGGGCCGGTGGGGCCGTTTTGGGCACTGTGACGGTCGTGGCCGGCACCTGCTGGGCGGCCCAGCGGTCGAAGCAGGCCAGCCGTGCCGGCGCGTCACCCAACCGGGTGCAGGCCAACCAGTCGACGTCTGGTGTCGGGATTTCAGGGTGATTTTGGGCTGTGGCGCTTGTCGATATTGCGCCAATAGCTATCAAAAATATAGCAATCGACCTCATGGCGAACCGGCCAGCGCTTGCGCAGCCGCCGTTTCCTGTGCCTTCTTGGCAAATTCGGCGCGCAAGGCACGCAGCTTTTCGCGCGGGTCCTCCTTCACCGTGGCCTGGTCCAGCGCCATCTCGGCGATGAAACGGCTGGGCTGGGCCGACACCATCTCGCGGCCCTTTTTCTTGCGGCGCGGCCAGCTCACGGCCAGCGTACGCTGAGCGCGTGTGATGCCCACGTACATCAGGCGGCGTTCTTCCTGCAGGCGCTGCGCAATGCTTTCATTGGCCGCCTCGTGCTCGCGCGTGGAGCCGCCCACCGAGTCGGCGCCTTCGTCGAGCTTGAACGGCAGCATGCCTTCGGTCACACCGGCCAGGATCACGTGCGGCCACTCCAGTCCCTTGGAGGCGTGCAGGGTGGAGAGCGTCACCACGTTCTGGTCCTGTTCGCGTTCGCTGATGGTGGACAGCAGCGAGATCGTCTGCGCCACTTCCAGCAGTGACTTCTTCTCGCTGGTGAGCGACACGCCGGCGGCATCGTCGATCTGGCCGCCGCAACGCTGCGCCATCCAGTCGCAGAACTCCATCACATTGGTCCAGCGCGAGGCGGCCACTTTTTCGTTGTCTTCGCTGTCGTACAGGTGTTTCTCGTAGCCGATCTCCTTGAGCCAGTCAGTCAGGAAGGCACGTGCATCTTCCGCACCGTTGGTGTGGCGGGCCCGGTACTCGAGGTCGTTCAGGTAACGGCCGAACTCGTGCAGGCTGCCGACGGCGCGGGCGTTCAGCACCGAGCCGAGCGAAGACGAGAACAGCGCTTCGAACAGGCTGAGCTTGTACTTGCTGGCGAACACGCCCAACTGCTGCAGCGTCTGGTGGCCAATGCCGCGCTTGGGCGTGGTGACGGCGCGCAGGAAGGCCGGATCGTCATCGTTGTTGACCCACAGGCGGAACCAGCCGCACAGGTCCTTGATCTCGGCGCGGTCAAAGAAGCTCTGGCCGCCCGACACCTTGTAGGGAATCTGCGCGCGTCGTAGCGCCTGTTCGAACACGCGCGCCTGGTGGTTGGCGCGGTAGAGCACAGCGAAGTCGCGGAACTCCTTGTGCTGCGAGCTGGCGCGCAGGCTCTGGATGCGTGCCACGGTGCGCTCGGCCTCGTGTTCCTCGTTGTCGGCATCCACCACGCGCACCGGCTCGCCTTCGCCCAGGTCGCTCCACAGGTTCTTCGGGAACAGCTTGGGGTTGGGGCCGATCACATTGTTGGCGGCGCGCAGGATGGCACTGGTGGAGCGGTAGTTCTGCTCCAGCTTGATGACCTTCAGGTTGGGGAAGTCAACCGGCAGCTTCTTCAGGTTGTCCAGCGTGGCGCCGCGCCAGCCATAGATCGACTGGTCGTCGTCCCCCACGGCGGTGAAACGCGAATTCTGCGGGTCGTGGCTGCCGACCAGTGCCTTCAGCACCTCGTACTGGGTGGCATTGGTGTCCTGGTACTCGTCCACCAGGATGTGGCCCATCATCTGCTGCCACTTGCTGCGCACGTCTTCGTGGTCGCGCAGCAGTTTCAGCGGCAGGCCGATCAGGTCGTCGAAGTCCACGCTCTGGTAGGCCGTCAGGCGCTCTTCGTAACGCGCCATGATGTGCGCGATGATGCGTTCGTTGTCGTCGGCCGCCTGCGCTTCGGCCTGCTCGGCGTTCAGGCCCATGTTTTTCCACGCACTGATGGTCCACTGCCACTGGCGGGCGGTGGCGGCGTCGACCGAGCCGCCAGCATCTTTCAGGATGCTGGTGACGTCATCGCTGTCGAGGATGGAGAACTGGGGCTTGAGGCCCAGCACCTCGCCGCTTTCGCGCAGCATGTGCACGCCCAGCGCGTGGAAGGTGCAGATGCGCACGTCCTTGGCTGCCTTGCCGATCAGGCCCTTGGCGCGCTCGCGCATCTCGGCCGCCGCCTTGTTGGTGAAGGTGATGGCGGCAATGCGTTTCGGGTCCATCCCGGCCTGGATCAGGCGGGCGATCTTGTGTGTGATGACGCGCGTCTTGCCCGAACCGGCGCCGGCCAGCACCAGGCAGGGGCCGTGCAGGTAATTGACGGCATCCTGTTGCGCGAGATTCAGACCGTGGGAAGGGGTGGACGACATGCAGAAAACAGAGGCGAAGCGAGGAATCATACCGAGAGTGCATCCCGCATCCTGAAGGGGGCGCAAAGCCGTGCCATCTGCTGTGACAATAAGGTCCGTGCTGAACATTCTTTCTGTCACCTTTCCCTTTTTCGCCCTGGTGCTGTGCGGCTATCTGGCGGCGCGCCGGCGCGCGCTGCCGCTGGAGGCGATTCCCGGGCTGAACGGTTTTGTGCTGTTCTTCGCCCTGCCCTGCATGCTGTACCGCTTCGGTGCCACCACACCGATTGGCCAGCTATTGGACTACGCGGTGTTCGCCGTCTGGCTGCTGTGCGGCCTGGTCATGGTGGGGGTTGCCGTTGCCGTCACGCGCAACCAGCGCACCAGCTGGAACGATGCCTCGTTTGGCGCGCTGGTGGCGGCTTTCCCCAACACCGGCTTCATGGGCGTGCCGCTGCTGGTGGCGCTGCTGGGGCCGCTGGCGGCTGCGCCCACCATCGTCGGCATGCTGGTCGACATGGTGGTCACCACCTCGCTGTGCATCGCCCTGTCGCGCCTGGACGGTGCCGACAAGCACGGCATGGCCGTGGCGCTCAAGAGCGCGTTGCGCGGCATTCTGACCAATCCCATGCCGTGGGCCATCCTGCTGGGCGGTGTGGCCTCCTCTCTCCAGCTGCAGTTGCCTGGGCCGCTGGACAAGACCGTGGGCCTGCTGGCCGACGCCGCTTCCCCGGTTGCGTTGTTCACCATCGGTGCCGTGCTGGCGCGTTCGCAGATCCTGACCGAGCAGAGCGGCCACCCGCCCATTCCGCCGCGCGACTATGTGCCGGTGGCGCTGTTCAAGCTGGTCCTGCACCCGCTGCTGGTGCTGCTGGTGGGCAGTGCCGCCATCTGGCTCGGCGTGCCGCTGTCACGTTTTGCCCTGACGGTGATGGTGCTGGCCGCGGCCCTGCCCAGCGCCAGCAATGTGTCGTTGCTGGCCGAGCGCTTTGGTGCCGACAACGGGCGTATCGCCCGCATCATCCTGGTCTCCACCGCGGCGGCCTTCTTGAGCTTCTCGGCCGCCGTGGCCCTGATGACCTGATTCCCGTTCTTTCCTCTGAGGCCGCTGCAGGCGCCGCGATAGGCTTGCGCTATTTGATGGATATTTCAAATCAAATGGCAAATTCAATAGTCAATATCTAAACTCGAGCCACTTTCAAGTCAAAGGAGTACCGTATGACCACTGCCTATCTGCAAGCCCATGCCCAACGCCAGCCGTCCTGGCTTGAATGCCTGGCCACCTTGGCGCAAGCCAGCTGAGACGTCGCGCCGCGGAACGTCAACCTCACACGCCTAGGAGAAAACCATGTCCCATGAAGCCAAATGCCCCTTTCACGGTGCCGCCGGTGGCGGTACGCAAAACAAGGATTGGTGGCCCAACCAATTGCGCCTGGATCTGCTGAGCCAGCATTCGGAGAAGTCCAACCCATTGGGCGCGAACTTCGACTACGCCCAGGAATTCAAGAAGCTTGACTATGCGGCACTCAAGGCCGATCTGAACAAGCTGATGACGACGTCGCAGGACTGGTGGCCGGCCGACTTCGGCAGCTATGCCGGTCTGATGATCCGCATGGCCTGGCACAGCGCCGGCACCTACCGCGTGGGCGACGGCCGCGGCGGTGCGGGCCGTGGCCAGCAGCGCTTCGCGCCCCTGAACTCCTGGCCCGACAACGTGAACCTGGACAAGGCACGCCGCCTGCTCTGGCCGATCAAGCAGAAATACGGCCAGAAGATTTCCTGGGCCGACCTGATGATCCTGGCCGGCAACGTGGCACTGGAAAACGCGGGTTTCCGCACCTTCGGTTTTGCCGCCGGCCGGGAAGACGTGTGGGAGCCGGACCAGGACGTGTACTGGGGCCAGGAAACCACCTGGCTGGCCGGCGACCAGCGCTACAGCGGCGAGCGTGATCTGGAGAACCCGCTGGCTGCCGTTCAGATGGGTCTGATCTACGTGAACCCCGAAGGTCCGAACGGCAATGGCGATCCGCTCTCGGCCGCCAAAGACATCCGCGAGACCTTTGCGCGCATGGCGATGGACGACGAGGAAACCGTGGCGTTGATTGCCGGTGGCCACACCCTCGGCAAGACCCACGGTGCCGGCCCGGCCGACAACGTGGGTGCCGATCCGGAAGCCGCCGCCCTGGAGCAGCAGGGTTTCGGCTGGGCCAATAAATTCGGCGCCGGCAAGGGCAAGGACACCATCTCATCCGGCCTGGAAGTGACCTGGACCAGCACCCCGGCGCGCTGGAGCAACGACTTCTTCCAGTTCCTGTTCAAGTACGAATGGGAAAAGACCAAGTCACCGGCCGGCGCCATCCAGTGGGTGGCCAAGGGCGCGGACGCCATCATTCCCGGCCCAACAGCTGATTCGCCGGCGCGCCGTCCGACGATGCTCACCACCGACCTGTCGCTGCGCTTCGACCCGGCCTACGAAAAGATCTCGCGCAAATTCCTGAACGACCCGCAGGCCTTTGCCGAAGCCTATGCCCGTGCCTGGTTCAAGCTGACCCACCGCGACCTGGGGCCGAAGGCGCGCTACCTGGGCCCCGAGGTGCCGAAGGAGGACCTGCTCTGGCAAGACCCATTGCCTGCCGCAACGCACAAGCCGACGGCGGCCGACATTGCCGACGCGAAGGCGAAGATTGCTGCCTCCGGCCTGTCCGTGGCTGAACTGGTGGCCACGGCCTGGGCCTCGGCTTCCACCTTCCGGGGCGGCGACAAGCGTGGCGGCGCCAACGGCGCGCGCATCCGCCTGGCGCCGCAGAAGGACTGGGCGGTCAACCAGATCGCGGCCAAGGTGCTGCCCAAGCTGGAAGCCATCCAGCAGGCCTCGGGCAAGCTGTCGTTGGCCGACATCATCGTGCTGGCCGGTGGCGTCGGCATCGAGATGGCCGCCAAGGCCGCCGGGACGGCCGTGGACGTGCCGTTCGCACCGGGCCGCGTGGATGCCACGATCGAGCAGACGGATGTGGCGTCCTTCGGCCACCTGGAACCCCTGGCCGATGGTTTCCGCAACTATGTCAGCGCGAAGATGGCCAAGTCGGGCATCCCGGCCGAGCACCTGCTGGTGGACAAGGCCCAGCTGCTCACCCTGACGGCGCCCGAGATGACGGCACTGGTCGGCGGCCTGCGGGTGCTGGGCGCCAACTTCGATGGCAGCAAGCAGGGCGTGCTCACGGCCAAGCCCGGCACCTTGACGAACGACTTCTTCGTCAACCTGCTCGACATGGCAACGGAATGGAAGCCGGTGTCCAAAGAGGCCGACAACTTCGAGGGCCGGGACCGCAAAACCGGCGCCGTCAGGTGGACGGGCAGCCGTGTGGATCTGGTGTTCGGTTCCAACGCCGTGCTGCGTGCGCTGGCCGAGGTCTATGCCAGTGCCGACGGCAAACAGAAGTTCGTGCAGGACTTCGTGGTGGCCTGGACCAAGGTGATGAACCTGGACCGTTTCGATCTGGCGTGAGTCGCCTGCAGTCTGGAAAGACAAAACAAAGGCCGCCCTCGGGCGGCCTTTGTCGTCTGGCGGCGATGCGCGCTGGCCCCCCGCTCAGGGCTGGGGCCGGCCAGGGCTTTGGGTGCCTTCGGCGCGTGCTGCGAGGTAGGCATACAGGTCCATGATTTGCGCGCTCACGACCGGTTCCCCTTGCCAGGCGGGCATCGTCAGCGGAGCGTCTTTGCGTTGCATGACCACTTCGACCTGGGTTTCCCGTGTGGTGCCCGGGGTGTTGGTTTGCGCCGGGGGCTGTGCCCAGTCGTAGCGTTGAAGCACCAGGCCGGCAAAACGACGCGGGCCCATGTCTTTCACGCGCGGCAGCAGGTCGGGGGCATTGACCGTGCCGTTTGCATCGGCGCCGTGGCAGCTGGCGCAGCGCGCCTGGAAAACGCGCCAGCCGACGTAGACCGATCCTGGCGGCTTGCTGCGCTGGGCGATTTCCTGGGCCGGCTGGCGGTTCAGCCATTCGGCAGAACAGCCGGCCAGCAGCAGGGCTGCCAGCACGGCGGCGCCATACAAGCGAGCGCGCGGCTGACGTGGGGACGTTGAAAACCTGGCCATCATCATTTTTTCCTTTTCTGGGCTGGAGCTGCTGTCATCCATGGTGCTGCTCCTGCTTCATTATGCGTGGGCTTGCGGCTGTTCGGCCTCACAGTCGGCGCAGCGGTTTCTTTTTCCAGACCAGCCGGTAATACGCCGTCTGCAGGGCCAGCATCGCCAGAAAGGCAATGGGGTAGGACGCCCAGATGCCGTTCAGGCCATAGAACTGGTTCAAGACCCAGGCCGCTGGAATTTCGATGCCCGCAATGGCGAACATCGTGATGGCGGTGGGCATCAGCACGTTGCCGCTGGCGCGCATCAGGCCCGACAGCACCATCGACATGCCCATGATCACGCTGCTCCACAGCATGATGTGCAGCAACGTCTGCGCCATGTCCACCACTGCCATGTCGGTGATGAACAGGCCCAGGATGTGGCACGAGAACAGATAACCCAGCCCTACCAGCGCGCCGGTCAGCACCAGGTTCATCATGATGCCGGTGCGGGCGATTTTGCCCAGCGTGTGGCCGCGTCCGGCGCCGATGGCCTGGGCCGCCAGGATGGAGGCCGTGATGGCGATGGAGATGGCCGGGAACTGCACGTACGAAACGATCTGGTTCACCGCGCCATAGGCCGCAGTGGCCTGTGAACCATGGCGGTTGACCAGGAACAGGACGGCGATCTCGGCCACCGAGATGGTGATCATCGACAAGGCCGTGGGCAGGCCGACGAACAGGATCTTGAGCAGGATGCTGCGGTCGATGCGCAGATGCCTGATGAACGTGGCATCGGGGGCGAGCGGGTGGTGCTTGCGCAGGAGGTACCAGGCCGTCCAGCCCAGTGCAACCAGGAACGACACGGCCGCGGCATAGGCACCGCTGGTCACACCCAGGCGCGGCAGGCCGGCCCAGCCCAGGATCAGTGCCGGTGTGAGCAGCAGGCTGACGCCGGTGGAAATCAGCAGCGTCAGCAGCGACGTGGTGGTGTCGCCGACGCCGCGTAGCATGGAGGTGACCAGCAAGAACAGGAACAGGCCGGGGGCGGCGATCAGCATGATGCGGGCATAGGCCGTGGCCTCCGGCAGGATGTCGGCCGGCGTTTCCAGCGCACGCAGCATCATCTCGGTGAACGTGCCGCCAAAGGCCGCCACCACCAAGCCTGCGTACAGGCCCACCATCAGTGTGGTGCCGGCGATGGCCTTGACGCGGCCCAGCTCCTTGGCACCCCAGGCCTGGCCGATGAGGATGGCGGCACCCGCCCCCAGGCCGATCATGAAGGCGATGAAAAAGAACAGCACCGGAAAGAGCGCTGACACCGCGGCCATGGCCTTCACGCCCAGCATCTGGCCCAGGTAGATGTTGTTCACCGTGCCGGAAAGCGCTTGCAGGATGTTGCTGACGATCATCGGCCCCAGGAAGGCCAGGTAGACCTTCCACAAGACGGGCGGCGATTGGATGGGTTCGGCGTGACTCATGCTTGAAAAGCCTCCGCCAGCAATTTTTTCAGGTGCGTTTGCACATCCACCGGCCAGGTGGCGATGCGGGCCTCCAGGCCGGCCTGGTCACCCGCAAACAGGGCACGGCTGGCCTCCTCGAAGCCCGCTTCGTGCCCGGCCATGGTGGCCATGAACTTGTAGCCCACCTCCCGGCTCTGCCGGGCGCGGTCCTTCCCTTCGGATGACATGCGGGCCGCCTCCACCAACTTGCGCAGTGCCACCGAGGCGCCGCCAGGCTGCTGGCCCAGCCACTCCCAGTGCCGCGGCAGCAGGGTCACTTCCCGCGCCACCACGCCAAGTTTGGGGCGGCCGGGGCCGCGGATGGGCTCGGGGCTGGGTTGGGGCGTGGCCGGCATGCCCAGCCGGGTTGCGAAGTCTTGCGCCGAGCCACGCCAGTCCAGCTCGATCGTCTCGCTGGTCGTGTCGTTGAAGACCAGCACAGGTGGCGGGTTGGGCTTGTCGGCACTGCGGTCCAGTGCGGCTTTGGCCAGCGGGGCCACGTCCTTGAGTTCGCCTGTGGCGATGCAGCGGCTGCCTTCAAAGGCCGTGCAGGGTGTGCGGAGCCAATCCATAAATTACCCGGATGAAATTGAAAAATCAAATTATACCCGGGTATAAATAATTTTGCAATTTCACCCGGGTGATAATTGATCTCGGGTCAGATCGTCAGGGGGTCAACGTCCACCGCCCAGCGGATCAGCCCTTTGCCCTCGGGCCCCTGCCGCACCTCGTGCAACACCTCATGCCAGCCGGCCAGGAAGCGCTGCAGTGCCGCGCGCGACGGGCTTTCGATCAGCATCTGCGCGCGCTCCACATTCGCCACCCGCTGCACGCTCATCGGCACCGCCGGGTAAAGCGTGACACCCAGCGCGGCGGCGGCTTCGGTGCCTGACGCACTGGCAGCCTGCAGAAAGCCCTGAGCCGTTTCCTGCGAACGCGCCTCGGCGCGCACCAGGGCCTGGAAGCTGAACGGCGGCAGGCCAGCCTGTTCGCGCTCTTTCAGTTCCCCGGCGGCGAAGGCCGGGTAGTCGTGCCGCTTCAGGGCGTCAAACAGCGGGTGGGTGGGATGGAAGGTCTGCACCCACATCTCGCTGTCGCTGCTGACACCGGTGTCACGCCCGGCGCGGCCGGCCGCCTGCATCAGCAGGCTGAACAGGCGCTCCGGCGCGCGGAAGTCGCTGGAAAACAGCGCGCTGTCGGCATTGACGGCCGCCACCAGCGTGATGCGGCGGAAGTCGTGGCCTTTGGCGATCATCTGCGTGCCAACCAGCACATCCACGTCGCCGGCGTGCACCTGGGCCAGTTGCGATTCCAGTTCGCCCTTGTGTTTGGTGGTGTCGGCATCAATGCGCACGATGCGCACGGCTTGGCCGTCCGGCCGCCTTACATCGTCCAGCAGCTCGGCCAGGTGTTCCTCCAGCCGTTCGGTGCCGCGCCCCATGGGGCGGATGTCCGGGTTGCCGCAGGCCGGGCAGGCGCGCGGCACGCGCTCGGTGAAACCGCAGTGGTGGCAGCGCAGCGTGCGGTCGATCTTGTGGAAGACACGGAAGGCGCTGCAGTAGGGGCACTCACTCTTCCAGTCGCAGTCCGTGCAGTGCAGCACCGGCGCGTAGCCGCGGCGGTTCAGGAACATCATGCTCTGCTCGCCGCGGGCGATGCGAACCTTGATCGCTTCCACCAGCGGCGGCGAGAACACCGCGTGTTTGGGCTGGTGGTTCATGTCGACACGACGCACCAGTGGCAGGCCGCTGGCCGGGTTGTGGCGGCCGTCCGCGGTGACGGCGGGTTCACTGTTGCCGCCCACGCGGCTGGGCATGTGCAGCCGCAGGTAGCGGCCGCCTTCGCTGGCGGGGCGGCTGTGGTGCCAGCTCTCCAGCGAGGGCGTGGCCGAGCCGAGGATGACCTTGGCGCCCTCCAGCTTGCCGCGGTAGACGGCGAGGTCGCGCGCGGAATAACGTGCGCCTTCCTGCTGCTTGTAGCTCGGGTCGTGTTCCTCGTCGACCACGATCAGTTTCAGCTGCGGCAGGGAGGCAAACACCGCCATGCGTGTGCCCAGCACGATGCGCGCCGCACCGCTGTGCGCGGCCAGCCAGCTGGCCAGGCGCTGCGGGTTGGTCATGCCGCTGTGCAGCGACACCACCGCCTGTTCGCCGTACACGGGGCCGAAGCGTTCGATGAAACGCGCCTCCAGCTGCGGCGTGAGGTTGATCTCGGGCACCATCACCAGCACTTGCGCCTGCGGGTCGCGTTCCAGCAGTTGCTGCACGCAGCGCAGGTAGACCTCGGTCTTGCCGCTGCCGGTGGCACCGAACAGCAGGAAGGGGCCGGCCTGGGTCTCGATCTGCGAGATGACGCTGGCCTGCTCCGGCGTCAGCGTCAACGGGGCAATGGCCTGGCCGGCCGGCGCGGGGCTGGCCGGGGCCGCCTTGGCTTGGCGCTTGAGCCGGCGCGCCAGTTGTTCGGCGCTGAGTTCGCGCAACTGCGGCGGCAGTGCGGCCAGTGCCACCTCGCCCAGCGAGCGCTGGTAGTAGCCGGCGGCAAAACCGACCAGTTGCCGCCAAGTATCGGTCAGCGGGCTCAGGCTGTCCAACGCGGCGGTGATGGGGCGGGTCTTGTCGGCATCGAACGGGGCTGCTTCGCCATCGGCGGGTGTGTCCCACACCACTCCCAGGGTCTCGCGTTTGCCGAAAGGGACACGGACCAGGGTGCCGGCGGCAAGTGCCAGCTCACTTCGGTAGCTCAGCGGCCCGGCGACCTGGCTGTGTGCCGGGGTCTGGACCAGAACCGAAAGCCAGTGCGTCATGGAAAAGCCCGAGTTGGGGTGAATTCTTGAAGTTGACTTCCGAAAAAGACGCTAAGTGCTTGATCTGGAAGGCTTTTGTAAAGCATTCAAAGTTTCTGTGGATAACTTTGTTGATATCGCGTATCGATTCAGGCCGAAGCCTTGAAAATCAAGGCTTTTCTTGGAATGCCCACAAAAAAAGCAAAGTACTAAACCCTTATAAATCAACCACTTAGGTCCGCTATGGCTTTGATAGCGGGCATCCCCCATTTGGGGGACGGATTCTGCACCGCAGCACAGCTTTTGTGCATAAGTCAGGATTCACCAACCTGTTCTGGGGCATGCCGGAACTCGGGAAAACCACTATTTCCGCATCTTGCGGGAATGTTCGTGCACCGCTTGCACCAGGGCTGCCACGTGCTCGGGCGGGGTGTACTGGCTGATGCCATGGCCGAGGTTGAAGATGTGGGTCGGGCCCTGGGTGGCCGGGTCGCGGTGCGGTGCGCCGAAGCTGTCCAGCACCTTCTTCACCTCGGCCTCGATGGCGGCCGGCGGGGCAAACAGCACGTTCGGGTCGATATTGCCCTGCAGCGCCTTGTGCGCGCCAACCTGCGCACGCGCCTTGCCCAGGTTCACGGTCCAGTCCAGGCCGAGCACGTCGCAGTCGAGTTGGCCCATCTCCTCCAGCCACAGGCCACCGCCCTTGGTGAAGACGATGCGCGGCACCACTTGGCCGTCCACGCCGGTGCGCTTGAGCTGCGCCAGCACGCGGGCCGTGTAGGCCAGGCTGAACTGCTGGAAGGCGCCGTCGGCCAGCACACCACCCCAGCTGTCGAAGATCATCACCGCTTGGGCGCCGGCGTCGATCTGGGCGTTCAGGTAGGTGGCCACGGCGTCAGCGTTCACTTGCAGGATGCGGTGCATCAGGTCCGGCCGGCTGTACAGCATGGTCTTGACCTGGCGGTAGTCGTCCGAGCCGGCGCCTTCGACCATGTAGCAGGCCAGCGTCCACGGGCTGCCGGAGAAACCGATCAGCGGCACGCGGCCGTTCAGCGCCTTGCGGATCGAGGTCACAGCGTCGAACACATAACGCAGCTTGTCCATGTCCGGCACTTCGAGCTTGGCCACGGCCGCCTCGTCGCGCACGGCGGTGGCAAAACGCGGACCCTCGCCCTGGGCGAAGGACAGGCCCAGGCCCATGGCATCGGGCACGGTCAGGATGTCGCTGAACAGAATGGCGGCATCGAGCGGGTAGCGTTCCAGCGGCTGCAGCGTGACCTCGGTGGCGTAGTCCACGTTGGTGGCCAGGCCCATGAAGCTGCCGGCCTTGGCGCGCGTGGCGCAGTACTCGGGCAGGTAACGGCCGGCCTGGCGCATCAGCCACAGCGGCGTGTAGTCGGTGGCCTGGCGCAGGCAGGCGCGCAGGAAGGTGTCGTTTTGCAGGGGGGCGAAGCGGGGGGTAGAACTCATACCCCCAATTGTCGCAGGTGTACCGGCGTCCCCACGCGCCCGCACTTCGTGTCGTTCGCTGCCCCACACAAGGGGAAGGGGGCGCTCGTTACCTTGGGGCGGCCCGGCGGCAGCTCGGGCGGCGGGCCTTACCGGGCCAAGCGCACTTCGAGGATTTCGAAGTCGATTGCCTCGCGGTAGATGCGCGCGTCCTGGCCGGCCATGTGCAGCAGGATCTTGGGGGCCTGGTGGGTCACGAGCCGGTGCGCCGCGATACCGGCCAGCACCAGGCCCAGGCCGATCCACGGATAGCCGTACCAAGCCATGCCGATGCCGGTCCCGATGATGGGCAGGATCAGCGCCGTCAGCATCAGCCGGTGCTTGACGTACTTGCGTGCCCGCTCCGGGTTGACGATGACGCGGAAACGCCCGGCCGGCAGGCCGGTGCGGAACTCGTCATAGGGCACCTCGATGGTTTCCGGTGCCGTGCTGTCGCGGCTGTTTGTCTCGCTCATATTCTTGTACTCAGGCCCGGGTGCGGGCGGCGTGGTCAATCTTCAGGCAACGATTCTGCACCACGGCCAGGCCGGCGGCGCGCGCCCGGTCTGCGGCAGCCGCATGTTCCACGCCGAGCTGCATCCACACCGCCTGCGCGCCGATGGCAATGGCCTCCTCGACGATGGGCGGGATGTCGGCCGAATTGCGAAAGCAGTTCACCAGCTCGATGCGCGCGTGCTGCGCTGCTTCACGCAGGCTGGGGTAGACCCGCTCACCCAGGATCTCGCCATTGGCATTCGGGTTGACCGGCACGATGCGCCAGCCCTGCGCCTGCATGTAGCGTGCCACCTGGTAGCTGTCGCGGTGTGGCTTGGGTGACAGGCCGACCACCGCCACGGTGCGGCAGTGGTCGAGGATGGTGCGGATCGCCTGGGTCTGGTCCATGCACGTGCTTTCAGCTCACAGCTGCGCCAGGGCGGCGCGCACTTCCTGCACGCTCAGGATTTCCGACAAGACGATCGGCGCCCTGCCTTGTTGGTAAAACACATAAACCGGCACGCCGTTGCGCCCCAGCTGCGCCAGTGCGGCGGTGATGGCCGGGTCGCGCCGGGTCCAGTCGGCGCGCAATAGCGTCACCTTTTTCGCTTCCAGCTCGGCCAGCACAGAGGGATCGGCCAGTGTGGTCTGTTTGTTGTACTGGCAGGTCACGCACCAGGCGGCGGTGAAGTCGACGAACACGGTCTGTTGGGCGGCCACCAGTTCCTCCACCCGGCCCGGGGCCCAGGCCTGCCAGCGTTCACCGGCCGCCGGGGCTTCCGCGGTGGTTTGGGTTTTCAAGGCAAATGGGCCGATGGCCCATGTCAACCATGCGCCAGCAGCTATCAAAATAGTAGCAATCACAAAACGTGAACGGCCGGTGAGCGTGAGCGACCAGATCACTGCGCTGAAAACCACCAGCAGTGCCAGCAGCGCGCCGGCGCCATCGACGCCGCTCTGGTGGCCCAGCACCCAGACCAGCCAGGCCACGGTGCCGAACATCGGGAAGGCCAGCAGTTTGCGCAGCGCGTCCATCCAGGCGCCCGGCTTGGGCAGGGCGCGGGCAAAGGCCGGCACGAAGCTGGCCAGCAGGTAGGGCAGCGCCAGGCCGAGGCCGATGGTGGCAAAGATCAGCAGCGCCTGCAGCGCCGGCAAGGTGACGGCCAGGCCGAGCGAGGCGCCCATGAAAGGCGCGGTGCAGGGCGAGGCCACCGCCACCGCCAGCACGCCGGTGAGGAAGGCGTCGAGCACCGGGTGGCGCGCCTGGAAGGCCGCCAGCGAGGAGGGCGCGAACTGGCCGAACTCGAACACGCCGGCCAGGTTGAGGCCGATCAGGGTGAAGAGGGCGGCGAGGGCCGCCACCACGGCCGGGTTCTGCAGTTGGAAGCCCCAGCCCAGGCTTTCGCCGGCGGCGCGCAGGCCCAGCAGCAGCAGGCCCAGCAGCACAAAACTCGCCACCACACCCGCGGTGTAGGCCAGGCCGCTGATGCGGTGGCCGCGGTGGTCGTCGGCATGGCGCGTGAAGCTCAGCACCTTGATGGCCAGCACCGGAAAGACGCAGGGCATGAGGTTGAGAATCAGGCCGCCCAACAACGCGCCCAGCAAGGCGGCGAGGAAACCGAGCGAGGCGGCGGGGGCAGCCGGGATCTGTGCATTGGCTTGCAGGGCCGCCTGCAGCGCTGGCGACAGCGCCGCCGGGGCCGCCGTCTTGGGCCACTCGCCGGTGACTGGCAACTCGACGCGCCAGCCCGCGTTCTTGTGCGTCAGCACCAGCGGCAGCACGGTGGGGCTGGCACTGCGCGCTTCGGCCAGCGGCAGGGTGGCGGTCCAGACCGCCCCCTGCCAGGCCTGCTGCCAGGGGGCCGAGGGGTTGACGATTTCGGCGGTCTCGGGAAAAACCTCCAACGTCTGCCCCTGCAGCCTGGCCGGCAAGCCGTGCAAGGTCAGCTGCAGGGTCCGGCCGTCGATGCGGAGCTGGCTGCCCTTGGCTGCCGCCAGCGCTTGCGGCTGGGCGGCCAGCGCGGCGTCAAAGGCGGCGCCGTTCAGGGCGGTCGAGCCTTTGACCGGAACGCTGAGCGTGAACTCGCCCTCTTCCGGAATGCATTCCTTGCGGCAGACCAGCCAGCTGGCCTTGAGCTTGACCGTCAGGTCCGGGTTGAGCAGCGAAGGTTTGAAGTCGGGGGTGATGGTCAGCGGCACCGGCAGCAGCAGCGTGCCTTCATAACCGTAGTTGACCAGCTTGCCGAGCGCGATCTTGTGCGGCAGCGGCCAGGCGATGTCGCCGGCCAGCACGCCCGGTGGCAGCGTCCATTCCAGCTGCGTGGGCAGGCCGGAGTCGCCCGAGTTCTTCCAGTAGGTGTGCCATTCGGGCTGGTGCCGGATCTGCAGCCCGAGCCAGACCGGCTGGCCCGGTGCCACGCCTTGGGGCGCATGGGCCATCAGTTCGGCGCGCACCTGCTCGGTGGTGACCACCGTTTTTTGCGAGCTTATTTGGGCCTGGGACCCGATGGATAAAGCGGCAGCTGCTATGAAAAAAAGAGCGTTCTGCAGAAGTCGGGACGGCCGGGGCAAGGTCATGAAGGGCAAGCGGTGAGTGAAGCCGGTGGGAGTGAGGGGCGCGGCACAAGTTCCCCGCCCGTTCGGGCGGGCGACGCACAGGCCACAGGCCCGCGCCGGGTGCAAGCACCAAATATAAGCCAATGCGAAAGGGCTTGCAAAAGGCTATGGCTGTCATAGACACTATCAAAGCCACGAGCCGGCTTGGGCTCGAATAATGCTTTCGTTTCCCGGAAACAGGCCGCGAAGAAGAGCCTGCGCATGACGTTCATCTAGCGGAGGATGCTTATGGTGCCCAGCATGGAAGCGGTTCTGAGCCCTTGGGTGACGCAACTCAAGGCCAAGACCAATCTACCGGTCCTGATTCAGTGGGGCGACAACCCGGCGCCGGGTTCCGGCCTGCGGCTCGGCGAGTTCAGCCAGCCCAAGGTGGTGATCCAGGTGCGCAAGGCCAGCGCCATCCCGCTGCTGCTGTCGCCCAGCCTCGACAGCCTGGGCGAGGCCTATGTTGAAGGCCAGATCGATGTGACCGGCAGCGTGGACGACGTGCTCGACATCGCGCACCGGCTGGCCGAGGCCGGCAGCAAGACCGAGGGCCGGCTGTCGCGCATGGTGCGCCGTTTCACGCACACCAAGAACACCGACCGCGAAGACATCCAGTACCACTACGACGTCTCCAACGCGTTCTACCAGGTCTGGCTCGACCCGGCCATGGTCTATTCCTGCGCCTACTTCGAGAACGGCGACGAGACACTGGCCGAGGCGCAGACCAAGAAGATCGACCACATCCTGACCAAGGTGCAGCTGCAGCCGGGCCAGCGCCTGCTCGACATCGGGTGCGGCTGGGGCGCGCTGGTCATGCGCGCGGCCTCGAAGTTCGGCGCGCGCTGCCTCGGCGTCACGCTGTCGCAGCGGCAGTTCGAGCTGGCCACCGAGCGAGTGCGCCAGGCCGGCTTGCAGGACCGGGTGGAGATCCGCCTGCAGGACTACCGCGACGTGCAGGGCCAGTTCGACCGCATCACCAGCGTCGGCATGTTCGAGCACGTCGGCATCCAGCACCTGCCCGGCTATTTCAGTCGTATCAACGAACTGCTGACGGACGAGGGCTGGGTGCTCAACCATGGCATCACCTCCACCGACGCCAATGACGGCGAAACCAGCCATGGCGGTGGCCGTTTCATTGACCGTTACGTCTTCCCGCACGGCGAGCTGCCACACATCGGCACCGTGCTCAGGACCATGCAGGAGGGCGGGCTGGAAGCGCTCGACATCGAGAGCCTGCGCCGCCACTACGCGCGCACCACCGGCTTGTGGAGCCAAGCCTTCGAGGCCAACGGCGAGAAACTCAAGGCCATGGTGGATGAGAAACGTTGGCGCATCTGGCGTGTCTACCTCGCCGGCAGCCAATGGGCCTTCGAGCACGACGAGGTGTCGCTGTACCAGGTGCTGTGCCGCAAGGCAGGCCGCCCGGCGCGTGGCCTGCCGTGGTCGCGGCGCTGGATGTACGCCCGCTGACAACGGCGCACTCCGATAATGGCGGCATGCCCGACCAGCCTGCCGCCATCGTCCTGACAACGCTCAACGCCAAGTACATCCACGCCTCGCTCGGCCTGCGTTACCTGCTGGCCAACATGGCGCGCCATGGCGGCGAGGACTTGCGCGCGCGTTGTGTGCTGCGTGAGTTCACCATCGCGCGCAAGCCGCAGGACATCGTGGACGAACTGCTGGCACTCCATCCGGCCATCGTTGGTTTTGGTGTCTACATCTGGAATGTGACGCAGACCACCGAGGTGCTGCGTTTGCTGAAAAGTGCGCAACCGGCTATCAAAGTCGTGTTGGGCGGGCCTGAGGTCAGCCACGAAGTCGAGCAACAGGCCATCGTGCAGTTGGCTGACCACGTGATCACGGGTTGGGGCGATGTCAGTTTCCCCAAGTTGTGCCGGGCGCTGCTGCATGGCCCGCAGCCCCTGATGAAAATCGTCGCAGGCGAGCAGCCACCGCTGGACGAGATCGTGCTGCCCTACGCCGAGTACAGCGACGACGACCTGGCGCACCGCCTGCTGTACGTGGAGGCGTCGCGCGGTTGCCCGTTCAAGTGCGAGTTCTGTTTGAGCTCGCTCGACAAGACCGCCTGGGCTTTCGACCTCGACACCTTTCTGGCCGAGATGGATGCGTTGTACCGGCGCGGTGCGCGCCACTTCAAATTTGTCGACCGTACCTTCAACCTCAAGGTCGAGGCCTCGGTACGCATCCTGCAGTTTTTCCTGGACCGGATGAGTGAGGACCTGTTCGTCCACTTCGAGGTGGTGCCGGACCAGCTGCCCGACCGGCTGAAAGCCATGATCGTCCGCTTCCCTGAGGGCGTGCTGCAGTTCGAGGTTGGCATCCAGAGCTTCAACGTCGAGGTGCAGCAGCGCATCTCGCGCCGGCAGGACAACGCCAAGACCGAGGCCAACCTGCGCTGGCTGGTGGGCGAGAGCCCGGCTCACCTGCATGCCGACCTGATCTTCGGTCTGCCGGGTGAGACGCTGCAAAGTTTTGCCCAAGGTTTCGATCGTCTGTACGCGCTGGGGCCGCACGAGATCCAGCTCGGCATCCTCAAGCGCCTGCGCGGCACGCCGATTGCGCGTCACACCGCCGACTACGGCATGGTCTACGACCCCGCGCCGCCCTACACCGTGTTGCAGACTGGTGCGGTGGACGCGGCCGCGCTGCAGCGCTTTACCCGCTTGGCGCGCTACTGGGATCTGGTGGCCAATTCAGGCCGGTTCCGGCAAAGCCTGCCGCTGCTGTTGCAGGGGCCGTCGGCGTTCGCTGCCTTTGCGGCCTTTGCCGACTGGCTGTGGCAGCGCCAGGGCGAGACGGCGCACCTGACGCCCGAACAACTGGTCGATGCGCTGTTCGATTACCTCGTCAGCGAACGCGGGGGCGACGAACAGGCGGTGCGCCAGGCCTTGCTGGCCGATTACCTGGCCAGCGGCGCCCGCGCACGGCCGCGCAGCCTGCGCGAGGTGCTGCCGCCCCAGGGGGTGCCCGTGCCGCGGGCCGTCCGGGTGCGGGCCGAGCGCCAGGCGCGTCACGGTGACCCAGCGACGCCAGCGGCCAGCACGGCCGCGGTGACGGCCGAGGCTCTAAGATAGACGCATGAGCACACCCGCCGTTCCTTCACGCTACTGGGCCGACCTGAGCACACGCGACTTCGCACAGCTCGACACAAGCTGCACCATCGCCGTGCTGCCGGTGGCCGCCACCGAACAGCATGGCCCGCACCTGCCGGTGAGTGTGGACACCGATCTGGTGGACGGCGTGGTGGCGGCATCGTTGCCGCACCTGCCGGCCGATCTGCCGGTGCTGTTTCTGCCAACGCAGGCGGTCGGCCTGAGCCCGGAGCATCAGCGCTTTCCCGGCACGCTCACCTTGTCCTCGCACACCATCATCAGCCTGTGGACCGAGATTGGCGAATCGGTGGCGCGCGCCGGCATCAAAAAGCTGGTGTTGCTCAATTCGCACGGTGGCCAGGTGAGCGTGATGGACATCGTGGCGCGTGACCTGCGGGCCCGGCTCGGCATGCTGGTCTACAGCGTGAGCTCGTTCAACCTGCCGCTGGGGCCGGAGGTGGCGCAGCAGTTCACGGCGGAAGAACACCGCTTCGGCATCCATGCCGGCCAGATCGAGACCGCCATGATGCTGGCGCTCAAACCGGAGCGGGTGGCCATGGGGCAGGCGCAGGACTTTGCTTCCGCTTCGCAGCAGCGCGCGCAGAAGTTCCCCATCCTCGGCAACGGCAAAAGTGCCAAGCTGGGCTGGCAGATGCAGGACTACAACCCGGCCGGTGCCGTCGGCAATGCGGCGGCTGCCACCGCTGCGCAGGGGCAGGCCGTGCTGCAGGCCAGCGGCCGGGCCTTGGCGCAATTGCTGGGTGAAATCGATCGCCTGCCGCCCGATACCCTGGTAAACACCTAGCCGTCCCGGTTTGACAGCCCGGGTCCGCAGGGCTACCGTGAGCACGTCTCCCTCTTCAGGAGTTGCTCATGAACACGACCACCGAACGTCGCCAATTCTGGCGCTCCGGCTTCGATGCGCCGGCGCTGGTATCTGTTGCCGGCCGCAACCATGCGGCGCGCCTGATCGATGTCTCGCTCAAGGGCGCCTTGATTGAGCATGACGACACCTGGCCCGCGAAGACCGGTCAGCCCTGTCACCTGCGCCTGGAGCTGGCCCCCGGGGCGGTGATCGTGATGGACGCCACGGTGGCCCATGTGGATGGCCGCCATATCGGGCTGCACTGCGACCGCATCGACCTCGACAGCATCACGCATTTGCGCCAGCTGGTCGAGTTCAATGCCGGTGACCACAGCGTGCTGGAGCGCGACCTGGCCAAGCTGATGGCCCAGGACACCAGCCTGCGGCATTAAGGAACGGGCCGCCCAGCAGTCGGCAAACGCGCCGGGCGGCCGAGGTGCTGCTTATTTCAGGATCAGTTCCACCGGCACGTTGCCGCGCAGCGCATTGGAGTAGGGGCAGACCAGGTGGGTGGCGTCCATCAATGCTTGGGCTTCTTCGCGCGGCAGGTCGGGAATGGTGACCTCCAGCGTCACGGCCAGGCCGAAACCGCCCTGGCCGTTCGGGCCGATGCCCACCGTGGCATCCACCTGGGTACCCTGCAGCTTGATCTTGCGCTGGCCGGCGACAAACGCCAGGGCCGAATCAAAACACGCCGAATAGCCAGCGGCAAACAGCTGCTCCGGGTTGCTGAGCGCGCCGCCAGGGCCACCCATTTCCTTCGGAATCGCCAGACGCAGATCGAGCACGCCGTCTTGCGAGACGACATGGCCATTGCGGCCGCCGGTGGCACTGGCACGGGTTTGGTACACGGTTTTCATAAATAGCTCCTAAAAGATTAAATCGCGTGCGATTAATTATCCGGGATTCATGAAACCTTGTTGGGAGCAGGGGATTTGTCAGCCTGCGGCCGACTGCAGATGGGCCAGCAGGCTGTCGAGTTGTTTCTTGAGTTTCAGCGCGTCCTGGGTGGAATAGCCCATGCGCTCGAGCAGCTGGGTCGGGATGCAGGTGCACTTCTGTTTGAGCGCGCGCCCGGCCGGCGTGAGGCTGATGTTGACCACACGCTCGTCTTCGCTGGAGCGCACACGCTGCACCAGGCCGAGCTGCTCCAGGCGTTTGAGCAGCGGTGTCAGCGTGTTGCTGGCAAGCTGGGCCCGCTCGCCAATGTGGGACACAGCGCACGGGGCGTCTTCCCACAGGATCATCAGCACGATGTACTGCGGGTAGGTCAGCCCGAGCGGCTCCAGCAGGGGCTGGTAGAGCCGGGTCAGCAACCGCGAGGCTGCATAGAGCGGGAAGCAGAGCTGCTGCTCAAGCAGCAGGTCATCGGAGGAGGGGGGCATGGACGGGCGGGTGAAAGCTGATATTCAGCGCTATTGTTTCAGGATTGGCGGCCACTGGACAAGCGGCTGGCATAAACATTGCAGCAGACAGGGCATGCCTGCCGCTCAGTTCGAAGCCCGCAACCCCTTGCCTGCCAGCGACGATCCGCTGTGGCAGCACCAGCTCGAGCTGCTGCTGGAGTCAACCGGCGAGGGCATTTTCGGTATCGACCTGGACGGCCACTGTACCTTCATCAACCGGGCCGGTGCCCGCATGCTGGGCTGGGCGGCTGACGAGGTGCTGGGCCGCAACATGCACGAGCTGACCCACCACTCGCACGCCGACGGCAGCGTCTATGCGGCACAGGACTGCCCGATCTTCAACGCCTTCCGCCAGGGCCTGCCCTGCCGCATTGACGCCGAGGTGTTCTGGCGCTGCGATGGCCAGCCGTTTCCGGTCGAATACTCCAGCTACCCGCTGCTCGATGCCGGCGTGGTGCGTGGCGCCGTGGTCACTTTTGTTGATATCACCGAACGCCGCCATGCGGCCGAGGCGCTGCAGTGTGCCAACGCCGAACTGGCACGTGCCAATGACGAACTGGAAAACCGCGTGGCCGCGCGCACGCGCGAGTTGTCAGTGGCACTGGGCCAGTTGCGCGAGCTGGCAGCGTATTCGGAAAAAGTGCGCGAGGACGAACGCACCCGCATCGCACGCGAGGTGCACGACGAACTCGGCAGCCTGCTGGTGGCGCTGAAGATGGACGTCAACTGGATGGACAAGCGCCTGGGCGAGCAGCAGCAGCGCGCACCGCACGAAGCCGAGGCCATGCGCACCCGGCTGCGCTGCAAGTGCCAGAACATGAGCCGCATGATCGAGACCGCGGTCGACAACGTCGGGCGCATCATCACCGACCTGCGTCCCAGCATCCTCGACCACCAGGGCCTGTGGGCGGCGCTGGAATGGCAGGCGCAGGAATTTGCCCAGTCGGCTGAACTAGCGCTGGCCTGGGACATGCGGGGCACCGAGGGCGTGATCCTGCCCGAGCCGATGGCGATGGCGGTGTTCCGCATCTTCCAGGAAATGCTCAGCAACGTAGGCCGTCATGCACGCGCCAATGGGCTGGACGTGCGCATCCGCATCGAACACGGCGAGTTGACGATCGAGGTGCAGGACAACGGCTGCGGTGCGACCGCGCAGGCCTTCGAGGCGCCGACGGCCTACGGCGTGCTGGGCATGCGCGAGCGGGCGCGCCACTTTGGCGGCCAGCTCGATATTTCAAGCCAAATTGGCTACGGGACCTTGTTCCGCTTGCGCACGCCGCTACGGAATGCATAGCATGATTCGCGTCCTCATCGGCGACGACCATCGCATTGTGCGCGAAGGGCTCAAGCAGGTGCTGGCCGATGCACCAGATGTGTGCGTCGTGGCCGAAGCGCCCAGCGGCCCCGAGGTGCTGGATCAGGTGCAGATGCAAGACGGTGCAACCGGGCTGGACCTGGTGTTGCTCGACATCGCCCTGCCGGGCCTGGACGGGCTGGAGGTGTTGCAGGCGCTGCGCCGCGACCATCCGGCGCTGCCGGTGCTGATGCTCAGCACCTACCCGGAAAGCCAGTATGCGGTGCGCTGCATCAAGCTCGGTGCCGGTGGGTACCTCAACAAGAGTGCCGATCCCGACGACATGCTGGCCGCCGTGCGCAAGGTGGCCGCCGGCGGCCGCTACGTCACGCCGGCCACGGCCGAGGCACTGGCGGCGGCCGTCGGCGCAGCGGCAGCAGGTGCCGGCGGGTTGGAGGCCTTGTCGCACCGTGAGCACCAGGTGTTCCGCCTGCTCACCGCCGGCCAGAGCGTGAGCGAAATTGGTGCGCAGCTCAAGCTCGCGCCCAACACGGTCAGCACCTACCGCGCCCGCATCCTTGAAAAAACCGGCACCAAGAACGATGTGGAGCTGGCGCTGTTTGCCGAACGGCATGGCCGCCGACCACCGACGGCTTGAATTGCACAGGGCTTTGTAGGGCTGGCCCTACAGGGCGTGGTGCTGGCGGGCACGAAATGCAGGCCAGCATGGGCGTGCCGCACAAACTGGCCCGACCTTTGCGTAAGACGTGGCATCCCAACCCAGAAGGTGATGCCATGACCCAGTACTTCGATCCCTATGACGCCGACCGCCCCCTGATGCTCAAGTGCAGCTGCGGCCGTGACCACAGCGTGGCCGAGCACCAGCAGGAGCTGGCAGCCGAACAGGCTGTCAAGGAACTCAAGCGCCGCAGCCTGACAAGTGAATTCGAGGCCTACAGCAATGAATTCATCGAAGCCACGTTGGTGAAAGCCATCTTTCCGCAGGACGCGGTGCGCCGGCGTTTCCTGCGTGCCGTCGGCAAGGGCACGGCCATGGCCGCCATTGCCAGCGTGCTGCCAGTGGCCAGCCTGCAGGCCATGGCACAGGAAAAAGGCTCACTGGAGAAGAAGGACCTGAAGATCGGCTTCATCCCGATCACCTGCGCCACGCCGCTGATCATGGCCCATCCGCTGGGTTTCTACAAACAGCAAGGCCTGAATGTCGAGGTGACCAAAACCGCCGGCTGGGCGCTGATCCGCGACAAGATGATCAACAAGGAGTACGACGCCACGCACTTTCTGAGCCCCATGCCGCTGGCCATCTCCATGGGCCTGGGCTCCAACGCCACGCCGATGAACGTGGCCACGATCCAGAACATCAACGGCCAGGCCATCACGCTGGCGCTCAAGCACAAGAACAACCGTGACCCGAAGAACTGGAAGGGCTTCAAGTTCGCCATTCCCTTCGAGTTCAGCATGCACAACTTCCTGCTGCGCTACTACCTGGCTGAAGCCGGACTGAACCCCGACACCGATGTGCAGCTGCGTGTGGTGCCGCCGGCCGAGATGGTGGCCAACCTGCGTGCCGGCAACATCGACGGTTTCCTCGGCCCCGATCCGTTCAACCAGCGCGCGGTGTACGAGGAGGTGGGTTTCATCCATGTGTTGACCAAGGACTTGTGGAATGGGCACCCTTGCTGCGCCTTTGGCACCAGCACCGAGTTCATCCAGAAGAACCCCAACACCTTCGCTGCGTTGTATCGCGCGGTGCTGACCTCAGCCGCCATGGCGCGCGACCCGAAGAACCGCGAGCTGATCGCCAAGGTGATTGCCCCGGCGCAGTATCTCAACCAGCCCGAGGTGGTGATCAACCAGGTGCTGACCGGCAAGTTCGCCGACGGCCTGGGCAACATCCAGAACGTGCCCGACCGTGCCGACTTCGACCCCATGCCCTGGCAGAGCATGGCGGTTTGGATGCTCACGCAGATGCAGCGCTGGGGTTACGTCAAGGGCGAGGTCAACTACAAGCAGATCGCCGAAAAGGTGTTCCTGATCACCGACGCCAAGAAGCATATGAAGGCGCTGGACCAGAAGGTGCCCGACGGGGCCTACCCGAAGTTCAAGATCATGGGCCGCGAGTTCGATGCTGCCAAGGCCGCCGAATACGCCAAGAGCTTCCCGATCCGAAAGGCATGACATGAACGCCGCACGTTCCCTCCAACTCAAGGCGGCCCTGCTGTCGGCGCTGATCCTGCTGCTGGTGCTGGGCATCTGGTACGTCGCCACCGCGTCTTCGGGCGCGGGTGGGGCGGCGGCCGGGTTGACGGCCGAGCAGATCGAATACACCAAGATGATGGGCAAGGAGATCGGCAACAGCAAGAGCGGCGGCTTCCCGACGCTGGGCCAGATGGGTAGCACGGTCTGGGGCCACCTGGCCAACCCGTTCTACGACAACGGTCTCAACGACAAGGGCATCGTCATCCAGCTGGGGTATTCACTGGGCCGGGTCGGGTTGGGTTTCGGGCTGGCCTGCCTGGTGGCGATTCCGCTCGGTTTCATCATCGGCATGTCGCCGCTGCTGCGCCGCGCCTTTGACCCCTTCATCCAGGTGCTCAAGCCCATCAGCCCGCTGGCGTGGATGCCGCTGGCGCTCTATACCATCAAGGACTCCTCCATCTCGGGCATCTTTGTCATCTTCATCTGCTCGGTCTGGCCGATGTTGGTCAACACCGCCTTCGGCGTGGCCTCGGTCAAGCGCGACTGGCTCAACGTGGCCAGCACGCTGGAAGTCAACCCGCTGCGCAAGGCCTTCCTCGTCATCCTGCCGGCGGCGGCGCCCACCATCCTGACCGGCATGCGCATCAGCATGGGCATTGCCTGGCTGGTGATTGTGGCGGCCGAGATGCTGGTGGGCGGCACCGGCGTTGGTTACTTCGTCTGGAACGAGTGGAACAACCTGTCGCTCACCAACGTGATCTTTGCCATCCTGGTCATCGGCGTGGTCGGCATGCTGCTTGACCTGGCGTTCGGCCAATTGCAGAAGGCGGTGACCTATGTGGAGTGAAGTCCCCTCGCGCGTTGCCACACCCGTGGCCATTGCCCCTACCTCGCCGCAACGAAAGGTTCCCACCGTGGACGGTTTCCTCAGAATCGAACAGCTCAGCAAGGCTTACCAGGCGGCCAAGCCGGTGTTCGCCGACGTCTCATTCACGCTGGAGCGCGGCGAGTTCGTCTGCATCATCGGCCATTCCGGCTGCGGCAAGACCACCATCCTCAACGTGCTGGCCGGGCTCGACACCGCCAGCAGCGGCCACGTTTTCATGGACGGGCGCGAGGTGGCCGGCCCCAGCCTGGAGCGTGGTGTGGTGTTCCAGGGCCATGCGCTCATGCCCTGGCTCACGGTGCGCCAGAACATTGCCTTTGCCGTCAAGTCGCGCTGGCCGGAGTGGCCGGCCGCCAAGGTCAACGTGCAGGTGGAGAAGTTCGTCGCCATGGTGGGGCTGAGCCATGCCATCGACAAGAAACCCAGCCAGCTCTCGGGCGGCATGAAACAACGCGTCGGCATTGCGCGCGCCTTTTCCATCCAGCCCAAGATGCTGCTGCTCGACGAGCCCTTCGGTGCCCTCGATGCGCTCACGCGCGGCACCATCCAGGACGAGCTGATGACCATCGTGCGCCAGACGCAGCAGACGGTGTTCATGATCACGCACGACGTGGACGAAGCCATCCTGCTGGCCGACCGCATCCTGCTCATGAGCAATGGCAGCGAGACCGCCACCGGCTACGTGCCCGGCGGCATTGCCGAAGTGGTGGTCAATCCGCTACCGCGTGAACGCACGCGCGCCGGTCTGCACCACCTGGACGGCTACTACGAACTGCGCAACCACATCGTCGATTTCCTGGTCACGCGCGCTGTGGCGCATTGACCTTGTCTCTTTCAACCTTCAACTCAACAACGGAGTCCATCATGAACCGCAACGACGTCACCGAAAAAATCATTGCCACCAAAGTGTCCAAGGGCCTGAAGTGGGACGATGTGGCCAAGAAGGTCGGCCTCTCCAAGGAGTGGGTCACCGCCGGTTGCCTGGGCCAGATGACTTTCGACGCCAAGCAGGCCAAGATCCTGGGCAAGATCTTCGGCCTCAGCGTCGAAGAGCAGAAATGGCTGCAGGTCGTGCCCTACAAAGGCTCGTTGCCCACGCCGGTGCCCACCGACCCGCTGATCTACCGCTGGTACGAGATCGTCAGCGTCTACGGCAGCACCATCAAGGAACTGATCCACGAGGAGTTCGGCGACGGCATCATGAGCGCCATCGACTTCAGCATGGACATCGTGCGCCAGCCCGACCCGAAAGGCGACCGTGTCAACGTGGTGCTGTCGGGCAAGTTCCTGCCGTACAAGCAGTATTGAGCGGCACGTTCGGGGCCAGGTCATGCTGGCCCCGAACGGTTCTCGGCCTCAGTGTGCCGTGCGTTTCGCCGGCATGGGGTGGTGGGGTGCGCTGGCCTGCAGCGACTTCAAAATCCGTTCCAGCGCCTGCAGCGCTGCATCGGCTGCCTGGTCGAACTGCGCCCGGATGATGGCGCCATCCACCGCGAGCGCAATGGCCTGGGCGTCGCGCGCACGCTGTTTCGACGGCGGCAGCAACGTCGCGATGGCCGCCACCATGTCCTGCTTGTGGCGTTGTGCGATCGCCACCACCTCGGGCTGCGTGCCACCCAGTTCGCTGACGCTGTTGATGAACGCACAGCCGCGGAAATCCGCATCGCCGAACCACTCCGCCAGCGCCGGCACCAGCGCTTTCAGGCCTGGGCCCTTGCGCTGCAAGGCATCGGTGAACCAGTCCATCCAGCGCTGGTGCCGGTATTCCAGAAAGGCCAGGATGAGGTCGTTCTTGCTCGGGAAGTGCCGGTAGAAGGTGACTTTTGTCACACCGGACGCCGCGATCACGCGGTCGATGCCCGTCGCGCGGATGCCTTCGCGGTAGAACAGCTCATGTGCGGTCAGCAGGATGCGTTCGCGGGCGGAGAGGTTCCGGGTGTCGGCGGGTTCTGTGAGGTGCATGGGTTCATTGTAGACAGATCTGTCTACTTTGGGTAGACTGCGGCATGTAGACAGACCTGTCTACATCAACCTGACCTGAGGACTGCATGATGGAAACCAAACCGCCGCTGCCACCCTTTACCCTTGAGACCGCCGCACAGAAGGTGCGCCTGGCCGAAGACGCCTGGAACTCGCGCGACCCGGACCGGGTGGTGCAGGTCTATACCGAAGACACGCGCTGGCGCAACCGCGCCGAGTTCCCGGTCGGGCGTGCGCAGGTGCGCGAGTTCCTGGCGCGCAAGTGGGTGCGCGAACTGGACTACCGCCTCATCAAGGAGCTGTGGGCCCATAGCGGCAACCGCATTGCGGTGCGTTTTGCCTACGAATGGCGCGATGATGCCGGCCAGTGGTTCCGTTCCTACGGCAACGAAAACTGGGAGTTCAACGAGCAGGGTTTCATGCAGCGGCGCTTTGCCAGCATCAACGACCTGCCGATCAAGGCGGAAGAGCGCAAGTTCTTCTGGCCGTTGGGCCGCCGCCCGGACGACCATCCGGGCCTGAGCGATCTGGGGCTGTGAGGCCGGCCTGAAAAAGCAAAGGCCTGGCGGCACCTCGGCTTCTATAAGCGGGGTGCCCCAGGCCTTGGCTTTGGTGAGCGCTGGCTTAGCGTGCCGGCGGGCGGCGCGGCGCCATGGCGGGGCCGCGGCCTTCCAGGTGGCGGAACTTGATACGGCCCTTGCTCAGGTCATAAGGCGACAGTTCGAGCGACACCTTGTCGCCGGCCAGGATGCGAATGTGGTTCTTGCGCATCTTGCCGGCGGAATAGGCGATCAGCTCATGGCCGTTGTCCAGCACCACACGAAAACGCGTGTCGGGCAGGACTTCCTTGACGACGCCGGCCATCTCAATCAGTTCTTCCTTTGCCATGTGGGTACTCCTGTGTTGCTTGGGTTAATGGGTCGGGGTACGCGTGGTTTCGCGTACCCAGTTCAGGCCTTGCTCGATCGCGTAATGCGCGGCTTCCTGGTAAGTGGGGAAATCGGGGATGAAGCGCATCACCCGGTCGGTCGAGGCGCTGCCGCGCCCGCTGGCAATCGACACCTGGGCCGCAAAGCGGCCGCCGGTCAGAGGTCGGGGGCAGGCTGCCACCCGGTATTTGCCCATCGTGATGGGCGAAGCATGAGAAATTGTCGTGTGTTGAATCATCAAAAAGCAAACCGGTCCGGGCGCCAGGCGCCTGACGGACGAATAACCAGTTGGCACGCACCTGTGCCGGTGGGTTCCGCCTGATCACCCTGGTCGCCCGTGCGGATGCATCGGGGCAGGGCACGCGTCACAGCAGGGACGACGTGAAGAACAGAAGGGAGGAAAAACCTGCCGCGTCGTGAGAAGGGGGCCGGTTCGCTCATGCGGGGCTGGACTGGCTACCCCTCTGCCGGGGGCGCACGCGTCATGCCTGGCAGGATGGACGCACACAGTCGCAACAAGCGATGGGTTAATGTAACACGTTTGCCCTCAACGCGCAGGACTTCTCTTCCATGGGCTCAGTAGTGCGGCGGCAGTTCGTCGCGCAGGTTGCGCTGCACAGGCTGGCCGCCTTCGGGCTGCTGGCGGCGCAACTCGGCCACCTCGCGCAGCAGGGCGTCAATCTGCTGCTGCTGGCGGAAGATGGTCTGGTTCAACTGGTCCAGCAGGTCTTCGGCGTAGCTGGCCTTGATCTCCAGTTCGGTCAGGCGGGCGTCGGTGTCGTGCGCTTGGTTCATGCCCTGTATTGGACCTGAAAACAGGTCTGCCGTGGCGATGCCGACGACAGACTGCACTGTTGGCATGGCTGTCGTCGTTGGCATGAGTCAGCGCCATGGCTGGGGGTTATGGCGCCGGGCGGTCCCTCGTTGTCACCGGGTTGGCAGGGAGCCGGGGCCACTCTGTCAGCTGTCCCAAGGCCTGCAGCAATCTTTCGCCGGCGGCGTCCAAGGCGCCGTCATTGCGAACTTCGAGTACAGCCCCCTGGGATGGCAGCCGGAGATCGACCGCTCTTTGCACGCGTGCTTCGATCATCTCGGGTGTCTCGCGGCCCCGTGCCAGCAGCCGCTGCCGCAGGATGTCGGCGCTGGCGGTGATGTGCAGCACGGTCAGGCCGGGGTAGCTGGCCTGCGCCTGCGGCAGGTAGGCCCGCGAGCCGTTGACCATCACCCAGCTGCCTGCAGTGAAAGCAGCCAGTTCGGCATGTCGAATGCCGTAATGCAGACCGTTGGCTTTCCAGTGCAGGGCGAAGGCCTGTTGGTCGCGCAATTGCTCAAAAGCGGCAACGTCCACGCTTTCGTGCGCCTCGCCGCCGGCCTGCGCCGGCCGGCTGATGGTGCGGCGCGCCCAGTGGATCGGCAGCGCAGGATCGAGCCGCGCCCGCAGCCAGGCCAGCAGGCTGTCCTTGCCAGCGCCGGAGGGACCGATCACATACACCAGACGTCGGTTCATCGGGAAACCTCCGCGCTGCTCATGCGCCCATCTCCTCATGCGCCACCAGCACGAAATCCGCGCCCGGGGTCGGTTCGGCAAACAGAGCCAGGGTGTCGAAGCGACAGGGCGGCAATGGGTCGAAGTGCTGCTGCGCGGCGTGTTGCAGCGCGTGCACGAGCGCCGGCGCTTCGTGCTGCAGCGGGCCGGTCAGCGACAGATGGAAGCGGAAGCGCTCCAGCACGAAGGGGTAACCCCAGCGCAGCAGCAGCGCATCCTCCTCCGGGCTGAGGCCGGCGGCGCGCCGGCGCTGTAGTTCGGCTGGCGACAGTGGGGCGGCCAGCGGAAGCAACTGCGTCACGCAGGCGGCAGCCACAGCATCAATGGCACGGTGGTCTCCCTGCGGGACCAGCGCCAGAAAATCGTCCAGCCGTGTCACCTGCAGTCGAGGCATGTCGAAGGGCTTCAGTTCGCGTGCCAACGCCCGCAACGCATCGCGCAGCTGTGCCGGCGTCACGCCGGCGGCGAGTGCGAACGGGGCCTTCAGCGTGGCGTGCCAGCCATAGCGGCGCGGCGCGGCCGTCAGGCGCTGCAGCGCCTGTGGCGGCACATGTGCAACCTCCGGCTGGGGCAGCAGCGTGTGGCGCGCGGCGCAGCGTCCGAGCCACTGGCTGCCGGCTTGCCACCAGGCACTGTCGGGCCGGGGTGCGTAGTAGACCGCATAGCGGTAGGCGGCGGTGTCAGCGTTCATCGTGGTTCACCGTGAGCTTGACGCGGTCGCCGGCAAAGCAGGCCGTGGCGTATTCGATCGGCTGCCCTGCGGCATCCACATTGATGCTCTCCACCTGCAACACCGGCCGGCTCGGCGACTGCTTGAGCAGCGCTGCCACCTCGGCCTCGGGCAGCACGGCGGTGATGCGGCTCTCGCGCCGCGTGTAGTCCGCCACACCGCAGGCGGCAAAGCCGGCCGTGATCGAGCCGGTGCTGCGCACCACCTCGGCCAGCTCCTCGAAGCGCGGCAGCGGAAAGAGCCGTTCGCTCACCTGCAGCGGCTGCTGTTCAGCCTCGCCCAGCACACGCAACCACAGCAGCGGGCTGCGCGTCGGCACCTGCAGCGCCTTCGCTTGCGCGGCAGTCGCCCGGACCGTGCGCGCCTGCAGCACCTGCAGGCCGCCGCGCAGGCCGGATTGCGCCAGGTTCTGCTGGTGGCGCGTGCGTTTGCCCAGCGCCAGGTCCACGGCGAACTCCTCCACATAGGTGCCGCTGCCCTGGCTGATGCGTACCAGGCCCTGCGTGCACAGGCTGGCCAGGGAGCGCCGGATGGTGTGGCGGTTCACGCCGTACTGCTCGGCCAGGGTGTGTTCCGAGGGCAGGCGCTGGCCGGGCGCGTAGACACCGTTGCCGATGGCCTCGGCCAGTTCGCTGGCGATGCGGGTCCAGAAGCTGTCCCGGCTGCTGCGGGCGGGGGGCGGTGATGCCGTGGCGGTGGTGCTGAGTGTTGTCATGAAACCTACATCTTTGATCTTTAAGCTGGCGCCATCGATCAACTTGTCTATACAACTTTAGGGTACCACGGACATGTTTCATGCATTTGACAACCCCGGCCCCAACCGGCCGCTGCAACGCCCGGACTGGATGGCCCTGCTGGCGCGCGCGCCGCTGCCGTTGCTGGAGTCCGCGCTCGGCCCGCAGGCGGCCGAACCGCGCTGGCTGCGCCGCCCGGAGACCGGCCTGATGATGGTGCAGGGCCGCGTCGGTGGCACCGGGGAGCGCTTCAACCTGGGCGAGGTCACGGTCACGCGTTGCGCCCTGCGCGTGGGCGCGGCCGAACAGGCGGCCGTGGGCGTGGCCTACGTGCTGGGCCGCTCGCACCGTCAGGCGCAGCTGGCCGCGCTGGCCGACGCACTGCTGCAGGACCCGGCGCAGCAGGACGGGCTCGATGCCGCGCTGCTGACCCCCGTGCGTCAGCACCTGGCGCGCCGGCGCGCCGAGCAGGCCGCCCGCACGCAGAGTACCAAGGTGGACTTCTTCACGCTGGCGCGCGAGAGCGGCGCCGACAACGACGACGAGGAGGAGGGCGCATGAACGCGGATGCACTCGCCACCTTGGGTGCCGGCTTCTCCCACGAGGCACATGGCAGTCAATCTGTCTTCCGTGCCGCGCTGCAGGCGCTGTCGCATCCCGGCCGGCCGGTGACAGTCGAGCACGATGCCGAGGTGCCGCCCAGCGGCCATGCGGCTTCGGCCGCCGTGCTGCTAGCCTTGCTGGATGCCGATTGCAAGCTCTGGCTGTCGCCCGCCCTGCGCAACAGCGGCGCTGCGGCCTGGCTGCGCTTCCATACCGGTTGCCGCCTGACAGAGCAGCCGGCGCAGGCGCACTTTGCCTGGCTGGCCGCGGCGGATGTGCTGCAACCGCTGGACAGTTTCAGCCTGGGCAGTGACAGCTACCCCGACCAGTCGACCACCTGTGTCATCGACGTGGCGGCATTGCACGCCGTGCCGGCAGCCACCGCACCGTGGCGCCTGAGCGGCCCCGGTATCCAGGATGTGGCGGGCCTGCAGGTGGAAGGGCTGGACCGCGGCTTCGTGGCGCAGTGGCAAGCCAACCACGCCCTCTTCCCGCGCGGTGTGGACGTGCTGCTGGCCACCGGCCGGCAGATCGTCGGCCTGCCACGCACCACTCGCATCGAACAGCAGAAGGAGGCCTGAGCATGTACGTGGCCGTCAAGGGCGGGGAAGCCGCCATCCTCAACAGCTACCGGTTGCTGGCGGCGCAGCGCCGCGGCGACACCGCGCTGCCGGAACTCTCGGTGGCGCAGATCCGCGCGCAGCTCAAGCTGGCGGTGGACCGTGTCATGACCGAGGGCTCGGTCTACGACCCCGAACTCGCCGCGCTGGCCATCAAGCAGGCCGCTGGCGATCTGGTGGAAGCCATCTTTCTCTTGCGCGCCTACCGTGCCACGCTGCCGCGCCTGGGCACCACCTGTGCGCTGGATACCGCGCGCATGACGCTGCAGCGGCGCATCTCTGCCACCTTCAAGGACTTGCCGGGCGGCCAGGTGCTGGGCCCGACTTACGACTACACCCAGCGCCTGCTCGATTTCACGCTGCTGGCCAACGCGCAAGAGGAGTCTGCAGCGTCTGGCGCAGTACCCGCCGCGCCCGAGCCGGCCACGCCGCGCGTGGTCGACCTGCTGAACCAGGAAGGCCTGATCGAAAACCGGCCCATGCCACCGGGCGACCCGGACCCGATGGACCTGACGCGCGAGCCGCTGCGCTTTCCGGCCGACCGCGCCACCCGTCTGCAAAACCTGGCGCGCGGCGACGAGGGCTTCCTGCTCTCCATGGCCTATTCAACCCAGCGCGGCTACTCGCACAGCCACCCCTTTGTGGGTGAAATCCGCTTCGGCGAAGTCGCGCTGGAGGTCGAGCCCGAGGAGCTGGGTTTTGCCATTTCCATCGGCGACCTGGAAATCACCGAATGCGAGATGGTCAACCAGTTCGCTGGCAGCAAGAGCGAGCCGCCGCAGTTCACGCGCGGTTACGGCCTGGCCTTCGGCCACAGTGAACGCAAGGCCATGGCCATGAGCCTGGTGGACCGCGCGCTGCGTGCCGACGAACTGGGCGAGAGCATCGAGTCGCCGGCGCAGATGCAGGAGTTCGTGCTCTCGCATTCCGACAGCCTGGAGGCCTCGGGTTTTGTGCAGCACCTGAAGCTGCCGCATTACGTGGACTTCCAGTCCGAGCTGGAGCTGGTACGCCGCATGCGAGCTGACCACAGGTCACCTACGACAGCAGGAGATGAGGCATGAGCGCCGCGCAAGTCAATTTCGCCTACCTCGACGAGCGCACCAAGCGCATGATCCGCCGCGCCATCCTCAAGGCCGTGGCCATCCCCGGTTACCAGGTGCCGTTCGGCTCGCGCGAGATGCCACTGCCTTACGGCTGGGGCACCGGTGGCATCCAGGTCACGGCCTCCGTCATCGGGCCGCAGGACGTGCTCAAGGTCATCGACCAGGGTTCGGATGACACCGTCAACGCGGTCAACATCCGGCGTTTCTTTGCGCGCACCACCGATGTGGCCACCACCACCCACACCACGGAGGCCACGCTGATCCAGACGCGCCACCGCATCCCCGAGACGCCGCTGCGCGAGGGCCAGGTCATCGTCTACCAGGTGCCGGTGCCCGAGCCCATGCAGCGCCTGGAGCCGCGCGAGGCCGAGACGCGCATGCTGCACGGCCTGGCCGAGTACGGCCTGATGCACGTCAAGCTGTACGAGGACATCGCGCGCTACGGCCATATCGCCACCACCTACGACTATCCCGTCTTGGTGAACGACCGCTACGTCATGGCGCCGTCGCCGATCCCGAAGTTCGACAACCCCAAGATGCACATGAACCCGGCGCTGCAGCTGTTCGGCGCCGGACGTGAAAAACGCATCTACGCCGTGCCGCCCTACACCCGGGTGGAAAGCCTGGCCTTCGACGACCACCCGTTCGAGGTGCAGCGCTGGGACGCGGCCTGCGCGCTGTGCGGTGCCACCGACAGCTTCCTCGACGAAGTCATCACCGACGACGCCGGCGGCCGCATGCACGTCTGCTCTGATTCCGACTACTGCCAGGAACGCCAGCAGGCGGCCGCCGATGTTGCCAGCACCGCCGACCGGGAGGTGGCATGAACATCGTCATGCGCCAGGCCCAGGCGACCGACATCCCCGCCGTGCTGGCTCTGTACGCCCAGCCGGGCATGGACGACGGGCGCGTGCTGAGCGAAGAAGAGGCGCAAGGTCTCTTCGCCGAGTTCGTCCGCTACCCCAACTACCGCCTGTTTGTGGCCTGTGACGAGTCGTCCGGCCGCGTCGTCGGCAGTTATGCCTTGCTGGTGATGCACAACCTCGCGCACCGCGGCACGCCCTCGGCGATTGCCGAAGACGTGGTGGTGTTACCCGACTGTCAGGGCCAGGGCATTGGTCGCCGCATGATGGCCCACGCCGTCGAGCAGGCGCGCCAGGCCTGTTGCTACAAGCTGGCCCTCTCCTCCAACCGCAAGCGCCATGCGGCGCATGCCTTCTATGAATCGCTCGGCTTTGCCCAACACGGCTTGAGCTTTGTCATTGAGCCTTGACATGACAACAACCACTACACCGCTCCTGCAGGTCCGCGGCATCCAAAAAAGCTATGGCGAGCGCGTGGCGCTGCACGACGCCTCCTTTGATCTCTGGCCTGGCGAGGTGCTGGCCGTGGTGGGCGAGTCCGGCTCGGGCAAGTCCACCCTGCTCAATGCCGTGGCTGCGCGCAGCCTGCCCGACGCCGGCAGCGTGCAGTTCCAGAACCGCACCGGTACCCTGCAGGAGGTCTACGCCATGAGCGAGGCCGAGCGCCGCCTGCTGGCCCGCACCGACTGGGGCTTCGTGCACCAGAACGCGGCCGACGGCCTGCGCATGGACGTCTCGGCCGGCGCCAACGTCGGCGAACGCCTGATGGGCCTGGGCGAGCGCCATTACGGCCGCCTGCGCACCACCGCGCAGGACTGGCTGCAACGCGTGGAGATCGACCCGGCGCGCATCGACGAGGCGCCGCGCGCCTTCTCCGGCGGCATGCGCCAGCGCCTGCAGATCGCACGCAACCTGGTCACGCAGCCACGCCTGGTGTTCATGGACGAGCCGACCTCGGGGCTGGACGTCTCGGTGCAGGCCCGCCTGCTCGACCTGCTGCGCCAGCTCACGCGCCAGATGCAGCTGGCCGTCATCATCGTCACGCACGACCTCGCGGTGGCGCGCCTGCTGGCGCACCGCATGATGGTCATGCAGCGCGGCCGCGTGGTCGAGTCGGGCCTCACCGACCAGGTGCTCGATGACCCGCAGCACCCCTACACCCAGCTTCTCGTCTCTTCGGTACTTCAACCATGACCGCACCCCTGCTCCAGATGAAAGGGGTGGCCAAGCGCTTCACCCTGCACCACCAGCACGGCGCCGAATTGCCGGTGCTCGACCAGGTCGACCTCAGCGTCCATCCCGGCGAGTGCATCGTGCTCGACGGCCCCTCCGGCATGGGCAAGAGCACCCTGCTCAAGCTCATCTACGCCAACTACCGCGCCAGTGCCGGCCGCATCACGCTGCAGCCGCCCGGCGGCGCGGCGGTGGAGATCACCGAGGCCACACCGCGCATGCTGGTGGAGCTGCGCCGCCACACCATTGGCTACGTCAGCCAGTTCCTGCGCGTGATACCGCGCGTCTCGGCGCTCGATGTGGTCGCCGAGCCGCTGGCCGAGGACGCCGCGGGCGACGCGGTCGCGCTGGAGGCCGCGCGCGAGCAGGCCCGCCAGTGGTTGACGCGGCTGCGCATCCCCGAGCGCCTGTGGCACCTGCCGCCGGCCACTTTCTCCGGCGGCGAGCAGCAGCGCATCAACATCGCGCGCAACATGATCAAACCGCGGCCGCTGCTGCTGCTCGACGAGCCCACCGCCTCGCTCGATGCCGCCAACACGCGCACCGTGATCGAACTCATCCACGAAGCGGTGGCGCGCGGCGCCGCCCTGGTGGGCATCTTCCATGACACCGCCGTCGGGGCCGAGGTCGCTACCCGCCGCGTCAACGTTGCCGACTTCCGGAGAAGCGCATGAACACCGCCACCGTCTTCAAGAATGCCCGCCTCGTGCTGCCCGACGAGGTACTGCTCGGCACACTGGCCGCCACCGAGGGCCGCATCGCCGCCATCGACAGCGGCAGCAGCGCCGCGCCGCAGGCCATCGACCTCGAGGGCGACTACCTGCTGCCCGGTCTGGTGGAAATGCACACCGACAATTTCGAGCGCCACCTGATGCCGCGGCCCAAGGTGCACTGGGCCGAGCTGCCGGCGCTGCTGGCGCACGACGCCGAGATCGCGGCCGCCGGCATCACCACCGTGTTCGACGCGCTGGGTGTCGGCGAGGCCGATCCCGAGAGCCTGCGCGGCAGCGCCTGGAACGGCGTGCTGGCCACGCTGGACAGCTGCACAGCGCAGGACCTGCTGCGTGCCGACCACCACCTGCATGTTCGCTGCGAGCTGCCGGCGCCCAACACCATCGATCTGTTCCAGCCCTTCCACGACCATCCGCGCCTGTCGCTGATCTCGCTGATGGACCACACCCCGGGCCAGCGCCAGTGGGAAGACATCGAGCAGGCGCGCATCTACTACACCGGCAAGAAGGGCTGGAGTGCCGAGAAGTTCGAGCGCCAGGTGGCCCACGCTGCGGAGCTGCAGGCACAGTACGCCGAGCCGCACCGCGCCTACTTCGTGGACTACTGCCGCACGCACGGCATCGCGCTGGCCAGTCACGACGACACCACGCCGACCCACGTGCAGCAGGCCCATGCCGAAGGCGCCAGCATGTCGGAGTTCCCCACCACGGTGGCCGCGGCACGCACCGCGCACGAACTGGGCCTGCTGACTGTCATGGGCGGCCCCAACGTCGTGCGCGGCGGCTCGCACTCCGGCAACGTGGCAGCGGCCGAGCTGGCACGCCACGGCCTGCTCGACATTCTTTCTTCCGACTACGTGCCGGGCAGCCTGCTCAGCAGCGTCATGCGCCTGGTGGACGACGGCCTGATGACACTGCCGCAGGCCGTGGCCACGGTGACGCGCAACCCGGCGCGCGCCACCGGCCTGCACGACCGCGGTGAACTGGTTGCCGGCCAGCGGGCCGACCTGGTGCAGGTGCGCCTGGCCGAGATGCCGGGCGGTGCCCGCCAGGCGGTGGTGCGCGCGGTCTGGCGCGAAGGCCGCCGTGTGCTGTGACGCAGGGACACGCGATGCACTACACCCATATCGCCGCCCGCAACCTGCCGCCCGATGTCGAACTGGGCCGCGAGCCGGCGATCGCGCCCGATGCCGTGATTGCCGACTGCCGCTTCGGCCGCTATACCGAGGTCGGGCAGGGCGTGCACATGACTGACAGCCTGCTCGACGACTACAGCTACCTGAGCCGCGGCTGCGAGCTGATCTCGACGGACATCGGCAAGTTCTCCAACATCGCTGCCATGGTGCGCATCAACCCCGGCTTCCATCCGATGGAGCGCGTCACGCTGCACCACATCACCTACCGTCGCCAGCGCTACGGCGCGCATGCGCAGGACGATGCCGAGTTCTTCGCCTGGCGTCGCCGCCAGCGCGTGCACATCGGCCATGACACCTGGATCGGCCATGGCGTGGTGATCATGCCCGGCGTGCGCATCGGCAACGGTGCGGTGGTGGGCAGCAATTCAGTGGTGACCAAGGATGTGCCAGCCTACGCCATCGTGGCCGGGGCGCCGGCGCGTCTGCTGCGCATGCGCTTTGCGCCTGCCATCGCCTGCGCCATCGAGGCCACCGCCTGGTGGGACTGGGACCACGCCACGCTGGTTGAACGCCTGCCGGCCATGGGCGATGTGCGGCACTTCCTGGCGCTGTACGGCGCACGGGACGGCTGCTGACCCCGGCCTACGCTGACACGCAAATGCCGCCGGGCTGTCAAACCGCTGTCACAACACGCTTTCACACTGAGCAGGATGTCTAGACGACTTGAGGACAACCATGAACACTGCATTGCATATCCGACAACTCAACAAGCATTTCGCCAACGGCAAGCATGCCCTGCGTGACATCAACCTGAGCGTGCAGCAGGGCGAGATGGTGGCGCTCATCGGCGCTTCCGGTTCCGGCAAGTCCACCCTGCTGCGCCATGTGGCCGGCTTGGTGGCAGCCGACGGCGCCAGCGACTCCCTGATCGAAATCCACGGCTGCTGCGTGCAGCAGGGCGGCCGCATCCATCGCAACATCCGCAGGGTGCGTTCCCAGATCGGCTTCGTGTTCCAGCAGTTCAACCTGGTGGACCGTCTGCCGGTGCTGATGAACGTGCTGGTCGGCCTGCTGCACCGCACGCCCGGCTGGCGCAGCTGGCTGCGCTGGTTCAACGCCCACGAACGCAGCGTGGCGCTGGACGCCCTGGCCCGCGTGGGCATTGCCGAGTGCCATGCCCAGCGGGCCTCCACCCTGTCCGGCGGCCAGCAGCAGCGTGCCGCCATCGCCCGCACGCTGGTGCAGGGCGCCCGGGTGGTGCTGGCCGACGAGCCGATCGCCTCGCTCGACCCCGAGTCCTCACGCAAGGTGATGGAGACGCTGGCCCGCATCAACCGTGAAGACGGCTGCACCGTCATCGTTTCGCTGCACCAGGTGGAGATGGCCATGAAGTACTGCCCGCGTGTGGTGGCGCTGCACCAGGGGCAGGTGGTCTATGACGGCCCGTCCGCCGCGCTTACACCGCGGCTGTTGCGCGAGCTTTACGGCATGCACGCCGACGAGCTGTTGGCAGAGCCCTCCGCACCGCAGGTATCCCCCCTGCCTGTGTCCCATGCGCCGGCCTCCGGCTGGCAAGTCCCGGTGGCGCAAGTCGCCTGATCCTCCACCCCTCCTTCAACCTCTACGGGAGTTCTTTCCATGTTCAAAAAAGCACTGGCCGGCCTGGCGCTGGGCCTGTCCCTGACTTGCGCCTGGGCGCAGGACAGCATCAACTTCGGCATCATCTCCACCGATTCGACGCAGAACCTCAAGACCGCCTGGCAACCCGTGCTCGACGAGATGGCCAAACAGACCGGCCTGAAGGTCAACGCCTTCTTCGCACCGGACTACGCCGGCATCATCGAAGGCATGCGCTTCAACAAGGTGCAGCTGGGCTGGTTCGGCAACAAGTCGGCCATGGAGGCGGTGGACCGCGCCAACGGCGAAATCTTCGCCAAGGTTGTCAACGTTGACGGCACCGAGGGCTACTACTCGCAGATGATCGTGCACAAGGACAGCCCGATCAAGTCGCTCGACGACGTGCTGAAGAACGGCAAGAGCTACAGCTTCGGCAACGGCGACCCCAACTCCACCTCCGGCTTCCTGGTGCCGGGTTATTACGTGTTCGCGCAGAACAAGATCGACGCCAAGACCCATTTCAAGGTCGTGCGTTCGGCCAACCATGAAACCAATGCCATGGCCGTGGCCAACAAGCAGGTGGATGTGGCCACCTTCAACAGCGAGAACATGGCCAAGCTGGAGAAGAACCTGCCGGAGAAGGCCAAGGAGCTGCGCGTGATCTGGACCTCGCCGCTCATCCCGTCCGATCCGCTGGTCATGCGCAAGGACCTGCCGGAGGCCACCAAGGCCAAGATCAAGGCCTTCTTCCTCAACTACGCCAAGACCAATCCGGCCGAGAAGGACATCATGGCCCGCATGAACTGGTCGCAGTTCCGCGAGTCGAGCAATGCCCAGCTGACCCCGATCCGCCAGCTGGACCTGTTCGGCCAGCGCAACAAGGTCGAGGCCGACGCCACCCTGGGCGACGCCGACAAGAAGAGCCGCCTGGCCGAGATCGACAAGAAGCTGGCCGCCCTGAAATGAGTACCGCCGCTCCCTTGCCGGCCCTGGCACCGGCACCGCCGGCGCTCAAGCGCAGCCTGGGTGCCTACCTCGTCTGGGGCCTGCTGCTGGTCCTGCTCGCGGCCTCGTGGCGCGGCGCCGACATGCGCCCGCTCGAGCTCTGGCGCGATGGCGGCAACATGGCCACCTACGCGGCCGAGTTTTTCCCGCCCAACTTCAGCCAGTGGCCGCTGTATGTGAAGGAAATGGTGGTCACGCTGCAGATCGCGCTCTGGGGCACGGCGCTGGCGGTCATCACCGCTGTGCCCATGGGGCTGCTGGCCTCGTCGAACATCGTGCCATGGTGGGTCTACCAGCCCATGCGCCGCCTGATGGACGCCTGCCGTGCCATCAACGAGATGGTGTTTGCCATGCTGTTTGTCGTCGCCGTCGGCCTGGGGCCGTTTGCCGGTGTGCTGGCCTTGTGGATCCACACCGCCGGCATCCTGGCCAAGCTGTTCTCGGAGGCCGTGGAGTCCATCGACCCGCAGCCGGTGGAGGGTATCCGTGCCACCGGCGCCAGCGCGTTGCACGAAATCATCTACGGCGTCATCCCGCAAGTCATGCCGCTCTGGATTTCGTTCACGCTCTACCGCTTCGAATCCAACGTGCGTTCGGCCTCGGTGGTGGGCATGGTCGGGGCCGGCGGCATCGGCGTCGTGCTGTGGGAGATCATCCGCGGCTTCCAGTACGCCGAAACCAGCGCGGTGATGCTGATCATCATCGTCACCGTCAGCGCGATCGACCTGGTGTCGGCCCGCATCCGCAAGCTGCTGGTCTGAGCGTTTGCAGCCGGGGCCGCTCAGGCCGCCGGCGCACCCGGCTGGCGGCGCGGGTGGGCGCGGGCGAAGGGCGCCAGCGTCTGGCAACGCGCCACGATGCGCTCGATGGTCGGGATGTCACGCACCTCGATCTGGAACACCTGCATCACCGCCAGCACGCTGGCCAGGCAGATGTCGGCCATGCCGGGCTGGTCGCCGTGGCAGAAGACGCCGGTTTCGGCCTCACTGGCCAGGCGCTGTTCCACGGCGCGCAACCCGGTGCCGAACCAGTGGGTCTGCCAGGCACGCCAGGCGGCATCGTCAAGGCCATGGGAGGCATTGAGGTATTTCCTCACCCGCGGTGTGATCAGCGGATGCGTGTCCGCCGCCAGCATGCCTGCCAGCGAGCGCACCCGCGCCCGCGCGTGGCGCTCGCTAGGCAACAGCGGCGGCTCGGGCTGGGTCTCTTCCAGAAATTCCAGAATGGCCAGCGACTGGGTGATGGGCGCATGGCCCGGTTCCACCAGCGTCGGGATACCGCCCAGGGGGTTGAGCGCGCGGTAGACCGGGCTGTGCTGCTCGCCGGCGTCGAGGTTGACGATGTGCTCGTGCACCGGCAACCCCTTCATCGCCAGCGCCACGCGCACGCGGTAGGTGGCCGAGGTGCGCCAGAAACCGTACAGATCGAACGCAGGGGTGGCGGATGTCGTCATGTGTTCAATGCAGCGTCAAGGGCAGCGAGGTTGTCTTCACCCGCACCATGGCTGGCCGGCTTTCGTAGGGCTGCGGCGTGCAGCCGCAGATGTCGGCCGCAATGGTGCGGGCCTGGCGCACGATCGGTTCGATGTAACGGCTGGCCTGCCCGTTCACCGTGATGCAGTCGCCCAGGGCGTGGATGTGCGGGTCGCTGGTGCGCAAGGTGTCGGGCGTCACCGCAATGCCGTTTTGCCATGCCAGCCCGGCGCCCTGGGCCAGTCGGCTCGGTGTCTGCAGGCCGGTAGCGGCAATCACCTGGTCGGCGGCAAAACGTTGGCCGCACTCGGTGCTCACGCGGTAGCGCCCCTGGATCTTCTCCACACGGGCCACGCATACGCCGCCAACAAAACGGATCGGCAGATCCTGCCAAGCCTGCAGCACCTGTGCGCCGGCCTGTGCGTCGTGCCAGCGTGCCAACGGTTCGGGCTGTGTGTCCAGCAGGGTGACGCGGTGGCCGCCCAGCGCCAGATCGTTGGCCAGTTCGCTGCCCACCAAGCCGGCGCCGACGATCAGCACGTCCTTGGATGTGTCTCCGAGTGCCGCACGCAATTGCAGGTAGGCGCCCAGATGATTGACGCGCCAGCACAGCGCGGCCGGCAGGCTGGGCGGCAGCGCCGGCTGCGCGCCGTGCGCCAGCACAAGGTGCTGGTAGGGCAAGGTGCCGCGTGTGGTGCGCAACTGCTGCGTATCGGCGCAGATGCGGATGGCATGGGTGTGCGCCAGCAGGCGCACGTTCAGGCGCTGCGCGGCGGCGGCACCGGTCTCGCGCACCAGCTTGTCCGCGTCGAGTTGGCGCGCCACCGCCACCGACAGCAGCGGCTTATCGTACACGTCGCCGGCGCAGGCGGTCACCAGCGTGATGGGCAGCGCCGCATCCAGGGCGCGCAGCGTTTCGGCCAGTTGCCAGCCGGCGCGGCCGGCGCCGACGATCACCACGCCCGGTGTCTGGCGCGCGGCCAGCGCCGGGGTGCAAGCGGCTTGCGCCTGCAACGCGGCCAGGTCTGGCGGCGTGTAGGGCGCAAAGTCGGCCTTGGTCACACCGCACAGCGGGCAGGCCCAGTCGTCCGGGATGTCGGCGAAGCGGGTGCCGGCGGGCAGGCCGCTGTCGGGGTCGCCATCGGCTTCGTTGTAGATGTAGCCGCAGGCGTTGCAGATGTACTGCTCAAACGGAGCGAGTGTGGCCCCCACGCTTGCCACTGCGTGTGCTGCGCTGCCCCCCGAGGGGGCCTTCGTGCCTTCGGGCTGCCGTGCGGCACTCGTACCTTGGACCGCCTCGGCAATCGGGGTGCGTGTGTTCATGCCGGCAGCTCCTCGGCGCTCAGGCGCGCCATCTCCTTGCGCAGGTGTTTGATGGCCGGCGTGACGATGGCCACGAAATGCGACTCGCGCACGCGGCGCTGCACGTCCGAACTCATCAGGTAACCACGCGCGCCCTGGTGCATCAGGGCCGACTGCGCGGCACGCAGACACAGCTCGGCACCATGCGCCCGCGCATCGAGCACGTCAATGAAAAACTCGGTGCTGCTGTCGAACGGTGTCTCGGCCATCTTCATCACGCGCGCGGTCAAGGCATCGAGTTCAGCCTGCAGCTCGGCGGGCCGGTCTTCCAGGAACTGGTTCACGTGGCCGAGTTGCGGCTCGACCGCCCACATGCTGTCTATGGCGCCCTGCGTGATGCCCACCGCCATGCCGCACTGGAGCATGACGAAGGCGGCGCGGATGCGTGCAATGGTCGGCTTGGCCGGGTCGGCGATCAGGTCGTCGGCGCCGATGAACAGGTCTTTCACGCGCAGGGCGTAGGTGCCGGTGCCTTCCATGGCCGAGAAGCTCGGGCATTCGCGCAGCTCCACACCGGGCGCGTTGCAGCGCAGCAGGAACATCACTTCCTTGTCCAACGGCTGTTGTGCCTCGTCCACCACCGCGGCAATGGCGCCGCAGTAATGGTCCGGTCCCAGGTTGCTCACCCAGGGCAGCGTGCCGTTGATGCGGTAGCCGCCTTCCACCGGGGTGGCCTTGAGCAGCAGGCCCTCGATCTGCGCGTAGCTCTTCATCGGGTTGGACAGCGCGGTACCGCCCAGGCCCACGCCGCTGGCGTGTTCCATCAGCGCCTCACCCATCAGCGCCGGGTTGCCCGACTGCTGCATGTACAGGCCGCACACTGCCTGGCACCACATCATGAAGCCGGTGGCACCGCACACACGCGACACCTCGGCCATGGCCTGAATGGCCAGTGCGTAGCTGCCTGGGCCGGCGTGCGCGTCCAGGTGCGCGCTCATGGCGCCCACGGCCGCGAGCTGGCGCAGCACCGCAGCCGGGTAGTGGCCTTGGCGGTCGATCGCTTCCACCTGCTGCTGCAGCGGGCCCTGTGCCACCGCACGTACGGCGGCCAGCAGGGCGTCGCCGGACAGTGGCGGCAGGCTGGTGACTTCACGGGGCAGGTCGGCGGCGTTCATGCGGGGCTCCTCGGTTGGCAGCGGGTGGAATGTCGGGGTGAAGGTTCAGTCGGCCAGGCCGATGGTGAACGGGATCGGGTTGCGCATCGTGTTGGCCACCGGCGAGTAGTAGTTGGCGTGCTGCACGATCTCGTCCAGCACCTCACGCGGCGCATCGCCTTCCACCAGCACCTTGACGCGGATGGCCTGGAAGCCCATCTCGGGCGGCGTTTTCTGCAGCGCGCCGTCGGCACCCCAGGCGGCCGGGTTGCCGATGTCGCCTTCCAGAAACACTTCGAGCTTGGTGAGCTTGACGCGCTTCCAGGTGGCCACGGCGGTGATGCCCACCGCCAGGCAGCCGCCCAGGCCCGAGAGCACGATCTCGCCCGGCGCCGGCGCGGTGTCCTGGCCGAACAGGTGCAGCGGCTCGTCCACCACCACCGGCGCATGGTTGCCCACGTAGCTGAGCGAGCGGTACTGGCCTTCCATCACGGTGTGGACCTTGTTGGTGCCGCGGCTGGCCGGGTTGTTGCGGCCTTTCTCGGCAAAGGCCATCAGGCCGTCGCGGTCGATCGGGCGCAGGTAGGCCTTCACGGTGGTCACGGGGGCGGTGGGTTCGAGCAGGTCGGTGGAGGACATGGTGTTTCCTAAAGTGCAGTTGCGTGTTGAAAAATGGGGGTGCAGGCGTCAGGCCGCCAGGGCCAGCGCCGGTGCGGCGCTCTTGAAGGGCAGGCCGGACTCGATCGGCAGCGCGTTGTCACGCGACCACTCGTTCCACGAGCCGAAGTACATGCGCACGTCCTGGAAGCCGGCCTGCTTGAGCGCCAGGAAGGTGTTGGAGGCGCGTGCGCCCTTGAAGCAGTAGAGGTAAACCGTGTCGCTCGGGCTGATGCCGGCGGTGGCGCATTCGGCGCGCACCTCGTCCGGCGACTTGAACACCGGGCCCTGTGGCGAAGGCTTCATGAAGCGGTACCACTCCACCCACTTGGCGCCTGGCAGGCGGCCCTTGCGCGGTGCGAAGTCCTTGCCATAGGGGCTGGAGCTGTCACCAATCCATTCGTCCACGTCGCGCACGTCCAGCAGCACGGTATCGGTGCCCAGGGCCGCGGCCACGTCTTCCTTGGTCAGCATCACGTCGGCGGTCTTGAGGTGGGTGGGGAAGGTGGCCGGCACCGGCGTCACCGCTGCGGTGGAAACCGGCAGGCCCGCCGCCTTCCAGGCCGAGAAGCCGCCGTTGAGCACCTTCACCTTGGGGTAACCCAGCCAGGTCAGCAGGTAATAACCGCGGCAGGACTGGCCGTAACCGCTGTTCATCGCATCTTCGTAAAACACCGCCGTCTCCTTGCCGGAGAGGCCGATGGCGCCCAGGTGGGCGGCAAAGGTGTCCTTGAGTTCCTTCAGCCCTTCGGGCGTGGAGGTGGCCAGGTAGGTGAAGGTTTCGCGCAGGTTGACGGCGCCGGCAATGTGGCCTTGCGCATAGGTGTCGGCGTCGCGTGTGTCGATGAGGACCACCGGCTCACTGGCCAGCAGGGCCTGCAGCTCGGCGGGAGAAATCAGGACGGTGGAATCCGCGGTGGGGGCTGTGCTCATGGTGCTCTCTCCTGGGGTTGAAAGGCAGATGCCTGGAATGCTTATCGCAACCCTCGTGCCAGGGGATGTCATGATGCGGAAATTTATGAAAAATAAGGCTGTAGGCCTTGTGAAATATGCGCCAACAGCTATCAAAACAGGAGCGTTTCGGGCGACGTGCCTGGCCGCTGAGGCTGGGCTGTGTCGACAATGTCAACACAATGTCGGCAATGGATCGAGGCGTGTCACCGCAGTGGCCGCGCTAATATCCGGCAGACCCATCTACCCCCAGCCACTTCGCATGCCGGCCCCCTCATCACCCAACTGCAGCGCACCCCAGCGGCCTTTGCGCATGCGGTGCCGGGCATTGAATGCATCGAGACCCACATCTCCTGGGTGCTGCTGGCCGGCGAGCACGTCTACAAGTTCAAGAAGCCGCTGGCGCTGGACTTTCTTGACTACAGCACGCTGGCCCTGCGCCGCGCCGCCTGCGAGGAAGAGCTGCGCATCAACCGCCGCACCGCGCCCGGCATCTACCTGGGCGTGGTGGCCGTCACCGGCACGCTGCAGGCGCCGCGCATCGTCCCCGTGGACGCGCTGCCCGTGGACACCCCGGTGCTGGAGTGGGCCGTGCACATGCGCCGTTTTGCGCAAGACGGCCTGCTGAGCCACCTGGCGGCCCAGGGTGCCCTGCTGCCGGCGCACATTGACCAACTGGCGCAGCACATCGCCGCTTTCCATGCCGGCGCTGCTGTGGCAGATGCCAGCAGCCCCTGGGGCCAGCCCGAGGCCATGCGCGAAGCCGTGGCGCACAACTTCGCTGACGTGTTGGCCGTGGTGGCGGGTACGCCTTTGCAGGGCACTTTGCAGACGGTGCAGGCATGGAGCCTGGCACAAGGCGCGGCATTGGCGCCGCTCATGCAACAGCGCCGAACCCAGGGCTGGGTGCGCGAATGCCATGGCGACCTGCACCTCAACAACCTGGTGCTGATTGACGGCGTGCCGGAGCTGTTTGATGCCATCGAATTCAACCCCGCCTTCCGCTGGACCGACGTGCTGGCCGACCTGGCTTTCGTGCTCATGGACCTGCAGGCCCATGGCCGCGCAGACTATGCGTGGCGCCTGCTCAACGCCTACCTGGAGCACAGCGGCGACTACTTCGCCCTGCAGCTGCTGCCCTACTACCAGTGCTACCGCGCCATGGTGCGTGCCAAGGTGGCGGCGCTGCGTTGTGCGCAACTGCAAGGGCAGGCAGGCGTGCAAGCGGCCGCGCAGCAGGAGGTGGTGCGTTACCTGCAGCTGGCGGCTGACTTGATCAAGCCACGTTCGCTGGCGCTGTGGCTCGCCACCGGTGTCTCCGGCTCCGGCAAGAGCAGCCAGACGCAATCACTCATCGAGTGGCAAGGCATCGTGCGCGCGAAGGCGGACGTGGAGCGCAAGCGCCTGTTCGGCCTGCCCGCCCTGGCACGCAGTGCCGACCATGTGCCCGGTGGCATCTACACCGCCGAGGCCGGCCAACGCACCTATGCGCACCTGGCTGAACTGGCGCGCGCCATCCTGCACGCCGGCCTGCCGGTGTTGGTGGACGCCACCTGCCTCAAGGTGGCGCAGCGCCAGCCCTTCATGGCATTGGCGCGGGAACTCGGTCTGCCCTGCCGCATCCTGGCGTTGGACGCACCGGTGGACGTGCTGCGCCAGCGTGTGCTGCAGCGGGCTTCAAAAGGGGGTGATCCGTCAGAGGCGGATGTGGCGGTGCTGGAAGGGCAGCTCAAGGCGCGCGAGCCGTTGACGCAGGAGGAGCGGGCGTGTGCGGTGCAGGTGGATACCAGCCGGCCAGTGGATTGGGCGGTGGTGTTGCCGTTTGACTGGATTTGCGCGAACTAGTTTGATTGTCAGGGCATCCTGAGTAGCAGGGTTTACGGTGAACGCGTTGATCCCAGGAGTAACTTCTTCATCGCGTGGCTACTGCAGCACAATTCAAATTAAAGATTTCGGAGGACGCAATGGGACAAGCCAAGCTTAAAGGCGCGAGCCAGGAGGAGCGTGTTGCTACGCTTTTTGCCGTGCATTCGGTCAAGCCTCTTACGCGGGAGCGCTACAACGCGTTCGTCGCATGGACCCGTTCTCCCATTGCTGCGGTTGCTGGCGAAGAACTCCAGTTTTTTTCTACTTTGGACGAACATGTGATTGGCGTGCTAATCCGTGATCGAACGGATCGTGACTACGGCTATATCACTCTTGGTCGAGACGGCAAGGGGAGATATCGCTGTATCGGTGGCGAGGTAAGCATGAGTCGTAATGACGCTTTGCATGCGATGCTGAAGGACCTCAAGAAACACTTTGATAGCGGCGCTGAGGTGTTCCAGCAAGGCGACGAAGTCGAGGATAAGGCCGGAATCGACCTATTTACGCCGGTCGTTCAAGAGGAAAAACTCAGCTCTACCTTTCAATTAATGCGATCGAGCAACCATTGGTTGCCGGCACGTTCGATCATGGCCGAAATGATGCGTCACTTTCGCGATATCGACGGAAATTTTGTCGAGCAGTTTCAAACAACTGGCTTCGATTCGAGGATTTGGGAGCTCTACCTCTACGCTGCACTACTGGAAGAAGGGCTGTATGTCGAGAAGCCCGACCCAGCGCCAGATTTCATGGTCTCCTTCGGTAGAAAGAAGGTCTTCATTGAGGCCGTTACAGTAAATCCCTCGTTGAATGATCCCGCGCCAAAGCCTGACGACAAGCCGCTATTTCGCCCGATCGAAGAGATTCGAAAGCTGAACGAAACCAAGATTCCAATTAAGTTCGGAAGCCCACTATGGTCAAAGCTCACACGCGCAAAGCCTTATTGGGAGATGCCAAATGTCGTTGGGAATCCACTCGTATTCGCCATCGCTGATTTCCATGAAAAACAGTCGATGACCTGGACGTCAACTGCTTTGATCGACTACTTGTATGGGGTCAGCCATGATTTCTCGATAGATGAGAAGGGGCAACTCATCATTTCTCCTGTGAAGATTGAGATGCACGAGTACGAAGGAAAGCAGATTCCGTCTGGGTTTTTTCTGCAACCTAACTCCGAGAACATCAGTGCGGTACTGTTCTCAGCCTCTGGCACTATCTCAAAATTCAACAGAATGGGGCGCCTTGCTGGTTTTGGTTTGCCCGAGCAACGAATGATGCGTGCAGGCACTAGGTACAAGCACGACAAAAATTCAGCATTACCGGAACCATTTTGCTTTGAGATCAAGCAGGGGGAGATTACGGAGACCTGGGCTGAAGGGCTCTCAATGTTCCACAACCCTAATGCGAAGTACCCAGTGGACCGGGAGATGTTCCCCAATATTGCGCACCACTACTTCGACGAGGGCCAAATTCGAAGTTATCTTCCTGATTTCCATCCGTATGGTTCATACACTTGGAATATCCTGCCGATAAAGGAAGAGGGCAAGCCAAGCGGTGCATAGCGCAGGTTGCGTTCAGATCCACTCAGTCCATCGCCGAGCTCGCGCCCTGACCGGTGCCAGCGCGATGTGCAGGCTGGTGTGGCGGTCGCCCCATGCATTTTTCTACGAAGAGCCTGCTGTGAAGGCTAAGGTCACGGTGGACTCAGTTAAACGCCGGCAGGTGGATGATCAACGTCGTGCTGTCCGTGGCGTCTGACACGACCAGCTCCACATCCCCTCCCTGAGCGCGGGCCAGGACCCGTGCCGAGTAGATGCCCAGCCCCGTTTTGCCGTCCTGGCCAGGTTCCAGGCGGTCGAAGAAATGGTCACGCAGCGCGGGCGGTACGGCGCGTGGGTTGCGGATCTCGATTCGCAGCCCGGCCTGTTCGCGCACGGTGATCTCGACGCGTGCGCCGGCCGGGGAGGCTTCGCAGGCATTGCGCAGCAGGTTTTCGAAGATGGAATAACACAGCGTGGCGTCGCCGCGTGCCAGCAGCGGGGCGTGGCCCGGGGTGTCGTCGGCCAGCACGGCCACGGTGAGTCGTTTGTCGGCATAACTCACGCGGTCGATGTCGGCAATGCGGCGCAGCAGCTCGACGATGGGCACCGGTTTGGAGTCGAGCACAAAGCGGCCGGTCTCGATCTTGAACAGCTCGGACGAGAGGTTGATGAGGTTCATCGCATGCAGGCTGCCCTGTTCGATGGCGCGCAGCGTGGCCAGCTGGCGGTGGGTGAGGTCGCGGTCCTGCAGCAGGCCCTGCAACTGCTCCACCACGCCGGACAAGGGGGACTTGATGTCGTGGCGGATGATGTGCTCCACATCGTCCTGCAGCTTGGCGGTTTCGAGCAGCCGGTCGTAGTGTTCCTGCAGGCCGTGGCGCAGCTGCCGGCTGTGCAACAGGTTGCGCAGGCGCAGGCGCAGCAGGCGCGGGGCCGCGGCACGTTCCAGGACGTCCACACTTCCCAGTGGTTCCAGGCGGCTCACATCCAGCGTGTGTGCGCTGTCTTCAAGCAACACCACCGGCACGTCCTCGGTGCCCGGCAGGGCGCGCAGTTTCTGCAACAGGGCATAGGGGTCCAGCCCCGGGGTGGCGCAGTCCAGCACCGCCAGGTCCGGGTGGTGTTCGGACGCGGCGGCTGTGAGGGCCTGGGCCTCGGTGCTGGCGCGGCTGAGCCGGTAGTCCTGCGCTGGCAGCAGGGCTGGCCAGTCGGCCTGGGTGTCTGCCAGCACCAGTACGTGGGGCAGCGGGCGGGCGGGTGCCGGTGCGGCTGGCGCCGTGGGGGCCGCGGCAGCCGGCTGCGGCGCTTTTGCCATGGCGGGCTTGTGGGCAGTGGGCGCGGGTGGCGTCCACGTCAGGGCGCGTGTCACGCGGGTTTCCAGCAGCGCCTGGGAGTAGGGCTTGACCAGCAGCGATGTCACGCCGGCGGCGATGACTTCATCCACCCGGTCACGCTCGGCGGACGACGTGATCATGATCACAGGCAGCTTGCGCAGTCTTGCATCAGACCGGATGGCCTTGAGCAGCTCCAGCCCATCCATCAGCGGCATGTGCAGGTCGGTGAGCACCACGTCGATATCGTGTTGATGCAGCAGCTTCAGGCCTTCCAGGCCATTGTGGGCGGCCAGGATCTTGCCGGCACCCAGCAGGCGCAGTTGGTTGACGGTGATGTGGCGCATGGTTTCCAGGTCGTCGACCACAAGAAAGACCAGGTCATCCATCGGGCGTGCAGGCGGCATGAAAAATCAACTCAGTGGTGAAGGCCGTGAGGGCGGGCAGCGCGGGGTGCGCCACGGCAACAGGGTGAGGACGTCCTCTTCCGGTGCCGGTGCCTCTGTATTCTGCGTCAGTTTGCCGCCGCGCTGGTTCACGCCGTCAGCACGCACGGCTGTGTGCATCAAATGCCAAAAGACCGCCAGCCGCGTGAGGTGCGGCTGGCGGTGAGCGCGGAGAGCCCGCGCGTGTAGGCGGTGTGGCCTCAGTCGGCCTTGAAGCCGGTGGCCGCCACGGCCTTGCCCCAGGTGACAGTGTCGGCGGCGATGATGCGGGCGAACTCGTCCGCGGTGGTGCCGGTGACGCGGAAGCCGGCTTCTTCCATCTTGGCCTTGGCGTCCGGGGCCTTCATGGCCTTCTGGACGTCGGCACTGAGCTTGACCAGGATGTCGTTGGGCGTCTTGGCCGGGGCCACGATGCCGAACCAGGAGCTGAACTCCAGCGTGGGGTAACCCTGTTCCTTGATGGTGGGCACATCGGGCAGGGCGCCCGCGCGTGTGGCGCCGGTGGTGCCCAGCGCCACCAGCTTGCCGGCCTTGACGTTGGGGGCTGCCAGCCCGACGCTGGCAAACACGCCTTGCACATCGCCGCTGAACAGGCCGCCCAGCGCGTCGGCCGTGCTCTTGTAGTGCACCGCTTCCGGCTTGAGCTTGACCGCTTCGCCGAACATGAAGGCACCGAAGTGGCCCGGCGTGCCGGCGCCGAAGGTGGCCATGAACAGGCCCTTCTGCTGCTGCGTCCAGCTGACGAATTCCTTCACGTTCTTCGCCGGCACCTTCTGTGGGTTGACCAGCAGCGCGAAGTCCGAACTCACCACCTGGCTCACGGGTGCGAAGTCCTTGGCAGGGTTGTAGGGCAGCTTGTTGTAGCTGCTGGGCGCGATGCTGAGCTGGCCGGTTTCGCCCAGCATCAGGGTGTAGCCGTCGGGTGTGGCGCGCGCGGCTTCGCTGGCGGCAATCAGGCCGCCGGCACCGGGTTTGTTGTCCACGATCACGCCCAGGTTGCCCCAGTTTTCGGAGAGCTTCTGCGCCAGCAGGCGGGCCACGATGTCGGGGCCGGTGCCGGCCGGGAAACCGACGATGATGCGCACCGGTCGCGTCGGGTAGGCGGCTTGTGCCTGCACGGCGGGCGCGGCGGCACAGGCGAGCAAGGCCGTGGCGGCGAGCACGGCACGGCGGGTGGTGAGGGTTGTTTTCATGGGGGTGTCTCCAGTTTTGTTATGAAAAAGGGGGATGCCGGTAGAGGGCTGCTGTGGCTCAGGCCACGGCAAACAACTTCATTTCGACGCGGTCCGGGTGCCGCGCGCCGGTGCCGATGAACAGGCGTTCGCTGATCCAGCCCAGCGCGGGCGAAGCAGTTTCGAAGCTCGGGCTGCAGCGGAAATAGATCAGCTGCGGGTCCACCGGCTCGCCGCGGATAAGCCGGGCGGTGAGCTCCGGCGGCGCCACGCGCACGGCCCGGTTCTGCACATAGATCAGGTCGCCGGCATCGGTCTCCAGCACGTAGCGGGCGTCCAGCTCGGCCAGGCGCGGGGTGACGATGAGCTGGAAGTCGGCGCCGCCGGGCAGCACACGCGCCGTCCAGCCCTGGCCCTGCGCCTGCCCGCCCAGGATCGGGATCAGGCGGCGCATGCCGTGCACGGTCTGGCCGACCTCCTGGGGTTTGTCCACCGTGACGGACAGATCGACAAAAAATTCGAGTGCGGGTTGTGGCAGGTTCAGCATGGCGGCAGCTTAAGGCGGCTCGACGTGAAGGGTTGTCATCCCTTAAGATGACAAGAAAAGAGAGAGACAAGCGATGAGGAAATGGACACCTGCGGCCAGCGCCAGCAGCACGGGCTGCTACGCGCACGTGCTGGCGGACCTGATCGGCCAGCTGGGCCAGCCGCGCTTCACGTCAGCCCTGCTGGAAGGGCTGAACCCGGTGGTGCCGGCCGCGTCGTTCTCGATCTACCAGACCGGCCACAGTTGTGTGCCGCAGCTGTTCATGTCGGGCAGCTTCGGCGTGCCGGACACCACGCGCGACTGCTGGCGCGCCTACCTCTCCGGCCCCTACCTGAGCGACCAGACCCTGGTGCATGACAGCGCCGGCGACACGCCACTGCTGTGCCACATCACGGCGCAGGAGGTGCCGGTGCAGCACCGGGCCCGGGTGTACGAGGCGCATGGTGTGGCGGAACGCGTGTCGGTGGTGCAGCAGACCGGGGCGTCGCTGCTGGCGCTCAACTTCTACCGCCACCAGCACCAGCGGCCGTTTAGCGACCAGCAGGTGGCCGGTTTTGCCGACATGGCGCCGGCACTGCTGGCCCTGGCCAAGAAACACATCGCCTTGTCGAGTCCGCCGCCGGTCACCGACCCGCTGGCGGCTTGGCAGCAGCGCCTGCGCCAGCTCAACCCGGCGCTGACGCCGCGCGAGCTGGACGTCTGCGCCCGGCTGTTGACCGGCATGACGCAGGACGGCATTGCGAGCGATCTGGGCTTGAGCCTGCCGAGCGTCAAGACCTACCGCAACCGCGCTTTTGCCCGCCTGGGCATCCATTTCCGCAACGAGCTGTTCGCCTTGTTGTTGCGCTCACCCGTCGTGCCAGCGGTCCACCACCAGTAGCAGTCGCGCACGGGCGCAGAAGGGTGCCGGGGTTTTATGCCCCGTGCTTTGCTTTTTTCAGCCGGTAGCCGAACTGCCGCACGGTCAGGCCCAGCGCTTGCGCGGCGCGCGACTGGTTGCCGCGGTGCAGCGCCAGCACCTGCTGCAACTCGTCCAGACTGTGCGAGTCGGCCGGCAGGTAAGCGCGCACCGGCGGCGCGTCGGCTGGCGGCTGCAGGGTCGCCGCCGGGTGCGACAGCTCGGGCATGTGGCTGGCCTGCGCCTTGCCGCGCGGCAGAAAGCGTTCCAGCTCGGCGGCCGAGACCATGGTGCTGTCGGTCAGCAGCACCAGCCGCTCGATGACGTTGCCCAGCTCGCGGATGTTGCCGGGCCAGGGGTGGGCCTCCAGCCGCGCCAGTGCAGCAGGCGAGAGGTTGACGTTGCGCTGGTTGGCCTGGTTGGCACGGTTGACGAAGTGCAGCGCCAGGGTGCGGATGTCGTCGCGCCGCTCACGCAGACTGGGCAGGTGGATCGGCACCACGCTGATGCGGTAGTACAGGTCCTGCCGGAAGCGGCCGCGTGCCACTTCGGCCTCCAGGTCGCGGTGGGTGGCGGTGACCAATCGCACGTCCACCTTGACTTCGCGCTTGCCGCCCAGCCGCACCACCGTGCCTTCCTGCAGCGTGCGCAGCAGCTTGGTCTGCATGGCCAGCGGCATGTCGCCGATCTCGTCGAGGAAGATGGTGCCGCCGTCGGCCTGCTCGAACCAGCCGGCGCGCGCGCTGGCCGCACCGGTGAAGGCACCACGCTCGTAACCGAACAGTTCGGACTCCAGCAGCGAGTCGGGGATGGCAGCGCAGTTGACCTTGATGAAAGGCGCATCGCGCCGCGGGCTGGACAGGTGCAGGGCGCGTGCAAACAGCTCCTTGCCGGTGCCCGATTCGCCCAGCAGCAGCACGCCGGCCTGCGAGGGCGCCACGCGTTCCAGCTCGTGCAGCGCCTGCAGCAGCGCCGACGAACTGCCGATGATGCCGTAGCGCACGGCGGCGGCGTCCAGCGCGTGGGTCAGCAGGGCGTTGCGTGTTTCCAGCTCACGGGTTTTTTCCTGCAGCAGGCCGTGCAACTGCAGGATCTGCCCGGCCAACGTGGCCAGGATCTGCAGCAGCGCCATGTCGTCGTTCAGGTGGCGCCGCCGGCTGCGGATGCGGTGACAGGCCAGCACGCCCACGGTGTGGTGGTTGACCTCGATCGGCAGCGCCATGAAGGCCACGGTGTCGGGTGGCAGCTGGGCGCGCGCCACGCAACGCGCCAGAAACAGCGGTTCGGCGTCGATGTCCTGCACCAAGATGGGCTGGCCGGTGGCCAGCACGCGGCCGGTGACGCCTTCGCCCACGGCATAGACACCACGCGCCACCTCGGCCCGGGTCAGGCCGTAGGCATGGCAGATGCAGGCCATGCCCAGGCCGTCCGGCGCCTCGGCGTCTAGCAGCACGATGCGGCCGCGGTTCAGGCCCAGCAGTTCGGACATCAGGTGCAGCATTTCGCGCAGCACCACGCCGGGCGCCAGGCTTTTGCCGATCAGGCGCATGACTTCGCGCATCAGCAGCAACTCCTGGGCGCGCCATTGCGCCTCGGGCGTGGCGCCGGGGGCGCCTGGATGGGAAAGTGCGGTCAGGGGCGGGGGCATGGACGGACACAAGCAAGAAGCTGGCCTGCTTGATGTCAGCCGCCGCCAAGTGCCTCATGGTATGGTCTGCGCTGGTCGCCCTGCGCTGTTCATGCCCCATGTGGAAATTCTGGAAGAAACCCGTTGTTGCCAAGCCGGTTGAGCCTGTCGAGGTGCTGCCGGTGCTGGCCCGGCCGCTGGCTTACCGGCGCTTTCTGCGCATGGTCTTCCAGGCCCCGGCCCGGCTCAACCTGAGCGGGCGGATGCGTGAGGTGCAGTTGCTCGACGTCTCGCTCAAAGGTGCGCTGGTGGACATGGGCTCGGTACTGCGCTGCCCTGTGGGCACGCACGGTCGTCTGCGCCTCATGCTGTCGTCCACTACCTTCATTGCCATGGACATCGTGGTGGCGCGTGTGCAGGGCAGCCAGCTGGGGCTGCAGTGCACGCACATCGACCTCGACAGCGTGACGCATCTGCGCCAGCTCATCGAGCGCAATGCCCAAGACCCGGCGCTGCTGGGGCGTGAGCTGGCAATGCTGATCGGCAGCGCCTGAGCGTCGCCTAGCGCCTGCTTGTCAGGCAGAGGTGATCCAGTCCGCCAGCGCGGGCTGGTCCAGGTGCGGCAGGGTGTTGTAGCTCAGCAGGGTGTGGCGCTTCGGGTTGAAGATGAACTCGGTCACCGCGCTGTTGCGGATGCGCATATTGAGTTCAATCGTGGTCTCGGGCGTGGTGCCCAGCACGTGGCCCACGGCGGTGGCGATCGGCCCCCCGCTGGAGACAATCAGCACATTGCCCTCGAAGTTCTGCCGCACATGGTCGAGCGCGCTGGTGACGCCGGCCTTGAACTCGTTGTAGCTTGGCATGCCCTTGGGGCTGACCACGCCGTTCATCCACTGCGTCAGGCCGTCGCGCAGCAGGCGGAAGTGGTGGCGGTACAGCTCGGGGGTGTCCGGCTTCTGCAGCTTGTGCGGGTGGATGGTGGCGATCACCGCTTCGCTGTCGTACTCGTTCAGGCCGGGCCACAGCAAGGCAGTGCTGGCGTGGGCCGCGGCGTCCTGCGGGTGGGCCAGCCCCAGGCCCTCGGCAATGCCGGCCCAGGTCTGTGCATGGCGGCGCAACGTGCCGGTGATGACCGCGTCGAACGTCATGCCGCGCTCGCGCCAGTATTGCCCCAGGCGTACGCTCTGCTTGTGGCCGAGTTCGCTCAGGCGGTCATAGTCCTGTTCGCCAAATGAGGCCTGGCCGTGGCGTACGAGGTAAAGGGTTCCCATGCAAGAAATTGTGGCAAAAAATGCCCCTGACCCTTGTCGCTCGTGCGACGCCAGCTATCAAATCAGGAGTGATGGGCCTGGTGCCGACGCGTTTGAGGACTCACAACTGCACATGGCCATCGATGCAGGTCACCACCTGGCCGCCGACCCAGACCTGGCCGCTGGCATCGCGCTCCAGTTGCACGCGTCCGGCGCGGCCCAGGCAGGTGCCTTGCGAGGCGACGTAGCGCGTGGGCAGGTGGCCCTCGGCCATCAACCACTGCGCCAGGCTGGCGTTGAGGCTGCCGGTGACCGGGTCTTCCGGGATGCCCACCGGCGCGGCGAAGGCGCGCACCTCCAGGTCCGCTGCGGCCTGTTGCGGGGCGTCGGCCGCGTGCTCGGCAAAGGCGCGTGCCTCACGGCTTGATTTTGCTATTAAATTTATAGCTGATTGCCCAGATTCGACGGCGCAAACCCCTACTTTTTGCTTCAAGTCCTTGAGCGCCTGGTGATCCGGCTCCAGTGCCAGCACGGTGTCGGTGCTGTCCAGCAGCAGGCCCAGCCACTGCGGGCCGTTGTCCAGATGCTGGGCGGCGCGGATCTGGTCCGTACGGATGCCGAGCGCCTGCGCCACCAGGGCCAGCAACTCGGGTGTCGGTGTGCTGCGCTGGAGCGGCGGCGCGGCAAAGGCCAGGTGGTGGCCGGCACGGCGGATCGACACCAGGCCCACGGCGCATTCCTGCACGATCACCTCCGTTTGCCTGGGTTTTCCTCCGGCTTCCAGCCAGGCATGGCAGCTGCCCAGTGTCGGGTGGCCGGCAAAGGGCAGTTCGGTGCCGGGTGTGAAGATGCGCACCCGGTAGTCGGCGCCGGCTTGTGTGGGTGGCAGCACGAAGGTGGTTTCCGACAGGTTGGTCCAGCGCGCGAAACGCTGCATCTCGTCATCGCTCAGGCCGCTGCCGTCGAGCACCACGGCCAATGGGTTGCCGTAGTAGGGCGTGGCGGTGAACACGTCAACCTGCTTGAAGGGGCGTTGGCGGTGCGTAGCGCTCATCACATGTTCTCCCGGATGACGGCGGCCAGGGCGGTCACGCCTTGCTGGATCTCCTGCTCGCTGGCGGTGACGAAGGACAGGCGCAGCGTGCGTGGGTCGGCCAGGTCGGCATAAAACGCAGCGCCCGGCACAAAGGCAACGCCCTTGTCGACCGCCTTGGGCAGCAGCGCTGCCGTGTCCATGCCTTGCGGCAGGCAGGCCCAGAGGAACATGCCGCCGTCGGGCTGGTTCCATGTCACCTCGGGAGGCATGTGCTGCGCGAGTGCGGCCAGCATGACGTCGCGCTGCGCCTTGTACAGCGCGCGGATGCGCGGCACGTGGCGGTCAAGGAAGCCATCCTTCATGACCTCGGCCACCACGCGCTGGTTGAATCCGGGGCTGTGCAGGTCGGCCGCCTGCTTGGCCTGCAGCAGCTTGGGGAAGAGGGCTTTGGGCGCCACCACGAAGCCCAAGCGCAAACTGGGTGCCAGCACCTTGGAAAACGAGCCGAGGTAGAGGCAGCCGTCGGGGTTGCGCGCAGTTAATGGTGCCGGCGGTGGGGTGTCGAACCAGAGCTCGCCATAGGGGTTGTCCTCGATCAGCGGCAGGCCCAGCTCGGCCGCACAGGCGGAGAGCGCCACGCGCCGGGCTTCGCTCAGGGTGCGCCCTGTCGGGTTCTGGAAGTTGGGCAGCACGTACAAAAAACGCGCCGGCGTGCCGGCCGCCTGGGCCTGGCGCAGCGCGGTGATGTCCACGCCTTCGTCGTCACTGGCCACGCTCTGCACCTGCGGCTCCATGGGGGCGAAGGCCTGCAGGGCGCCGAGGTAGGTGGGTGTTTCCACCAGGATGCGACTGCCCTGGTCGATCAGCACCTTGGCGGCCAGGTCCAGGCCTTGCTGCGAGCCGGTGGTGATGAGCACCTGGGACGGATCGACCGGCCAGGGCAGGGAGGCGGCCACCATCTCGCGCAGCGGGCCATAGCCTTCGCTGGCGGCGTATTGCAGCGCCGCGGCGGCATCGTCGCGCAGCACCTTGGTGCAGGCCGCGGCAAATTCGTCGACCGGGAAGGTTTTGGGCGAGGGCAGTCCGCCGGCAAAGCTGATGATGCCCGGGCGTTCGGTGACCTTGAGCAGTTCGCGCAACACCGAGGGGTTCATTTTTTCGGCACGTGCGGCCAGCACCCAGGGCGATGGGGTGTGCGGGGCACTCGGATTCATGGGGTGGTTCCTTCTTGATCGAGAGGGTGGTGTCGGGCAGCGGACACAGGCATTTTGCGCCCGGCGAACACCACGACCATCACGGCCAGGCCGAAGCCGAGGGTCATGACGTCGAGTGTTTCGCCCAGCAGCGGCACGGCAAACAGCATGGAGAGAAAGGGTTGCAGCAGCTGCAGCTGGCTCACGCGCACAGTACCTCCGAGCGACAGGCCACGGTACCAGGCGAAGAAGCCCAGCCACATGGAGAACAGCGCCATGTAGGCAAAGCCGCCCCAGGCGGCGGGACGGACCGGTGTGGCCGGCCAGGTCCAGAGGGTCAGCGGCAGCGTGACGGGCAGCGCCAGCAGCAGGGCCCAGCAGATCACGTGCTCGGCCGGCATGCGGTTGGCCAATCGGGCACCAAAACCATAACCGACGGCTGCGCACAGCATGCCGGCCAGCAGCAGGAGGTCGGCGGCTTGCAGGGTCAGGCTGCTGGCACCCGAACGCAGCATGGCAAACACCATGACCAGTGCCGCGCCCACCACGGCGAACAACCAGAAGCCGGCCGAGGGCTGCTGCCGGTGCAGCCAGGCACCCACGGCGGCGGTGGCCAGCGGCAGCACGCCCAAGATGACGCTGGCGTGCACCGCTTCCACGTGACGCATCGCCAGCGAGGTGCAGAGGGGAAAACCGAACACCACGCCCAGCGCCACGAGGACCAGGGCACGCCAGTCTTCCGCCGTGGGCCAGGGCGCGCGCATGACAAGCAGCAGGACGGCAGACAGGGCGGCCGCCACGGCGGCGCGGCCGAGTGCAATGAACAGGCCCGACAACTGGGGCGCATCAGGCGTGCCGGTGGCCAAGCGCGTCATGGGCAGGGTGAGCGCGAAGATGGCAACGCCCAGCAGGCCGAGCCAGAGGCCTTGGCGGAGATGGGGAGCAGGGTTCGGCGGGCGGGGCATGGGCTTCACTCTACCGTGCTTTCACGCGCTGGCCGCGCGGCGGTGTGCCGGCACCATGGCCGGAGAAGTCCGGCCGCTGGCTCAGGCCAGCAGGCCGCGCGCGGGGCGCGCCAACATGGCCGACAGGGTGCGCAGCAAGGCGCGGTTGACCTCTTCCATGTCAATCTGGTGCTCATTGCACAAGGTGTGGGTGGCACGGGTGTTGGGGGATTCCAGTGCCGTGGCAATGGCGAGGTAGGGCGCGTAGGGGCCGTCGTTCTGCAGCAGTGCGGCCTGGATCCGCTCGGGCAGCGGCAGGCGTTCCAGCGCGGTGGCCAGCGGCTCGCCCAGCAGCACGTCGATCTGCGACAGCAGGCCGCAGAGGTAGACCTCGCGCCGCAGGTTGTCTTCCTCGCCCGCATCCAGCAGGTGTTCCAGCAGGTGGGCGCGCGTGACCAGTGTGGTGCGGACCGGCTGCAGGTTCAGGTCGCTGGCGGCGTGCGGCAGCTGTTCCAGCAGCCAGGCCTTGAGCACCGAGTAGCCCAGCACCATCAGGCCGCGGCGGATGGACTCGACTTCGTTGCGCAGACCCAGGCCGGCCGAGTTCACGTAACGCAGGAAATGGTAGGCCAGCAGCGGCTCTTCGCTCAGGATGAGTTCGATGGTGTCGAGCGCCACGTCAGCGTCGATGGCTTCGACCAGGCGCACGATGGCGGTCTGGCCCGGCTGGATCAGTTGCTCCCGGTAACTGTGCAGCACATCTTCCACCGGCCAACCGGTCAAGGCCCAGGCGCCTTGCTGGTCCAGGCAATGCTCGGCCAGTGCGCGATTGGCGATGGCCTCATAGATCTGGCCGGGCACGACCGGGCTCTTGAGCGGCGCCTCGCCATCATGATCGCGGTGCGTCTGCAACGAGACGCGCAGGCCCAGCAAAGCTTCCTCAGCCGTGAGGTTGATGATGCTTTTATGGAAGCGTTCACTGATGGCGGGGTCGGGACGTTGACCAGGTGCCCCGCACCAGATCATCCGCAGGCCGCGCCCATGGGCGTGTTCCACACGTTGCGCCAGGGCGGCATCGCCCAGCCAGGCTTCGGGCACCTGCACCCAGGGATCGCTGGCGGTGCCGTGTTCCAGGATGTCGTTCAACAGCGAGGCGGAGTGGATCTCCAGCAGCAGCACCGGGGCCTGTTCCGGCCATTGCTCGCGCAAGGCGGCCAGCAGGTGCTGGGCGTCCACCGGCACCGCCGCATCGATGTCGACAAAGAGCCGCACGGCCGCCGGTTGGCGCAACTGGTTCCACAGCAGCTGATAGCCCAGAGAGATGTTGCCAAGAACGGTTTGGGCCATGGCGTGGCGGGTGGTTTTACCCCAGGTAGTTGAACAGGGACAGGCGTTGAACCTGTGCGTAGGTCTTCAGCGCCGCATCGTAACCGGTCTGCTGGTTCTGGAAGTCCGAGATGCCCTTGATCATGTCCATGTCCTCGGCGCGGGAGCGGTCGGTCTCGAGCTGGTTGGACTTGGTCTGCTGGTTGCTGTCAATGCTGTCGGCACGGTTGAGCATGTCGCCGGCCAGGCCGCGGGCGGACTGGATGCGATTCATGCCGGTATCGAGCTCGGCCAGGGCCTTGGTAAAGGCCTGGCTCAGCGTGTTGCTGTTGTTGGCGTTGTTGATGCCGGCAATGGCCTTGTCGATCACCTTGAAGACGTTGGTGGTGGTGCTGGGTGCCACGGCCAGCGTGTCAGCATTGGCCGGGTCGCCGTCCACCCGCACGGCCATGCCGCCGAACTGGATCGACTGGCCCTTGGTGTAGAGGCCGGTGGCCACGGTGGCGGTCGTGGTGTTGTTGACGACGGCGTAGGTGGTGACGCCAGCCGCGACGGTGAACGTGACTGTGTAGCTGTCACCTGTCACGGCGGAGGGGTTGACGACCTGGCCGGCATCGGTCCACGCAGTGCCGGTGTTGCCACCGCCCAGCGAAACGTCAAACACGCCATTGCCGGAGGGCACATTCATCCAGACGGCCTGGCCATCCATGGCGCTGGGAATCGCCACCGTCGAGCTGGCACTTTGCCCAGCAACACCGTTGAAGGTCACGCCGGCGGCGGCATCCGTGAAGGGTGAGCTGGCGCTGCCCAAGCCGCCGAAGAGTGGCACGCCGTTGCTGTCCACCTTGTTGGCGTAGCCGAACAATTGGTCGCGCAGGGCCGAGATCTGCTGCGCAATGCTGGTGCGATTGACGCTGGTGTAGCCGGCATTGCCGGCGCTGACCACCAGGTCGCGGATGTTTTGCAGCGTTTCGGTGGCATTGCCCAGGGTCGACTCGGCCATGGCCATGGAGTTCTTCTGGACGTTGAGTGCGCGCTGCTCGACCTCGATGCGGCTGATCCGGGTCATGGCCCGCTCGGCCTGCGCCGCGCCGGTGGGGTCGTCGCTGGGGCGCAGCACACGCTTGCCCGCGGTGAGCTTTTCCTGCAGCTCGGACAGACCTGCCTGATGGCTGGTCAATTTGGCCAGGGAGTTGTCATAGGCGTTGGCGCTACCCAGTCGCATGGTCATGTTTCAATCCTCGTCCTGTCTCTCGTCAACGCCCCAGGCTTTGCAGCAGCGAATCAAAGATATTCTGGGCCAGTTGCATCATCTTGCCGGAGGCCTGGTAGGCCTGCTGGTACTGCAGCATCCTGGCGGCCTCTTCGTCCAGGTTCACACCGGAAACGCTGCTGCGTTGCTGCTCGATGCTGCTGGCGATGTTGCCGGAAACGGTGCTCGCCGATTTGGCGCTCTGCACCTGGATGCCGATTTCCGCCATCAGGCCGGCATAACCGTCGGTCAAGGGGCCGCCGTCGAACATGGTCGCGTCGCGCAGGTTCAGCATCGCCTGGGCATTGCCGGCATTGAGGGCCGGGTAGGGGTTGACATCCACCTTGAACGTGTCGCCGGGCTGGGGTGTTCCCTTGAGGGTGAGCGACCAGCCAGCCAGCGGCGGGGCCGTGCTGTATTCGATCGGCTGGCCCGGCGTGTAGGTGTACACCGTGGCGCCAGTATCGGAGCGCGTGTAGGTGCTGGTGCTGGTGAAGTTCAGCGTGACGGCGGGCGGAACCGGGACGGAGCGTGTGGTGAGGCTGCCCACCGTCAAGGTGCCGGTGTTGGTCGTGCCGGCGGTGGCCGTGATCGGGCTGGCCATGGCCAGCCCGCGCGGCGACGAGAAGGCCGTGGCAATAGACCCGGCGGCCGTGCTGAAGGGCTTGAGCAGGAAGTGGTCGCCGGCAGTTGCCGGTGTGGCGCTTTGCTGGATGTCCAGGCCGTCAATCTTGACCGGGTTGGTGCTCGCAAAGTCAAAGGCCGTGGCCTTGCCGTCCGACAGGCGCACGATGGTGCCGGCTGTACCCGAGGTGAAGGTCACCTCGTAGTCCGAGGCCGCAAACTGGGAGGTGCCCGATGGGTTGGTCTGGACGCCAAGGCTCAGGGTCGTACCTGGCGGGGAATTGGTGTCGGCCGGGTAACCGTTGGGCAGGGCGCTGAGCTTGAACAAGGCTGTGCCGGCATTGCCGCTGAGATCCACGCCCAGGGCCTGTTGCTCGTTCATGCGCGTGCCGATGGCCAAGGCCATGCGGCCGAGCAGGTTGCCGGCATTGACCAGGTCTTCGTTCTTGAAGCGCAGCAGTCCTGCGACTTCCCCGCCGCCCAGCATGGAGGTACTGATCGGGTACTTGGTGCCGCCCGCATTGTTGATCAGCAACTGGCTCTGGTTGGGATCGCCCGAGTAATTGGTGGGAGCGATCTCCAGCTTTGATACCGTGGTGCCGAGCACCAGGGCCTGGCTGCCGCCCACGAAGACACCGACGGTCCCGTCCGCAGCAGGGATCGAGGTGGTCTGGATGTACTTGTTCAATTCGCTGATCAGCTGATCGCGCTGGTCCAGCAGGTCATTGGGCAGGTGCCCGCTGCCCGTGGCGCGCGCGATTTCCTGGTTCGACTTGGCGATCTGGTCGGCAAGGTTGTTGATGGTCGTGACGTTGGTCTGCAGCTCCTGCGAAACGCCCAGCCGGAGTTCGTAGAGCTGGTTGGCCGCCGTCTGGAAACGTGCGGCCATTTCGTCTGCGCTGGTCAGTGCCACCGCGCGGGCTGTCAGGTCGGAGGGTGCGCTGACAATGTCGGAAAACGAATTGAGCAGATCGCTGACCGAGGCGCCGAGGCCGTCTTTGCCGCCGGAGAACACGCTTTCCAGTTGCTGCAGTTTGTCGTAACGCGTCGCGTCGCTGGCGGCAACGGATTTCATCAGCGCAGCCTGCTTGGTCAGGAAATCGCTGTAGTTGCGCTGGACCGTGGTGATGTCAACGCCGTTGCCGTAGTAGCCACCACCGGTGAACTGGCCCTCCACGTTCTGGACGATGACCGTCTGACGCGAATAACCCGGCGTGTTGACGTTGGCGATGTTGTTGCCGACGGTCTCGAGAATCTTCTGGTTGACCAGCAGGGACCGTGCGCCAACGTTCAGGATATTGCCCATGCGTTTTCCCTTCAGGCGGTGGCGCGCTGCAGCCGCAACGTGGTGTTGATGGCCCGGCTCAGCTTGTTGGCGTAATCGGGATCGGTGGCATAGCCTGCGCGTTGCAGGCCGCTGGCATAGGCCTGGACCGAGCCGGTCTGCTGGCGTACCTGGGCGTAGCGCGGGCTGTCGGAAATCAGCCGGGCGTAGTCGCGGAACGACTCCTCGTAGGAGTTGTAGGCGCGGAACTTGGCCACGGTCTTTTGCGGCACGCCGTTGACATATTCGGTGGTGGTGACTTCCGCCACCTTGCCTTTCCAGCCCGGCCCGGCCTTGATGCCGAACAGGTTGAAAGAGGTCGAGCCATCGGCGTTGGCGATCTCGCGCCGGCCCCAGCCGGTCTCATGCCCGGCCTGGCCGATCATGAAGCTGGCGGGAATGCCGCTGCTCTGCTCCACCTTGGCGGCGATGCCGTTGAAGCGTTGCACAAAACTGGTCTGGCTGACGGTCGGCGCGGCATTGCCCTGGCCGGCTGCTGGCTTGATGGCTTGCTTGCCGGCAGCGCGTGCACTGCCTTGTTGTGCATCAGCCGCGGCACCCATCTGGCGCGAGAGCTGCTGGGCGATGATGTCCGACAGCCCGCCGGGCCGGCCCGACATCTGCACGGCCAACTGCTGGTCGAGCAGGTCGGTGCCGAGATCACCCTGGGCGCTCTCCAGCATGCCGGATTTCATGGTGGCTTCGCGCATGCTCTTGATCAGCTCGCGCATGAAGAGCGATTCGAACTGCTTGGCGGCCTCCTTGATGGCCGCCGGCGAGTCCTGGCCGGCCTGCAGCTTCAGGCTGTTGAGCGAGCGCGCATCGGCCGCCAGGGCATTGGAGTTGTGGGTCAGGTTGCCGACACCCATGTCAGATCACCTCAAGCTCCGCATTCAATGCACCAGCCGCCTTGATGGCCTGCAGAATGGCCAGCAGGTCTTGGGGGGTGGCGCCCAGTGCGTTGAGCGCGCGCACCACTTCCGACAGTTGCGGCGAGGCCGGTACCTGGATCAGCACGCCCGGTTCCTGCTTGATCTGGATGTTGGCTTTTTCCGTCACCACGGTCTGGCCGCTGGAGAATGGGCCGGGCTGGCTGACCACCGGGGTCGAGCTGATGCTGACCGACAGATTGCCGTGTGCAATGGCGCAGGGGCCCAGCGTCACGGCCTGGTTGAGCACCACCGAGCCGGTGCGCGAATTGATGACGACCTTGGCGGCGCGAATGGAGTTTTCCAGCGGCAGCTCTTCCATCTCGGCGATGAAGGTGATGCGCGCGTTGGGGTCAACCGGCGCCTGGACGTCGACGGTACGTCCGTCCATGGCGCGGGCAACGCCGTCGCCGAAACGGCGGTTGATGGCTTCGGCCACGCGGCGTGCGGTCTGGAAGTCGTAGGCGTCCAGACCCAGCCGGATGCTGTTGCCTTCGAGCAGCGGCGTCGGCACAGCGCGTTCGATCTGGGCGCCGCCCGGAATGCGGCCGGCGCTGAGGTGGTTGATCTGGACCTTGCTGCCGCCGGCGGCAGCACCGGCGCCGGCAATCACCAGGCTGCCCTGCGCCAGGGCGTAGATTTCGCCGTCGGCGCCCTTGAGCGGCGTGGAAATCAGGGTGCCACCCTTGAGCGACTTGGCGTTGCCCATCGATGAGACGGTCACATCGACCATCTGGCCCGGGCGGGCAAAGGCGGGCAGCTGTGCGGTCACCAGCACGGCGGCCACGTTCTTGAACTGCAGCCGCGAGATGACGTCGGAGGGCAGGGTGATGCCGAGCTGCTGCAGGTAGTTGTTCATGCCCTGCGTGGTGTACGGCATCTGGGTGGTCTGGTCGCCGGTGCCGTCCAGGCCGATGACCAGGCCGAAGCCGGTCAACTGGTTGCTGCGCACGCCCTCGATGGCCGCGATTTCCTTGATGCGCCCGGCCATGGCACTGCCGCCGACCAGCATGCAGGCCGCCACCAGCAGCGTGGCCAACTGGCGGAGCCGGTTCAGCGGGAGGCGGGGCAGGCAGGCATTCATGGCGTAGGACTCAAGTATTGGCGAAACGGGCCGATAAAGACTAAATCAGACAGTCCAATTCTGTATCGGCTCAAAACGGCCAAACGCTGAAAAAGAACCGCGTTAACCAGCCAACTGTCTGCGCTTCGTTCTGGGCGCCGCGACCCTTGGATTCGACGCGGACATTGGCCACTTGGCTGGAATTGACGATGCTGCCCGGCAGGATGGCGCGCGGATCGACCGTGCCGGAGAAGCGCAGCACGTCGACGTTCTGGTTCACGCCGATCTGCTTTTCCCCCACCACCACCAGATGCCCGTTGGGCAAGACCTCGGCCACCGTGGTGGTGATCGAGCCGGAGAAGGTATTGGCGCTTTCCGTGCCGCCCTTGCCGGCAAAGTCGTTGGCCGACGTGGCGGCGATCCGGGTCTGGTTCTCGGCCGCGGTAGCGGGGAAGTTGAAGCCCGGTGCGGCGGTGATGGACGAGTTGGCGCTGCTGGTACGGTTCGCCGTGGAGGTCGACTTCTGGCTGGCCGTGACGTTTTCCACGATCACGACTGTCAGGGTGTCGCCGACCACGCGGGCGCGTCGGTCCTCGAAGGAGGGGCGATAGCCGACCGTCTGGAACAGGCTGCCGGTGACGGGGCGGGCGGACGGGCTGGGAATGGCCGTGGGCTTGGGCTCGGCGAAGTCGACCTTGGGCGCGGTGGTCTCGCAGCCGGCGCACAGTCCGGCAATGACCACCACCCATCCCAAGCGTTGCAGTGAAGAGTAAACGGTCGGTGTGTTCATCACAATTGCCCCAGTTTCTGCAGCATCTGGTCGGAGGTCTGGATCGCCTTGGAATTCATCTCGTAGGCGCGCTGGGTCTGGATCATGGTCACCAGTTCCTGCACCACGTTGACGTTGGAGGTTTCCAGGTAGCCCTGCATCAGGCTGCCCATGCCGTTGAGGCCAGGGGTGCCGGTATTGGGCTGGCCCGATGCGGCGGTTTCGATATAGATGTTCTGCCCACGCGGCTCCAGGCCGGCCGGGTTGATGAAGCTGGCCAGGGCGATGGTGCCGATCTGGCGGTCAACCATCTTGCCGTTTTCCTTGATCGAAGCGGTGACATTGCCATCTGCGCTGATGACCAGGTTCTCGGCATTGGTGGGTACCGTGATGCCGTTGGCCACGGCAAAGCCGTTGTTGGTCACCACCTGGCCTTGGGCGTTGATCTTGAACGAGCCGTCACGGGTGTAACCCATGGTGCCATCGGGCATGGTCACCTGGAAAAAACCGTTGCCCTGGATCGCCACATCGAGGTTGTTGCTCGACTGCTGCACATTGCCCTGCGTGAACTGGCGCGCCGTGCCGACCACGCGCACGCCGGTGCCGAGTTGCAGGCCGGTGGGTAACTGCGACTGCTCCGAGGTGGCAGAGCCGACCTGGCGCAGGTTCTGGTACATCAGGTCTTCGAACGCCACATTGGAGCGCTTGAAGCCGGTGGTCGAGACGTTGGCCAGATTGTTGGAGATGGTGTCCAGCTGCATCTGCTGGGCTTCCATGCCGGTTTTCGAGATCCACAGGGAGTTGATCATGATGGGTTCCTAGGGCTTGTAGGGTGGCGACTCTGCGGGCTTCAGCCTTGCAGGTTCAACAGCTGACCGGCTGACCGGTCGTTGGATTCGGCGGTCTGCAGCAGGCGCATCTGGACTTCAAACTGCCGGGCGGTCTGGATCATGCCCACCATGTTTTCCACGGCGTTGACGTTGGAGCCTTCCAGCGTGCCAGGCATGAGGCGGGCGTTGGCGTTGTTGGGCAGGGCTGCACCGGCGGTGGCGCGGAACAGGCCGTCATCGCTGCGCTTGATCGGTTCATCTGCTGTCGGGGTGACCATCTTGAGACGCCCGACGGTGGCCGGCTGCTGGCCGCTGACCTTGGCCGTGATCGTGCCGTCGGCACCGATGCTGACCGTGGCACCGGCCGGGATGTCGATCGGGGCGCCGCCGTCAGACAGCACGGGCAGGCCGCTCATGGTCTGCAGGTTGCCCGCGGACGAGACCTGCATGGAGCCGTTGCGTGTGTAGGCTTCGGTGCCGTCCAGGCCTTGCACGGCAAACCAGGCGTTGCCCTGGGCCATGACGTCCAGATCGCGTCCGGTGTGTTGCGAGGGGCCGGGTGTGTCCAGGTGGCCGGTGGTGGTCTCCAGCGCGAAGACGCGGGTGGTGGCGCCGTCGCCGCGCAGGGGCACGGCACGGTAGGCCGCCAACTCGGCGCGGAACCCGTTGGTCGAGACATTGGCCAGGTTGTTCGACAACACAGCCTGGCGCTGGGCGGCCGCATTGGCGCCCGTCATCGCGGTGTAAATCAGTTTGTCCATGGCAGTAGGTACTCAGTAACAGGTTCCGGACAGCGGCTTAACGCAGGCTGGTCAGGGCCGACAGCGCCTGGTCCTGCGTCTTGATGGTCTGCACGTTCGCCTGGTAGGCGCGTTGCGCCGTCATCATGTTGACGAGCTCGGCGGTCAGGTCCACGTTGGAGTCTTCCAGTGCCCCGGAACGAACGGATCCCAGGCTCAGGGTGCCGGGTGTGCCGGGCGTGGCGATGCCCGATGAGTTGGTGGCAACCCAGTTGCCACCGCCGACCGGCTGCAAGCCCTGGTTGTTGCGGAAGGAGCACAGCTGGATCTGGCAGGCGTCCACGCTCTTGCCATTGGAGTAGCGGGCGGTGATGACGCCACCTTCGGAGATCTTGATGCCCGTGAAGGAGCCGTCGGGGTTGCCGTTCTGGCTCAGCGTGGTCACACCAAAAGAAGATGCGAACTGGGTCGAGTTGGTAAAGGAGGCTTGGGCGGTAAACGTGCCGTTCTTCGTCGTGAAGGGCATGGCGAACGGTCCCGGGTTCAGCAGTTTGCCGTTGCTGTCGAACTGCAAGGTGGCGACGGTGGAGGCTGTGGCGGTGGCGTTGCTGGTTGGGTCGGTGTAGACCTCCCAGTTGTTGACCAGCGGAGTCGGGAGCGGGCCGCCGGTGTCTGCCACCCGGCGCATGTAGACCTTGACGTCCTGGGCAATACCCTGGGTGTCGTAGGCGGTGATGGAGGTGCCGTAGGTCGTCAGCGGGGTGGTGGGCGTCACGCTGTTCCAGACGGGGGCACGTGCGTCCAGGTTGAACTGCATGCCGATGGTGGTCGTCTGTGCCGGCGCATTGCTGGTGCTGGTGTCGATTCTCAGCGGGCCGAGGCTCTGTCCGCCGTTGAGGTCGTAATTGATGCCGTACAGTTTTTCGCCGTTGTTGTTGACGACATAACCGTCCTGGTCCAGCTTGAAAATGCCGGAGCGGCTGTACAGCGAAGGTTTGTCCTTGTCCTGGCCGGTGGCGTTGTAGGGAATCAGGGGGAAGAACCCGTCACCGTTGATGGCCAGATCCAGCGTGTTGCCCGTCACGGAAATATTGCCTTGCGAGAACTCCTGGGAAACGGCGGACACCTCCACGCCGATACCCGCCTGGCCGCCCGAGCCGCCGGCACCGATGGTGGAGGCAATCACTTCGGCGAATTCTGCGCGCGATTTCTTGGCGCCTGCCGTACCGGCATTGGCGATGTTGTTGCCGATGACGTCGAGGTTTTTGCTGGCGGCATTCAAGCCGGAGAGGCCGGTCTGGAAACTCATGATCTAGGTTCCTTTATGGAAGATGTCGGGCGGTGAAGTGGATCGATGAACCGGTCGGGTCAATAAATGGCCGCGACGTCGGTGTAGGAAACGCTGGTGCCATTGGCCAGGTTCAGCTTCAGCGTGCCGCTCTCATTGCTGACCGACTGGATGGTGTCAACCGCCATCGGCGTGGCCGACACGCTCTTGCCACCCATGCTGGCTTTGACGGCGATCTTGACGGTCTGGCCCTGGTAGGCCGAGGCATCCCAGGTGAATTCGTGGCGGCCGGCATTCTTGGCGCCCAGGTTGAAGGTGTCGAGCACCTGGCCGCCGGGCGATTGGATTTCGACCGTGACGGAGTCGGCGCTGGCGCCGACATCCACGGCACCAGCGGCCACACCGTTGCTCACGTTCAGGGTGTTGCCGGCCAGCAGCACGTTGTGGCCGACCATGGAGGCGCTTTGCAGAATCTGCGTCGACAGCAGCTGCGAGACCATGTTGGACATGGTTTCGTTGAGTTTGTTGATGCCGGTGACGGTGTTGATCTGCGCCATCTGACTGGTCATCTGCGCGTTGTCCATCGGATTCATCGGATCCTGGTTGTTCAACTGGGCCACGAGCAGTTTGAGGAAGCGGTCCTGGGCGGCGGTCGCGTCGCTCACGGTGCCGGAGCCGGTGGTCAGGTTGTTGAGGGCTGCCGTGCTGCTGGCGTTGTTCACGGAGGAAGTGGTGGTCATGGTCGGGGTCCTTCTGGCTTATTGGCCAAGTTGGAGGGTTTTGAGCAGCAGCGTCTTGGCGGTGTTCATGACTTCGACGTTGTTCTGGTACGAACGGGACGCGGAAATCATGTTGACCATTTCCTCGACCGGGTTGACGTTGGATTGCGTGATGAAGCCTTCCGCGTCAGCCAGCGGGTGACTCGGGTTGTGCGTGCGCTTGCCGGGTTCCTGGTTTTCGCTGATGGTGCTGACCTTGACGCCGGCGGAGGCCTGGGAGTCCATCAGGACCGTTTCGAAAACGACCTGGCGGCCCTTGTAGATCTTGCCGTCCGGACCGGCCACGGCATCCGCGTTGGCCAGATTACTGGCCACCACGTTGAGTCGCTGCGACTGCGCGCTGACAGCACTGCCAGAAACGCCAAAGATGGAGAACATGGACATGGTGAGTTTCCTGGTCCTGTTGAAAATTACTGACCCTGGATCGCGCTCAAGATGGTCTTGGCGTGGCCGTTAATGAAACGAAGGGTGGACTCGTAGCGAACGGCGTTGTCCACGAAGTTGCTGCGTTCGCGGTCGAGGTCGACGCTGTTGCCATCCATGCTTGGCTGGGTTTGCGGGGCGTACGCCAGCGGGTTGCCGCCGAGTTCGCCCGTGCTGCTGGTCAGCGGGATGTGCTTGCTGTTGGAGGTGCTGCTGCCCATGCGTGCGGCCACGGGGGATGCGCTGTTGCCGGTGGCATTGGCCATGGCTTCGCGGAAATTCACGTCGCGTGCCACATAACCCGGCGTGTCCGCGTTGGCAATGTTGCTTGCGATGACGCGCTGGCGTTCGGCGCGCACGACCAGGGCCTTCGAGTGGAAGTCCAGACTGTTGGTCATTTGTGCAAACATGAATCACCTCAACTTTCGGTCTTGCTGCGCCACAGGCCGGTGCCCGGGCTTTCGACGTCTGGCAATTATGGAAATAACTTTAATTTTCGAGACCCTGAAGTAAGGGGAAAACACCCTGTATTTGCCGGATTCGCATGGGGCGCCCGTACGTATAGTTCCTGGTGTGGGTAGCGGTCGAGGACCGTTCTGAGCCCCTTGTCCGGAAAGGAATCCCCTCATGACTGCAAAAATGGATCAGGTATGGCCGTGGCGCGCGCTGCGGGCGATCTTTTTCTGGGTGTTCGCCTCCCTGATGGCCTCGGCTGCTCCGGCGCAAACCCAGTCGGCCGAGGCAGAGTTTCTGGGGGCGACGCGTCATTGGCTGGACCAGGCTGTGGCCGGCATACAGTCGTCCGGGGCCGTGCCTTTGCGCATGGAGGTGTCGGTGGGGACGCTGGACAGCCGGCTGCGCCTGGCCAGTTGCGCACGGGTTGAGCCCTATATTCCTGTTGGAACCCGGCTGTGGGGGCGAACCCGCCTGGGTTTACGCTGCATCGAGGGCATGGGAAAGTGGAATGTCTTTTTGCCCGTCACCATCAAGGCCATCGGGCGCGCATGGGTCATGCGGCGCGATGTGGCACCCGGCACGGTGCTGGGTGAGGCCGACGTGATGGAGGCTGAGGTTGACTGGGCGGAGGAGCCCAGTCCGATCATCGCGGATCCGGCGCTCTGGGTGGGCCAGGTGGCGGTCCGCAATCTGATGACCGGTCAGGCCCTGCGCCAGAACATGGTGCGTCCGGCCCAGGTGTTCCAGGCCGGTGCCCAGGTCCGCATCGTGGCCCAAGGGGTTGGCTTCCAGATCCATTCCGATGGCCAGGCGGTGTCGCCCGGCGTGGTCGGGCAAATGGCCAAGGTCCGCATGGACAATGGCCGCGTGATGTCCGGCACGGTACTGGATGCCCGAACAGTGAAGTTGGAAATGTAAGACAGGTTTTCCCGAAAGGATGCGGAAAAACCTAAAGTAAGTCATGATCGTGCCGATACCAATCGTACAAGGCTACTTCCACGGTAGTTCTGGAGAACGCGATGAAAATAGGTCAGCCATCAGATTTGCCAATTACTTCGACACCGCCTGCGGCGTCGGGGGCTGCGTCCGCGTCCGCCAAGGCGGCTTCGCAGGGCGCTGCCGCGACAGCTTCCCGCGATGCCAGTTCGGCGAGCGTGTCGGTCACGGTTTCAGCGCAGGTGCGTACCTTGACGCAAGCCGATCAATCCGAGTCCGCCGATGTGGACATGGACAAGGTGAACGCCGTGCGCAGTGAGATTGAACAGGGTACCTATGTGGTCAACCCCGAGGCCATTGCCGACAAATTGTTGGCCAATGCCAAGGAAATGCTGGACCGTACCCGAAGCTGATTTTTCTTATTGAGGGTGTCTTGCCATGTTGTCCCCACAGATTGAAAAGCAGTTGTCCGAGATCGAGCAGCAATGCGCGGCCCTGACTGCAGCGGTGGACAGTGGTGAGCCGGTGTCCCTGGAGGCGGCCAGCACCCAGTTGCGGCAATTGGCGGTCGACTTGTCGCAGTCGCAGGAGATCGCTCACCTTGATGCGCAAGCCACGCAGGCGTTCAAGGCTCGTTTGCAGAAGGTCGTCGGAGGGATTGGGGCGCAGCGCGGCAGTCTGGCGCGTCGTGCGGCCATTGTTGAACGCGGTTTGAATGCCATGGTCCCAGCCACGCGCGAGTCGACTTACGGCCAGGCCGCCGGCCCCTACGGTGCTGCGGCGAAACAAAGCGGGGCGTTCAAATTGCTCACGGCGTGAGCGTCGTCGCGCAAAATTAAAAAGGGCTGCCATCGCAGCCCTTTTTTAATGCGCGCGCATCTTGGCGCGCAGGCGGGCAATGGACTGACTGTGCAGCTGACAGACACGCGATTCGGTAATGCCCAGGACCGCCGCAATTTCCTTGAGGTTCATGTCCTTCTCGTAGTACATGCTCATGATGTACTGCTCGCGCTCCGGCAGATTCTTGATGGCTTCCACCAAGGACTTGCGGATACGCTGGTCGCGCAGCAGTTCCATGGGGTCGGCTTCGGTGTCGACCATGTGACGGTCGAGAAAGCTGTCCTCGCCTTCGCCACCTGCCATGTCCTCAAGGTAAACCAGCTGCGTGCCTTGTACCTTGCCCAGCAATGTCTGGTAGTCGGCCAGGCTCATGCCCAGCTCGCCGGCAATCTCGGACTCCGTCGGGCTGCGGCCCAGTCGGTGTTCCAGCCGGCGCAGGGCGACTTCGATTTCCTTCTGGCTCTTGCGTGAGCCGCGAGACATCCAGTCGTTCTCCCGCAGTTCGTCGATCATGGCGCCGCGGATGCGCTGGGTCGCGAAGGTCTCGAACTGGACGCCCTGGGTGGCTTCAAAACGGTTCAGGGCTTCGGACAAGCCGATCAGGCCAACCTGGATCAGGTCGTCCACCTGGACGCTGGGCGGCAGCTTGGCCATCATGTGATGGGCGAGGCGGCGGACCAAGGGGGAATACTGCCGGATCAGGGCATTGCGGTCGAGTTGACCTTTGGCGGTGTACATCAATGACTCCTCTTCCCAATGTCATTGTCGCTCGTGGCCTGCCGCCAGGCGGACATGCTGGCGTCCGGCTGGCGTGGCATTTCGTTCTCCAGCAAGCGCAGCGCCAGCCGGTTGACGTCGCGCGGCGCTTCCTCGTCGTCTTGGCGCATGTCCACGCTCAAGGTGGTGATCTGCCGACCCAGAAAATTCATGGCACAGCCTTGAAGGCTTTTGTTCAGGTTACGAGCACTGGCCAGACTGCTCTGATCGGAGGCATCCACCATGGAAACAATGGTAGGTTGAAGCCGGCCGTTGAGCAACAACTGTTTCATGGCCTGGTAGGCTGTCAACACGGATCGTCCATTGGTGGAAACGGCCAGCAGAGGTTCGATGCGGCTGTCTGGCAGGTTGGCGGCCAACACGCCGGCATTCGCATACAACACCACCACATCATAGTGCTGGAACAACTGTTCCAGCGCCTCAAACGGTGCCGTGTTCTCCCGGTCCTGGGATGCTGCACACAGTTGATGCAAACCGATGGCGGCGGGGTAGATCGACCAGACCGTATCCATCGCCTCGTGCGGCATGTCTTCCGGCCGGCTGCTTGGGGCAAGCAGCTGCTGCAGGCCGGGGTTATTGGCAGATTCGCTTTGGGTGGCATCCAGCACGACAGCGAAATAACCCAACTCGGACCAGGCTGAGCACAGGCTCCACAGCAGCGGGAGCTCGCTGGGTCGATCGTCGTGGCTGGCCATGACGACGAGGCGAGGTGCGGCCTGGGTACTGAGCCCTTGCAGGCCTGCGCCCTGGGTAACACATGCATCAAGCATGGATCATCCCTTGCGATGGAACGGCCGGCTGGCTGAAGATGAAGCCCAGATCCGAGGCCTGGGGGTCGAAGGCCGATTTGTTCGGCGTGCGCATGGACAGGCGAACCAGCTTGGAGGCATCGGCCGACTCCCAGTCCTCAGGAACACGTTGGCCGGTGGTGACACCACGCAGGACCAATTGGTGCCGGATGGCCGCATCGAGTGCCGGGCCCAGCTTGACGGCTTCGTCAATCTTGGAGAGGACGGCCTGCTGCACGCCGGTCGAGCGGAAGGACGACACCACCTCGTCCAGCGTTTCGCCCTGGCCGCCGGCATTGAGAACCAGCAGGCGGTTGACGTTGGGCAGGTCCAGCACATCGAGCAGTTCGCGCTTGCGCGGATCGCGGGGGGCCACGCCCGTGGTGTCGATCAGGATCATTTTCTTGTTCGACAGGAGATTGAGCAAATCCTGCAAGGCGGCCTGGTCATGGGCCAGGTGCGCCACGACACCGAGCATGCGTCCGTAGGTGCGCAGCTGTTCGTGAGCGCCGATGCGGTAGGTGTCCAGCGTGATCAGGCCGACACTGGCCGGGCCATACTGGCGGGCGCACAGGCCGGCCAGCTTGGCAGTGGTCGTGGTCTTGCCGACACCGGTCGCGCCGACCAGGGCGTAGACGCCGCCTTCTTCCGGCAGGGAGCGACCGGTATCGGTCTTGAGATTGCGTTCCAGCACATCCATGACCCAGCGCACGGATTCGGTGGCGCCCAGGCTGTCAGGCAGCTTTTCCAGCATGGCGCGAGCCAGGGCGGGTGAATAGCCCGCCCGGATGAGCTTGAGCATCAGGTTCGACTGGATCGGGTTCTGCTTGGCTTGTCCAAGCCACGCCAGCGTGTTGAAGCGCTCCTCGATCATGTCTTTCATGGCCTGCAGTTCGTCGACGATGCCCTGGGGCATCTGTGCCGGTTGTGCCGCGACTTTGGGGCTGCTGACGGCAGGTTGTTTGGGGGCGCTCATGGGGGCATCCATCCAGACGGGCGCTGCACTTTCGCTCAAGCGTGTGGCTGCCGGTGCGGGGGTGTCCTGCGCAATCACTTTCAGCGAGTCATGGCGGCGGCGTAGCATGCGCTCACGCACATAGTCCTGGAACGACAAGGTGCTCATGGCCAGTTGCTCGGCATCCTCTTCGACCTGGGACTGTGTCGTCGGCGGGGCATTTTTCGCAGGTTTGGAAGCCACGGCTGCCGGCTTCGGTGCTGCTGCGGTTCTGCTGGGGGCCTCTTGGGGCTGGTCCAGTGAGTTCAGGGTGTCTTCAGCGGTCGCCAGGACCTCCACGCCCGTGGCGGTCGGTCGGTTCGAGAGGATCAGGGTTCCTTCGCCAAAAGCCATGCGTGCCTTGGCAAGCGCTTCGCGTGAAGTCGGGGCGTGAAAGCGTTGAATGTTCATGATGTTGCGCCTCTCAGAATCGGGCCAATACGGATGGTGTGGGTTTCAGGGATCTCGCTGTGCGCGAGAACCTGCAGACGGGGGGCAACGCGGCGCACAAGTCGTGCGATGGCGTTGCGGATGGTGTCGGGTACCAGCAGGCAAGCCGGCACGCCAATTTCTTCCTGCTTGAGTGCCATTTCGGCGGCCGTGCGGCTCAGCATGTCGGCCACGCCGGGGTCGAGCGCCGGGCCGCTGGCATTGCTCAAAGCCTGGACCAGCAGCCGTTCCAGCGGCGGATCGATGGCGATGACGTTGAGTTCACGCGAGGGGCCGTAGATCTGTTGCACGATGGCCGGCGACAGGGCCACCCGCACACGGCGTGCCAGCTCGGCCGGATCGGAGGTGATGCCTGCATGCTCGGCGATCGATTCGATGATGGTGCGGATATCGCGGATGTGCACCGACTCTTCCAGCAGCAGCTGCAGGATTTTCTGGAAGACGGCAATCGACACCATTTTGGGAACTACTTCTTCGATCAATTTCGGCGCCAGTTTGCTGACATGCTCCACCAGTTGCTGGGTCTCGGTGCGGCTCAGCAATTTGGCCGCGTGGACTTGCATCAAGTGTGACAAATGAGTGGCCATCACAGTCTCGGAATCAACCACGGTAAAGCCGGCCATTTGCGCCGCTTCCTTCTGTCGTTCGTCGATCCAGTGCGCCGGCAATCCGAAAGCCGGGTCGGTCGTGGCGGTGCCCAGCAGCGGCGTGGTGATACCACCCGGGTTGATGGCCAGGTACATGCCGGGGAAGGCTTCGCTTTCGCCGACGATGACGCCGCGCAAGGTGATGCGATAGCCGCTGGGTTTGAGTTCGAGGTTGTCGCGCACATGGACCGGTGGCGGCAAAAAGCCGACTTCCTGGGCGAACTTGCGGCGTACCCCCTTGATGCGGGTCAGCAGGTCGCCCTGGCGGTTCTTGTCGACCAGCGTGATGAGGCGGTAACCGAGTTCCAGGCCCAACTGGTCCACGGGCTGCAGATCGTCCCAGCTGGCTTCGCCGTCGTGGGCCGCTGCCGGTTTCTCCTCTTTCGGCTCAGGCTCTGGCGGCTTATGGGCCAGCACCCAGGCCACGTAGCCGAGAATGGCGGCAATCATCAGGAACACGACATGCGGCATGCCGGGGATGACGCCCAGCACGCCCATGATGGTGGCGGTGATGCCCAGCACGCGCGGCGAAACGAACATCTGGTGCACGATCTGGCGACCGAGGTCGTGTTCCTTGCCCACACGGGAAACGACCATGGCCGCGGCCACGGAAATCAGCAGGCCGGGGATCTGGGCCACCAGGGCGTCACCGACCGCGAGCAGGATGTAGCTGTCGGCGGCCTGACCAATGCTCAGGCCGTGCTGAGCCATGCCGACGATGAGGCCACCAATGATGTTGATGAACAGAATCAAGATGCCGGCAACGGCATCGCCACGCACGAATTTGGAAGCACCGTCCATGGAGCCGAAGAAATCGGCCTCTTCGGCCACTTCAGCACGCCGGCGCTTGGCTTCTTTCTCGTCGATGGTGCCGGCGCTGAGGTCGGCGTCGACAGCCATCTGCTTGCCCGGCATCGCGTCCAGCGCAAAACGGGCCGACACTTCGGCAATACGTTCGGCACCCTTGGTGACCACCACGAAGTTGATGACCACCAGAATGGCGAACACGATCAGACCGACCGCAAAGTTCCCGCCGATGAGGAAGTGGCCGAAGGCCTCGATCACGGCACCTGCGGCACCGGCACCGGTATGGCCTTCCAGCAGCACCACCCGGGTGGAAGCCACGTTGAGCGACAGGCGCATCAAGGTGGTGAGCAGCAGCACCGAGGGAAAAGCGGCAAAGTCCAGCGGACGCAGCATGTAGGCGGCGACCATCATGACCATCAGGGCGACGGAGATGTTGATGGTGAAGAACACATCGAGCAGCCAGGCGGGCAGCGGCAGGACCATCATGGCCAGGATGGCGACGACCAGCATGGGGGCGGCGACGCCTTGCAGCATCGATGCGTTGCTGCCAAACCAATGCTGCAGTGTTTTGAATTGCTGGTTCATGATGCGGTGACGGTCTGTTTGGCCAGGGGATCAAGTTCGGGTGGAACGAAGGGCTCTGGCACTTCATCCGGCATGGGGCCTTCACCGCGCATGGCGGCTTTGAGGCGGTAAACATAGGCCAGCACCTGCGCAACGGCGGCGTACAGGGTGGCGGGAATGTTTTCATCCAGCTCGGCGTTGGCGTACAAGGCGCGCGCCAGCGGGGGGGACTGCAGCACCGGGATGTCGTGGGCCTTGGCGATGTCGCGGATCTTCATGGCCAGCAGATCAGCGCCCTTGGAAATGACACGTGGCGCACCCATGGTGGTCTCGTCGTACTGGATGGCCACGGCGTAGTGGGTCGGGTTCATGACCACGAAATCGGCCTTGGGGACGGCGCGGATGCTGCCACGCTGAGCCATCTCTCGCTGCTTGGCGCGCATCTTCCCCTTCATTTGCGGGTTGCCGTCGGATTCCTTGTGTTCGTCCTTCACTTCCTGAAGTGACATCTTGAGTTGCGACTTATGCAGGAAACTCTGCAGCGGCAGGTCGATCATGGCCACTACCAGGATCACCAGCAGCAGCAAGCCCATGCCGGTGGACAGCCAGTCCATCAGATGCCGGAGCGCCGAGCTGGAGGGCTGCAGGATGAGGGCGGCAATGCTGTCGATGCTGGACTTCAGGAAGGTGGCCGCAATGACGACCAGAATCAGCGAGACCACCGTCATCTTCACGATCTCGGCCAGTTTCTTCTTCGAGAACAGGCCCGAAATGCCTTTCAGCGGGCTGAGCCGGCTCAGGTCGGGCATGACTGGTTTGAGGCTGGCAACCCAGCCGCCAGCGGTGATGGCGCTGAGGATGATGGCTGCCGTGACGATGGCGGCAAATACGACACTGCCCACGAGCCCGGCCAGCACCATGTCCTGCAGGCGGGTGAGCATGGTGTCAGGGTGCAGGACCGTGGTGGCGTCGAAGGAGAGTTGCTGGCTGAGGCCCAGCTTGAGGCGTTCAAAAAGAAGGGGCGACAGCGTCATCACGGCCGCGGCGCCGGTGCCCAGCACAGCCAGGTGCGTCAGGTCGGTCGAGCGCGCAACCTGGCCCTCGGAGCGCGCTTTCTGCAGCTTGCGTTCCGAGGCGGGAAGATTGCGATCCTGACTGCTCGATGTCATGGTGGTGGGACGGTGAAGTTCCCACCATTGTCGTTACCGACTCGGCAAACTAAAGGTCAAAAAGAGGGGGTTTGGCCGGCTACTTTCCGCTTGGAGGCCGGCCGGTCGGCAAGATCAGAAACCGAGGCTGGCGAGCAGGTCGTCGACTTCGGATTGGCTGGTGACCACTTCGGTATTGCCTTCGGGGTTGATGACCGGCCCTTGCAGGACGGGATGACCTTCCACCGAGGGCGTTGACGGCTTGGCAACCACTGTATGGGGCGGTGCCGTCTGGATCAGCAAGCTCACCAGTTGATCTTCAATGGTCGTAGCCAGGTTGACGACGCGGGCAATCACTTGCCCTGTGAGGTCATGGAAATCCTGGGCCATCATGATTTCGGTCAGGTGCTGGTCGATGGCCTGGCTGGACTGCTCCATGTCCGTCAGGAAATTCATGATGTGACCTTTGGCCACGGCGGCAACCGGGTCCTGCACCATCAAGGCCTTGACGCGACGGGTCTCGGCGGCAATGTAATCGTGCTGGTTCTTGGCCTGATCGACCCGGTTCAGGACTTTTTCTGCCGCTTCGCCCGTCAATTTTGCAATGTAGGACAAGCGGCTTTTGGCGTCCGGCAATTCCTCGGCACTGCCGCGGAGCTTTTCGGCCATCCCCAATTCACGCAGCGTGTCGTGCAACTGACGCGTCAGCTGGCCGATCTTGTGGTGGACATCGGAGTTTTCGGCTTCACCGGCACCTTGGGTGGCGTCGCTGGTTTCCATGGTTACTGCAATCCCGTTTTCTTGAGAATGTGGATCAGCTTGTCTTCCAGGGTTGCTTTGGTGAACGGCTTGACGATATAGCCGGCGGCGCCTTGCTGGGCTGCCAGCACGATGTCTTCTTTACGCGCCTCGGCGGTGACCATGAGAACCGGGATGTGCTTCAGCTTCTCATCCTTCTTGATCTCGGCCAGCAGCTGGAAGCCGTTCATGTTCGGCATATTGATGTCGCTGACGACGAAGTCGAAGTTGCCATTGCGCAACTTTTGCAGGGCAACAACACCGTCTTCAGCCTCATCGGCTTCACTGAATCCGCTCTCTTTGAGCAGATTGCGGACAATTCGCCGCATGGTGGAAAAGTCGTCAACAACAAGAAATCGGAGCGGATTGGCCATAAGTGACCCTTTCAATGGCGTTTAGCCTGATTATCGCAAGGATGGACGGTTTGGATGATGCACGGATTTGTCATCTTGTGGCAGTTTCCCCGGCATCGGTGTTGGAAAGGGATGATACCGGCGTACGGCCAGTGCCCAGAAGGCGTTCTTCGGCTTCACGGGTCATGACAATGATACTGATTCTGCGGTTGACCGGGCTCAGTGGCTGGTCCGGCTCCAGCAAGATGCTGGAGGCCAGGCCGACCACACGCGCCACCTTGTCGTCCGGCATGCCGGCAGCCACCAGTTCCCGGCGAGAGGCGTTGGCGCGATCGGCCGACAGCTCCCAGTTGCTGTAGCCGCGTTCGCCGCTGCCATAGGGGGCCCGGTCGGTGTGGCCGTCAAGGCTGATCTTGTTCTCGACCCCGCTGAGCGCCGTGCCGATTTCCCGCAGAATGTCGCGCATATAGGGCTTCACCACGGCGCTGCCGGTGTCGAACATCGGGCGTTTCTGGTCATCGACGATCTGGATTTGCAGCCCGTCGGGTGTGGTTTGCAGCCGGATCTGGGAGCTGAACTCGGCCAGCCTCGGATTGTTGGAGATGATGCCACTGATCTTGGCGCTCAGGGGTGCCATTTTTTTGGCATCTTGTTTGGCTGCCTCCGCCCGAATGGCTTCCTGTTCCTTCTTTTTCTGCGCCAGTTCCTTGCTGTCGCCCTGGCGGGCCTGACCGACCATTTGCGTCAGGTCGGCGCCACCGCCGGGCAAGATGGAGTTGCTGGCACCCGTGCCGCTGCCGCCTGCCATGGCCACTTTCATCGGGGCGCTGAAAAATTCCGCAATGCCTTTCTTGTCGCCTTCGGTGGTGGAGCCCAGCAGCCACATCAGCAGGAAAAACGCCATCATGGCCGTCACGAAGTCGGCATAGGCAATTTTCCAGGCGCCACCATGGGCAGCGTGGCCGCCCTTCTTGACCTTCTTGACGATGATGGGCTGGAGCTTTTTCGCGTCGGAAGCCATATCACTCTTGCGGGGTCTTATTTCTTGCCACGGACATGGCTTTCCAGTTCCAGGAAGGTCGGGCGTTCGGTCGAGAAGAGGACTTTGCGGCCAAACTCAATGGCGGTCGACGGGTTATAGCCTTGCATGCTGGCCAGCAATGTGGTCTTGATGCACTGGAGTTCCTTGGCGCTGTCTTCCGATTTCTGCTCCAGCAGGCCCCCCAAGGGTTCCACCACGCCATAGGCCAGCAGAATGCCCAGGAAGGTGCCGACCAGCGCCGAGGCGATCATGCCGCCCAGCACGGCAGGAGGTTGTCCCACCGAGCCCATGGTGTTCACCACACCCAGCACGGCAGCCACGATACCAAAGGCGGGCAAAGCGCCAGCCAGGCGGGCCAGCGCCGCCACCGGTGCGTGGGCTTCCTGGTGATGGGTGTCGATTTCGCTGTCCATGAGAGATTCGATCTCATGGGCATTGAGGTTGCCGGACACCATCATGCGCAGGTAGTCGGTCATGAACTCGACCACATGGTGGTCATTGCCCACAGTCGGGTATTTCTGGAAGATGGGTGATTCGTGCGGGTTCTCCACATCCTTCTCAATCGCCATCAGACCTTCCTTGCGGGCCTTTTGCAGGATGTCATACAGCAGGGCCATGAGCTCCAGATACCGTTCTTTGGTATAGATGGAGCTTTTCAGGGCCTGCGGCAACAGGGCGATGGTGGCCTTGAGAACCTTGGGCTGGTTGTTGACGGCGAAGGCGCCGAGGGCGCCACCGAAGATCGTGATCAGTTCGAAGGGCAGGGCGGTCAGGATCACGCCAATGTTGCCGCCGTGCAGGATGTAGACGCCGAAGATGCAACCCATGGCGACGGCATAACCGATGATGACTGTCATGTTGGTGCGGTGTCAGAGTTGAGGGTTGCAGCTGGGGAAAAGTAACCAAACTGATGAATCAGATCAAACCATTCTAGGGGATTCAGCCCGTGCGCCAAACGTGAAAAAGGGCCCCTAAGGACCCTTTATCGGCATTTAATTGGCGTCTTTGAGCACTTCAGTGCAGCAGGATGCCGCCGGCAGCCGTGCTTTTGCCGGCACGTGCCGGTGGCGAGCACAGGCCGCATTCAAAGTGGCGCGAGTTCTCATAAGGTTCGGTCACGTAATGGCCGCCGCACTTGGAGCAGCGCGTCATGCCCAGCATGTTGTTGTCGATGAACTTGACCAGACGCCAGGCGCGGGTCAGCGACAGGATTGGTTCCATGGCACAGGCCGTGATCTGCTCGCTGTAGAGCTTGTAGGCCTTCATGATGGCGTCGATGTCCTCCAGCGCGCTGACCTTGGTCAGGTGCTCGTAGATATTCAGGAACAGCGAGGAGTGGATGTTGGGCTGCCAGGTCAGGAACCAGTCGGTCGAGAAGGGCAACTGGCCTTTGGAGGGCGAACGGCCAGCCACTTCCTTGTACAGGCGCAACAGACGCTCGTAGGAAAGATTGGTTTCGCTTTCCAGGACCTGCAGGCGGGCGCCCAGCTGGATCAGGGCAACGGCGCGCTCGATTTCGCGGGATTCGTTGAGGACGCTTTTTGCGGTGGCCATGTCGGTTCTCCTCAGATGGATTCGGCGAAGCGGCCGGCCATCAGAATGCTGGCGTGCAGCTTGGTGGTAGCATCGTTGTCAACTTTGCGCGTGGTGTGGTTGGTCAGCAGGTTCCAGACCACGTCGTCGTCCATGCGGAAGCGGCACAGCAGCATGTTGCCGGAAGCGATCTTCGAGATCTGAACGGGAGACAGGGCGGCAATCAGATCGGCGGACTCTTCGGAGATGCCCAGGCGGAACAGGGCTTCGGCCTTGTCCTTGCGAATCAGGCTTTGCGCCAGCATCAGGTAAGTCAGATTGGCTTCGCGGATTTCAGCGGTCAGTTGTTCGTCGGTCATGTTCAGCTCCTTCATGTGGGCGGGCCCCGTGAGGCGATGGACCTGATTCTGTCGATCGCGGAAGAAACTTGAATCGGCGACTGGCTGCCCTTGGTGTGAGAAGTGAGGGAGGCGGCTTGTAGGGGAATTTCCTGCACGGCGTCCGGTCGGGTTGGGGAAATGAGAGTGGAATCAGGTGCTATTCATCCGTTTGTGGCGGGGTGGCGCCGCTATTCTTCATGGCGTACATTTCAGGCCACCTCTTCCATGCCAATCGACAGCTGCGACATGACAGACATCACCGATCCAACTTCCCAGGGAGGACGGTCCGTTGATGACCTGCTGGAGCAGGCGATTGCCAGTCATCAGGCCTGGAAGTTTGACGAGGCAGAAGCGTCGTACCGTGCGGTTCTTGCATTGGAGCCAGGCAACGCGGACGCCTGCCACAACCTGGGGGTGCTGTTGGCCATCCAGTTGCTCAGGCCGGCGGATGCCTTGCCCTACTTTGAGGCGGCGCTTAATGCCGATTCGGCACGGGCGCAATACTGGTTTAGTTATATCGACGCCCTGATCCGGGCAGATCAGAAAGCATTGGCCCAGAGCCTGCTGCCGATCGCCCAGTCGATGGGGGTGCAAATGGCCATGGTCAATGCCTTGGCTGAACGTCTGGCCGAGGCGCCGCAAGTGCTGTCTACGGCATCGCCGACGGTTGCCGCGCCGGTCATGGAGGCGGGGGAGCCTGCGGCAGCGCAGCCGCAGCCCAAAACCGAGAAGAAGCGCAAGGTCAGGCGCGCGCAGGAGGTTTCAGAAGCGGACCAAGTTGAGCTGATCCAGCTGTTCCGCCAGCGCAACTGGGTAGCTGGCGAAGCGCGGGCCCGCGAATTGATTGCCCAATACCCGGACTCCGGCTTTGCCTGGAAGTCGCTGGGGGTCATGCTGCATACGCAGGGCAAGCTGGATGAGGCCTTGCTCGCCAAGCGCAAGTCGGCCCAGCTGTTGCCGCTGGACCCGGAGGTGCATTGCAACCTGGGTCATCTGTTGCAGGAAGTCGGCGAATTCCAGGCCGGGCTGGATGCCCTGAATCGTGCCCTGAAGCTCAAGCCCAACTACCCGGAAGCTTTCAACAATCTTGGCATCACATACCAACGCCTGGGCGAAATTGACCGTTCCTTGGCCTATTTCAAGAAGGCCCTGGAGCTTCAGCCTGACAACCGGATCGATTTTTCGAATTACCTGTTCACCCTGAATTACCACCCGGACCTCAGTGCCGAAGCGGTTTACGAGGGGTACGCCGAGTTTGATCGGCGTTTCGGGCAACCGGTGAGGGCGCAGTGGCGCCCCCATGCCAACCCGCCTGCCGACAAGCGTCGTCTCAAGGTAGGTTATGTGTCACCGGATTTCCGCGCCCACTCGACGCAGAACTTCATGGAACCCTTGCTGTCGCAGCATGACAGGTCGGTTGTCGAAGTCTTTGCCTATGCAACGCTGGCGCGCGAAGACCAGGTGACGCAGCGCTACAAAAGCTATGTGGATCACTGGGTGTTGACCAACGGCATGAGCGACGAGGCCTTGGCCGAGCGCATCCGCGCCGATGGCATCGATGTCCTAGTGGATGTGGCCGGGCATTCAACCGGCAA